>JAVKSQ010000001.1:0-41310 GCA_039583615.1 Acidimicrobiales bacterium
CCTGGTCAGGTGGTGGATCTCACGCGCGCTCTACCAGGGCCTTTGCAGATCGCTCCGGAGTTCGTGCAACAGGCTCGTCCTGTCCGTCAATGTCGCTGGAGAAGCCATGCGTGCTCGATCTGCGTGTCGTTCAACACTTGCTACAACTTCGGGGCTTCAAGTCAGGATCTTATCCAGCTCTCGGCGCTCTTCATGCGTAACAGACCTTGATGGCTCGAATGTGAAGTGCTGCGACGCATCGTCTGCCGTGGACCATCGAATGATGCCGCGGCCCGGTTCGACACCCATCATCTCTACGTAGCCTGTTGTCGGCTCGTAGATGCGGACGTGATGTCGTCCGTCGAGTAGCTCCGACTGCAACCGGAATGTTGACCGGTCAGGACCGGAGGAAGATCGAATGCCTAACCTGCCCCAGGCCTTGACGCCGAAGGCGTCCTTCTCGACGGTCCACACGTTAGGAATGTCGTTGGACACGATGACGTACTTGCTGCCTTCGCCGTAGGGAAGGAAGCAGAATTCCATGCCGTCGGAGGGCCCACGGCCGTCGGCCCGCAACCACAGGGCGCTGTCGGCACCGATGTACCGCCACGGGTCGGAGAACTGGTTCCTTCCCTTGAGCCGGTACCAAAGTCTGGTATCCGGCATCATAGACAACGGTGCCAGGTTCAGCTCGGCAGCAACGGTAGTGATGTCGGTGATGATGCCGACACCACCTTCGGCCTTTCCCCCAATGAACAAGCCGACGACGGCCTGCTCCTCTTCGATCGGGCCGGGCACACAAACGATCGATCCCGAGTCGCCGCCCTGACCGAACGGGCGGGTTGTTATGTAAGGGTCGACCGTGCAGCATGGCCCGACACGGGCATACAACGGCTTGTCGTCCGTGCCGTATTGCATCTTGGCTTCATGATCCACAGTGGCAACTCGCCCGGTCCGCCACTCCCTGGTACTCGCGCCATACATGTTGACCAGTTCTCCGATCCTGGGTGACCGCATCTTGTACACGTACTCGCCGCCGCCTCCCCTATGGGCAGGACTGAAATCGGCTGGACTCGACAAGCGGACGATGGCAGCATCAGCCCGGTTGAGCGGTACGTCGACCGGTGTCGAAGACACCCTCAACGGCAACAACCTCTTGACCTTCCCGATCCCGTCCGTTGCCTTCCCACCGAGATACGAGGACGGTTGGATGATCTCGCATGTCGGCAAGGTCCAATAATCGTCGCTGAGGGTCACCACGTGGTTACAAGTGAGCAATACGACAGACCCGTCGGTGACATCGACCACGAAACCCCCTGCGCTGCCAATCGACGTGACACCCGCAGGGTCATCGTCCCTGCCGATACTGCAACCAGCCATCAGCGGCCGATAGCGCTCCGGCTCGGCCGACAGCGGGTCGAAAAGGACTGACTGAACGACATCAACGGCGACCGACGACCCATCGTCACCGACGAGCCGTTCGGGCACCACATCCTGACCGCTCAGGTCGGAAGCCGGCACCTTCTCACCGACGAACACCACAACACATAACTCGTCAAGCAGACGCCCTTCGCGGTGTCGCAGCCCGACGGCAACCGACTCCACATTCGGCAACGACAACAACTTCGACGTCTGCTCACCTCTGATACGGAAGACACGCTCCACGTCCTCATCCGAAGGAACAAAGACTTCGCCCCTCTGACGATCAGACACCCGTGTCCTCCTCGCTCACCAGCCTCACAATCCCGCCTATGCTACGACCATACCCAACGCGAGGTTCAGCGCCTAGGCAGACGGTCGCAGGCGCGCAGCTCGACCTCCTCGGGGGAGTCGGTTGCTGCTGGGGGGGCTGCGGTGGTGGTGAGGCCTCATCGGGGGGCCTGGGGGCGGGAGGGGGCGATGGCGCCGGGCGCCGGCCCGAGGGGGAAGCTGGGGGAGGGCCGCCCACCACGTGGGGGCCATGCCGCCGGTCCGCCGTCCGCGAGGCGGGCCGTCCGCCCCGAGGATGGCAGTGAGATCGCAGTCGGATGTCCTGGTGATGTCAGCCACTCCCGTGCTACGGCGACCCCCACCTCCGCTGACAGCAGGCTTGCCCCATCCCAGGGAGAAGATCCGGGACCACGCCGGCGTCCGCCAGGACCTCCCGGGCCTCGGTCAGGGAACGGGTCCGGGTGCGGACCCGGTTGAGGACCACGACGGCCCGGGTGCCGGCGTCGGTGGCCAGCTCCAGGGTGGGCCACAGCCGGACCACGTCGGCCACCAGGGGCGGGCAAGGGACCACCAACAGGTCGGCCATGCCGGTGGCGGAGGTGGCCAGGCGCAGGTTCCCTCAAGGCTTCGGCCGACGACAGCGGATGCAGACCCAAACGGTTTCGGCCAGGACGAACCTCGAAGATCAAAGTCGATCACGCCGGCGGGCAGGACGGTCTCGGTCAGCTCAGCAGCGAGGTACCGCCGAGCGCCGATCGGTGCCCTCGCCGAGATCACCGTCGGCGATAGCTCGGCTGCCCGCCTCGACCAATACGGCGACGGCCTGGTCGTTGTCGATCAAGTCGTTGACCAGGGCATGGGGTGCCGCGAGGCCAAGATCGCCGCGGCCGGCCAAATAGCTGAAGGCTCGGGCGGGGAGCAGCTGACGCTGGGCCGGGGCGACGTCGTTGTAGAGGGCGGCGGCCACCAAATCGTGGCCGAAACTGAACCGACCCTCGCCGAGGTCGATCACGATGCCAGCCTCGACAGCGGCGGTTCCCGATCCCGTCGTCGGCGGCGTTCGGCAAGATCGGCGACACCTACGTGAAAGACGTGCATCGTTTCGCCGCCGACCACGACGTGCCGGTGGTGTACTTCAAGAAGGGGGAGAGCAAGGAGGAGGTCGCCCGTCCTTTGATCGACGCCGCTGCGGCTCAGGGAGGGGAGGGCAGGCTGGTGTTGGTCGGGATCGCCCAGGAGAAGGCGTCGGTGTGGCGGTCGTGGCCGACCAAGGGCCAAGAGAAGGCCCCTCACCCCCACATGGAGTGGGGACGCCAGATGGCGTTCGTGAACCACTTCTACTTTTACTTGTGGGACCCCGACTGGGGGCCGGCGTTCATCAAGACCAACGCCTATGCCCCCTATCCCATCTGGATCTACCTCAACGGTCACGAGTGGGCCAAGGCCCAGTTGGACAAGGCAGGCATCGGCTACCAGGCCCTCGATAACGGGTTCAGGTCCTGTGAGGACCCCCGGCGGCTGCGTCGCGTCTGCGACCGACTGGGTCCCGGTGCTGTCCGCTCGTTCTTCTGGCGCTGGATCAGGGTATTGCCCTCGCCGTTCACCGACGCCGACCGCCGGGCTGGCTACGGCTACGAGCTGGCCTTCCGCCAGTTCGAGGTGTCCTCTACCGCCGTGTTCGACCGGCCCCAAGCCGGCCGAGCGTTCTTCGAGGGGGTCATCCGCGACCACCTCGACGTGGGTCGCCCCGACCAGGTGGCGATCATCTTCGACCGGAGGATCACCAAGCAGACCCCAGGAAGCTTTCGCACCAAGGTCATCACCCGAGGCGTCGACCCCCAGGTGTGCTGCTACTACCGCTCGGCGCGCATGAAGCAGTACTTCAAGGAGCACCGCGCGCTGCGCACCGAGACGGTGATCTCCAACACTCGCGACTTTGGCATCGGGCGACGAGTCAACGCCGGCAACTGGCATGCCCTCGTCGCCGTCGGACAGGCGGCCAACCGCCGGCTGTGCGACGCCCAAGCCTCCGACGCCACCCCCGCACCCGATGTGGTCACCTTCGAAGCGGTGACCTGCCCGTCAGACGATCCTGATGGGCTGCACGCCCCCGGACTCAAGTTCGGGGACCGCAGAGTGATGGCCCTGTTCTCGGCCATCGTGGGCTTCGCCCACCTCATCGCCGGGTTCGACAACCCGACGCTCACCCGTCTGGTCGGCTCCATCATCGATCAGCCCTACAGCTCCCGCCAGGCCACCTACGACCTGCGCCGGCTGCGACGCAAAGGCATCATCGCCCGCATCCCCCACACCCACACCCACCGCTACCAGCTAACCCCACTCGGCCGCCGGGTGGCCGTGCTGTTCACCAAGACTCACGGCCGCGTCCTCGCCCCCGGCCTGGTGCAACTCGACCCAGCCCTACCCGACGACATCGCCCGACGAAGCCCGCTCGCCACCGCCTGGCGCCACCTCGATCACACCCTCGACGACTACATCGACCATCAGCTACTCGCCGCGTGAAACTTGACCTGTCTGTGAACTTAGCTTAGAAGCGGGCAAGTCGAGGTAGGGGGGACACCCTCCGATTCAGCCACGCGGGGAATGACGTGGCCGAAGGCCACCGCGCTCGCTAGCGCCGCCGCCGAGATGGGCGCTCGCGCCGACGGTGGGCGGGATGTGCCGAACCTCGTCGGATCGAGGTGGATGGGGCCACCCCACTCTGGTTACAATGATGTTGTTCACCAGCATGGGGTCGGATCGGGGTGAGCCCAGGAGGCAGGCGATGGCAGCGGTAGCGGCAGTGCCGGAGTTCCGAGAGGCGCTCCTTGGTCCGGCTGCTCAGCGGCTCGAGATCGGGCTTCTCGGGGCGCGAACGGCAGCCGTGCTCCGACGCCTTCTTGACGGTCTAGCTGTAGACGACGTCGACCGCGCCGTCCTGCGGTCCGCCGTCGAGATGCTGGAGAACACCGCCGACGCCGTCGAGTTCCTGGCGGCGGGAGGCGAGCTGAAGCGCGAGCGAACGAGCTTCGGCTTCGGGGCTATGGCCCTGACGGTCGAGCTGGCTGCCCCTGCGGTCGCCACCGCGGACCTCCCCCAGTTTGTCCGGGACATGGCCAATGATCTCAACGAACTGATCAACCATATAGACGTCGATGCCGCCGGAAGGCTTCTGCCGGTCTTCTCTTTGCTGGCGGACGTCGCGACCCGCCAAGCCGGCACCGTGGGCGAGGGCGGCGGGTCTCTCGTCTGAGGACCATGGATGCTCTCGCTGACGAACTGCGGCGTGCCATCGAGCAACGCCGGCAGGCGCTGGCTGCGCGCATAGCCGATCTGCGGGGAACGCTGCCCGGTGAAGGGCTCGCTCTGGCGCGTGTTCTGGACTTGTTCGCCTTCTTTCCAAAGGCCCTGTCGACCGTCGTCGACCAGGAGTGGGACCGCAACCCGGCCGCTCAGTCGCGCATACAGCTGCTCCGACCCTTGCTCCGGCACGTGACCGATGTGGCAACGTTCGTCGACGAGTGGTTGGGCCACACGGGGGCACCGACGGTTCCGCTCTACTTGCTGGATGCAGTCCAGCGGGCGTGCGCGGCTATGGGCCTCGGAGAACGCAGGGCAGTGATCGCCACCGGTCCGGCCGACAGCTTCACCACCGTGGCAGACGACATCGAGGACGTCTTGTTTCGCAAGCTCGGTCCGTTGTGTCCTCGGCTGCCCCCCGAGCTCTCGTCGTCCTTCGCCCTCATGAGAGCGCCTCGGTTCGAGGGAACCTCGGCGTTGTGGCATCCGATCCTGCTCGGCCATGAACTGGCGCACATCGCGATTCGGGTCCACGACGCGCTGACCCGCTTCAATCTCCAGGCGTCGTTCGACTTCGCAAGGGCAGCAGCCATCCCACCTGGCTCGGGAACGTCCGGCCCCGCCGGAGCCCTTCGATTGTACGAGATCGGTGAGAGCTGGGCTGAGGAGCTCATCTGTGACGCGTTCGCCGTGCGAACCTTCGGGGCTGGTGCGGTAGCCGCGCTGGGTGAGTACTTGGAAGTGATCGCGGCCACTGACCACCTCTCGGACAGCCATCCGCCTGGCCGACTCCGGACTCGCTTGATCGTCCGCTGGCTCGGCACGCTCGCTGACGCCCGCGTGAACGCGGTTGTGGCGCCGTGGCGCGCTCTGTCGGACGAGCCGATCAGATATGCCGAAGAATGGGCTCAGTTCCTCACCGACACCTTGCTGGCGCGCCAGTCGGACCTACGAGAGGCGGCGAACATCTGGCCCGGGCGCGACTACGACACCAATGCCCGCTCACCGATCGTTCTCGAAGTTGCCGAGGCGCTGCGCTCTGGCGTCCCCCCCGACGCAACTGTCGTCCAGGGAGGCACTCGCCACGGTGTGGACGACCAAGACGTGGTCGTTGCCGAATGGGTTGGCAGGGTCGAGGGGTTCGAGACGCCGGTTCAGGCCCTGGCGAAGAAGGCTCTCGACAATCTGGAGTTCCTACGCCAGTGGAGCGCAGCCGGCGGGTCCTTGCCGGTTCCGCCGCCCTCGGTTGGCAAGGCCGCCTCGGAGCGGGCCACGCTATCGGCCGAGGAGGTCAGCCTGCGAGTGTTTGCTCATGGCGACGAGAGACTGGTCGTCACTCCCCTCCTACCTGATTTCACCACTGGCGCAAGCCTCGACTTGCGCCTTGGCAACACGTTCATTGTGTTCGTGAGAAGCCGGACTCCTTCCTTCGATCCCTTGGAAGCGGATCAGGATCCACGCCAAGTCCAACGTAGTATGCAACTTGCCTGGGGCGACAGCTTTGTCCTCCATCCCGCCGAGCTGGTGCTGGCCGCGACACTCGAGTACCTGGTTCTGCCGTCCGACCTGAGCGCCCAGGTAATGTCCCGATCCTCGTATGGACGACTGGGCCTGCTATCGGCAACAGCAGTCCAGGTTCACCCTCACTTCCACGGCTGCCTTACTCTGGAGCTGGTCAACCTCGGAACGGTCCCCCTGCTGTTGACGCCCGGTGAGCGCATCGCTCAACTGGTCCTGTCTCCGGTGGCGCCCACTCCGGCGCCGCCGCCGTCGAAATATCACTGTCCGATCGGCCCTGAGTTCTCCAAGGTGCGCACCGACGAAGAAGCCGAGATCCTTCGACGTCTTCGATGAGAGCGACTGTCAGCGCCTGCGACCTCCTCAGATCCGCGCCATGTTGGCAAAGCGGGTGTAGTGGTCGAGGAAGGCCAGCTGGGTGACGCCCGTGGGCCCGTTGCGGTGCTTGGAGACGATGATCTCGGCGGTGCCGCGGTCGGTCGACTCGCTGTTGTAGATCTCGTCCCGGTAGATGAACATGACCACGTCGGCGTCCTGCTCGAGCGAGTTGTGGGCGATGACGCCGTTGGCCAGGAAGTTGTGAGCCTCCTCCACCGTGGCGTCGAAGGTGGGCCGCAGGCCGATGCCAGCTATCTCGGCAACCTGCTCCCAGGAGACGTCCGTGGGCCCCCCTTGGCCGCCTGACGCCGGCAGCTGAGGCTGGCGGCAGGCGTCGTCCTCACCAGCACCGACCGCGGCGAGGAAACTGGTCATCGCCTGCCCGTCGTCGACCAGGACGGTCCAGTGCAGAGCACAGCCAGCCTTGACCGGCGAGACCCGAGAAACGATGCCCAGGCGCAGCAGGGCTCGCCGCACGCCCTCGGCCAGGGCCCGGCTCCTCGTCGGATAACGGGCGCCAGCGGCCGGTTGCCGACCCTCGCTGGTGGCGGTTATCGACCCGTCGCTGCTCCAGAGATGGCGGAGGAACAAGCCAACCTGCGCAACGCTCAGCCCGAGGACCTCCTCGGGGATGAACCGGCCCTGGCGTTCGGCTCCCCACAGCCCGTAGGGCTCGAGCCAGTTGCGGACCGGATGGTGGCGACCGGGGGCCAGGCGGTAAGGCGATGGCAGCCGCAGCTGCCAGTCGCCGCACCGCCGGGTGGCCTCCACCGCGATGCCGAACAGCCGCCCGGCGGCGTCCTCCACCGCTGCCTTGTCGGCCCCCGCCGCCGCGCAGCTGACTGCATGGGGCCCGATCGAGCCGCCGCCCAATAGGTGGGCGAGCAGGACGATCTCCTGGTCCGCCCAGTGGCCGGGGCGCAAGGGTGAAGGCAGGAGTCGGGGGACGGCCAGGGACTGGCCGGGCGCCAGCTGATCGAGACGGAGCCACCCGTCGGTCGTCCTGAAGCGATGGTTGGCAGTGACCTCCAACTCCTGCCCGGAGACCAGGCGGAGGCGGTACACCGGCTTGATGCCGGTGGGGAACGCCTTGACCAGCCTCCTGGGCACCAGGCGGAGGGCATCATCGACCGCCCACACCAGCGGCTGTTCCTGGCTGAGCACCAACTGGCCGAGGGTGGTCTCCTGGCCATTGTCGGCCCGCTGGAGGCGGGTGGAGGCGGTCATGCAGCCTGACTCACGCAGGTCGGCCAGCACCGGGCGCTTGTCGGCTCGCATCTCCAGGTTGCGGGACAGCTGGGAGAGGGCTACCACCGGCACGTCGAGCTCACGAGCCAGGATCTTGAGGCCACGGCTGATGTCGGACACCTCCACCTGGCGGTTCTCGGCCCTGGTCCGGCCCGACATGAGCTGGAGGTAGTCGACCACCACGAGCCCCAATCCGCCCCGGCTCTTGAGCCGACGGGACTTGGCCCGAATGTCCATCACCGTGAGGTTGGGGTTGTCGTCGATGAACATGGGGGCTTCCCCCAGCCTGCCGATGGCATGGCCGATCTTGGGCCAGTCGGTCTCTCGCAGGCTGCCGTTGCGCATGCGGCTGGACTCCACTCGGGCCTCGGCGCACAGCAGGCGCTGGGTGATCTCGAGGTGGCTCATCTCCAACGAGAAGAACAGCACTGGGATGTGCCGCTCCATGGCAGCGTGGGCCGCCAGCCCCAGGGCGAAGGCGGTCTTGCCCATCGACGGCCTGGCCCCCACGATGACCAGGTTGGACGGCTGAAGGCCGGCCAGCTTCTGGTCCAGGTCGTGATAGCCGGTGGGCACGCCCGTGATTGCATCACCCCGGTCGTAGAGCGCCTCGAGGCGGTCGAGGGCTTGGGCCAGCAGGTCCCGGACCGGCGACATGGTGTCCACCACCCGGCGTTGGGCGACCTCGAAGATCATCGCCTCGGCGCTGTCCAGGGCAGCAGTCACGTCCTCGGGCACCTGGTAGCCGAGCTCGGCGATCTCCGACGCCACCCCGATCATGCGTCGCAGCAGGGCATGCTCTTCGACGATGGCCGCATAGCGGGTGGCGCTGGAGATGGCCGGGGTGCTCGCCTGCAGGGATATGAGGGTGGCCGGCCCACCGATGGCCTCCAGCAGGCCGGCTCGGCGCAGCTCGTCGGCGACCGTCACCGGGTCGGCTGGCTCCCCTTGGGCGTAGAGGGAGGTGATGGCGTCGAAGACATGGCCGTGGGCCGGCTTGTAGAAGTCCTCGGCCGTACAGGTCTCCACCGCCACGGCAATGGCGTCCCGGGACAGGATCATGGCGCCGAGGAGGGACTCCTCGGCCTCCAGGTTGTGGGGGGGGACCCGGCCCGCCCGCTCGGGCCGGGTCCGGCGGCGAGCGTCCTCGATCGACTGAGCCATGTCAGCCCACCCTGGCCGCTGGCCCCTGTGAGGTGCCAGAGGACGACCCTGTTGATCTCGCCCGAGACCTTGTTGATCTCTCTCCTGCGCTGGGGATTTCCGGTGGAAAAGACCCACTGGCGGGTCTCTGGTCGCCGGGGGACCCCCGAGGGCACCCACTCGGGGGACGGTGGACCCCGAGGACCGCCCGATGGCCGGCCCCACCAGATGGCACCGTAGCGAACATACGCTCGACAGTACTGCCGGGTTGCGACGATGCACTGGGGCCGGCCCGGATGGCGAGACTAGGCCGGGACGACCTCCACCGTGATCCGGAACTCGACCTCCGAGTGCAGCTTGACCGGGATCTCGTGGACACCGAGGGCCTTGATGGGCTCTTCCAGGTCCAGCCGTCGCCGGTCCAGCTCGATCCCCACCTGGTCGCCCACCGCCTGGACCACGTCACCAGCAGTCACCGAGCCGAACAACCTGCCATCGGGGCCGGCGCGGGCCTGGACCCGGACCAGGACCGGCACCAGCTGCCGGGCCACCGCCTCGGCGCCCTCCCGGTCACGGGCATCGCGGGTGTCCCGGGATCGGCGCATGGCCGCGGCCTGAGCCACCACCCCGGGGGTGGCCGCCATGGCGGCTCCCTTGGGGACCAGGTAGTTGCGAGCGAAGCCGTCGGCCACCTCGACGATGTCCCCCCGCTTGCCCACGCTGGGCAAGTCGGCCCGGAGGACCACCCTCATCTGGTCCTCATCTCATCCTCGTCAGAACGGGTCATCGTCATGGCCGTACTCGGATCCCCCGGCCACGCTCGCTCCGGTGGGGGCCGGGCGAGGAGCCGGGCCGCCACCCGGCGGCCCCTCTCCCGATCGGCGCTCGTTCTTGGTCACCGTGCAGGTCGCCCAGCGCAGGCTCGGGCCGATCTCGTCGGCCACCACCTCGACCTTTGAACGCCGCTCGCCGTCCTGGTTCTCCCACGACCGCTGGTCGAGACGGCCGGTGACGATGATCCGCGAGCCCTTGGCCAGGCTCTCGCAGGCATTCTCGGCCATGTCGCGCCAGCAAACGACGTCGAAGAAGGAGGTGGCCTCCTCCCATTCCTGGGTCTGGCGGTTCTGCCAGCGGCGATTGACCGCCAGTCCCAGGTTGGCAATCGGCTGCCCGGCGGGAGTGAAGCGCAGCTCAGGATCCCGCGTGATGTTGCCGACCAACGTGATGGTGTTCCCGTTTGACATGTTCTCAGCTCCGTTAGTGGATTGGCCCGCCTCGGGCACCGGCACCGTCCGAGGGGCGTGGCGTTGACACCGCGCCCGCATCGGCGGGGAGCCGGAGGACCTTGTGGCGAAGCACTTCGTCGGCGAGGGAGAGCATCCGGTCGAGATCGGCCATGGTGGCGGGCTGGGCCGTTGCCTCCAGCAGGACGTACTCGCCCTCCCAGCGGTGGTCCAGCTCATAGGCAAAGCGTCGCCTGCCCCACCGGTTGACCGGCCCGGGGTTGCCCCCTCCGGACCGGACCAGCTCGGTAGCCCGGTCGATGACTGCCCGAACAGACTCTTCCTCCAGGCCGGCATCGAGGATGATCATGATCTCGTAGGGCCGCATGAGCGGCTCACCTCCCTGTGGGCCCGGCGCCCTGCACCGGGGCCCCGGCCCAGCCGGGGCAGGGGTGGTTGGGACCTGATCAGCGTACTCGATCCCTGCGATAGCGGTTGGCGCTGGTTGCATCCGTCAGGAGTATGGAGCTGCCTTGTAACACCGAGCCGGCCGGCGGGTGGCGGACGCTACTGGGAAGCCACCGGCCGCTATGGCGCGGGGGGCGCCAGCACGACCTGCTCGGTGGCGTGGTAGCTCTCGTCGGTAGAGGGGTACGCGCCCTGGCGCACGTCGGACGCGAAGGCCGCGACGGCGGCCGTGGCGTCCGCCCCCAGGCTGGCGTACCGGCGAACGAACCTCGCCGGCGGTCGACCTTCGAGTCCCAGCAGGTCATGGAGAACGAGCACCTGGCCATCGCACCACGGGCCGGCCCCGATCCCGATGGTGGGGACCGGGATGGCCTCGGTGACCGCTCGTGCCACCACGTCGGGGACCCCTTCCAGGACCAGGGAAAAGCACCCGGCGCCAGCCAGTGCCCGGGCGTCGGCCACCAGGGCGTCGACCGCGTCGGGTCCGCGACCTTGGACCTTGAAGCCGCCCATGACGTGCAACGACTGGGGTGTGAGGCCGATATGGCCCATGACCGGGATCTCTGCTGCCACGATGGCCTCCACCACCGGGACGCGTCGCCGGCCGCCCTCGAGCTTGACCGCTCGAGCCCCCGCTCTCACCAAGGTGGCCGCATTGCGTACCCCGTCCTCAGTGGTGACGTGGTAGCTCATCCAGGGAAGGTCGGCCACCACCAACGCCCTGGTCCGGGCCCTCGCCACCGCCCCGACATGGTGGGCCATGACGGCGGTGTCGATGCCGAGGGTGTCGTCGTGGCCCAGCACCACCATGGCGAGAGAATCCCCCACCAGGACGATGTCGACGCCGGCCCGGTCCACGATCTGGGCCGAGGGCGTGTCGTAGGCCGTCACCATCACCAGCGGCTGCGCCCCCTGGCTGCGCTTGCGGGTCCCCACGGCGGGGACGGTCACCTGGTCAGGCACGGCTGGCTCCTTCCCGTCCAGCGCCATGACGGCTGCCGGCGGCCCGCCCAGTGTAGCCGGCCGGACGCTGAGCCAGGCCCGGCGGCCGCCGTGGTCGAGCGGGCCAGCCACCGCCAGGTACACCGACCTATGGAGGGGCGGTGCTCGACGTGGTGACGGACGGCGCGGTGGTGGGAGCAGCCGTCGTGGTCGGGGCGGTGGTCGCCACCGTGGTCCTTGGGGGGGCGGTGGTGGACGGCACCACGCTGCTCCTGGTGGCCCCACCGCCTGGCCCGGTGGTGGTGGTGGCGGCACGGTAGGGGACGGTGGTACCCGACGAGGCGGGCAGTGAGGACTGGGGAGGGGCGGTGGTCGGCGGAAAGTAGGGGATCAGCAGCCCGGCTACCGCCTTGCCTCCAAGGGTGGAGGGGGCCGGGAAGTCGGTGACCGGCTGGCCATCGGTGGCCACCGACATGAACCGTCGGAAGATGTCGGCTGGAAGGCTCCCTCCCGTCACCTGCTGGCCCCGCACGTCGGTCATGTAGTGGCTCTCCCTATCCGGGTACCCCATCCACACCGCGGTGGTGAGATGGGGGGTATAGCCCACGAACCAGGCGTCGCTGTAGTGCTCGGTGGTACCGGTCTTGCCGGCCAGCGGCCGGCCGATCTGGGCGCCCGTACCGGTGCCGTCCTTGACCACCTGTTGCAGGCAGTAGTTCACCACTGCCGCCTGCTCAGGCGTGAGGACTCGTGTCCGCTGGGCCTGGTCGGGCTGGAGGACTCGACCATCGGCGGTGGTCACCTGGGTCACCACGCGCGGCGAGATCCGCACCCCCTCGTTGGCGAACGTGGAGTAGGCGGCGGCCATGTCCAGCACCGAGACATCGTCTGTGCCCAGCACCAGTGAGGGCACAGCCTGGAGCGGCGCGGTGATCCCGAGCTGGTGGGCCATGTCCACCAGCTTGCCGGCGCCCAGGTCGGCCTCCAACTGGGCGTACACGGTGTTCACCGAATCCCTGGTGGCGGTCACCAGGTCGATCGGGTTGGCGAACGACTCGCTCTCGAAGTTGGTCACCGGGTACCCGGGCGTGCCCGGCACCGGGATCACGATCTGGGGGGGAGCGGGTAGGGCCGACTCGACGCTGTAGCCCTGCTTCACCGCCGCCGCCAGGAGGAAGGCCTTGAAGGTCGAGCCGGGCTGGCGGCCTGAGCCCCCGCCGGCCGTCCCCACCGCCAGGTTGACGTTGGAGTCGGCGTAGCTTCGGCCCCCCACCATGGCCCGCACCCGGCCCTGGTCGTCCACCGCCACCAGCGCCCCGGCCGGCTCGCCGGGGCTCAGGAACCCGTACACAGCGTGGTACGCCTGGTCCTGGGTGGTGGGGTCGAGGCTGGTCTGCACCCGCAGACCTCCTCCGTCGACCTCGGGCTCCCCGTAACGGGCGATGAGCTGCTGGCGCACGTACTGGACGAAATACTCTGTCCCGGGAACGGCGGTCACCCGCACCCGCGTCGTATCGGGGATCACGTCGCCGGCAGTGCCGGTCATCGGCACCGACTTGGCCTGGTCCGCCTGGGCTTGGGTGATGAAGTGGTACCGGGCCATGGAGTCCAGGGTGAGATCCCTGCGCTGGCTGGCGGTGGCCGGGTCCCGGTAGGCATCGGCCGTCTCAGGCGAGCGGATGAGGGCCGCCAGGTAGGCTGCCTGGTCCAGTCGCACCTGGCCCACGTCCTCCCCGAAGTAGGCCTGGGCGGCAGCCTGCACCCCGTAGGCCCCCCGTCCGAAATAGATGACGTTGAGGTAGCGCCCGAGGATCTGGGACTTGGTCAGCTGGTGCTGGATCTTGAGCGACAGCACTGCCTCCTTGGCCTTGCGAAGCAAGCTGCGCTCGTCGCCCACGTAGGTCTGCTTCACGTACTGCTGGGTGATGGTCGAGCCCCCCTCCACCGGGCGACCCCGCAGATCGGCCCAGGCAGCTCGGGCGATCCCTATCGGGTCGACCGCCCCGTGCTGGAAATAGGCATGGTCCTCGGTGGCCAGCACCGCGTTCACCAGGACCTTGGGCACCTGGGACAAGGGCACCGGCTCCCGGTTCGTACCACCGTTGAAGGTGGCCAGCGACTTGCCGTCGGCATAGGTGAGCAAGGTGGGCTGGCCGGGGACCTTGGCCTGCGGGAAGGGCACATGGACCAGGATGTAGGCGGCTCCGGCCAGGCCCGATATGC
This sequence comes from Acidimicrobiales bacterium, assembly GCA_039583615.1. Lineage (GTDB taxonomy): Bacteria > Actinomycetota > Acidimicrobiia > Acidimicrobiales > QHCF01 > QHCF01. The sequence goes on from JAVKSQ010000001.1 coordinate 14,133, forward strand.
CGATCAGGCCGACCAGGAACAACAGCCGCCGGTAACGCCAGGCCCGGCTGCGCGGCTTGGCCGGTCGCCCCCGGGCGGGCGTCCGGGGGCGGGACCGGGACGGAGCCGGTGGGGCTGGGACCGACGGGAACGGCTCAGGCTGGGCCGGGGCGGGCTGGGCCGTCGTGAAGGGAACCGGGGCAGGAGAAAACGGAGCAGGCGGAACCGGAGCAGCCCAAACGGGGGCAGCCGGATCCGGGGCAGCGGTCATCGGATCGACAGGTGTCCAGCCCGAAGGCGCGCCGCCTGGGAGGCCGACCGTGACCGGGCTTCGCCTGCCGGCCGGGCGCCTGGGGACCCGGCGGATGCCGGCCCGGGATCTGGCGGGCGGGGTCCGCCCTGACGCTCGCCTGCCGAGCGGTGTCTGCTGGGCGGGTCGTCCGCCGGGGGCACGTCGGCGCCCCGGACGGGCGCCGTGAGCGGGTCGCCGGCCCGGACGTCCGGAGGGGCCGCCCGGGCGCCCCGGCGCCACCCGAGACCGGGCAGGACCGCTCCGGTAGTCGCGGCGGGCAGGGGTGCGATCCCCGATCTCCGCCTCCTCGGGATAGGTCCCACGGTCGGGCTGGTCTGCCGGGCGCGCCCTCAGCTCAGGGATCAACCGCTCGCCGCCTCAGCTACCGAGACCAGCGCCGGTGAGGAACATCCTTGCCAGGTGGTTCCACGAGCATCCGGGGCAGACCTCGACCACGTAGCACGACACCGGGGTCACCCTCTGCGACAGCTTCTCCAGCTCTGCCCGGCTGGTCAGGCAGCGCCCGCCGGGTGGGAGCCGGGCCCCGAAGGCGAACGAGACCAGCACTGCCTCGGCCTGCTCGCAGATCGGGCACTCCTGCCCGGAGGGCTGGCCGACGTTGCGAGCCGCCCTCAGTAGCTCGGGATGCGCATCGCAGACGTCGTGGCGAGCCAGCCGCCCCCGGCGGAACTCTCTCACCACTGCCTCCCGGGCCAGCCGATAGTCGATCTCTCCAGCCGGCCGGACAGCAACCGGGCCCCGGGCCGACTCAGGGCCGAAGCTCATGGGGCCGCCACGCTGATCGGCTCGCTCACGGGACTCCAAGCTACCCGCCAGCCAGGGCGGGCGTCACGGGCACCGCCGAGCCTGCTCCCCACAGCCAGGGCGTGGCCCGGACCACGGCCCCCCCATGTGGCTCGATGGCCTGGTCAGGGCGGGTGGCAGCCGCTGCCGGGGGCCGGCCTGTGGGACGCTGGCCGGCAACCATGGACATGGTTCGCCACCTCGTCGCCCGGCGCCACGCGCTTCCTGAGCGGGTGCTGGCCGCCGCCCGGATGGCGGGGATGCTGGCATCCCTGGCGGTGGTGGGCTGGGTGGCCGACCGGGGGGCGAGGGCCGTCGACCTGGCCACCGTCCGTCCCGGGTTGATGGTCGCCTCCCTGGCCACCGGGTTGGTGGCCTGGTCGGGATTGGGCCGGGGCTGGGCGGCCCTCACCGGCGCGGCGTCCCCCGCCCGGGCGCTGGCCACCTGGTCGCGCACCCAGGCCCTGCGCTACCTGCCCGGAGCCGTCTGGGCGCCCGCCTCCAGGGCCGTCACCGTCCCCGGCCGCCGGGCTCACCAGGCCGCCACCGTGGCGGCCGAGGCCGCCGTGACCCTGGCCGCCGCGGTCGCCATGGGAGGGACCCTCCTCGCCGTCGGAGGGTCGCCGTGGTGGGCACTTGGCCTGCTGGGGCCGCCACTGGCGCTGGCCGTCGTCCGCTTCGCCCCCGGCAGTGGCCCATCGGCCAGCTTCGCCCGCCGCCGGCAAGGACGGCGGCCCTCCCCACCAGCCGGCCCCGGGCTCCCAGCCGGCCCCGGGCTCCCAGCCGGCCCCGGGCTCCCGGCCGGCCCCGGGCTCCCAGCCGGCCCCGGGCTCCCAGCCCCAGACCCGCCGGCCGCCCCAGACCCCCCAGGCGTCGAGCGAACGGGGTCGCCCGCACTGGGCTCCAGGCGGGTGGGGGCCGCTCTGGCTTGCTACCTGGGCAGCTGGGTCGCCTACGGGGCGTCGGTGGTGCTGGCCCAGGCGGCAGTAGGACCGCTGGGCAACCCCTGGCGGGTGGCCGGAGCGGGGTGCTTGGCCTGGGCCGCCGGCTTCGTCACCATCGTGGCGCCCAGCGGTGCCGGGGCCCGGGAGGTGGCCTACCTGGCTCTGCTGGCCGGCAGCGCCCCCCGGGGCCGCCTGGCCGCCGGAGCCGTGGCGTCGCGCCTCACCTTCACGGCCGCCGAGCTGGCGGTCCTCGCCGTGGTCGTCGTCCAACAGCTACGAGCCAGGGGAAGCAGCGGCGAACCTGCACCTCCCTGAACCAGGCCTCGAGGGCCGACTCCAGCCGGGCTGGGCTGTACTGCTGCACGTGCTCGGAGTCGTTGCCCCACCGGGCCAGGTTCTTCCCCCTGGCCAGGTTCCCGAGGCGGAAGAAGGGCTCCCAGGGCACCGAGACGACGCAGCGCTCGGCCGTGACCCGGCTCAGCTCGGCGATGGCGAGGTCCGGGCTGACCAGGTGCTCGAGGACCTCGACACAGGTCACCACCGGGACCGAGCCACCGGCCAGGGGCAGCATGCCGGCATCGGCTCGGACCAGGATCGACGAGGGCAGCCGCCGGCGGGCCAGCGCCAGCTTGTCATGGCGGAAGTCGACCCCCACCACTGCTGTCCCCGGTGCCGTGATCCGCGCCGCCGCCAGGCCCTCGCCGATGCCCATGTCGACCACCAGGGCCGGGTCACCGACGAGCAGCCGCAGGCGGCCGAGCCAGCGGTCGATCAGCGCTCGCACCACCGGGCCGGGGGACAGGTACTTGCGGGCGTCCTGGCCGCCGGCCTCCAGCGGGGCGCCGGGGGCCAGACCGATGACGCCCCCGTTGCCCGGTGGGGTCCTCGGAGACGAGAGCTGCGGGGTGGCCCTCATCGGGGGCGTGGGCGCCGGTTGGGCCCTGGCCCGGGCCGAGGTTGGCGGGCATGGACGAACAACTCGGCCAGCAGGCCGATGGAGAGCAGCTGGACGGCCACCACCACCAGCAGGATGCCGGCGAACAGAGCGGGGCGGTCTCCCAGGGTGTGGCCCGCCAGCTTGTCCACCACCAGCCAGGCCAGGATAGCGATCCCCCCCAGTCCGAGGACGATGCCGGTTCCTCCGAACAGGTGCAGCGGCCGGGAGGTGTACGTGTCGAGGAACTTCACGGTCATAAGGTCGAGCAGCCCCCGCCAGAAGCGGGCCACCCCGAACTTGGAGGAGCCGTAGCGCCGGGGCCGGTGGGCAACGTCGACCTCGCCCACCTCGTAGCCGGCCCAGCGGGCCAGTACCGGGATGTAGCGGTGCAGCTCCCCGTGCAGGGCCAGGGTCGGCACCACCTCCGCCCGCATGGCCTTGAGCCCGCTGTTGAAGTCCCTACCGTCCACACCGGTGACCCGGGCGGTGACCGCGTTGTAGAGCTTGGAGGTCGACCGTTTGACCAGGCGGTCCTGACGATCCAGCCGCCGGCCGGTGACCAGGTCGAGCCCGCTGCCCAGAGCGTCGAGCAGGCGGGGAACGGCTCGGGGGTCGTCCTGCCCGTCGGCGTCCATCAGCACGACCACGTCGCCGCTGGCCTCCTCCAGCCCGGCCACCAGGGCGGGTGACTTCCCCAGGTTGCGCCTCAGGTAGACGCCGCGGACCCGGTGCTCGGCATCCTCCAGGTCGGCCAGCACCGCGGCGGTGCCGTCGGTGCTGCCGTCGTCGACCACCACCACCTCGAAGGTGAGCCCGGCCCCGTCCAGAGTGTCGATCAGCTCGGGGACCACCTCCACCAGGTTGTCGGCCTCGTTGTAGGCGGGCATCACCACCGACACCAGGTCGCCCCGGCGGCCGGCCCCTTCCCCGTGCCCATGGGGCGCCGGCGCCTCCCCTGGGGCAACCGGCGCAGCGCGGCGGTCGGGGGCGGTTGCGGTCATGTCGGCGACCCGCATGCTAGGTCGGTCCGCCGGCCCCGGTGGGCAGAGCTCATCGCCGAGGTCAGCGGGGGGTGACATCTCCGCCCAGGTAGGCAGCCCTGACCGACTGGTCGGCCAGGAGGGTCTGGGCCGGTCCGGTCATGGCCATCCGGCCCGTCTCCAGCACGTAGGCCCGCTGCGCTCGGGCCAGGGCCTGGTTGGCGTTCTGCTCCACCAGGAGGATGGTGGTCCCCTGCTGGTTGATCTGGGCCACGATCTCGAACATCTGGTTCATGATGACCGGGGCCAGGCCCATCGAGGGCTCGTCCAGCAGCAGCAGGCGGGGGCGGGCCATCAGGGCCCGCCCGATGGCCAGCATCTGCTGCTCGCCTCCCGACAGCGTGCCTCCCGCCTGGCGGCGCCGCTCGGCCAGGCGCGGGAACAGGGCGTACACCCGCTCGAAGTCCTCGGTCAACCCCTCCCTGGGCCGACGGGCGTAGGCGCCCATCTGGAGGTTCTCCACCACCGTCATTCCCGGGAAGATCCCCCTGCCCTCCGGTGCCTGGGACACGCCCAGCAGGACCCGGCGGTGCCCAGGGAGGTAGGTGATGTCGCGGCCATCGAAGGAGATGGAGCCGGCGGTGGCCCGCAGCAGCCCGGAGATGGTCAACAAGGTGGTGGTCTTGCCGGCCCCGTTGGCGCCGATCAGGGCGACCACCTCCCCCTCGTCCACGGTGAGGGAGATGCCCTTGAGGGCCTCCACCTGTCCGTAGCGGACGCGCACGTCACTCAGCTCGAGCAGCACCAGCGGGAGCTCCCAGGTAGGCGGCGATGACGGCCGGGTCCCGCCGCACCTCCTCCGGCGGTCCCTCGGCGATCTTGCGACCGAAGTCGAGCACGGCCACCCGGTCGCTGATCCCCATGACCACGCTCATGTCGTGCTCGATCAGCACCACGGTGGTCCCCCGCCCGCCGATGGACCGGACCAGGGCCTGGAGGGCCTGCTTCTCCGAGGGGTTCATCCCGGCGGCCGGCTCGTCCAGGAGCAGCAGGCGCGGTTGGGTGGCCAGCGCCCGGGCGATCTCCAGGCGGCGCTGGTTCCCGTACGCCAGGTTGCCGGCCGCCTCGTCGGCCAGCTCGGAGAGGCCCACCAGGTCGAGGAGCTCGCCGGCCAGGCGGCGGCCGCCGGCCTCCTCCGAGCGGTGGGTGGGCAGTCCCAGCACGGCTCCGGGCACGCTGGTGCGATGGCGGGCGTCGGCCCCCACCATCACGTTCTCCAGGACCGACATCCGGGCGAAGAGGCGCAGGTTCTGAAAGGTGCGAGCCACCCCCATACGGGTTATCCGGTACCGCTTGCGTCCCAGCAGCGACTGCTGGGCCAGGCTGACGGACCCCTCCACCGGCTGGTAGACGCCGGTCACCACGTTGAAGACGGTGGTCTTGCCGGCTCCGTTGGGGCCGATCAGCGAGAAGACGCGGCCCTCGTCGACTCGCAGGTCGAGGCGGGAGATGGCCTCCACCCCGCCGAAGCGCACGGTCACCCCGGCCAGCTCCAGCAGCGCGCTCACTGGGCCTCGACCCGTTCCGCCGCCTGCTCGACCACTGCCACCGGAGCAGTGCCGGAGGCCGGCGCACCCCTCCGGCGCCGGGACGGGAACAGCCCCTCGGGCCGAAAGATCATCATGACGATGAGCGCCAGTCCGAACAGCAGCACCCGCTCGTCGGCCAGGGCGCGAAATCGCTCGGGCAGCCAGGCGACCACGAAGCCGCCCACGATCACGCCCGCCAGGTTGCCCGACCCTCCGAGCACCACCGCCGCCAGGACCAGGATGGACAGCAGCAGCGGAAAGTTGTCGGGTGTGATGGCGATGGTCTTGGCCGAGAACAGCACGCCGGCTGCCCCGGCGATGGACGCCCCGATCACGAAGGCCCACAGCTTGAAGCGGAAGGTCGGCACCCCCATCAGCTCGGCTGCGTCCTCGTCCTCCCGGATGGCGGCCCACGAGCGCCCCACCCGGCTTCGCTCCAGGCGACGGGACACCACGACGACCACCACGATGAGGGCCAGCACCAGGTAGTAGTAGGGGCGGGGGTCGAGCACTCCGTAGGTGAGGGCGCCCACATGGTCCACACTGGGCGGATGGGGGATGCCGGAGATCCCCCGGGGACCGCCGGTGAAGCTGGCGTTGTTGGCCGAGCGCTGGATGATCTCGCCGAAGCCCAGGGTGACGATGGCCAGGTAGTCACCCCGGAGGCGCAGGGTCGGGGCCCCCAGGACCAGCCCGGACACCGCCGAGCACAGGATTCCCAGCGGCAGGATGATCCAGAAGCTCAGGCCGGCCTCGGTGCCGAGCAGGGCCATGGTGTAGCTGCCGATGGCGAAGAAGGCCACGTAGCCCAGGTCCAGCAGGCCAGCCTGGCCGACCACCACGTTGAGCCCCACGGCCAGCAGGATGTAGACGCCGATGGGGTAGAAGAGGATCGATGGCCAGTCGCTGGCCGGGGCCATTATCTGGCCCACCTGGTTGGCGGGGGCCACCACGGCCAGGGCCAGCACGCCTGCCCGCACCGCCCACCGGGCTCCCCGGGGCAGGCGGGCCCAACCCGCCGACAGCGGCCCCGTCAAGTCGGGCAGGAGGGCTCGGTGCCTGGCCATGCGCAGCCGGGCCTGGGCCACCCGGGCCCGCCCCCTGGTAAGCGAGGTGGTCAAGCCCGCGCCTTGGCCAGCTGCTCGCCGAGCAGCCCGGTGGGACGGACCAGCAGCACCACCACCAGCACCACGAAGGCCACCACGTCGAGCCACTTGGCCCCGAAGACGCTGGCCCCGTAGCTCTCGACCAGTCCCAGGGCGAAGCCGCCCAGCAAGGCGCCCCGCAAGTTGCCTATCCCGCCCAGGACGGCGGCGGTGAAGGCCTTGACCCCGATCACGAAGCCGATGTTGTACTGCGTCACCTCGTAGAAGGTGCCCCACAAGGCGGCTGCCACCCCGGCCATCAGGCCGCCGAGGAGGAAGGTGGCCACGATCACCCTGTCGATGTCCACGCCCATCAGCACCGCCGTCTTGGGGTCCTGGGCGGTGGCCCGGATGCCCAGGCCCAGCCGGGTGCCGGCCATGAAGCGGTCCAGGAGGAACATCATCACCACGGCGGCCACCACCACCAGCACCTTGTCGCTGCGGACCTCGCCGGTGCCGATGTGGAACAGGACGGTCTTGGACAGCACCCGGGGAAAGCTGAGGATGTCCCGCCCGTAGCGCAGGGCGAAGGCCTCCTGGAGGGCGAACGAGGCGCCGATGGCGGTGATCAGGGCGGCCAGCCTGGAAGTGGTGCGTCGGCGGAGCGGCCGGTAGGCCACCCGCTCCAGCACCAAGGCGGTGGTGGCCGAGGCGGCCATGGCGGCCAGGCCGCACACGACCAGCACGCCGGCCAGGGCCAGCCCGCCCTGGGGCCCGCTGATCCCCAGGGCGTGGAGGGTGAACAAGCTGGCGAAGGTGCCCACCATGAACACCTCGGAGTGGGCGAAGTTGATCAGCTGCAGGACGCCGTAGACCAGGGTGTAGCCCAGCGCCACCAGGGCGTAGATGGCGCCGTTGGTGATCCCGTCCACCGTCGAGGGCCAGAACAGTGTCACGAACTGATGCAGCGGTCGCTCCTCGGCGGCGGCCTCCGGTTGGCCCGGCTCAGCCCACCAACTGGCTCACCTCGCCGAGGTAGACGATGTTGGCGTGCTGGACCTGGTAGACGTACACCCTGCCGGCCTGGATGTCGCCGTTGGAGCCGAACTTGATGGTGGCGGTGATGCCGTCGAAGGTGTGGTTGGCCAGGTAGTTGTCGATGGCTTTGGCACTGGTGTTGCCGGTCCCGATGGCGGTGAGGACCACGTTGGCGGCGTCGTATCCCTCGGCCGAGTAGGTGCCCGGGGCCATGTGGAAGGACGCCTGGTAGGCACGGGCGAAGGACTGGCCCTGAGCGGTGCCGGTGACATCCCCGCACGGGCAGGTGACGTAGGACCCCTCGGCGTCGGCCGCCCCGGCCCCGCTGACGAACTTCGGGTCCTTGGTACCGTCGTCGGAGACGAAGGTGGCCTTGACCCCGGCGTCTCGCATCTGCTTGACCAGGCGGCCGGCGGCCGCGTAGTAGCCGCCGAAGTACACCACGTCGACCTTGGCGGCGTTGATCGGGTTGACGGTGGTCGAGTAGTCGGTGGCGTTGGGGTCGATGGACCCGCCCGCTGCCAGGGCCACCCCGCTGGCGGACAGCTTGGAGCGGACGATGTCGGCGATGCCCTTGCCGTACTCGCTGTTGTCGTCCAGCACCGCCACCCGCTTGGCCGCCAGCTTCTTGGCGATGAAGTCAGCTGCGGCCGGGCCCTGCGAGTTGTCGTTGCCCACGATGCGGTGCCAGTACTTCCAGCCGTGGGTGGCCAGGGCGGGGCTGGTGGCCGAGGCGGTCACGTTGACGATGCCGGCCTGCTCGAAGATGGGGTCGGCCGCCTTGGACTCACCCGAGAAGGCGGGGCCGACCACCGCCACGGTGTGGTCGCTGATGGCCCTCTGGGCCAGCTGGGGGGCCTGGGCCGGGTCGCCCTGGCTGTCGTAGTCGACCAGGGCGACCTTGGGCCCCTTGCCCTTGGCCGTGTACTGGTCGACCGCCAGCTTGACCCCGTCCCGGATGTTGATGCCCAGCTGGGCGTTGGGGCCGGTGAGGGCGCCGAAGAAGCCGACCTTGACGGGCCCGCCGCCCGAGCCCCCGCCACTGCTACTCGAGCCGTTGGCCGCGGTCTTGCTCGAGCCGCAGGCTGCCGCCAAGATCGCCAGGCTGGCTATGGGAACCAGGATCGCCGAACGTCCTCGATGACTGGAACGCATGCTGATGCTCCTTGGTCGCCGGGATTGGTGGATGGGGCCCGGCTGTCGGCCACATCGTAGGGATTCGCTGGCCTCTTTGCTCGCAAGCCTCGCCCGACCGGCCGGTCGGCAGGACCACGACCACCAACAGGCACGCCAGACCATAGGAGTCCTCCAGCAGCTGGCCGGCCCACGACCAGGCTCCGTGGCGGATGGCCGCCCCGACGTAGGGGAGCCGGGCCGCCAACAGGACGGCCAGCGCCACTGCCCCGGCCACCCGCAGCCTGTCCCTGCCCCTGCCCACCAGCACTCCCAGGGCGGGGACCATCCACACCGCTGAGTGGATCCACGACACCGGCGACGCCAGGAGCCCGACCAGGCCGGTCAGGACCACTCCGGCCAGCTCCTGGCCGCCCAGGCTGGCCCGGCGGGCCCGCACCAGGCCCACCACGGCCACCACCGCCACCAGGGCCAGCCACAGCAGGGCATGGTGGATGCCGAGGCGAGCCAGCATGCCCTTGATCGACTGGTTGGAGAAGTAGGCGTTGTTGCCGGTGTGCTGGGGCTGGAAGATGCGGGTGAGCCAGAAGCTCTTCGAGTCGGCCGGGTCGACCAGCCAGCCCAGCGCCGACAACCCGGCCAGGGTGGCCACCCCCACCCCGGCGGCCCGGGTGCGGCGGGTGAGAGCCAGGTAGACGATGAACACGCCAGGCACCAGCTTGACGGCGGTGGCCAGCCCGACCAGGCACCCCCGTGGCCAGCGAGGCCGGCGGGCGGTGCAGTCGGCCAGGCACAGACCGACGAGGAACAGGTCGATCTGCCCGAACCCGAGGTGGTCCTTCACCGGGGTGAGCCATAGGCAGGCAATGGCCACGGCGGCCAGCCCCGGCCACCGCCAGCGGCCGAGAGGAGCGGCCAGCGGTCCGAAGGCGACGGCCACGCAGGCGGCCACCACGCCTACCCCACCGAGCTCCCAGAGCCAGTCGCCGACCAGGTTGGGCAGCGGGGCCAGGACGGTGGTGAGCACCGCCGCCACCGGCGGGTAGGTGAACGGGAGGGGAACCCCGAGCTGGGCGCGCAGCGACGACCCGTAGAGGGAGGCGCCGTGCAGGATGACCCGCCCACCGGCCCGGTAGACGGACAGGTCGATCAGCGACCGCCCGCCAGGGCCCATCTGGGTCCAGACGGCCACCACTGCGCCGACGGCCAGCACCGCGCCGGCCACCACGACAGGTGCCTTGCCGGCGTGTCTGTCAGCGATGCCCGACCGGGTCGCCGGGGCTGTCACCGCGTGGCGGCGGGGCGGGAGTGGGGGGAGGAGGCGACCAGCGGGGAGTCTATTTTTCGCGGCTGGGCTTCGCCGAAGCGAACATTGAAGTAGTCGTCGAGGCCCATCTGGCCCAACGCCACCAGCACCAGGCGGAGGATCCCCTGGTGGCCCACGATCACTGGGCACCGGCCGGCGCCCACCACCTCGGCGGTCACCTCGGTGGCCCGCTCCAGTGCCGCCGCCAGGGGCTCCACACCGGGGATGGGGCAGCTCGTGGGCTCCTCCCGCCAGGCCTCGAAGGCCGCCCCGAAGCGCTGCCTGGCCCCCTGGCGGTCCATGCCCTCCAGCGGGCCGTAGTCCACCTCGGTGAGGCGCTGGTCGACGCTCAGTCTCGCTCCGGTGGCGGCGGCGATCACCCGGGCGGTGTCGGCGGCCCGGCTGAGGGGGCTCGAGTAGACGGCATCCACGCCCGCCAAGCGTAGGGACTCGCCGGCCTGGCGTGCCTGTTGGCGGCCCAGGTCGGTAAGAGGGACGTCCCGGCGCCCGGAGTAGCAGTGCCGGGCGGAGGAGCTCGTCTGGCCGTGGCGCACCAGGTAGAGACGGCTGGCGGGCGGCCCGGGTAGCCTCACCGCCTCGTGCATCCCAACGTGTCACGGGTGGTGGCGGCTGGGCGCGCCCTGGGCATCGAGGTGGAGCCTAGGGAGCTCGCCGCCAGCACGCGTACCGCGGCGGAGGCCTCCGCCGCCATCGGGGTGGAGCTGGTATGGGCGGCGGCCGGCACGCCGCATGCGAATTTCGCGGCCGACCCTGGGCGCCTGGCGGCTGCCACCGGAGGGATCCTCGCCCCCATCACCCGCCCGGGGCCGCCCTGATCTCCTCCGACCCGGGCCCCGCCGGGCCGTACAGCTCCCGCTCGAACCACCGTCGGGTGCCTCCGAGGGCGGCGGCGGCACCTCCCAGCCCGGAGGCCAGGGCGGCCAGCCGGCGGGGGCCGGCCGGCCGGGCCCCCCTCTGCAGGTCGTTCCAGAAGATCGACCAGCCCCCGGCGAGGAGCCGCCCGACGCCCGGGGCAGTGAGGGACCTGCTCAGGGCCGCAGCGGCCACCGGGCGGGGAACCACCGCCCGGTGGACGGGTGTCGCCACCGACTGGTAGGGCGCGTAGGTGGCGGCCAGGAAGCGGCGGTACCGGTCGGGCGCGTCCCCCACGCCAGACAGCAGCGCCTGGGCGGCGGCCCGCCCGCTGGCCATGGCCTGGGAGATGCCCTCGCCCTGGAGGGGGTTCACCAACCCGGCGGCGTCTCCCACCAGCAGCACCCGGCCCCGGGCGGGGGTGGTCCCCACCATGCCCATCTTGAGCCAGCTCCCCAGACGGGGCGAGGTGCCGGCCGGCCGGCCGAGCACTCCCAGGCGGCGTAGGTGGGCGGCGAAGGCGTCGAAGGCCCGTACCGCCCCGGCGCCGGCGGCGCGGTCGGCCAAGGTGCCAAGCCCCAGCCCCAGGTTGGCCTGGCCCTCGACTCCGGGGAACAGCCAGCCGTAGCCGGGAAAGGCCCGCCACCGGGCCTGCTCCCACAGCACGATGTGCGGGGAGCTCACAGGATCCTCCACGTAGGCTCGCAGGGCGAAGCCCCACAGGACGTGGCGCCCGTCCACCAGCCCGGCGGCGGCGGCAACCCGGCTGGTGGCACCGTCCGCACCGATGACGGCGTCGGCCCGCACGGACCCGCCGGTCGATACCGAGAAGCCCTCGATCGACCCGTCCCGGCCCAGGAGGGGGTCGCCGACGCGAGCCACCGCCGGCGAGGCCCCGGCCGACACCGCGGCATCGTGGAGGCAGGCGTCGAGGCGGGCCCGAGGCAGGACCACCGCGTAGCCCGGATAGCCGTCCCCCTCGTAGCAGGGCAGGCGCACCCGGCGGCCGGTGGGCCCGACGACCACCATGTCGCCCACCCGGCCGGCTCCGGCCACCTCGATGCCGAGCTCGGCCAGCAGCCGTACCCCACGCGGCCCGACGAGGTCGCCGCAGGCCTTGTCACGGGGGAAAGCCGTCTTGTCCACCAGGGCCACCCGTGCCCCCCCTCGGGCCAGGACCAGGGCGGCGATGCTCCCGGCCGGCCCGGAACCGGCCACCAGGACGTCGAAGCGCTCGCCGGCTACCCGATCCCGAGGCATGGCCTACTCTAGGAGCGTCGCCGGAGACGGGGAGGCAGGCTCAAGGGTGGTGGTGGCGGCGCGCAGCGACCCGAACCGCTTCGCTCGGGCCCTCTTCAGCGGGTTGCCGCGCCACTACGACGTCTTGGAGGAGGTCCTCTCGCTGGGCCAGAACCGCCGGTGGCGACGGGCGGCGGTGGACCAGGTGGTGAGCGGGGAACAGGTGGTGGCCGGGGCGCAGGTGGGCGGGGCGCCTGGCCGGGTGCTCGACGTCGCCACCGGCACGGCCGGAGTAGCCCTTCTTCTGGCGCAACGCTGCGGAGGCCAGGTGGTCGGGATCGACCTGACAGAGGCCATGCTGGCGGAGGGGGCCCGACGGCTGGCCGGGGCTGATGGCGGCGACCGGGTCCACCTGGTCGCCGGCCGGGCCGAGGAGCTGCCCTTCCCCGATGGCGCCTTCGACGGGCTCAGCTTCAGCTACCTGCTGCGTTACGTCGCCGATCCGGCGGCCACGTTGGAGGAGCTGGCCAGGGTGGTCAAGCCCGGTGGCCGGCTGGCCAGCCTGGAGTTCCATGTTCCGACCAACCCCTTCTGGCGCCTGTGGTGGTGGGTGTACACCCGCCTGGTCCTGCCAGTCGGCGGGCTGGTGGCCGGGGGACGGCCCTGGTTCGCAGTGGGCCGCTTCCTCGGTCCGGACATCGCCGGGCACTACCGCCGCTACCCGATCGATTGGACCGTCGAGGCCTGGCAGCGGGCAGGCCTGGTCGACGTCGGGACCAGGTTGATGAGCCTGGGCGGCGGTCTGGTGATGTGGGGCACCAGGGCCAGTGGCTGAGGCGGCCAGGGCCAGTGGCTGAGGCGGACCGTCCTGCCTTCTATGCCGCCCGCCCGGGCCGGTGGGCCGACTGGTGGACCATCCTGCACCCTCCCTACACGGCCTGGCACCTGTCCTACGTGGTCGTCGGGGCGGCGCTGGCTCCCCGGCTCGACGGCACCCGGCTGGCGGCCACCGTCCTGGCCTTCTTCTGTGCGGTGGGAGTGAGCGCCCACGCCCTCGACGAGCTGTGCGGTCGCCCGTTGCGGACTCAGGTCTCCGATGCTGCCCTCAAGGCGGCGATCGGCGGCGGCCTGGCTGCGGCTGTCGGCCTCGGCGCCCTTGGCGTGACAAGGGTCGGGCTGGTCCTGGTCCCGTTCATCGTGGCCGGCCCGGCCCTGGTGATCGCCTACAACGCCGAGCTGTTCGGCGGACGGCTGCACACCGACGCCGGCTTCGCCGCCGCCTGGGGCACCTTCCCGCTGCTGACCGCCTACGTCGCCCAGACCGGCACCCTGGGTGGCGCCGCCGTGGTCGCCGGCGGTGCGGCCTTCGCCTTCTCCTACGCCCAACGTGCTCTGAGCACCCCCGCTCGGACGCTGCGACGCCGGACCAGGCGGGTCGCAGGCTGGATGGAGATGGCTGACGGGACCGTCCGGCGCCTGGACGGGCCTAGCCTGCTGGCGCCGCTCGAGCAGGCCCTGCGGGCCCTGTCGTGGGGCATGGTGGCCCTGGCGGCCGCCCTGGTCGCGGACCGGCTCGGCTAGCCCCGACACCCTTGAACCGGGGGGTCGGTTCGCCCCAGCAGGGCGAAGTGGGGCAGCTGCGCGGTGAGCGAGCTGGCTGTTGACGCTCGTCGCCGGCGTCAGGCCCCTGGCCTAGCCGGCTTGGCGGGCCACTGCCTGGGCGGCCGCCTGAGCCGCCTCGGGATCGCCCAGGTAGCCCGACGTCAGGGGACGCAGCGAAGCGTCCAGCTGGTAGACGAGGGGGATCCCGGTGGGGATGTCCACTCCGGGGATGTCCTCGTCCGATATGCGGTCCAGGTGCTTGACCAAGCCGCGCAGGCTGTTGCCGTGGGCGACCACCAGCACCCGGTGCCCAGCCATGAGGTCGGGGACGACGGCGTCGTGCCAGTACGGCAGCATCCGGGCCACCACGTCGGCCAGCGCCTCGCCCCCGGGGAGCAGGTCGGGGGCCACCTTGGCGTAGCGGGGGTCGTGGCTGGGGTGGCGGGGGTCGTCGGGGTCGAGCAGGGGCGGGCGGACGGCCCAGCTGCGCCGCCACACCTTGACCTGGTCGGCCCCGTGGCGGGCAGCCATCTCCTTCTTGTCCAGGCCCTCCAATGCCCCGTAGTGGCGCTCGTTGAGCCGCCAGTGACGCCGTACCGGCAGCCACGACCTCCCCACCTGGTCCAGCGCCAGATTGGCCGTGCGCACCGCCCGGGTCAGCACCGAGGTGTGGACCACGTCGGGCCCCAGGTCGGGCTCGGCCGCCAGCAGGCGCCCGGCGGTGGCCGCCTCGTCCTCGCCCAGCGGCGACAGGTCCAGGTCGGCCCAGCCGGTGAAGCGGCCCTCGGCGTTCCAGACGCTCTGGCCGTGGCGGAGGAGTACCAGGGTGCTCATGCCCCTACGCTAACCACGGCGGGACGGACACGAAGTTGATGGACTGACACGCAGCTTTGCTATACTGGCTACCGTCATATGGATCGCGGACTCTAGGAGGCATCATCAATGGCCAAGGCCGTAGGAATCGATCTCGGCACCACCAACTCGGTAGTAAGTGTCCTGGAGGCAGGAGAGCCTGTCGTCATACCCAACGCCGAGGGGGCCAGGACCACCCCGTCGGTGGTCGGCTTCTCCAAGTCGGGGGAGGTGCTGGTGGGCGAGGTGGCCAAGCGCCAGGCCATCACCAACCCCGATCGCACGATCCGGTCGGTCAAGCGCCAGATGGGCACGTCGTGGAGCATCAACATCGACGGCAAGGCCTACACCGCCCAGGAGATCAGCGCCCGCATCCTGGGCAAGCTCAAGCGCGACGCCGAGGGCTACCTGGGAGACCCGGTGAGCCAGGCGGTCATCACCGTGCCGGCCTACTTCGACGACGCCCAGCGCACCGCCACCAAGGAGGCCGGCCAGATCGCCGGCCTGGAAGTCCTGCGGATCATCAACGAGCCCACCGCCGCCGCCCTCGCCTACGGCTTGGACAAGGAGGGGGCCGACCAGACGGTGCTGGTCTTCGACCTGGGAGGGGGCACCTTCGACGTCTCCGTGCTGGAGATCGGCGAGGGCGTCTTCGAGGTCAAGTCCACCGCCGGCAACACCCACCTGGGGGGCGACGACTGGGACCAGCGGGTGATCGACTGGCTGGTCAAGACGTTCAAGGACACCGAGGGCGTCGACCTGTCCAAGGACAAGATGGCCCTCCAGCGCCTGAAGGAGGCGGCTGAGCAGGCCAAGATCGAGCTGTCGGCGGTCCAGGAGGCCCAGATCAACCTGGCCTACATCACTGCCACCCCCGAGGGCCCCAAGCACCTCGACGTCAAGCTGACCAGGGCCCGCTTCCAGGAGCTGACGGCCGACCTGGTGGAGGCCTGCAAGGGGCCCTTCGAGCAGGCCATCGCCGATGCCGGCCTGACCAAGGAAAAGATCAACCACGTCATCATGGTGGGTGGCTCCACTCGCATGCCGGCCATCCAGCACCTCATCCGGGAGCTCACCGGCAAGGAGCCCCACAAGGGGGTCAACCCCGACGAGGTGGTGGCGGTGGGCGCCGCCATCCAGGCCGGCGTCCTCAAGGGCGAGGTCAAGGACGTCTTGTTGCTGGACGTCACGCCCCTCAGCCTGGGCATCGAGACCAAGGGCGGGATCATGACCAAGCTGATCGAGCGCAACACCACCATCCCCACCAAGCGGACCGAGGTGTTCACCACCGCCGAGGACGGCCAGCCCTCGGTGGAGATCCATGTCCTGCAGGGCGAGCGGGAGATGGCAATGTACAACAAGACGCTGGGCAAGTTCCAGCTGGTGGACCTGCCCCCAGCCCCCCGCGGCGTTCCGCAGATCGAGGTCACCTTCGACATCGACGCCAACGGGATCGTCCACGTGGCGGCCAAGGACAGGGCCACCAACAAGGAGCAGTCGATGACCATCACCGGCCAGTCGGCGCTGGCCAGGGAGGAGATCGACCGCATGGTGCGCGACGCCGAGGCCCACGCCGAGGATGACCGCCGGCGCCGGGCCGAGGCCGAGGTCCGCAACAACGCCGACTCGCTCGTCTACCAGACCGAGAAGCTGCTGAAGGACCAGGGCGACAAGATCACCGGCGACGAGAAGACCACCGTGGAGTCCGGCCTGGCTGCCCTCAAGGAGGCGCTGGGAGGCTCGGACGTGGAGGCCATCCGCACCGCCACCGAGGCCCTGGCCACCGCCAGCCAGAGCTTCGCCCAGCGCCTCTACGAGCAGGCGGCCGCCTCCCAGGGCGGGGCCCCGGGGGGCGCCTCGCCGGGCGGGGACGGCTCCCAGCCTGGTGGGCAGCCCGCTGACGACGAGGTGGTCGACGCCGAGATCGTGGACGAGAAGGGCGCATGAGCGGCCCGACCACGGGCGACCAGGGCCTGCCCGAGAAGGAGGAGGACGAGACCGGGGCTCCCGGCCTGGAGGACGCCGTCACCGAGGCGATGGCCGAGGCGGGGATGGCCGACGAGATGGCGCACGCCGCCTCATCGTCCTCTCCCACCTTCCGCCAGCTGGCGGACGAGGGGGACGGCCCCCCGGCGCAGGACCTGGGCCGGCTCCAGGCCGAGCGCGACGAGTACCTCGACGCCCTGCGCCGGCTGCAGGCGGAGTTCGAGAACTACAAGAAGCGGGTGATCAAGCAGCAGACCGAGCACCTGGAGCGGGCGGCCGAGGGCCTGGTGTCCAAGCTGCTGGGCGTCCTGGACACCTTGGAGCTGGCCCTGGCCCATGCCGCCCACGACGAGGCCGGCGGGCCCGACGTCGAGGTGCGGGCTGTGGCCCAGGTCTCGGCCATGGTGAACGAGGTGCTGGCCAAGGAGGGCCTCGAGCGCATCGACCCGCTGGGCCAGCGCTTCGATCCGACCGAGCACGACGCCGTCCTCCACGAGGACGGGGAGGGACCGCCGCAGGTGAGCGAGGTCCTGCGAGCCGGCTACCGCTGGAAGGGCAGGGTGCTGCGCCCGGCCATGGTGAAGGTCACCGGCTGAGCGGGCGGTCCCATGGCGCCTCAGCGGGAGTGGTTCGAGAAGGACTACTACAAGGTGCTCGGCGTGCCCAAGGAGGCCACCGAGAAGGCCATAACGCGGGCCTACCGCAAGCTGGCCAAGCGCTACCACCCCGACGCCAACCCTGGCTCGGAGGAGCGCTTCAAGGACATCTCGGCCGCCTACGACGTTCTGGGCGACCCGGCCAAGCGCAAGGAGTACGACGAGGTACGGGCCCTGGGCCCGATCAGCAATCCCTTTGGCGGACCCACGCGGGCCGGTGCGGGCCGGCCCGGCCCGGGCGGCAACTTCAACTTCCACATAGACGACCTGTCCGACCTGCTGGGCGGCATCTTCGGCCAGCGCACCCGGCCGGGACCCGGGATGGGCCAGCGGGGCGAGGACCTGGAGGCCGAGCTCCACCTTGGCTTCCTGGAGGCGGTCCAGGGGATCACCACCGCGGTGAACCTGACCCGCGACGTCCCCTGCCACACCTGCGCCGGGACCGGGGCAGCCCCGGGCAGCGTGCCCATCGTGTGCACCCGCTGCGGTGGGCGGGGCGTGCTGGACGACAACCTGGGCCGCTTCTCGTTGAGCCAGACCTGCCCGGCATGCGGGGGCCGGGGCCTGCGGGTGGAGACGCCTTGCCCCACCTGCGGTGGCCGGGGGGTGGAGAGCCGTCCCCGCCAGGTCAAGGTCCGCATCCCTCCCGGGGTCGAGGACGGCCAGCGCATCAGGATCAAGGGCCGCGGCGGGCCGGGCCGCGACAACGGGCCCCCCGGTGACCTGTACGTGGTGGTGAGGGTGGAGCCGCATCCCCTCTTCGCCCGGCGGGGCTCGGACCTGACCCTGACGGTGCCGGTGAGCTTCCCGGAGGCCACCTTGGGGGCGACCGTCACCGTGCCCACCCTGGGCTCGCCGGTGAGGCTGCGGGTGCCCCCGGGGACCCGCAACGGCCAGACGTTCCGGGTGCGGGGCCGGGGGGTACCAAGACCGGGTGCCCCCGGGGACCTGCTCGTCACGGTGGAGGTGGCCGTCCCCGAGAAGCTGTCAGACGAGGAGCGCAGCGCGGTGGAGGCGCTGGCCAGCGCATCGACCGGTTCGCCGAGAAGCCACCTCGGAGTGTGAGCCGATGCTGCGCGCCAGGCAGGCCGTCTACGTCATCTCGGTGGCCGCCGAGCTGGCCGGCGTGCATCCCCAGACCCTGCGAATCTACGAGCGCAAGGGCCTCGTCGAGCCGGCCCGCACCGTCGGCGGCAGCCGCCGCTACAGCGAGCACGACATCGAGCAGCTCCGCCGCATCCAGGAGCTGACCAGTGCCGGGCTCAACCTGGAGGGGGTTCGCCGGGTCATCGCCCTGGAGGCTGAGGTCGAGCGCCTTCGCCAGGAGCTCGCCCGGGCCCGCTCCGAGGGGCGGGAGGCGGTGGAGCGAACTCACCGCCAGTACCGGCGGGACCTGGTCCCGCTCCGCCAGCTGCCCATGCCCTGGCAGGGGGGCCGCAGCCGGACCCGGTAGCACCGGAGTGGCAGCCTTGATATACTTAGTATCAACTTTTATTTGGCAAAGACACTAAGGAACAGCTCATGCCCATTGACCCGAACCGCTGGACCCGACGGCTTCAGGAGGCCTTCAGCGCCGCCACCGGCGCGGCCCAGGCAGCCAACCAGGCCGAGGTGGTGCCGGCCCACCTCCTGGTGGCCCTGCTCGGCCAGCAGGACGGGTTGGCCCTGCCGGTGCTGGCCCGGGCGGGGGTGGACCTGGGCGCCCTGCGCGCCTCGCTGACCGAGGAGCTGGGGCGCCTGCCCCGGGCCTACGGGGGGGAGGCCACCATGTCCCGGGCCCTGCGGAGCTCCCTGGAGGAGGCGGACAAGGCCAGGGCCGACCTGGGCGACGAGTACGTGTCGGTGGAGCATGCCCTGTTGGCCCTGGCCGACCGGATCGGGATGGGCCGGGAAGCGCTGATGGCCGCCCTGCGGGAGGTGCGGGGCGCCCAGCGGGTCACCTCCCAGGATCCGGAGGCCACCTACCAGGCCCTCGAGCGCTACGGCCGGGACATGACCGAGGAGGCCCGCCGGGGCAAGCTGGACCCGGTCATCGGCCGGGACGAGGAGATCCGCCGGGTAGTCCAGGTGCTGTCCCGGAGGACCAAGAACAACCCGGTCCTGATCGGCGAGCCGGGGGTGGGCAAGACCGCCATCGTGGAGGGCCTGGCCCGGCGCATCGTGGAGGGCGACGTGCCGTCGGGCCTCGAGAACAAGCGGGTGGTGGCCCTGGACCTGGGCTCCATGGTGGCCGGGGCCAAGTACCGGGGCGAGTTCGAGGAGCGGCTCAAGGCGGTGCTGGCCGAGATCGCGGCGTCCGAGGGCGAGGTCGTCACCTTCATCGACGAGCTGCACACCATCGTGGGCGCCGGGGCGGCCGAGGGGGCCATGGACGCCGGCAACATGATCAAGCCCATGCTGGCCCGGGGCGAGCTGCACATGATCGGGGCCACCACCTTGGACGAGTACCGCAAGCACATCGAGTCCGACGCCGCTCTCGAGCGCCGCTTCCAGCCGGTGTTCGTGGACCAGCCGTCGGTACAGGACACCATCGCCATCCTGAGGGGCCTGAAGGAGCGCTACGAGGTCCACCACGGGGTGCGCATCCAGGACTCGGCCCTGGTGGCGGCGGCCGTGCTGTCGGACCGCTACGTCACCGGACGGTTCCTGCCGGACAAGGCCATCGACCTGGTGGACGAGGCAGGCAGCCGCCTGCGCATCGAGATCGACTCCATGCCGACCGAGATCGACGTGGTCACCCGGCGCATCCGCCAGCTGGAGATCGAGCGGGTGGCCCTGGCCAAGGAGACCGACCCGGCCTCGGCCGAGCGCCTGGCCCGCCTGGACGAGGAGCTGGCCAACCTGCGCGAGCAGGCCGACTCCATGATGGCCCACTGGCAGGCTGAGAAGGACGCCATCGAGACCATCCGGACCCGCAAGGGCGAGCTGGAGGAGGCCCGGGCCGAGGCCGAGCGCTTCGAGCGGGAGGGCGACCTGGCCAAGGCGGCCGAGATCCGCTACGGCCGGGTGCCCGAGCTGGACCGGGCGGTGGAGGAGGCGACCGGTGCCCTGGAGGCGTTGCAGTCGACTCAGCGCATGCTGAAAGAAGAGGTGGACGAGGAGGACGTGGCCGAGGTGGTGAGCCGTTGGACCGGCATCCCCGTCTCCCGGCTGCTGGCCGGCGAGGTGGACAAGCTGGTCCACATGGAGGAGATCCTCGGGCGCCGGGTGGTGGGCCAGGACCAGGCGGTGTCGGTGGTGGCCAACGCCATCCGGCGCTCCCGCTCGGGCCTGGCCGACCCCGACCGACCCATCGGCAGCTTCTTGTTCCTCGGCCCGACCGGGGTGGGCAAGACCGAGCTGGCCCGGACGGTGGCCGACTTCTTGTTCGACGACGAGCGGGCCATGGTCCGCCTGGACATGGGCGAGTACCAGGAGCGCCACACGGTGGCCCGCCTGGTGGGGGCCCCGCCGGGCTACGTGGGCTACGAGCAGGGCGGCCAGCTGACCGAGGCGGTGCGCCGCCGTCCCTACGCGGTGGTGCTGCTGGACGAGATCGAGAAGGCCCACTCCGACGTGTTCAACATCTTGTTGCAGGTGCTGGACGACGGGCGCCTCACCGACGGCCAGGGCCGCACGGTGGACTTCTCGAACACCGTGCTCATCATGACCTCCAACCTGGCGGTGGAGCCGGCCCAGTTCTTCAAGCCGGAGTTCTTGAACCGCCTGGACGAGATAGTGGTGTTCCGGTCGCTGACCGAGGCCGACATCGCCTGGATCGTGGAGATCCAGCTGGACCGCCTGCGGGCTCGCATGGCCGAGCGGCGCCTCATCCTGGAGGTCAGCACCGAGGCCGAGGCCTGGCTGGCCGCCCGGGGCTACGACCCGGTCTACGGAGCCCGCCCCCTGCGCCGGGTCATCCAGCGCGAGGTGGGCGACCGGCTGGCCATCGCCCTGCTGGAGGGGCGCTTCGCCGACGGCGACACCGTGCGGGTCGAGCGGGAGGGCGACGGCCTGGTCCTGAGGTAGGACCAGGCCTGGCGACGTGTCCGCCACCACGGCCCTGGCCATCTTCGCCGCTGGTCTGGCCGCCGGGACGCTCAACACCATCGTCGGCTCCGGGTCCCTCATCACCTTCCCGACCCTGCTGGCCGTCGGCTACTCGCCGGTGGTGGCCAACGTCACCAACACGGTGGGCCTGGTGCCGGGCACGGCCTCGGGCAGCATCGGCTACCGCCGCGAGCTGGAGGGCCAGCGGCGGCGGGTGGCCCTGCTGGGCCTCGCCTCGGCCAGCGGAGGGGCCACCGGGGCGGTGGCGCTGCTGGTCCTGCCCGGGTCGGTCTTCCGCCGGGCGGTCCCGGTCCTCATCCTGGTGGCCTGCGCCCTGGTGGTCGTCCAGCCACGGCTCAACCAGGTCCTCGCCGCCAGGCGCAGCGGCGGGGCCGGGCACGGCGGGGCGGGGCTGTTCGTCAGCGTCTGGGCCACGGGCGTGTACGGCGGCTACTTCGGGGCCGCCCAGGGGGTGATCCTCATCGCCCTGCTGGCCATCTTCCTGCCCGACGACCTCCAGCGCCTCAACGCCGTGAAGAACGTGCTGGCCCTGGTGGTCAACGGCGTGGCCGCCCTGGTGTTCGTCTCGCTCACCCATGTCGCCTGGACGGCCGCCGCTCTGGTCGCCGGCGGGTCACTGCCAGGCGGCCTGCTGGGTGCGGTCATCGGCCGGCGCCTCCACCCTGGCCTGCTGCGGGCGGTGATAGTCGTGGTCGGCACGGCAGTGGCCATCGACCTGCTGGTGGCCTAGCCAGGACGCCCGGGAAGGCTCGGCCCGGCGCCGTGGTCGCCCCCTGAGCTATCATTGCCGGCCCCAGGAGCCCTCCAGGGAGGCCAGATGGCTCATGCCGACAGGGACGCCGACGCAGCCCAGGTGGCGCGGCCCACCGGCCGGCGCCTCTACTGGCTCCTCGCCCTACCCTTCATCGGGCTCCTGGTACCTCCGATCTATGCCTTTGACCAGCCGACGGTCATCGGGATCCCCTTCTTCTACTGGTACCAGATCGTCTGGCTGCCGGTCACCGCGCTCATCACCACCGTGGTCTACCGGGCCAACCGCCGAGCCCAGGAAGGGCCGTGACCCCAGGGACCAGGCTGGCCGCCGCCGCGCCGCACCTCGACGTGGAGGCCATCGTCATCTTCGCCGTCATGTTCCTGGCGGTCACGGTCATCGGCTTCCTGGCCGTGCGCTGGAAGCGGGGCGACATCCATCTGATCGAGGAGTGGGGCCTGGCCGGCCGGCGCTTCGGAGGCTGGGTCACGTGGTTCCTGATCGGCGGGGACATCTATACCGCCTACACCTTCATCGCCGTGCCGGCCCTGGTCTACGGCAAGGGCTCACCCGGCTTCTTCGCCGTCGCCTACACCATCATCGTCTTCCCCGTCCTCTTCGTCGTCTTCCCCCGGATGTGGGCGGTGGCCAAGCGACGGGGCTACGTCACCGCCGCCGACTTCGTCCAGGGTCGCTTCGCCAGCCCCAGCCTCGGCCTGGTCATCGCCCTCACCGGGATCGTCGCCACCTTGCCCTACATCGCCCTCCAGCTGATCGGCCTCAAGGCGGTCCTCACCCAGATGGGCGTGCCGGGAGACCTCCCGATAATCCTGGCCTTCGTGGTGCTGGCCGCCTACACCTTCACCAGTGGGCTGCGGGCGCCGGCCCTGGTGGCCGTGGTCAAGGACGTCTGCATCTACGCCACCGTCCTGGTGGCCGTCGTGTACATCCCGCTCCACCTGGGCGGCTTCGGCCACATCTTCCATTCGGCGGGCGCCGCACTGGCCAAGCACAAGGGAGCGGCCGTCGTGCCGCACACCTCGGCCGCCTACTCGAGCTACGCCACCCTGGCCCTGGGGTCGGCGCTGGCGCTGTTCCTCTACCCGCACGCCCTGGTCGGGGTGTTCAGCGCCAGGAGCGGCCGTGTGATCCAGCGCAATGCCACCGCCCTGTCGGCGTACTCGCTGGTCCTGGCCTTCGTGGCCCTGTTCGGCTTCATGGCCCTGGCGGTCGGGCTCAAGCTGCACAACGCCAACCTGGCCGTGCCGGCCCTGTTCGCCAAGGTCTTCCCCTCATGGTTCCAGGGGTTCGCCTTCGGAGCCATCGGCATCGGGGCCCTGGTGCCGGCGGCCATCATGTCGATCGCGGCGGCCAACCTGTTCAGTCGCAACATCTACAAGCCCTTCATCCGCCGGGGGGGGATCAGTACCGGCGAGGAGTCCCTGGTGGCCAAGATCGCCTCCCTGGTGGTCAAGGCGGCCGCCCTGGCCTTCGTGGTGGGAGCGCCTACCACCTACGCCATCGACCTCCAGCTGCTGGGCGGCGTCTGGATCCTCCAGACCCTCCCCGCCGTGGTGATCGGGCTCTACACTCGCTGGTTCGACCGGCGGGCGCAGATCGCCGGGTGGGCGGTGGGCATGGGGCTGGGTACCTGGATGGCGGTGTCGCAGAGCCTGAGCTCGACATTCCCCCTCCACGTCGGTGGATTCAAGTTCGCCGCCTACGCCGGCTTCTTCGCCCTGATCGCCAACCTGGTGGTCACCGCGCTCGGTACGTTGATGGCGTCGGCCGTGCGCATCCTGCCCCGGCCGGACGAGACCATGGCCGCCGACTACCTCGACCTGGGCGAGGCCCTCCGGTCCACCGCCTAGGGGCCGCCAGCTAGACTGGCTTGCTCGGAGGAGGTCTTTGAGCCAGGGAGAGGACCCGATTGCCCGCGACCGTCGTGGTCGGAACCCAGTGGGGCGACGAGGGGAAGGGCAAGCTCACCGATCTCCTGGCCAGGGACATGGACCTGGTGGTGCGCTACCAGGGCGGTCACAATGCCGGCCACACCATCGTGGCCGGGGGGGAGACCTTCGCCCTCCAGCTCATCCCCAGCGGGGTCCTCTACCCTCACATCACCCCGGTCATCGGCAACGGCGTGGTGGTGGACCCCGGCGTGCTGCTGGCCGAGGTCGACGCCCTCTCGGCCAAGGGGGTGGACTGCAGCCGGTTGCGGGTGAGCGGCAATGCCCACCTGATCATGCCGTACCACCACGAGCTGGACCGGATGACCGAGCGCTACCTGGGCCGGAACCGTCTGGGCACCACCAGGCGGGGTATCGGCCCGGCCTACGCTGACAAAGCCACCAGGGTCGGGTTGCGGGTCCAGGACCTGCTCGATCCCAAGATCTTTCGTCAGAAGCTGGACGTCGCCCTGAAGGAGAAGAACGCAGTCCTGGCCAAGGTCTACAACCGCCTGCCTCTCGACGGGGACGCCATCGCCGAGCGCTACCTGGGCGACTACGCCCCTCGCATCGGACCCATGGTCGACGACGCCGTCGCCCTCGTGCACCAGGCCCTGGCGACGGGGCGGAACATCCTCCTGGAGGGGGCCCAGGCCACCTTTCTCGACCTCGACCAGGGGACCTATCCCTACGTGACCTCCTCGAACCCGTGCGCCGGGGGGGCCTGCACCGGCACCGGCATCGGCCCCCGGGAGCTGGGCCGGATCATCGGCATCGCCAAGGCCTACGTCACCCGGGTCGGGTCGGGACCCTTCCCCACCGAGGTCGATGGGGAGCTGGCCGACCTCCTGGTCGACCGGGGCCACGAGTACGGGACCAATACCGGGCGCCGGCGGCGGGCCGGATGGTTTGACGCGGTGATGCTGCGTCAGGCGGTAAGGGTCAATTCCCTCTCCGAGGTGGCCCTGACCAAGCTGGACGTGCTCGACACCCTCGATGCCGTCAAGGTCTGTGTCGCCTACCAGGCGGACGGCGTGCGCCACGAGTTCGTGCCGTACCACCAGTCGGTCCTGCACCGAGCCACCCCGATCTACGAGGAGCTGCCGGGCTGGCGCACCGACCTCTCGGGGGCCACCGATCTGTCCGAGCTGCCGGACCCGGCCCGGGACTACGTGGCCTTTCTGTCCAGCCAGGGCGGGGTGCCGATCCAGCTGGTCGGCGTGGGCCCCGGCCGCGAGCAGCTGGTCGACATCGGAGCCCGAAGATGAGGGTGTGCGTGGTGGGCGGGGGCGGCCGGGAGCACGCCTTGGCCCACGTGCTGGCGCGCACCGCGGAGGTGGTGGTGGCCCCCGGCGGCCCCGGCATGGTGGCCCCCGGCGGCCCCGGCATGGTCGCCGGCGACCGGCGACCGGTGACTTGCACCGAAGCCCCTCCCGAGGAGGTGGCCGCCGACCTCTTCGTGATCGGCCCGGAGGCGCCGCTGGTGGACGGGATGGCCGACCGCCTGCGGGCCAGGGGAGCCAGGGTCTGCGGCCCGGGGGCCGACGGCGCCCGTCTGGAGGCCTCGAAGGCGTGGACCAAGGAGCTGGTGGAGGCGGCCGGCGTCCCCACCGCCAGCTATGCCACCTTCACCGATGCTGCCCAGGCCGTGCGTCACCTGCGGGGACGACCTGGTCCCTGGGTGGTGAAGGCGGACGGCCTGGCCGGCGGCAAGGGCGTGCTGGTCACCCACTCCCTGGACGAGGCGTGTGCCGACGTGGAGGCCAAGCTGGCCGGCAAGGCCTTTGGCCAGGCGGGCCGGCGGGTGGTCATCGAGGAGGCCCTGTCGGGACCGGAGGTGTCCATCATGGCCCTCTGCGACGGCCGGCGAGCGCTGCCCCTGGCTCCGGCCCAGGACTTCAAGCGCCTGGGCGACGGCGGGGCGGGGCCCAACACCGGGGGCATGGGCGCCCACTCCCCGGTCCCGGTGGCCGGAGCGGACCTGGTGGGCCAGGTGATGGACGAGGTGGTGGAGCCCACCGTGGCCGCCCTGGGCCGGCGAGGGATCGACTACCGGGGCGTCCTTTACGCCGGGCTCATGCTGACCGAGGACGGACCCAAGCTGGTCGAGTACAACGTGCGCTTCGGCGATCCCGAGGCCCAGGCCGTCCTCCCCCGCCTGGACGTCGACCTGGTCGGGCTGCTGGCCGAGGTGGCCGACGGCCGCCTGGGCACCGTCCCTGTCTTCGGCCACGACGCCTGCGTGAGCGTGGTGATGGCGGCCAAGGGATACCCAGCGCAGCCGTGCCCGGGTGACATCATCACTGGCGTGGAAGAGGCGTCCGCCCTGGAGGGGGTCACGGTGTTCCACGCCGGGACGGCCCGCGACCCCGGCGGGCACCTGGTCACGGCGGGCGGCAGGGTGCTGGACGTCACCGCTACCGGCCCGACGCTGGCCGCGGCCCGGGGCCGGGCCTATGCCGGGGTCGAGCGGATCGCCTGGGCCGGGGCCCATTGGCGCCGCGACATCGCCCTGGAGGCGGCCCCGGCGGCCCCGGCTGCCCCGACGCCCACCGCCGGGGCTGTCCCGGAGGCGGCTGTCCGGTGAGAGTGGCCGTGCTCATGGGCTCGCCGCGCGACCGGGACAAGATGGCCCCCGTCGCCGAGATGCTGGGTCGGCTGGGCATCGAGGCCGACCAGCACGTCCTGTCGGCCCATCGCACGCCCGACCAGGTGGCGGCGTTCGCCCGGACCGCCCGCCAGCAGGGCTTCGCCGTCCTCATCTGCGGAGCCGGCCTGGCCGCCCACCTGGCCGGCGCGGTGGCGGCCCATACCACCCTGCCGGTGATCGGGGTACCCCTGTCCGGGGGGCCGCTCGGAGGGGTGGATGCCCTCTACGCCACCGTACAGATGCCACGGGGCGTCCCGGTGGCCACCGTGGCGGTCGACGGGGCCGCCAACGCCGCCATCCTGGCGGCCGAGATGCTGGCCATCACCGACTCCCAGGTGGCCGAGCGCCTCGACCAGTTGCGGTCCGAGTGGGCGGGAGCTGCTCCCGTTGCCCCTGCGGAGCAGGGTCAGCCAGAAGCCTCTTCCGTTGCCCCTGCGGAGCAGTGTCAGCCAGAAGCCTCTTCCGTTGCCCCTGCGGAGCAG
>JAVKSQ010000001.1:41410-115809 GCA_039583615.1 Acidimicrobiales bacterium
CAGCCAGAAGCCTCTTCCGTTGCCCCTGCGGAGCAGTGTCAGCCAGAAGCCTCTTCCGTTGCCCCTGCGGAGCAGGGTCATTGATCCCCCGGTACTCGTTGCCGGAGATGGCTGGCCTGTTCTCCGACCGGTCACGCCTGGCCCTGTGGTTGGAGGTGGAGATCCTGGCCACCGAGGGCTGGGCCCAGCTGGGTGCCGTCCCGCCGGCCGACGCCGCTGCGCTGCGCCGGCGGGCGCCGGTCGTCGACGAGCGCTTCATCGACGCAGTGGCCCGGCGGGAGCAGGTGACCGCCCACGACGTGGCCGCCTTCGTCGACGTGGTCCAAGAAGCCGTCGGGCCCCCGGGCAGTGCCTGGGTCCATTACGGTCTGACCTCCTCCGACGTGGTGGACACCGCTTTGTGCGCCACCTTGGCCCGGGCAGCCGACCTGCTGGTCGAGGCGAGCGCCGACCTGGTGGCAGTGCTCAAGCGCCGGGCGGTCGAGCTCAAGGACGTGGCCATGGTGGGCAGGACTCATGGCATCCATGCCGAGCCCACCACCTTGGGGGCCAAGCTGGCCTTGTGGTGCCTCCAGGCCGACCGCGACCGCCGGCGGCTCCTGGCCGCCAGGGAAGCAGTCGCAGTGGGCAAGCTGTCGGGTGCGGTGGGGACCTACTCCAACATCGACCCGGCGGTGGAGTCCTACGTCTGCAGCCGGCTCGGGCTGACCCCTGTGCCGGCCACCCAGGTGGTGGCCAGGGATCGCCACGCCGAGTACCTGTGGGCCTGCGCGTCGGTCGGAGCCAGCGTGGAGAGCTTCGCCACCGAGGTGCGCCACCTCCAGCGCAGCGAGGTGGGTGAGGTCGAAGAGCCGTGGCAACCCGGCCAGAAGGGCAGCTCGGCCATGCCGCACAAGCGCAATCCCATCCTCTCCGAGCGCCTCAGCGGCCTGGCCCGGGTGCTGCGGGGCTACCTCGGTGCCGGCCTGGAGGACGTGGCCCTCTGGCACGAGCGGGACATCTCCCACAGCTCGGTCGAGCGGGTGGTCCTGCCCGATGCCAGCCTCCTGGCCTACTACCTGCTCCGGCAGATGACGGCCATCATCGGCGGCCTGGCCGTGCACCCGGAGCGAATGCTGGAGAACCTGGAGCGCACCCTTGGCCTGGTGTTCAGCCAGCCGGTGCTCCTGGCCCTGGTGGCCTCCGGCCTGGAGCGTGACGCCGCCTACCGCCTGGTCCAGCGGGATGCCCGCCTGGCGTGGGACCAGGGCAAGCCGCTGAGGGTGGTCCTGGAGGCAGACCCCGAGGTGGTCCTGGCCGACGCCGACCTGGACCAGGCCTTCAGCCTGGCCCGGGCCCTGCGCCACGCCCACCGGGCAGTCGATGCCCTGGAGGGCGTGGCACCTTGAGGGTCGCCCGGGTGCACTCGGGAAAGGTGCGCGACATCTACGACTGCGGGGACGGGCGCCTGCTCATGGTCACCTCCGACCGGATATCCGCCTTTGACGTGGTGCTGGCCGAGCCCATACCGGACAAGGGACGGGTGCTCACCGCCCTGACCGCCTTCTGGCTGGGCCAGCTGGCCGACCTGGCACCCAACCATCTGGTGAGCACCGACCCGGCCGACTTCCCCGAGGAGGTGGCCGGCCCAGCCGGCCCGGCCGGTCTGGCCGGCCGAGCCATGCTGGTGCGCCGGGCGGACATGCTTCCCATCGAGTGCATCGTGCGGGGCTACCTGTCTGGCTCGGCGTGGAAGGAGTACCAGTCCTCGGGGACGATGCACGGTGCCGCCCTCCCTGGGGGGATGTCGGAGGCCGACCGGCTTCCCGAGCCGGTGTTCACCCCCTCCACCAAGGCTGCGGAGGGCCATGACGTCAACCTCTCCTTCGACCAGGCGATCGACCTGGTGGGCAGGGAGGTGGCTGAGGTCTGCCGGGACCTGTGCCTGGCTGCTTACCGGCGGGCCTCCCGACGGGCGGCCGAGCGGGGGCTGATCATCGCCGACACCAAGTTCGAGCTGGGCTTCATCGACGGCCGTCTGGCCATCTGCGACGAGGTCCTCACCCCCGACTCGTCGCGGTTCTGGGCGGCCGACGCCTGGGTGCCGGGGTCGAGCCCACCTTCCTTCGACAAGCAGCCGGTCCGGGACTGGCTGGAGGCCAGCGGCTGGGACAAGCGACCCCCGCCCCCACCGCTGGCACCCGAGGTGGTGGCCGAGACCAGGGCCCGGTACGTGACCGCCTACGAGCGGATCACCGGGCAGTCTCTGGTCGACTGGCCGGGCGCGGGAGCCCCATGAGGTTCGCCGTCATGGTAGAGGTGAGGTCGCTGCCCGGCATCGCCGACCCCCAGGGGGCGACCATCGAGTCCGCCCTGCCCGCCCTGGGCTTTGGCGGCGTGCACGGAGTGCGGGTGGGCAAGGCGATCCGCTTCCACATCGAAGCGCCGGACGAGGCCGCCGCCCGGCGACAGGCCGAGGAGCTGAGCAGGCGCCTCCTGGCCAACCCGGTCCTGGAGGAAGCCGAGGTATGGGTGGGAGCCGAAGAGGGCGCCGGGGAGGCGGCTCCCGGCGCCACCGAGCTCAGCGCCCCGCCCGGGCCCAGGTGACCGCTCGGATCGCCATAGTCGTCTTCCCGGGCTCCAACTGCGAGCACGACGTGGCGGCCGCGGTCGAGGGGCTGGGAGGCCGGGCCGAGCTGGTATGGCACCAGCGACCGGACCTCGGACCGGTGGACGGGGTG
The DNA here is from genome assembly GCA_039583615.1 of Acidimicrobiales bacterium. Lineage (GTDB taxonomy): Bacteria > Actinomycetota > Acidimicrobiia > Acidimicrobiales > QHCF01 > QHCF01. Next base: position 44,131 of record JAVKSQ010000001.1, read on the forward strand.
GTTCTCCCCGGCGGGTTCGCCCATGGCGACTACCTCCGCCCAGGGGCCATCGCCCGCTTCTCCCCGGTGATGTCAGCCGTCGCCGCCTTTGCGGCTGAAGGCGGCCCGGTGACGGGCATCTGCAACGGCTTTCAGGTCCTCACCGAGGCCGGGCTCCTGCCTGGCGCCCTCAAGAAGAACCGTCATCTCAAGTTCCTCTGTACCACGGTGGAGGTACGGATCGAGTCAGCCCGGTCGCCGCTGGCCGACCTGGCAGTGGTGGGGAGGGTCCTCCGGCTGCCCATCAATCATTTTGCCGGCAGCTACATCTGCGACGACCGGACCCTGGCGGACCTGCGATCGGACGAAAGGATCGTGCTGCGTTACCTCGACAACCCCAATGGCTCACTCGACGACATTGCCGGTGTCTGCAACCGGGCCGGCAACGTCGTGGGGCTCATGCCCCATCCCGAGCGGGCGTGGCACCCGTTGCTCGGATCGAGCGACGGGCGGGTGTTGCTGGACGGGCTGGTCCACCACGGCGGCGGGCCCGCCAGGTGACGCTATGGGCGGTCAGGTGGGCCGAGCGGCTCCGTCGGCGGCCCGCTCCCGCCCCCGGCGCCGGCCTCGGGATATGCCTGCCCGGCGAAGGGTGGAGGCGTCGATGCCCATCTCCCGCCAGGTCGAATAGCTGATGCCCTTGCGCTCGGAGTATGGGCGGGCCGCCTTGACGAACTCCTCCTCCAGGGCAGACAGATCGGTGGACTGGCTCTGGCGAGCCAGCTCCTCCCGGAGATCCTCGCGCTCTTGCACCAGGTGCAGGCGGGACAGGGCATCGGCGTTGGCCAGGCGCTCCTCCACCGTGGCCAACTGGCGCGCCACACTCTCCGGGGTCCGCTTGCGACCCCGCTTGGGACGATTGGCCTCCAGTGCCTCGAGATAGCGGCGCACGGCCCGGCCCTGCTCACGCCCGAGGGCCAGGGCCTTTTTGTGGTCTTCGCTCATGGGAGATTTCGGTCCTGGACGTCTACCTACGTCTGCATTGCTGGCTCTGGGCATCACGTCAGTATTCCCTAAATCCGGTCGATCTTCAAGTCGGCGTCTCCGGGGGCCGCGCCGCCGGTAATGATTCGATTACGGTTGGATGGTGACTGTATTGCTCCACCGAGCCCTGGGCCTCACTGACGACGAGGCGGAGGCCATCGAGGTAGTCCTCGGACGAGCGCCCAATGAGCTCGAGTTGGCCATGTATGCCGCCATGTGGAGCGAGCACTGCTCCTACAAGTCGTCCCGCTCCCATCTGCGTAGGCTCCCCACTGAGGGCGCAGGGGTCCTGGTGGGGCCGGGCGAGAATGCCGGCGTGATCGACGCCGGTGACGGCATCGCCGTGGCGGTGAGGATCGAGAGCCACAACCACCCGTCGGCCATTGAGCCCTACCAGGGGGCAGCCACCGGTGTGGGAGGCATCGTGCGGGACATCTTCACTATGGGGGCCCGGCCCATAGCGATCATGGACTCGCTGCGCTTCGGGCCCTTGACCGACGACCCCCGCAACCTCTGGCTCTTCGACGGGGTGGTGAGCGGGATCTCCGGCTACGGGAACTCAGTCGGGGTGCCGACGGTAGGCGGCGAGGTTGCGTTCGACGCCTGCTACGCCACCAACCCCTTGGTCAACGTGGCCTGCCTGGGGGTGATGCCGGTCGAGCGCCTGGTGCTGGGCCGGGCGTCGGGGCCCGGGAACCTGGCCGTGCTGCTGGGATCCACGACCGGTCGGGACGGCATCGGGGGGGTAAGCGTGCTGGCATCCGCCGGCTTCGCCGGCCGGACCCCGCCCAGCCGGGTTGACGACCGCCCGGTTGACGACCGCCCGGTTGACGACCGCCCGGTCGGCGCCAGCCCGGTTGACGACGCGGCCAAGCGACCGAGCGTCCAGGTGGGCGATCCCTTCGAGGAGAAGCGCCTCATCGAAGCCTGCCTGGCCCTGATGGACGCCGGCTTGCTGGTGGGTCTGCAGGATCTGGGCGGAGCCGGCCTGACCTGCGCGGCCAGCGAGACTGCGTCACGGGCCGGGACGGGCCTGGACCTGGATGTGACCGCCGTCCCCCGGCGCCAACCGGGTATGGAGCCGTTCGAGGTCATGACCAGCGAGAGCCAGGAGCGGATGCTCGCCATCGTGGCTCCCGGCGCCCTGGCGGCGGTCACCGACGTGTGCTCCACCTGGGACGTGCGGGCCACGGTGGTGGGCCGGGTCACGCCGGGCGGCCGGCTCCGGGTGCTCGACGGTTGGGAGGGGCCGGTCCTGGCCGACCTGCCGGCCACCTCCCTGGCCCACCAGGCCCCTGTCTACGACCGCCCACTGGCCCCGCCCAGGGACCTGGCCGCCCGACAGGCCGACGACCCAGGCGCCCTGGCGCCCCCCACTGACTGCGGGACCGACCTGCTGGCCCTCCTGGCCGATCCTTCCTGGATCTATCGCCAGTACGACCATCAGCTCTTCCTCAACACCGTCGAGGGCCCGGGGGCGGATGCCGCCGTCCTGCGGCTCAAGGCACCCGGGCTGCCGGCGTCGGACCGGGCCATCGCCTTGTCCAGCGACGGTAACCATCGCTGGTGCGCAGTCGATCCCCGCCGGGGCGCAGCCATGATCGTGGCCGAGGCGACGCTCAACCTGGCCTGCGTCGGAGCCCAGCCGGTGGCCCTGGTCGACTGCCTCAACCTGGGGAGCCCCGAGCACCCGGAGGTCATGTGGCAGCTCTCCGAGACGATCGACGGCCTGGCCGAGGCCTGCCGGGCGCTGGGGCTGCCGGTGATCGGCGGCAACGTGAGCCTCTACAACGAGAGCCAGGGAGTCGACATCGACCCGACTCCGGTGGTGGGCGTGGTCGGCCTCATCGAGCATCTCGAGCGGCGGCCCCCGGGGATGGCGCTCGTTGCCGGGGCCAGCCTGGTGCTGGTGGGCGGGGCGGCGTCGGAGCTGGGCGGCTCACGCTGGGCGGTAGAGGGCAGGGGCCACCGGGGCGGGGTGCTGCCCCTGCTGGACCTGGCCGCCCACGCCGTCCTGTTGGAGGTGGTCAGAGGGCTGGTTGGCGAAGCGGCCTTTTTCGAGCCTGAGCCCTTGGTGCTCGGGATCCACGACGTGTCCGACGGCGGCTTGGCGGTGGCCCTGGCCGAGATGGTCGCCCACTCGTCGGTGGGTCTTCGGGTGGGCGGCGTGGCCGGTCATGGCGAGCTGTTCTCCGAGTCGCCCTCCCGACTGGTGGTCTGCACCCGCCACCCCGAGGAGGTGATGGCCGCCGCCGCAGCCGCCCACCTGGCGGCGGCAGTGCTGGGTGCCGCTGGCGGGGACCGCCTGGTGGTCGACCGACTGGTCGACCTGGCCGTGAGCGAGGTGGTCTCCGCCTGGCGGGATGCCATCCCCGGCGCCCTTCGGAGCCGGCCGGCGGCACGGGTAAGGTGATGGCGCTGGTGGTGCCAGCCTGGGCCTTGGGAGGATTGGCTTGGTGACGGGGGGCCGTTGGGGTGAGGTGGATGGGACCGTCCGAGCCTGAGACCCGCCCTCGACGCCCGGACGACCAGGCCCCCAGGGAGGCCTGCGGCGTCTTCGGCGTGCTGGCCGTGGGGGCGCCGGTGGCCCAGCTCACCTTCGACGGCCTCTACGCCCTCCAGCACCGGGGCCAGGAGTCGGCCGGGATGGCCGTGAGCGACGGCGAGACCCTCACCGTGGTCAAGGACATGGGCCTGGTGACCAACGTCTTCGACGAGCGCACGGTGGGTGCCCTCCAGGGTCACCTGGCCATCGGGCACACCCGGTACTCCACCACCGGTTCCAGCACCTGGCGCAACGCCCAGCCTGCCTACCGGGAGGTCGGTAGGGCCGGTTTCGCCCTCGGCCACAACGGCAACCTCACCAACACCGACGTCCTGGCGGCCGGGGCCGGGATGCTGCCGGGAACGGTGGCCAGCGACAGCGACCTGGTGGCCGAGCTGGTGGCCCGGGCCTTTGCCACCGACGGCCAGGGAAGGGCAGCAGGCGACGGCCTGGAGGCCGCCCTGGTCAAGGTCCTGCCCCTCCTCGAGGGGGCTTTCTCCTTCGTTGTGATGGACTCCACCCGCTTGGTCGGAGCGCGCGACCCCAACGGCTTCCGTCCCCTCTGCTTGGGGAAGCTGGACGGCGGCGGGTGGGTGCTCGCCTCGGAGACGCCTGCCCTGGACACGGTGGGGGCCCAGTTCGTGCGGGAGGTGGCGCCCGGCGAGCTGTTGGTCATCGACGCCGACGGACCGCGGTCGCTCCATCCGTTCCCGCCCGAGCGGATAGACCCCAAGCTGTGCATCTTCGAGCTGGTGTACCTGGCCCGCCCTGACAGCCAGCTCTACGGGAAGGAGGTCCACGGGGCCAGGCGGCGGATGGGCGAGCGGTTGGCCGACCAGGCGCCGGTCGAGGCCGACCTGGTCATGGGGGTCCCCGACTCGGGCATCCCCGCCGCCGAGGGCTATGCCCGGCGCAGCGGGATCCCCTACGGCCAGGGCCTGGTGAAGAACCGCTACATCGGGCGGACCTTCATCGCCCCGACCCCCGAGGCCAGGGCCAGGGGCGTGCGGCGCAAGCTCAACCCGCTGAGGGAGAACATCTCCGCCAAGCGCCTGGTGGTGGTGGACGACACGGTGGTGAGGGGCACCACCGCCCGGGCCATGGTCCACATGCTCCGGGAGGCAGGCGCCACCGAGGTCCACCTGCGGGTATCGGCGCCGCCCTTCGCCTGGCCCTGCTACTACGGCATCGACACCCCCAGCCGCGACGAGCTGATGGCGGCCCGCCTGTCGAGCGAGGAGATCAGGGACTACCTGGGGGTCGACTCCATGGCCTATCTCAGCCTGGACAACCTGGTGGCCGCCATCGGCGCGCCGGGGTCGGGGTTCTGCGACGCCTGCATGACCGGCGTCTACCCGGTCGAGGTCCCGGTGGCCCTGCGCCGGACCGATGGCCAACCGGCCGACGACCACCGGGTCCTCGAGGTCGCCCACCGGGGTGGCTGAGCCGGGCGCCACGCCCAGCAGGGCGGGGCAGGGTGCCACCTACGCCGGGGCGGGGGTGGACGTGTCCGCCGGCCAGGAGGCGGTCGAGCGGATCACGGCGGCAGTGGCCTCCACGGCGGGCCCGGAGGTGATCGGCGGCGTCGGCGGCTTCGGTGGCCTGTTCGCCCTGCCCTCCGGGCGCTGGCGCCAGCCGGTGCTGGTGTCGAGCACCGACGGTGTGGGCACCAAGGCGGCGCTGGCCTCGGCCGCCGGGCGCTACGACACCATCGGCATCGACCTGGTGGCCATGTGCGTCGACGACGTGGCCTGTCAGGGAGCCGAGCCGCTGTTCATGCTGGACCACCTGACCATGGGTCGCCTCGACCCCGCCCTCGCCGAGGTGATAGTGGCCGGGGTGGCCGCTGGCTGCCGGCAGGCCGCCTGCGCCCTCGTCGGCGGGGAGATGGCCGAGCATCCCGGCGCCATGGGCCCCGGCTGCTTCGACCTCGCCGGCTTCGCGGTCGGGGTGGTCGAGCGGGACGAGCTGCTCGGCCCGCCGCGGGTGAGGCCCGGTGACGCCCTGGTCGGTCTGGCCTCGCCCGGGCTGCGCTGCAACGGTTACGCCCTGGCCCGCCATGCCCTGCTGGAGCGGGCGGGGCGCCGCCTCGACGAAGCGGCCTGGCCGGGGGCGAGGCGGAGCCTGATCGACGAGCTGCTGGAGCCATCGGTGATCTATGCCCCGGCGCTGCTGGCCCTGGGCGCGGTCGGGCTGCGGGCGGCCGCCCACATAACCGGCGGCGGCATCGCGGCCAACCTGGGACGGATCCTCCCCGGCCACTGTGACGCAGTGGTGGACCGCTCCCGCTGGGCCCGCCCGGCGGTGTTCGACGAGGTCCAACGGGCCGGTCAGATCGCCGACGCCGAGATGGAGGCGGTGTTCAACCTGGGCCTGGGAATGATCGCCGTCGTGCCCCCGTCCGAGGCCCAGGCGGCGGTGGCCACGCTGGAGCGTCACCGCCGGCCGGCGGTGGTGGTCGGCCAGGTGGAGCCGGGCCACGGTCAGGTGCGCCTGGTGGGCCGCCGGCGCCCAGCCGGCGGGGGCGAGGCTCCCCCAGTGTGACTAGTCAGGGCTACGGCGAAAAATAGCTCTTTTCGGCCATCGACTCGCCTGCCGGTCTCGACGTACCGTTGATGGGACAAACGCTACTTTCCGCGCACAAAGGACCGAGACCATGCTTACCCAGACCCTGCTCAGCGAAGACGCCTTGGCCGACAGTCTCCTCACGCCCGGCGAGGTGGCCGCCATGTTCCGCGTGAGTCCCAAGACGGTGACCCGCTGGGCCCGCGCCGGCAAGCTCAGCGCGGTGCGCACCCTGGGCGGCCACCGGCGCTTCCGGGCATCGGAGGTCCACCGCTGCCTCGATATCGAGGCGGAGTAGGGCGCCTGCCGCTCGCTCACGCTGGTGCGGCAGGCCAAGCGGCACCGGCCTGACAGGGCCGCTGGCGCCGCCATGTCCTGGCCTGCTGTGGCATGATGGGGGTGGCATAGGCCGCCCCGCCGGTCATCCGATCGATGACCCCGCCCCGCCACTCGCGGCACCAAGAGCGCAAGGGAAGACCTGGGATGACCACGAGCAGGAGAGTCCTCGTACTCGGGGCCGACGGTTATCTCGGGTGGCCCCTCGCCCTCCACCTCTCCGAGCTGGGCCACGAGGTGGCGGCGGCTGACAGCCTGGCCCGGCGCCGGTGGGACGACGAGTGCGGCACCTACAGCCTGGTCCCCATCCGCTCCATGGAGCAACGGGTGGCTCGTTGGGCGGAGCTGACCGGCAAGCTGGTGAGATGGCACCAGGTCGATCTGTGCGACCCCGAGCCACTGGACGCCCTGGTGGCCGCCTTCCGGCCCGATGCGGTGGTCCATCTGGCTGAGCAGCGAAGCGGCCCGTTCTCCATGATCGACCAGGAGCACGCGGTCAGGACCCAGGTGAACAACATCGTGGGAAACCTCAACCTGCTGTTCTCCCTGCATCGCCACGTCCCCGAGTGCCACTTGGTCAAGTTGGGCTCGATGGGAGGGTACGGGAGCCCCAACATCGACATCGAAGAGGGTTACCTCACCATCACCCACAACGGGCGGGTCGATCGGCTTCCCTACCCCAGGAGCCCTCAGAGCTACTTTCACCTCTCGCAGCTGGCCGACAACCACAACATCGCCCTGTCGTGTCGGATATGGGGCATCCGGGCCACCCAGCTGGAACAGGGGACCGCCTACGGCCTGGGTACCCCCGAGACCCGGCGCGACCCGATCCTGGCCACCCGCTTCGACTTCGACGCCATCTGGGGAACGGCGCTCAACCGCTTCCTGGCCCAGGCTGCCGCCGGGCACCCGCTCACGGTCTACGGCAAGGGGGGCCAGACGCGCGGTTACATCGACATCCGGGACACCATGGCGGGCGTCGCCCTGGCCCTCGACCGTCCCGCCGAGCAGGGCGAGTGCCGGGTCTTCAACCAATTCGCCGAGCAATTCAGCTTGAACGAGCTGGCCGCCCTGGTGGCCCAGTGGGCGGGCCAGGACGGGGCGCCCGTCGAGGTGCGCCATCTGCCCAATCCCCGGGTCGAGGCAGAAGAGCACTACTACCGGGCCCGCCGCACTGGCCTGGCCGATCTCGGCCTGTCACCGCACCGGCTGGGGCGCACCCTCGTCGAGAGCATCGTCGAGGAGGTGAGGCGCCACGCCGACCGGATAGACCCGGCCCTGCTGGGGGCGCCCAGCGTGGACTGGCGGGACGGAGGGAACCAGACCTGGACCCGCTACCGCCGGGAGTCGGTGGCCTTCGCCAACGAGATGCAGGCCAGCACCACCCTGCGCCACAGCCGGGGGGCAGGCCAGGTGCCGGCGGCGCCCGGCGAAGGAGGGGTGGCCGCCGGGCGGTTCGGGGAGCCGGCCGCTGGCGCCGGCCCGGCTGGCGGCAACGGGTCGGCGGCCGCCGGGCGACGGGGCCGACTGCCGGTCACGGGGATCATTCGGACCCTGGAGAGCCGGGGCCGCCATGGGGTGGGCCTGGAAAGGCACGTTCGCCCGGCAGGCGGGCTGGAAGAGCTGGGGGTCGAGTCGAGCGCCCTGGAGCCCCAGGCTCTGGGGGGGCCCATCGCCGGGGAGCTCCCGGCGCTCCAGCCAGCCCCGCCGTCCCGCCCGGCCAGGGTGGCTCCAATGGGTCGCCCACCAGGCGGGACCTCCCGCCGGCGCGCCCTGGTGGTGGCGGCCCTGGCGGTGGCGGCCGCGGTGGCCGTCCCCCTCACCATCAGGGCGCTCGATTCGGCCGCCCACAGCATCTCGGCGGTGGTCGAGCCCACCAATCAGGTCAACCTCAATTTCCAGAACTCCGGACCGCTGGCCGCCATCCTGGTCAAGCCTGGTCAGCGGGTGGGCAAGGGCCAGGTGGTGGCCACCCAGGCGGCGGTCTCCGAGGCCACGGCGGTGGCCAACGACCAGGCCACCCTGGCCGCTGACCAGGCCCAGCTGGACCAGCTGGAGCAATTGCTGAAGGTCGACTACAACGCCATCGCCCAGGTGGACGTGGTCCGGGCCGCCATCGCCCGGGACCAGGCCCAGCTCGCCGTCGACAAGCAGCGCCAGATCGACACGGCCGCCCAGACGTCGCTGGCGTCGCCGGTGGACGGCCTGGTGGTGGCGGTGGCCGGCACTCCGGGCGAGACGGTGGACAGCAACGGGGTCCGCCTCTACCGGCCGGTGGGATCGGCGGTGTCCAGCTCACCGTCCCTGCAGCTGTTCCCCACCTCCCCCAACAACGACAACGCCAATGGCAAGGGTGACCAGTTCGCCCCGGTGGTCACCATCGACCAGTGGCCTCGCTGGCAGGTGACCGCCCAGGTCCCCGAGTCCCAGATCAGCTCGGTGCACCCCGGCGAGCACGCCGACTTCTCGCTGGCGGCACTGGGCGGGAGGAAGCTGCGCTGCGTGGTCACCCAGATCATGCCCAATCCCCTCTCCGTGGGCGGCTCGGTGGCCTATGACGTGCGGCTGCGCCTCGAGCAGGCGGCCCCCCCAGGGGTGCTGCCCGGCATGACCGGCTCATTGGTGCTGCGACCTCGGCATTGAGGCGGCGTCCGGCCACTGCTCGGCCAGGGCAACCGAGTGGGCCCCGGCTATCCCGGCGTTCCGGCGGCCACCGTTCGCAGCAAGCCGACGGCGAGGTCGGGTCGGGGATTGGCGCAGCCTGGGCAGCTCGGACCGGGGGAGGGGATGTTCACCCAGTAGCCCTGGACTGCGGACTGGGTGGCATGGACGGCGGCCAACAGGTCCTCAGAGCTCACCGGGGGGCCAGCGGGGTTGGTGCTCAGCCCGGCCACCACCACCACGGCGGGGTTGGCCTGACGGGCCTGGCCGGCCGCCTGGCCGACCAGGGAGGCATAGGTGCGAGGGTCGCGCTCGGTGCTCTGGGCCTGGACGTCCACCACGTCGGCCACCCGGCCCGCCTGCCTCGCCAGCCCCATGCGAAGGTAGGCCTGGTCCCGCGCCGTCCCCCCGGGCTGGAGCACGGTGGTAAGGTCGAGCGCCGGACTGGCCAGGAAGGTCAGGTGATGGCGACGGGCCAGGGCGGCGGCCTGGGCCATGAACGAGCCGGGGGCCTGCTGCTCGTCGGTGGGGGTGGCGCTCCAGGCCTCGTTGTCGTACAGGACCGCCTTCACCCACGGGTCGATGCTCCCGTCGGTGAGGGCGGCGGCCATGGCGCGGTAGCTGGCAAACTTGGCCGTGGGCACGACCTCCAGACCGGCCAGGGGCCGCTGACCGGGCTGGAGGATCTCGAAGACCCTTCCCTGGCTCAGCAGCTGGCGGACGGCGGGGTCGGTGGTCACCTGCGCCAGCGCCCGCCCGGCGAAGATCCACGTGCGCGGCGGCGTGGCCGGGGCCTGGGCGCCATGGGCCTGGGCGCCATGGGCCTGGGTGGTGGAGGTCACGGTGGTGGGCCCAGCCGGCGAACGCCCGGCGGCGCACCCGGCCAGGCCGACGGCCACCGCCAGCAGCGCCATGGCGCCGGCCAGCCGGGCGAGTCGGCCATCAGCGATCATCGGGACCTCGTTCAGTGGGAGCTCTGAGCCCGGGCGGCACTGCCGTGCTGGCGGGCGATGTGGTGCTTGCCATCCTGTTGCTCGGCCGGGCCCTGGGCCGCGCCTCGGCCGAGGACCAAGGTGACGGCCTGGCCGAGGTGGTCCTCCCCAGCCCTCGTCGGGTCCGTCTCGCTCGTACCGCCTCGTTCTACATTCTCTTCGCCGCGGCGTCCAGCATCCTGGTCGGGGTACTCCCCGGTCTGGGTCCGGCCTACGACCGCCTGGTGGGACGGGTCGCCCTGGTGGCCCTGAGGCAGCCGTCCCTCGTGTCCGCCTATGCCAGCCACCTCGACGGCGGCCTGCGCCTGGTCGTCATCGTCGACATCCTCTGCCTGGCCGCCGCCCTGCGGTCCAGCACCGGCCGGCGGGCGGCGGTGGCGGCCCACGCCGCCGCCTTCCTCGTCCTCAGCCTGGGCCTCGACGGGTTGTTGGTGGCCATCTCGGCGTCGGCGGGCCTGCCCACCGGCCCCTACGCCTTCGCCAGCACGGTCGTCAACCTGCTGGCCGCCGTGCTGGTGATGCTACGCATCCTGGCCACCACCCTCGTGCTGCCCCGACCGACCGCGGCGCCCATCCGCCGCCCGGCTTACCGCAGCGACAAGGTGGTGTTCGCCAGCGCCCTGGCGGCAGCCGTGGCCGTGGTGGTGGTGGCCCTGGACGCCCTGGCCATCAGGGTGGCCGGACCCCACCCGGTGCTCGGGGTGCTGGTCCTGCTCGGCTATCCGGTCCTGCTCGACGGCCTCTACCTCAACCTGTTGGCCATGGGCACCCGGCCGCGGCCGGGACCGGCGCCCCCGAGCCCTCCGGGGCTCACCGTCATCATCCCGGCCTACAACGAGGAAGCCGGCATCGCCCTCACCCTGGAGTCCATCGACCAGGCGGCGGCTGCATACCGAGGCCCGGTAGCGGTGGTGCTGACCGACGACGGGTCGAGGGACCGCACCGCCATGGTTGCCTCCTCGGTGATGCAGGGATTCAGGGCGGCCACCGGCGAGTTGGTGACCGGTAGCCACCAGGGCAAGGCGGCAGCGCTCAACCAGGCCCTGGCCAGGGCGCGGACCGAGATCGTGATCAGGGTGGACGCCGACGTGGTGGTGGCCGAGGACGCCCTGGTGCCAATCCCCGCCTGGTTCGCCAACCCGCTGGTAGGCACGGTGGGCGCCCTCAGCCTGCCTCGTCCCGACCTCAGTGGCTGGATCGCCCGGGTACGACTGTTCGAGTGCCTCTTGAACTTCACCTTTGCCCGCCTGGCCCAGCAGCGGGCCGACGCGGTGGCCTGCATCCCTGGGACCTTCACCGCCTTTCGCCGGCTGGCCGCCGTCGAGGTCGGAGGCTTCGTCAGCGGCATGAACGGCGAGGACGCCGACCTCACCATGCAACTGGGACGCCTCGGCTACAAAGCGGTGGTCGACCCTCACATAAGGGACTTCGAGGACGTCCCCTCGAGCCTCGCCGGGCTGCGCGAGCAGCGCACCCGCTGGAACCGGGCCGGCACCCAGGTGATGGCCAGGCACTCCCCCTTGCTGGCCGGCAACCGATGCCCTCGTACCTGGTTCCTCTACCTGAGGACGAGCATGGTAAGGGTGACGGCGCTGCTCCGCCCGCTGGTCTACCTGCACGGCCTCCAGTCGGTCGTCCTGACACCGTCGTTGTCGCACCGGATCGGGCCATTCCTGGTCTTCTACCTGGTGTCGGCCGCTCCGACCTTCCTGGTGGCTGCCGGGCTTGCCATTGGTAATGGTTTCCTGGGCCAGCTAGGTTGGCTGGTCCTATGGTATCCGTTCACCGTGGTCAGGCGGGTCTTCACGCTCGAAGGCCTGCTCTCCCTGCCAACCCGCCCGGTGCGGATGGGTGCCTGGCGGCTCACTCGACCGGTCGTCGATCGGGCGCCCGTCCCCTCCTGAGCGCTGTACTGGCGGTGACGGCGATGGCCGGCCTGGCTCTGGCGCCGGTCACTGCGGCCGGGGCCACGGTGGTCAGCCATCGCTGGATGATCACGGGCAACGCGGCCCGGCAGCTGGAGTCGATCGATCCCTCTCTGGCCAGCGCCTACTTCGACGGGGCCGGGACCTTCCTGCTCGGCTCCTTGCCGCCAGGCTGGTCGAGCACCTCGACCGAGCACTTCACCAGCGAGGCCACGTTCGCCGCCGCCCTGGCCGCCGATGCCATTCCGCCTGGCGTGCGGGCAGTGGTGTACGACAACGAGCACTGGTCGCTGACACCGACGGCGGAGCAGCAGGACCCGAGCTACTACGAGCAGCACTTCGCCGCCCTGGCCCATTCCCACGGTCTGACCGCGGTCATGGCTCCGGCTCTGGACCTGGTGGCCGGGCTCAGCTGCGGTAGCGGTACCTACGCGCCGCGGTACCTGAGCTGCGACCTGGCTGGGATGGCCGCCCGCTATGGCGACGTGGTGGAGATCCAGGCCCAGAGCCTGGAGACCAGCGCCAGCACCTACTCCTGGCTGGTGAGCAGCGCGGCGGCCCAGGCCCGCGCCGCCCATCCTGACCTGGTGGTGCTGGCCGGCCTGTCCACCGGCCCGAACGGCGCCACCGTGACGGCCTCCCAGATGGTCGCTGCCGCTCAAGCCAGTGCGTCCACGGTGGCCGGCTGGTGGCTGAACGTCCCGGCCACCTCGGTCTCCTGCCCGGCCTGCGCAGGCAGCCAGCCAGAGATCGCCGACCAGTTCCTCCAGGGTCTCGACGCCGCCAGCGCCTGAGGCAGTCGTCAGCCGGCCAGGAGGCGGCTACCAGTGGTCGGGACCGTGTCGGCTAGACCGAGGCGCTCAGGGCGGCGGAGCGGCCGGGACGGTCGACGATCCGCATCACTCGTTCACATGCGAAGACGCGGCCGTAGGTGCGGCCGGTGATCTCTTTGAGGCTCGACGAGCACTTCGAGACGTCCACCGTGCCTCCTCGGGTATGGATCTTGGCGAAGGGGCCGGCCGTTCCATACTGACTAAGAGGCTGAGCGGATATCCCGAGGTCGCCGCGACCCTAATCGCCGGCCTCGTGACGGTTATTCGCCCGCGTAGTTTGAACGTCGGCCAGTCACAGAGGTTGGGATCGCCAGTCCGCTGACAAGGGCGTTGAGCGCGTCGCGCCACATTCGTTCTTCCTCCCCTGGGGCAAGGCTTTTTCGAAGCTCCATCTCGGCGAGGCCTTCGCAGATGGCGTTGAAGTGGGAGACTGCCTCCCAAACGTTTCTGCCGGCGAGCAGGCCGGAGGGTTCCAGTCGCGTCACTTTGGCCACGAGCCCTGCTAGGGCGTCGAGGCGGGCGGTCTCGAACTGCGCGGCTAGCTCCGCGGGCACCAGGCCGCGTCGAAATCCGATCCGAAACAGGATCGGGTGGCCGATCACGAAGCGACGGAACACTGCGGCGCCCGCATCGACGAGATCCGCGGCGGGGTCGTCGGTCTCGGGCATGGCTTTCACCGCCGAGCCGAGCATCTCGAAGGCCCGGACGCCAAGTGCGACGAGCAGCCCGTCTTTGGATCCGAACAGGCTGTAGACGGCCCGGGTCGAGGTCCCGACTTGGTCCGCCACCCCACGTACCGACACGGCGTCGATCCCGCCGACTTGGATGGTGTGCTCGGCCGCGTCCAGAAGGGCTCGGGCGGTCTTCTCGTCGTGTTCCCTCGGGCGGCCCACGGGTTGCAACCCTATCGCAACGCGATTACGATACAATGTATCGAAATGGTCGGGAGGGTTCCATGACAGAGATCGGGCAAAAGAGCGCACCAACCGGGATCCGAGCAGGCGCAGCGGCACTCGATTGGAGCGTCGGACGCTACGAGTGCTCGCCCGCAGCCGCCCAGCTGCTTCCCGCCGCCCAGGCCGTCATTGAAAAGGCGGCCATCGGCCCGAACGAGCGTGTCGTTGACCTCGGGTGCGGTACCGGTAACGCCGCGCTGATCGCCGCTGCGCTGGGAGCCGAGGTCACAGGAATCGATCCGGCCAAGAGGCTGCTCGAGGTGGCCCAGGCGCGGGCAGCCAGCGAAGGAAGGAAGGTGACGTTCAAATCCGGTAACGCCGCATCGATCCCCCTAGAGGATGCCAGCGCGGATGCCATCGTGTCGGTGTTCGCGGTGATCTTCGCCCCCGACCCTGGCGCCGCCGCGGCCGAGATGGCCCGGGTGCTCGCACCCGGGGGGCGCATCGTCCTCAGCGCCTGGATCCCCTCGGGGGCCATGTTCGAGATGACCTCGACAGCGGAACAAGCGGTCAGGCGAGCCGTCGGCGCCCCCGAGCCGGATCGGTTCCCCTGGCACGACAAGGACTCACTTTCGAACCTCTTCGGGTCGCACGGCTTCGAAGTTGAAGTCGACCGATACGACCTGGCCTTCACCGGCGCCTCGGCCGGCGACTTTTTCGGCGCGGACGCAAAGAATCATCCGGCGGCTGTAGCCGGTCTCGGCGTTCTGGAATCGCTCGGCCAGGCCGATGCAGTGCGGGAGCGACTGCTCGACATCTTCGAAAAGGGCAATGAGGAACCCGAGCGGTTCCGGATAACTGCCCCCTATGTGGTGGCGACCGCCCGCCGCCACAGCCGAGCTTCCCGCGGAGAAGGAAACCCCCATCATCAAGTCCCGCGGCGAGCGCCGCAGGTTCGCCCATAACCCCGACCGTCGAGCGTCCCTGATCCGCGCTAGCCCCGCGTCCCAACACGCCGGCTTGTGGCGCGGCGAGTGCGTTGGGAAAGGGTGTTGCTGTGTCGGCCCAAGAAGATGCCTGCGGGGCCTCCACTTTGATTCCTACTATGGTATGATTAGCCCGTGGCCGTCCGGAAGTGGTCGGTGAGCATCGACGAGGACCTCGCTGAGCGAGTGGAGGAGCACGTCGGCGGACGTGGGCTCAGCGGCTTCGTAGCCAAAGCGGTGGAACACGAACTTGAGCGAGACTTCCTGAGTCAATATCTCGACGACCTCGACACAGAGTTCGGGGCGGTTCCCGCGGAGTTGGTTGAAGACTACGACAAGCTGTGGCCCTGATCCTCGACAGCGAGGCGCTATCCGCTCTCGCTCGACCCCGCTCCACACCAGAGCGTCATCAGCGCGTACGGGCTGCCATGCGTTCAGCCCAGCAGCGCCGTGAATCGGTCCGGGTACCCTCGGCCACCTTGGTTGAGCTCTACCGCGGTCGAGGAACCGATGAGGCGATCGATCTCGAGCTGAGCCGCGGCTACGCCAAGGTGATCACAACCGGAGTTCGCATAGCTCGCATTGCCGGTCACCTGCTTGCGGGCATCGGAGCCGGCAGCGAGATGGCCATCGACGCCCTCGTCGTCGCTACCGCGGTGCGCCTCGGAGGAGGCCTCATCCTCACCCACGACCCTACCGACCTCGAACGACTCGCAGGCGACCACCCGAACGTACGAGTGGCCCCAATTTGATCGCCCCGATACCACCGACGCGACCGCTTGCAAACTGTTGTGACAGATCGCCGGGCGATTACTGCCTGAATAAGACGCCTCCGACTCGCCCAATAACCCGTGCCCGACCTGTCACCGACCGCCGGTCGTCGGACGTTCCGGGGTCAGTCTCGGTCGTCCGCCAGCGGAGCAGCTGGCCACCCGCGGGTACATCGATCGAGAGAACCGCCTGGCGGTTAGGCTCCGTGGTACCGACATCAGTCGACATCAATCGAGGAGGCTGCAATGACTGGACCTTCGCTAAAGGTGACCGAGATCACGTCGGAAACAGGCATATCCAGGTCTTACACGTCCCTGGTGATCTGATAGATGTCTGCGGAACGGAAGAGGACCGAGGCGTCGGGTGGAATTGAGGCATTGGCCGCCAGGGCTCGGGCCGGCTCCTCACTATCGAAGACGATGAAGCTCAGCCCCCGCTTGCCGTCACGGGCCCACGTGCCGCGCACGAAACCCGCGATGGACTTGACCATGCCGATGAGCTGATCGAGTTCGGCGTCGGCGTCACCTTGCCAGTCTTCCTTGAAGTCGACCTGGAATACGACTGCGTGCATTTGTTTGACCTCCATCTGAGAAGCCGTTTGGAAGGGTTAGCGGGCGACACCCTCGACGATGGCGACCGGACCGGCCGTTGTCGTGATTCCGCTCCGCGAATATCCATTGTTTTCGAGGAGACGACCGAGTTGGGTGCCGGTCCGTTCCCGTCCTCCGGTTACGGCCAGCATCACGACGTCGAGTGTTTGGCTGACCAGGTCGACTCCGGTCTCGGGGGCCATGTGCTCGAGAATGAGCACGGTCGCCCCTGGTCGACAAGCCCGGCGGATGGCGCCCAAAATGGCAGACGCCTCCGTGTCAGCCCAGTCGTGGATGACCTCCATGAGCAGGTAGGCGTCGGCCTCGGGGAGAGGGTCCACGAAGAAGTCGCCGGCCTGTGGGCGTATCCGCTCGGCACGGGTGTCGAGATTGCGGATGACCTCTGGCAGGTCGAAGAGGATCCCGTGGGCGTTGGGAGCCGATTCCAGGACAGCGCGGAGGAGATGGCCCCGACCGCCGCCGATGTCGGCGATGGTATCGAACCGCCTGAAGTCGTATGCGCCCAGTATGTCGGCGATATCGGTGCGGGCCTTTGCGGCCATGGCGTGGCCGAAGACCTCGGCTTCTTCGGGATGGTCTCGCAGGTAGCCGAAGAACCCTTCGGCGTGCAAGGTCTTGGCGCCCGGAGTGCCGGTTCTGACGGAGTGGTCAAGAGCGGCGAGGGCTTCCCAGGCGACGGGCAGGCTGTTGAGCCGGGCGAAGTCCCGCATGGACTGGGGATGGTCGCGGCGAAGCAGAGGGGAGGCGTCGTTGTGGGTGAAGGCGGATCCGTTGAGCGCGAAGATTCCGTGGGCGCACAGCAGACGGAGCACGCGACCGAGGCCATCGGCATCGACGCCGCAGCGTTCGGCGAGCTCACTGGCGGTCGCCGGTTGGATGTCGAGGTGATCGGCGACCCCGAGTTCGGCCACCAGGTGAAGGGCTCTCGACGCCACTACGGCCTGCGAGAGCGCCCAGACCAACTGCTGCGGCGGGGCGGAAGGTGGCTGCGGGGCCGGTGCCGGCGGGCATGTTGTCGTGGTGGTGACCATGTGGGTTCCTCCCTGTCGTCCATCCTGCCGAAACGGTACGGAGAACCCGGTCGGCGGCTCATCCGCCGGAATACTCAGTTCAGTTACTCATTTGTGGGTCAAAGGCCCCATGTGTTCTCTCGTACCACACGGCCACCTGGCCCCGGTTGGGCAGCCCCAGCTTGGTGAGGATGTGCTGAACGTGGTTCTGTGCCGTTCGCTCCGAGACGAACAGCCGATCGGCGATCTGGCGGTTGGATAGGCCCTGGGCGAGCAGGGCGACGATCTCCCGCTCCCGCTTGGTCAGGGGGTCCCGGGTAGGAGCCAGCTTGTCCAGCAAAGCGTCGATCCGTTCTGCGAATGGCGTCATCTGTAGCGCCGCTGCCTGGGTCGAGGCTTCGCCGAGCAACTTCCGGGCTTGATCGAGGTCACCGGGGTGGCCACGGGCTGCCAACGCGGCGGCCAGCTCGTAGGCGGCCTCCACCCGATAACCGGCGGCTCCGCATTCACGGCAGAGGTGCTCGGCTTCGGCGAGGTCACCGACGGCTTCATCGAGCCGGCGCAGATAGCGGGCCGCCTTGCCCAGCCACAGCTCTACCGGTCCCAGGTAGGTGGCGGCGCCGAGCCCGCAGGCCACGTGCCGGCCCCGGTAGGGCACCAGACGCTGGCGCAGAACATCGGCATCGTCGGGACGCCCCAGCGCGATGGCCACCTCCAGAGCGAAGGCGGCGCTCAGCACCTCCACGTGGGGCGGTGGCAGCCACTGCGCCGGCGGACCCATAGACAGCCAGACATCGGCCGCCTCGGCCAGCCGACCGCTTATCACCAGCACGTGGGCGCTGGCCAGATCGGAGATAAACGGCGCCTTGCGTGTCTCCGTCGCCGGTCGAACGCCGTCGTCGCCGATGCGGTTGGCGGCCAGGACGTCCCGATCGGCGCCCAGGTGCCGGGCGACGGTTTCCAACAGGGCGGCCCGGCGAAAGACCGGATCGGGGTGGTCGCCCCAATCGCCCAACTCGAAGGCCCGGTCGCTAACCCGGCGGCCTTCGACCGGGCGGCCCTGGGCGTGAGCCAGGAGGGCGCGGGCGTTGGCCACAAGGAACCGGCTCAGTGGAGCGCCTATCTCGTCGGCGCAGGCCTGGGCCCGGTGGAGTTGGTTGACCCCCCGGGTCAGCTCGCCCCGTTCCAGGCACACATCGACCAGGCACAGGCGGCCCTGGAGTTCGATCTCGGGATCCATGCCATGGTCGCTGAGACCGATCAGACGCTCGGCCACGCGTTCTCGTTCTGCCAGACCGTCCGGACCGGCCAAGACAACCTGTCGGGCCCGGAGTGCCGCCGCCAGTGCCTGAGGATCCTCGCATCGTTCCGCCACGCGTACCGCCTCGCGGCTGGCTTGTTCAGCGGCTTCGGCGTCGGCCGAGTAAATGAACGTCTCGGCGAAGCGAGCCGTGAGCCGGCCCGCCAGTGGGCTGGATTCCGGACCCAGGTGGTCGAGGACCTCCCGGCACAGGCGCCTGGTCGGCACGTCGAAGCTCGGCTCGCCGCCCACCTCCAGAGCCAACGCCGCCTCACCCATGAGTTCGATCCAGCCGTGCCGGCGGGCAATGTCAGCCGCTTCCAGGCACATCGACTGTCGTTCCGCCAGCGCACCGAAGCGACCCATGGCCCGTCCCGCTCCGACCAGCAGTGCCAAGCGGGTCCGGTCATCTATCTCAGCACCGCCGATGCGGATTGCTTCTTGATACAGACGGGCCGCGTCTTCATAGGCCAGCTGCCGCATGGACAACTCGCCGGCCCGACCAATCCACTCGGCCGCCACCGCCCGGTTCCCCCTGGTCGCCGCCTGGCTCCAGTGGCGGGCGATCTCGAACAGCTGCATCCCGTCTCTACCGGACGCCTGTTTCTCGATGGCCTCCGCAGCCCGACGGTGCAGGACAACCCGCTTTGCTGGGTCCAGACCCTCCTCGGTGGCGTCACGCACGAGGGCGTGGACGAAGCGGTAGACCCCGGGAGACGGCGCGGGCTCGATCAGGCCAGCCCGCTCGGCTTCGCCGACCCAGCGCAGGGATTCCGCATCATCTATGGCAGTCATTGCCGCGACGACGTTGAGATCGAACTCGTGACCCAATACAGCAGCCGCCTGGGTGGCTTCTATCGATGATGGGCTCAGTCGGCGTAGCCGAGCGGAGATGGCGTTGCGCGCCCCGGGAGTCACCAGGTGCCCTCTATGTCCGTCGCGCTGCTCGACCAGCGCCCGGGCCGCTTCGGCGACGAAGAAGGGATTGCCACCCGTCAATGCCAGCACGCCCGCGACCTGGGTGTCGGTGACAGCGCCGCCGGTCATGGACTGGAGCTGGCTGCGCACCGCCGACTCGGACAGGCCGGCTAACCGC
The DNA here is from genome assembly GCA_039583615.1 of Acidimicrobiales bacterium. Taxonomy (GTDB): domain Bacteria; phylum Actinomycetota; class Acidimicrobiia; order Acidimicrobiales; family QHCF01; genus QHCF01. The sequence goes on from JAVKSQ010000001.1 coordinate 63,681, forward strand.
AGTTGGCGGGCCAACGGGGCTCGGCACAGTTCATCGAGGAGATGCGGGTGACGCTGATCCTTGTCCCGGGCGTTCACCCACAGCAGGAGCCGCTCGCTGCCCACACCGATCACCACATGGCGCAACAGCAGCAGGGAGGCCTCGTCGGCCCAGTGGACATCATCGAACACCAGTGCCAGCGGCTGCTGTCGGCACAACCCGCGCAACAGACGGGCAACCGCGTCGAACTGCCGGAAGCGATCCTCGTCCGATCCGGCCAACCTCGTCGGTTCCACCGGAGCATAGAAGATGTCGGGCGCCAGCCGCCCTAGCTCGGACTGCAGCCTCGACTGTGTGGCCAACCCCACCAGGTCGGTGCTCTCGCTCAACGAACGCAGCACCTGCCGCCAAGGCCAGTGCGGCGGGGTGCCCGCCGTGTCATCGGCGGTACCCCACGCCACCAGAAATCCGCGTGCGCCGGCCCCATCGAGCGCCTCGCGAGCCAGGCAGGTCTTGCCAGCACCGGCCTCCCCGAAGCACACGACAAGCCCCGGCTGCCCGCCCGCCGCTGCCGTCAAGAACTCATGGGACACGGCCAGTTCGTTCTCGCGTCCCACGAACTCCGGGCCGGCAGCCATCCCACGGTGCTCCACCGGCCCAAGCGTACGCGCGCCACCCGAGGCGTCCATCGATGGGTTCGGCCCCAGCGGACACGGTCCCGGTCCGACTTGATCTCGAGTTGCGCAAAGGGTCCGACCGAGCCGTGGCCGAACCATGCGACCCCCTCAGGTGTTCATCCGCGAGGCCTTTCGCCGCTACCTCAAGGCCGGCGGAAATGTCCCCGAACGTCGCCGACCTATCCCCGAACCCCAATACCTCACTGCCCCGAAACGCCGGCTTGGCGACCGGAGTCGTCGGTATCGTGGACGGGATGGGAGTTGTGGATCTTGATCGGCGTGCCGCAGTCGGAATGGCTGCTCTCATCGATGCCGTGTCTATTGACAAGCTCGATGCACCTACGCCCTGTCCGGCGTGGACCGTCCGAGCCCTGGTGGCCCATGTCATCGCCGGCAACCTGAAGTACACCGAGATAGCCCAAGGAGAGGACTGGAGCCGAGGCGCGCCGGATGTCGAACTCGGCGACGACGCGGCGGCGATGTACCGACGAACAACCGAGGCGATGTTGGAGGCGTGGCAGCGTCCCGGCGTCCTCGAGCGCGACACGCCGCTGCCAGTCGGGCGCGGCCCAGCCGAGTCAGCGTTGTATCTCCATCTGGGTGAGACTCTCGTCCACGGCTGGGATCTCGCCATGGCCACCGGCCAGACGGCGGCGTTTGACGACGACGTGGCCGAGGCCAGCCTGGCCCAATTCCGGAGTTGGCTCCCCCCGCAACGCCCGCCAGGGTCGCCATTCTCGGACGCCAGGATTGTCGGCGAAGACGCGGCTCCCCTCGATCGTCTGGCGGGTTATCTCGGCCGTAATGTCATGGCCTGGTCACGCTGAGTCCTTATCCCACGGGACCGCCTACCAGGTGTCCCTGATCGCCGGTTCTACGGACACTATCGCGGGGCGCCTCGTGCGAGCCGCCGTCCGCCGACACATCCAGCGGCGGCTACGGCGTCGAGGTGGGGGTCGTCATGGCAGCAGACCCTCCTCGTAGGCCCATGCGAACAATCCAGGGCCGTCACATGGCAACCCCATGTCGGTCTCGGCCAACTCATCTACGATCCTCTCCGCTTCCCGCCTGACGAGCTTGCCCATGCGGACTCCGTTCACGACGAGCCAGAGTGTCCCGTGACGGTTATTCCGTCACGCTGAGCAATGCGCGTTCCGGCCCGTTCATCGATGATCGCGGTTCCTCCGTGCCCCTTCGTCCACGCGAGTACCGCCGCTCTCCGTTGTTCTTCTTCTCCTCCGCCCAGCTCCGCCTTGTACTTCGCGAAGGCAACCACATCTTCGATGTCCGTGATCTCCTCCACCCACAGCCATTTGCCCAACTCCGGAAACAGCGACGTGAGTTCGGCGAACATCGACAGCCCATCGCGTATCTCGGTCACCACCTGCCCAGGCACGACACATCGATATGGCTGGACAATCGAGCGAAGAGCATCAAGTCTTCCGGCGCGCGAGAAGTGACTGAGCGGCGTGTTGTCGAAGACGAGGTCGCTCAAGGGAGCGGTTGGAACTCCCGACGCAGCCCATCGAGGGGAATGTCTTGCTGCTCGGGCAGGTCGTTCTCATTCACCGTCCCCCACAACAGATCGACCGCACGCTCGGCCGAGAGACGACCGGAACGGTATGCGCCGAGTACGCGGCGACTAGAGCGGACGACGGGACACCAAGGGCCTGGAGCTACGATATCTCTTGTCGCCCGGATAGATATACTGGAAGTCGTGACGAAGCGCTTGGTGGACGTCGATGACGAGAAGCTCGAGGTTGTCCAGCGCCTGTTGGGGACCCCGACGCTGAAGTCGACCATCGCTCGGGCCCTCGAGGAGGTGCTGTCCCTCGATCGTCGACGGAGAGCGTTGCTGGCCGAGCGGGGCGTGGAGCCGGCCCAACTGGCCGATCCCGACGAGCGCCGCGCTGCGTGGGGCTGAAGCCGTAATACCTGGGGGACACGTCGGCGCTGGCGCGCTTGGGTCGAGCGGAGGTCGCCGAGCGGCTGGTCCCGCTCATCGAAGCCGGACTGGTCGCTCGTTGCACGCCTACGGATCTGGAGGCCGGCTACTCGTCGACTGGACCCAAGGACCACGCCAGGATGCGAGCGGCGAGAGCTGCTTGGCCCAAGGTGGCCATGGATCAGAAGGTGCTCGACCGGGCCGTGGAAGTCCAGGACGCTCTGGCGACGCGCAGTCAGCAGCGCGGAGCGAAGATCGCCGATCTGCTCATAGCAGCTGCAGCGGAGGCGGCCGGCTTGGTGGTTCTGCACTACGACCGCGACTTCGAGCTGATCGCTGAGGTGACCAGCCAGCCCGTCGAGTGGATCGTCCCCGCTGGCTCCATCACCTGAGACAGGGGGGACGGTCCTCGGCGGATTGGACGCCATCGTTGGCTTCGCCATGGCGGGCTGACGGCGTGCCGTGCGACGGGATGCTGCACCAGCGATCGGGTGTGGACTCTCGGCGCCTGGGCCCCTTGGTGGACGTGGTCATCCTGGCTCGCCGCTGTCACAGCTTCGGGCCCCACCGAATGGCCTCTCTCGAAATCCCTGGTTCTGCGTCACGAGAAGCACAGGTTGTCATGAGTCAAGGGTCAGCCCGCGGCTGGGAGTACAGGCTCCTCGAATGCATCAGTCAGCGCACGCATCTTCAATCCACTTGAACTAGATCCCAAGAGTCGCTCTCAGCGCGGCAATCTCACGGGGAGGTCGTCCTCGGGCAGGCTGGGTAAACCCTGCTACTGAGAATGCTGGGCCCTTTGCATGAGCGGTATTCGCAATGTCTGGATTTTTAAAGTGCGCAGTAGTGATTAAGTATGTTTCTAGTTCGGCGTTGGCGTTTGGACTAAGCCGGCCCTCGCCTCTTAAAAGGAAGAGGACGGGCGTTCCGTGCTGGTGCAGTTTCTCCTGGAGAATACGATAATTACGGTCCGTTGAGCATTCGTGCTGGAAACTTCTCGAGGTCCTACCTACGTAGATGGGTGAGTATCCCCGACCAGCCCGGAGAGCAAAGACATAGCACCCTTTCCCCTTTCGTAGTTTCACTAGTTCGTCGAGATCCTGGCTACCTTCGCGGAGCCGGGCACCGAGGGCCTCGTCTTCGGTGCACCCGGTGGTGGCTATCTCCGCCTGGAGAACTTCCGCATGCAGGCATGGCAGCCGGCGGTGACAGCCGCCGGCCTGTCGCCGCTCAGGTTCCACGACCTCCGCCACACATGCGCCTCGCTTGCCAGTTTCGCCGCGGGGGCGGACATCAAGGTCTTGCAGCATCGGGCACGCATCGGCTGCGTTGACCCTCGATCGGTACGGCCACCTGTTCCCCGGACAGGCACAAAGCGTGGCCGATCGCCTCGACAAGATGGCCCGACTGGCGACCCCAACGCAGCCTGCGCCGGTCACCCCGATCGAGGCAGCCGCGGGATCCTCGCGGGATCGGCGGACGCCTGGGTCTGCTCCCAGAGCGAGACACCCCGCCTGACCTGCTCTCCTTCAGTGGTCGGGACCGGCATCGATCCGGTGACCTCGCGCTTTTCAGGCGCGCGCTCTACCAACTGAGCTACCCGACCGGGTGTCCTGCGATATTAGGCGCATCCGACAACCAAGCAGAGCGAGCCGGGACGGCGAGCGGACCTGACGGGATTTGAACCCGCGACCTCCGGCTTGACAGGCCGGCGTGCACTCCAGGCTGCACCACAGGTCCATGGTGGCGAGACGCCAGCTTCCCACGGGACGCCCCAGCCTAGTCCCAGGGCCACCAGTCGGCCCAGTCGGCGATGATGGTACATGGCTTTCGTCGGCTTGGACCTGGGCACCGGCGGGGTCCGGGCGGTGGTGCTGGACGAGCGCATGGTAGTGGTGGGACAGAGCGAGGCCCGGCTGCCTCCCGGGCGGCGGAGCGCCGACGGCGGCCACCGCCTGGACGAGCGTGCGATCCTCGATGCCGCCCTGGGCGCGGTGGAGGCCGCTTGTGCCAGCACCGGCGCCCGCCCGGCTGCCCTGGCAGCCTCCGGCACGGCTGGAACGCTGTGCCTTCGCGATCGCTCCGGTGCCCCGGCGGCCGAGGCCGTCGCCTACGACGACGGGCGCTTCGGCGGCGGGCTGGCGAGGGTGGAGGCCTGGGCCCGCGCCGTCCCCGACGCCTGTCGGGTCATCCCGGTCGCCGACGCGGTGTTGGAGGCGCTGGGCGCCCAGCCGGGGGGCACCGACTGGAACAATGCACTCCGGTTGGGCTGGGACCCCCTGGCGCTCGACTGGCCGGAAAAGGCCGGCTGGCTGCCTGGCGGCTTCCTGCCCGAGCCGGTCCCACCGGGGACCGCCGCCGGTCGAGCAGGGACGCCCAGCGCCCTGCGCGGCGCCCTGCTGGTGCGGGGCACCACCGACGGGTGCGCCATGCAGATGGCGTCCGGGCCCTTGCAGTCGGGAGACTGGTCGGTCGGGATCGGTACCACGGTGATCTGGAAGTCGGTGGTGACGGGCGAGCAGGCCGGCGCGTCCCTCGAGCTTCCACCCGGTGCCTATGCGCACCGCCTGCGCCGCGACCTCTGGCTCCCCGGAGCGGCCAGCAACTCCGGTGGCGGGGTGCTGGAGGCGCTGGAGCCGGGAGTGGACCTCCGGCGCATGGACGAAGAGGCCACCTTTCCGTGCGGACTGGCCGCCTATCCGCTGGGCCGCCCGGGGGAGCGTTTCCCGGTGGCGGATCCGGCCTTTGCCGGCTTCGGGCTCCCGCCGCCGGACGACTCGCGCCTGCACGCTGCCATCCTGGAGGGCGTCGCCCTCGTCATCCGCCTGGGCATCGAGCGCCTGGTCGCCTCGGGGGTCAGCCAGCCTTCCAGGCTCACAGTCACCGGAGGCGGAGCACGCAGCTCCACCTGGATGGGCATCCTGGCCAGCGTGTTGAAGCGCCCGGTGGCGGCAGCACCCGACGCCGACCCGGCGCTGGGCTCGGCGCTCCTCGCCGCCGCCGCGGCCCTCGCAGCCCCGGTCGCCAGCATCCAGGCCGGCCCCGGCAGCCGGGGGCAGCCTCGGACCCATCGGCCCAGCCCTCGGCTGATCCAAGGCCTGGGTGAGGCCTATTCAGCCTTCATGGCCGGCGTGGAGGCGACTTCCTCGCCCCCGGGACTGGCCGCAGGTCTTGGCTCTCGCAGCATGGAGCGGTAGGCCATCTGAGGCTGTTCCCTCAGCCGTCACTTGCGTTCGTGCCGGTGGGACTGGACACGGTTGCGATGGGCAACCCGTGCAAAGGTCGCCAAGCTCGCTGCGAACGACCAGCTGCGCGAGTACGCGCAGGACCGTCTGGCCGGCACGATCGCCAGGCCTGACGGAGAGTTGGTGGCGGGTCCTGATGTGCGTTGGATCGGTCGTCGGCACGGTCGCCGCCAGGACCGGCGATGGGCCAAGTCGTGGAGTCCGGAGCAGATCTCGAACCGGCTCGGGCTCGAGTTCGCCGATGATGGGTCGATGCGGATCTCCCACGAGGCCATCTACGAGGCGCTCTTCGTCCAGGGCCGCGGCGGGTTGCGTCGTGAGCTGACCGCCTGTCTGCGCACCGGGCGGGCGCTGCGAGTGCCTCAGGCACGTACCCGGGGCCGCGGGAAGAAGTTCGTCACTCCGGAGATCCTGATCAGCGAGCGTCCCCCTGAAGCCGAAGACCGGGCGGTGCCCGGACATTGGGAAGGCGACCTCATCGTCGGCCTCGCCAGCTCGGCGATCGGGACGCTCGTTGAGCGCAGCACCCGGTTCACGATGCTGGTGCACCTGGCGCGCATGGAAGGACACGGCGACGGACCCCGGATCAAGAACGGTCCCGCGTTGGCTGGACACGGCGCCGCAGCCGTCCGCGACGCGATCGCCTCTTTGATCACCACGCTGCCCGACCAGCTGCGCAGGTCCCTGACGTGGGACCAGGGGGCAGAGATGGCCCAGCACGCCCAGCTGCGAATCGACACTGGACTGGCGATCTACCCCGCACTCGCCCTGGCAGCTTCCCCAAGCACGGATCTGAGCACGCACAGCGTCGATGACCTGGCCGCCGTCGCCGACGCCCTCAACAGCCGACCCCGCAAGACCCTCGGCTGGAGAACCCCAGCCGAAGCCCTCGACGAGCTACTACCGCTCGGCCCAACAAGGCAGCGTTGCGACCACCCCTTGAACCGGAACCCAGGGCGGGTCACAGAGCAAGCTGAGCTCGAGTTCGGAGAGGCCGTGCCGGCGAGGCCTCGTGCGCGCTGTGGGGGATTTGGCCGTGACTTGATGCACGCCGGTTCGTCTGATTGGGATTCGCGCGCTGGCGTGGAGTGGGGTTGGGCGAGCGTGAGCTAGTCAGTCTGCAGGATTTGTGCGGGAGAGCGCCGGGCGCCAAAGCGGGATGGGATGGCGGTCAGAACGGTGACCGCAAGCAGGGTCGCCAGGAAGACCCCGAGGAGCTGCCATGCGGGAGGCACGCTGAAGTGAGTTCCTGAAGCGAGGAGGTGGTACAGCCCTATGCCGAGTGGTATCCCGATGATGGCCCCGGGCAGGGCCGGTAGCAGGGCTGCGAGCGACAGACCAGCGGTTACTTGGCCGGCTGTTGCTCCGAGCGCTCGTTCCAAGGCGGAGGAGAACCGGCCGTCGGCGGCGGTCGCCCAGGCGATGAAGGTGGTGTTGATGGCGGCCAGGATGACCAGCATCACGGTGATGATGGCGGTCAGCTCGTTGAAACGGTCAAGTTTCAGGTTGTCGATCGTGAGGTCGGCGATTGGCGCACGGGCGTGGCTGGCCAGGATGGCAACGATGCCGGTGACAGTGACGGTGATGCTCATGGCGATGAGCACAGCCCGTCGCGGCCGGCGTGAGAGCTGACGCAAAGCCAGGAGGAGAGGCACGGGCAGGCGCGCCGAGACGGCGATGAGTCCTGGTCTGCGGGAAGGGACGCGCGGGGCGTCGGCGAGGGCGGAGACGGTGCTCGTCCGTGCCGCCCGGAGGGCGGGAACGAGTGATGAGATCGTGGCGACCGCCAGGGCGATCACGGCGATGATGATGACGGTCGACACGCTGATCGCCGGCGCGCCGGGCGCGCCGAGCAGGCCGGCCCCGGTGCTGGTGAGCCGGCGTGCGATCAGCCATCCCGCAACCAGACCCGCCGCGGCGGCAGCCACAGCCAGCGTGAGCTGTTCTACGAGGAGCACGATCGCAACGGTCATCGGAGTGGCGCCCACGGCCTTGAGCAGACCTACTCTCTTGGACTGCTCGGTCATCCGCCGGCCGATGAGCACCGCGAGACCGGCGAGAGCGAGCAGGCCGATCAGCCATCCCCCGACGCCCAGGGCGACCTGCTCGATCCCGATCAGAGCGTTGATCGCGCTCTGGACGTCTTGCCAGGTGAAGGTGAACGGGTGCTGGGCAGCGAAGGCCGCAGCCTGGGCGGAGTTGGCCAGCTTCAGGTTGAGCAGGTAGGCGAGAGGAGCGCCCGAGCTGGCCAGGCCGGTCACGGCAGGCCGTGTGAGCCACACCAGGCCCATGTTCGGGGCTCCTTTCCCGCTCGTCAGGGAGGTTCTTAGCGGAAACGGGCAAGTGATGTGGCAGATGCTGCTGGGGTAGGCGGGGACGGCAGCGGTCACGGCGATCCCAGCCACCGGAAACGACCGGCCGCCGATATCGACGTTGTCGCCGACGTGAACACCGAGCGCGTCGGCAAAGCCGCGCTCGATCACCACTGCGCCGGGGCCGATCCAGCCCCCCTGGGTCACCTTGGGCTGGTCCACCGAGACTGGCGTCTCGTCTCGCCCTTCGGCGATCACGTCCACCGTGTGCCCTCGATAACTGAGGGAGCTGTAGACGGTTGGGTACGGTCCGCTGTGGGCGATCACGCCGGGTGCCGCGCTCAGAGAGGCGGGATTGGCCAACGTGGGGCCTCGCCGGGAAAGGCCCGTGGGCAGCTGCGCCGGATACACCGCAACGACATCGGGACCAGCAGTGGCCTGCCGGGTCTGCTGATAAGGCTTGTCGGTCACTCCGCTCAGCGCCAACGCCACGGTCAAGGTGGTCGCTGCCGCCGCGATGACCAAGAACACCATGACAGCCTCAACCGGTCGGCGTCGGAGGTCCCGCACAGCAAGCCGCCACAGGAGCACGACCGAGCCGCTCATTCGCCGCCCAGCCCGAGGAGCTTCGCCAGGTCGCCCCGGCTGCCGCCGGTCATTTTCGTCTCGTCAACGAATGCGCCGTCACGCATGGAGACCAGCCGGTCAGCGGTGGCGGCGACCCGCTGGTCATGGGTGGCGATCACCAGCGTCTGACCGGATTCATGAAGCGCATCGAAGAGGCGCAGCACCTCTACCGTGGCCGAACTGTCGAGGTTGCCAGTCGGCTCGTCGGCCAACACGATCATCGGTTCGTTGACAAGCGCCCGTGCGATCGCCACGCGTTGGCGCTGCCCGCCTGAGAGGGCCGAAGGCAGGAACTCCACCCGCTCTGCCAGACCCACCTGCTCCAGCAGTTCCCTCGCCCGGGCCCGGGCGGCTCTGGGTGAGGGGCCCGCCAACAGCGCGGGCAACTCCACGTTCTCGATGGCGGTCAGCTCGTCCATGAGGTGGAACCCCTCGAAGACGAAACCGATCTCTCTGCGGCGAAGATGGGCCAGTGCGCGCTCGCTGCAGCCAGTCACAGGCCGCCCCGCCAGATCAATAGTCCCCCCTGACGGCCGCTCCAGGCCGCCCAACAGATGCAGCAGGGTGGACTTGCCGCACCCGCTCGGGCCCATGATGGCAACCGTTTCACCGGTGGTCACATCAAGGTCGACGCCGTCGACCGCGCGCACTAGAGCAGCGCCCGAGCCGAACGTCTTGCAAAGACCCGAGACAGCCAGCACCGGCCGTGTCGATGTCATGACCTCTCCTTTCGGCCGGTCCAAGTCCGCTCGCAGGCCTCCAGCCAGCGCAGGTCCGCCTGGAGTCGCAACACCACTCCTTCCGCTAGCAAGGCCGTACCGGAGTGGTCCGGTTCCTCCATGGCAGCCCGCTGGGCGTCTCGGAGCCGTCGCAGCAGCTCGCGTCGCTGGGCGTCGATCATGCTGATCGGATCAGCCAGCCGGGCCTGAGCGGCAGCAACCAGCTTCAAGTGGAACTCTGCAAGGTCCGGCTTCGGCCAGCTCACCTCCGACAGCCACTCATGCACCCTTTCCTGACCAGCCGGGGTCAGGTGGTAGACCTTGCGGTCAGCACGACGGGCGCCCCCCGGGGGTGGCTCCTCAAGGGCCACCAGGCCCGTCTTCTCCAACCGGCCCAAAGTGACGTAGATGTGTCCGGCATTCAGCCCCTCTCCCAGAGGGCCGAGTGCTTCTTCGAGCCGGGTTCGCAGTTGATATCCCTGTGAGGGCTCCTTGGCCAACAGGGCCAGCACGACTTCCTGCTGCATACAAGCTCTATCTAACGGTTATACGCACTCTAACGGTTACATAGGACACTGTCAAGTGCGGCAGGCCAGAACTGCGAGACGCACGTGTGGGTGCCGAAAATCCCTCCGGCCAGCTCAAGCCGCCATCCTGTACTCGTGGATGAGCCCGCCCAGGCGGGCGGACCTTCGTAGCCTGGCGTCGTCAACGTCGCCGATGATGGGAGGCGTCGCATCGGACGCAGACGGAGAACGTTGAGACCGGTGGGGGCGGTGCGAGTTGTAATGCTCGACATACTCGGCAAGCTGGGTCACCCAGGCGCAGACCGGCCTTGCAGTGATGCCGGCGATCCGCACGCGTCGCGGGTCGTGGTGGATGAAGACGAGCACATAGAGCCTCTTCAGCAGCACCGTGTCGACACTGAAGAAGTCGCAGGCCAGCAGTCCTACACGGATCTGCGCAGCACCCCCAACGGGATTCGAACCCGTGCTACCGCCTTGAAAGGGCGGCGTCCTGGGCCGCTAGACGATGGGGGCGGAAGGTGTGGTAGCGGGGCCCAGCATGACCCGACCGCCTGAAGCCAGGGTATCAGGCGTCGCTACCGGCTATCCCCTCACCCAGGGCCCAGTCGGTGCCGCTGGGCGTGTCCCTCACCTCCACCCCCAGCGCCACCAGGCGGCCCCGAACGGTGTCGGCGTCGGACCACCGCTGGTCGGCCCTGGCCCTGGCCCGTACATCGAGGAGGGCGTCCACGAAGGGTGCCAGGATCTTGCGGGGATCGCGGGCCCCGACCTCGGCCAGCTGGCCCAGGCGGACGACCATCGAGCGCAGGGCCGCCCGCCCCTGGTCGGCCTGGTCGGACTGGAGGGTATCGCGGGACCAGGCGGCCAGCTCGTCGTCGAGCTCCAGGATGACACGGGCGGCGCCTCGGGCGTCCCTGGACGCCAGCGCCTCTGAGAAGGCAGCCTCGTAATCCCTCACCGCGGCCAGCAGGGGGGACTCTTGGTGGCCGACCGACGATTCCGCGGGATCGGGGACCTCCGGCGCCGCCGCCCCGATCCCCTGGGCCCCGGCAGTCTGGGCTTCGGCAGTCTGGGCTCCGGCGCTCCCGGCCCCACTCGCCTGCGCCGCCCTCCCGGCCCCGCCTGCCAGCTCGGCGGCCAGCTCGGCCAGGTGGTGGATGGGAACACTCTGGCCGGCCGGGATCTGCGCCGAGCGGCCCTGCGAGCGCACCGTCACCACGCCCCGGCCGACCACGGTGGCCGTCCCGGCGTCCAGGTCGAGCACGCAGCCGGTGTGCTCGTCGACTCCGAGCACGAACGCTCCGTCGGGCAGCTCGCCCTCCATGGCGGCCAGGCGGCGCTCCCCCAGGTAGCAGTAGCGGGTGTCGTGGTTCCCCCCCTCGGCGTTGTCGAAATGAGGGATGACTGCGGCCCGCAGGCCGGCCCGGGCGATCAGGTCGAGACCGTCCAGCCAATGAGGGGGCAGGCCCACCTTGTAGACCTCGTAGACGGGAACGGTGGACACTCCCAGGGTCAGGGCGGCGGCGCTGGCGAAGGTGATGGCCCCCCCAGGGCCGCCCGCCCTCAGCTTGTCGCCCAGCAGCGCCGGCACCGGCGATCCCGCCCACTGAGCCAGGGCATACGAGGGGCTGCCCGGCCCGGCGAACACGTAGCGGGCGGCCCGGATCCGGCCCAGCGCCGTCTCCTGGTCCAGCGCATCCCGATCCGACGAGCGCCAGCTGGCCACCTCCAGGCCCGCTCCCACGCTCTTGTGAAAGTACTCGACCGCCCTGGCCGAGATGTCGTCGGCGTTCTCCTGGAAGCCGAACGGGGTGTCGAGGAGCACCGCCTCCACCGGCGCCGACCCCATCCGACCCAGCAGCTGGCGGTGGGTCTTGACCATGGTGGGGCTGGTCTCGCCGGAGCCCATGATGGTGAGCAGGCGGGGCAGCGACGCGCTGGGCACGGTCAACCGAAGAAGCCGTCCAGCGCGTTGGCGTGCAGCAGCTCGGCCAGCTGGACCGGGAACTGGGCGTGGATGTCGTGGTCGGCCGGCGCGAACCAGTGGGCCCGGCCGGCCGGTAGGGCGGCCAGGGCTGCCTCGATGCTGGCGCGCTTGTCCCTCGTCCAGGCGGTTTCTTCAATGCCGCGGTCGCCGGTGCCGGCCGGGAGCAGGAGGACGGGGACCTCCACGGCCGGATATCGAGTCGAGGGACGGTGCTCCCACAGGGCCCGCAGGATCCGCAGGTGACGGTCACGGCTGAGCCACGGAGCGATGGTGCCGTCGGCCCTGGTCTCGAAGTTGGCCAGCGTCGCCTGCACGCTGCTCTCGGGCCAGCCGGGATGGACCGCCCTGACCATGGCCTCCATCTCGCTGCGGGGCGTGCCGGTCAGCACCGGCGGGGCCAGGACGGCCTGGCACTGCTCCCAGGTGTCGAAGGTCTCGGCCAGCTCGATGGTCCCCCCGTCGACGCAGGCCACTGCCCGCACCTTCTCGGGCTGGCGGTAGGCGACCTCCAGGCCCACGTTGGCCCCCCACGACTGGCCCACCAGCACCGGGCGGGGGGCCAGGGACTCCATCACGCAGACCAGGTCCTCGCACACGGTGGCGAAGTCGTAGCCGCCGTCGGGCTTGTCGGAACGGCCGTGGCCCCTCAGGTCGACGGCCACTACGGCGTGGCCCAGGGCGTGGAGTCGCTCCGCCACCCCGTCCCAGAGGCGGGCGTTGGAGGCCAGGCCATGCACCAGCAGGAACCCGGGGTCGGTCCCGGCGGCCTCTCCGGCCTCGCCTCCGGCCTGGCCGCCGGCATCGCCGTTGGGCTCCCAGACGTCGGCCACCAGGCTCACACCGCCCGTGACCGGCAACCGGACGGTCCTGCTCATCGCCGTCCGCCGACCCGGGCGGCCACCACCGCCGGCCCGGCTGACGCCCGCGCCCGCAGCTGGTCGACCATCCCGGCCAGCTCGACCGAGTCCTCCGCCGGTCTGCGCAGCTGCTCATCGCCCCTCACCACCGCCCCCATGTGCTCGATCATCCCCAGGTAGGGATCTCCGCCCCCGGTGGGGATGACCTGGCGACGGCCGTCGCGCTCGACGAGGGTAAACCGGTCGTCAGCCGGCCCGGGGGTGAAGGCCCGCTCCGCCACCAGGGAGGCCTCGGTGCCCACCAGCTCCATCTGCTGGCGCTCGGGGGCCTCGAACGAGCACTCGAAGCTCCCCACCAGGCCCTCCCCGAAGTCGAGCCACCCGGAAAAGGAGGCATCCACCCCCGTCGGCGCCTGCCTGGCCGCCGCCGCCACCCGGCGGGGCAGGCGCCCGGCCGCCGCCAGGAGGGGGGCCAGGCAGTAGATGCCGAGGTCGAGGAGGCACCCCCCGCCCATCTCAGGCCGCCACCGGTGGTCGTCGGCTGCGGCCAGCACCCCGGTGAAGGAAGCCCTGAGGAACCGCAGGTCCCCCAGCCGGCCGGAGCCCACCAGGTCGCCCACCACGGCCGAACGGGGGTGGAAGGGAGTCATGTAGGCCTCCATCAGGACCACCCCGGCGCCCCGGGCGGCGCTGGCCATGGCCAGCGCGTCGGCTTGCGTGGGGGCGAGGGGCTTCTCGCACAGGACGTGCTTGCCGGCCTCGGCCGCCCGGCAGGACCACTCCTTGTGCAGGCTGTTGGGAAGGGGTACGTAGACCACCTCCACCGCCGGGTCGTCCAGGACCTCCTGGTAGCCGCGGTGCACCCGGTCGGCCCCCAGCCAGCCCAGCTGCGAGGGAGCCGCCGACTGGCTGGCCGCCGCCACCACCCGGGCGGTCGGGCTGGCCGCCAGCGCAGGGACCACGGCCAGGCGGGCCACCCTGGAAGTGGGGGCAAGGAGTCCCCAGCGAACCGGGCGTATTGCGCTCAGCATCCTTCGACCGACCCCGGCGTCACTGCTCTGGCGCCCTGGTCGCAGGAGCGCTGGGCCGCCTCCAGGACGGCCACCAGCCGCCGGGCCGACTCGGGCGTTACCGCCAGCTCCTCGCCGCCCAGGAGGTGGTCGGCCAGGTTGCGGTGGAAGGCGAAGGGGCGGGCGGGAGCCGGGGCCAGGCGGGTCTCGGTGGTGCCGCAGCCGCTCTCGTAACGGGCCAGGGTCAGCTCGGCCGGGGCCTCGGCGTGGTGGAAGCGCTCGACCACGTGGCCCCGTACCGGCTCCACCCGCTCGAGCAACAGGGGCCGGTACCAGCCGGCCAGGGTGCCAGCCGTTCCCTGGACCCAGAACTTGGGCCGGCGCACGCCAGCCACGTCGCTCTGGACGAACTCGGCTTCCCTGCCGTCGGGCCAGGTCAGGTGGACCCGGACCTGGTCGAGGTTGGTGACGTCGTGCCAGACCCGCTTGTGGCCATGGGCGGTGACCGAGACGGGCATGTCGCCCAGGAGCAGGAGGGCCCAGTCGAGGTGGTGGGAGCCCCAGTCGTAGACGGCCCCCCCGGAGACGGAGATGTGCGAGTGCCAGGCCCGGCAGGGATGCTCGAACCCGCCCACGAAGGTCTCCACGTTGAACAGGTCGCCCAGCAGGCCCGCATCCACCGCCCGGCGGATGGCCAGGAAGTCAGGGTCCCAGCGCCGGTTCTGATGGACGGTCAGGACCCGGTCCTGCTGGCGGGCGGCGGCCGTCAGGTGGTCGGCCTGGACCAGGGTGAAGCACAGTGGCTTCTCGCAGGCCACGTGCTTGCCGGCCCGCAGCAGGCTCAGGGCGACCTCCACATGGGCCACCGGCGGCGTCGCCACCACCACCACCTCCACGTCGTCGTCGGCCGCCAGCTCCTCGACGCTGGAGTAGGCCCGTACCCCCGGGAAGTCGTCCTCGGCCGCCTTGCGCCGCTCGGGGCTCGAGTCACAGGCGGCCACCATCTCCAGGCCGTCGGTGAGCTGGGCGGCCGTGCCGTGATAGGCCCCCATGCCCCCGTAGGGGCCGTAGCCGACCACCGCCAGGCCCACCGTGCGGTCCTGTCGCCGGCGCTCCTGATCGGTGGGCGCCGGTGCCAGGCTTCGGCGCAGGAGGCTGGCCAGGTCGGGGTCGGCCAGGGCCTCCTCGGTGTTCCCCAGCCCGGACACCACCACCCGGCCCTGCCCCAGGGGACCGGCCACCACCGCCGGGCGATCGGTGAAGCCCAGGCTCACCGAGACCAGGACCTCCCCGGCTGGCCCGAGCACCAGCGGGCAGAGCCGGTCGACCACCGGGACCTCGGGGACCGCCTCGCCGGCCCGCCCCCCGGGCGGCCCCAGGCGCCGTGTCAGGGGGCTGGCGGGGGAGACCAGCTTGGCGAACCACTCGGCTCTCGGCGCCGGGGACCCGGCGGCAGCGGCCACTCTGGCCAGCCCTTGGGGCCAGGTCGCCGCCGGGCCGTCGGCAATCACCACCAGGCTGGCTCCCCGCACGACGTGGTCGAGGAGGCAGGCCAGCCACGCCTGGTCGAGGCGGCCGATGGCCGCGTCCAGCAGGACCGCTGCGTAGCTCGCAGGAAGTGGCAGGGCCTGGCCGGCGGCCGCGACGTGGAGGTCCCGGCCAGGCCCCACCAGGGCGGCCAGGGCCACCTGGCGGCGGTCATCCAGGCGGGAGGAGACGACCAGTACCGCTGCGGGCCCAGGCTGGGAGGGGGGCACAGGCATGACACCCCCATCTTTGCCCAACCCGCCCCACCAAGCCCGGCATCCGGGTCACCGGGAGCTACGCTGCCCCGGGTGAGAGCGGTCCGGCTGGCGGGGGCGGCGGCCGCCGGCTACGGGTTGGGTGGGATGCCCACCGCCGACCTGGCCTGCCGCCTGGCCACCGGGGGGGCCGTCGACCTGCGCACCGCCGGGTCGTGCAACCCGGGCGCCGCCAACGCCATGGGCGTCTTGGGCTGGAGCTGGGGCTACTCCATACTGGGGGCCGACATTGCCAAGGCGGCATTGGCCTGCGTCGCCGGCCGGGCCCTGGCCGGTCCCAACGGGTGCCACATTGGCGGGACCGCGGCGGTGGTGGGCCACTGCTTCCCAGCCGCCTCCGGCTTTCGGGGCGGCAAGGGGGTGGCGGCCAGCGTCGGGCAGTGCCTGGTCAGCTTCCCCGCCTACTTCCCCATCGACCTGGCGGTGGCCACCCTCACCTCCTTCGGCCCGTGGCGACGGCGCGCCTTCGCCGCCATCGCCTTGTCCTGCACCGCCTGGGTGGCCAGCGGGGTGCTGTGGTGGCGGCGGGGCTGGAGCAACCGGTGGGGGCCCCGCCCGTCGGCCGCCCTGCCCCTGGCCTCGGCGATCAGCAGCGCGGTGATCCTGTCCCGCTTCGTCGCCGCCCAGAGGGCGCAGGCCGGGCACGGCGACGGCGGTGCCGGTCGGGAGGCCGGTTGATCGGCCTGTGCACCGACTCCAACTCCCAGCTGCCCCCCGAGCTGGCCGAGCGCTACGGGGTGGAGGTGGTGCCGCTGACGGTCGTGGTGGACGGGACCAGCTACCTGGAAGGGGTGGACCTGGACCCCGACCGCTTCTACGGACTTCTCGAAAAGGGGAGCCTCGAGGTGTCGACCTCCTCGCCCTCTCCCGGGCGCTTTGCCGGCGCCTACCGGGCGCTGGCGAAGCGAGGCGCCACCGAGATCCTGTCGGTCCACGTGGGCGCAGCCACCTCGGCCACCCTCCTGTCGGCCCGCCTGGCCGCGCCTGGTGCCCCGGTCCCGGTCCGCCTGGTCGACTCGGGGACAGCGTCTTTCGGCGTGGCCTGCTGCGTCTGGGAGGCGGCCGAAGCGGTGGCCCAGGGCGCCGGACTGGCTGAGGCGGCGGCAGTGGCCGAGGCGGTGGGCGCCCGTACGGACAACGTCTTCGTGCTGGGTGCCTCGGAGCTGGCCCTCCGGGGTGGGCGCCTGGTTGGTGCGCAGCCGGCCATCGGTCCAGGCCGGCCGGCCGTCCCGGTGCTCAGCTTCAGGGACGGGCGCATGGTGTGCGTCGGCCAGGCGACCAGCGCCGAGCAGGCGACCGAGGTCATGGCCGCCTACATGAGATCGTCGGGGAGCCGCCTGCGGGTGGGGGTAGGGATGGCCGACGCGGCCGCCGCCCCGCTCTGGCAGGCTCTGGAGGCGGCCCTGGCCGGCGCCCCCGAGGTGGCCGAGCTGGTCCGTTACCGGATCGGGCCCAGCGTGGGGGCCCATACCGGCCCGGGCACGGTGGGCGCCTTCTCCTACAGCTCCGAGGCCAAGGCGTCCACCACCTGCTCCTGTAGCCAGCCCAGGTATCCGTAGACGGCCAGCTCAGCGGCTCGCGGGTCGTCGGCTGAGACCCCGGACATGTCCTCGGAGACGTTGAGGCGGGTGCCCAGCACCAGGCGCAGGTCGTTGAGCGCTCCCAACCAGGCGGCCAGTTGGTCACGGTCGAGGCGATCGGCCCGGACTGTCTCCTCCATCACCGCCAGGGCCTGGCGGTGGCTGGCCAGCAGGTCGTCTCCCATCAGACGGCGGTACTCGGCCTCCAGGCCGGCATCGTCGGCATAGGCGGGCGGGAACAGGCGCCGGACGCTGGGATCGTCCGACTCGAGCAGGTCGGCCACCTGCTGGGGCAGCCCAGCCAGCACGGCCCGTTCCTGGCGGGACAGGCGCAGCTCGAAGCTGCCGTCCCGGAGGCGCTTGACTCGCCTGCCGGGCAGGATCAACCGCTGTGCTCCATGGTGGCCCACAGACCGTGCTCGTGCAGGCGGAAGACGTCCAGCTCCACCCGCTCGCGGGTCCCGCTGGAGACCACCGCTCGGCCCTTGTAGTGCACGTCCAGCATGAGCTTGGTGGCCTTGTCCCGGCTGTAGCCGAACAGCTTCTGGAACACGAAGGTGACGTAGGACATGAGGTTGATCGGGTCGTTCCAAACGATGGTGATCCAGGGCCGATCGGGCGAGTGGGCCGGCTCGTCGGTGGGCTGGTCGACCTCGGCGGGCAGGGTGTCGGGGGGCACGGTCTCGGGGGGCAGGGTCTCGGGGGGCAGGGTCTCGGGTGCTGCGATCGGCATGGCTCAATTGTGACACTGCTGCGCAGGGCCAGCGGACACGGCTCCACAGGGCTGCCTGGGCCCAACTACGGCCGTCGATGACCGCGCCGCGCCTCCCGGGCGAGGCCAAGCGACGGCTCGACCGGCGCCAAGGGTCCCCTTTGCTAACATTGGTGCTGAGGAGGAAGACACATGGACAAGCCGAGGGACCCGCAACCGGACGACCCGTCGACCCCCGCCTAGTCAGGCGTAGGGTCACTCACTTCTCCGACGGCCCCAACCACTGGGGGACGGCCGACCTGGCGGGCCGGGATGACTTCGGTACCCGTCCAACTCGGAGGCTAGGTTCTTAAAGTTCTCGAACGCGGTCGGCTGATCGGCCTCTTCTCGTAGTCGGAGAACAGAGGGTTCCCATAGCTTCCACCGTTCGATGATGATGGTGCCCAGGGTCGGCCTGGCCGACCGCCAAGCGCCTGCATGGTGGCTCAGCTGCGAGCCAGGATCCCCTCGGCCGCCGGCACCCCCACCGGCGCCGGAGGGGGCACCGGCCGGGAGAACAGGCCCAGGTGGAAGCGCAGGGCGGCCACCCACACCGCAGTGGCGCCGGCGATGTGAAGGCCCACCAGCACAGCTGGCACCCGGGTGAAGTACTGGGTGTAGCCGAGCACCGCCTGGGCCGCCATGACCTCGAGCAGTATGCGTCCCCGGCGCTGCACGCCGGCCGGCGCCCCCGCCTGGTGGAGGGCGAACAGGGCGGCCAGGGTGAGGCCGACGAGGAGCATGACGGCGGTGGAGTGGACCTCGGCCATCCCGTGGAAGCTCACGTCCAGGCGCTTGGCGTGGACATCGCCGGCGTGCGGGCCGCTCCCGGTCACCGCCGTGCCGAGCGCCACCACCACCGCCACCATGGCCAGGATGATCCGGCTCAGCCGGACCAGGTCGGGGCCCACCACGGGGCGGGCAGCGGTGTCGGGCAGGCCGGCCCGGCGGTGCAGGACGACGGCGTCGCCCAGTACCACCAGCGAGACCAGGAAGTGGGCCATCACCAGGGCAGGGGCCAGCTTGAGCAGCACCGTCAGCCCCCCCAGCACGATCTGGGCCAGGACGCCGGCCACCAGCCCGGCGGAGAGCCAGGCGAGGTCCCGGCGCCGGGGCCGGCGGGCCAGGGCGGCCAGGAGGACCAGCACCACGCCGAGGGTCACCAGGCTGACGACCACCCGGTTGGCGAACTCGACCATGGGGTGCAACGACCAGGCCGCCACCACCCGGCGTCCCTGGCAGGTGGGCCAGTCGGGGCAGCCCAGGCCGGAGCCGGTGAGGCGGACCGCCCCCCCGGTGACGACAATCGCAGACAGGGCGACCACCGCCCCCAGGGCGACGCGCCGAAAGGCGCTGGGGCTCAGCCACCACGACCACCTCACGCAGGAGATGCTAGGACAGGCCCTCTAGAAGGTAGGCGTCGGCCGAGAGCGCCGACCCGACCGGGCCCCGCTTTGAGGTGGCGGCGCGGCCGTCGTAGTGTCGCCTCGTGGCCACCGCCGTCTCTTACGGGCTCCAGGATCGGCTCCGGGGCTACGTGGCCCTCACCAAGCCGCGGATCATCGAGCTGCTGCTGGTCACGACGGTGCCCACCATGGTGGTGGCGGCCCGCGGCCTGCCCCCGGGCTGGTTGGTCCTGGCCACTTTGATCGGGGGGACCCTGGCGGCCGGCGGCGCCAATGCCATCAACATGTACGCCGACCGGGACATCGACCAGCTCATGCACCGGACCCGCAACCGCCCCCTGGTGACGGGCGTGGTCAGCCCGGGCCGGGCCCTGGCCTTCGCCGTCGCCCTGGAGGTGGCGGCCTTCGTCGAGCTGTGGCTGCTGGTCAACCCCCTCAGCGCCGCCCTGGCGGTGGCCGCCACCTTGTTCTACGTCTTCGTGTACACCCTGTGGCTCAAGCGGACCTCCACCCAGAACATCGTCATCGGCGGGGCGGCCGGGGCAGTGCCGGTGCTGGTCGGCTGGGCAGCGGTCACCGGCCGGCTGGGTTGGGCACCCATCGTGTTGTTCGCGGTGATCTTCGTGTGGACACCCCCGCACTTTTGGGCCCTGGCCGTGCGCTACCGGGACGACTACTCAGCCGCCGGGATCCCCATGCTGCCCTCGGTGGCGCCCTTCGAGCACACCGCCCGCCAGATCCTGGCCTACACGGTCGCCTTGTGGGCCACCTCCCTGGTCCTCGTCCCCGTCGCCCACATGGGCACGATCTACCTGGCCGCCGCCACGGTGCTGGGGGCGGTGTTCGTTGCCTACGCCCTGGCCCTGCGCAGGGAGGCCAGCAGCCGGGCCGCCATGGCGCTGTTCGGCTACTCGATCACCTACGTGACCCTGCTGTTCGCCGCCATGGCCGTCGACCAGCTGGTCCACCTTCACTGAGGAGCCCACCGGCCACTGAGACCGGCCCCACCCCCCGCCTGGCAGGCCGCCCTGGGCGCCACCCTCGCCGCCGTGGTGGTCGCCGCCATCCTGGGGGTGGTCTCCGGCCTGGTCGTGCGACGCTCAGCCACCTCAGGCACCGGAGCCGCCGGAGCCGCCTCAGGCGCCTCGGCCACCGGCGCAGCCGCCGTTCCCCAGGACGGCGCCCTGGTGGGCCGGACCGCTCCTGACTTCACCGCCCAGCGGCTGGGGGGCGGGGCGCCGCTCACCCTCCATGCCCTGAGGGGGCGGCCGGTGGTGGTCAACTTCTTCGCTTCCTGGTGCCCGCCCTGCCGCCAGGAGCTGCCCGCCCTGGCCGCCGCCCAGCGTCGGGCCGCCGGGCAGGTGGCCTTCGTCGGGGTGGACGTGGGCGACCACCCCGCGCCGGCGTCGAGCCTGGTCAAGGCCAGCGGTGTGGCCTACCCGGTGGTGGTCGACCCCGACCGGGCCGTGTCCGGTGGCCGCTACCACCTGGCCGGCCTGCCCGACTCGGTCCTGGTGAGCCCCGCCGGGAAGGTGGACGCCGTGGTCATGGGGCCGCTCAGCCCGGCCACCCTCCGGCGCTGGCTGGCGCACCCGCCCCCTAGATGAGGCAGGCCCGAAGAGCCTCGGTGACGCGCTCGATCTGACCGGTGCCCATCTCCGGCCAGATGGGAAGAGACAGCACTTCCCTGGCTGCCTGCTCGGCATGGGGGAATGCGCCGGAGCCCAGGTACACGGGCAGGAGATGAAGAGGCGTCGGGTAATAGACGCGCGTGCGGATCCCGCGCGCCAGCAGCTGACGGCGAACCTCGTCTCTGTCGTGGTCGAGGATCCGAACGGTGTACTGGTGATAGACGGCCTGACCATCGTGGCTGACTGGAGGTCGGGCAAGGTGCTCCACGTCACGGAGCTGCTCGTCGTACTGGCCGGCGATGCGGCGCCGGGCGCCGTTGCGCTCGTCGACATGTCGCAGCTTCACCCGAAGGATAGCTGCCTGGATCTCGTCCAGACGCGAGTTGTAGCCAACCAGCTGATGCATGGATTCAGCGCTGCTGCCGTGATGACGGAGCATGACGGCCAGCTCCGCCAGCCGGTCGTCGTCGGTGACCAGGAGGCCGGCATCCCCGCAGGCGGCAAGGTTCTTCGAGGGGAAGAAGGAGAAGGCTCCGACGCTGCCGACCGTACCCAGCTTGCGACCCTTCCACTCAGCCCCGAATGCCTGAGCTGCATCCTCCACGACGGCCACGCCGTGCTCGTCGGCGATCTCCAACAGGTCGCCCATGGCGGCCGGGAAGCCGAAGAGGTGCACCGGGACGATGGCCCTCACAGCCGGCGTCAGCCGTTCGGCGACCATGACCGGGTCGATGTTGTAGGTGCTTGGCTCGATGTCCACGAAGATCGGCCGGGCCCCGATCAGGCTCATTGCCTCTGCGGTGGCAAAGAAGGTGAACGGGGTGGTGACCACCTCGTCACCCGGGCCGGCGCCGAGCGCCCGCAGCCCTATCGCCAAAGCGTCGGTCCCCGAGTTGACGCCGACCACATGGCGGGCGCCCAGGTAGGAGGCCGCTTCCCCCTCGAAGCGTTCCAGGTTGGGCCCGAGCACGAAGCGGCCGCTTCGCAACACCGAGTCGACCACCCCCAGCAGCTCCTCTCGCAGGCCTGCCACCTCGGCGGCGACATCCACGATAGGTACAGCCGACGGTTCGTCCACGGGAAGCTCCCCAACTCCGAGGCCCGCAGAGCAATGTCGGTACGGCGGGTACCTTTCATCCTATCTTCCATCCCACCGCGGACGTGTCAGGCGAGGCGCACGTGGGCGCCCAGACCACCATCTGGCAGCATGCGCAGGTGAGAGAGCGGGCCTCGATAGGGTCGAGCTGCATCCTCGGCAAGGGCGTCTACGTCGATGCTGACGTCGTCGTCGGGAGCAAGTGCAAGATCGAGAACGGGGCCAGCATCTTCCGGCCGGCGGTGCTCGAAGACGGTGTGTTCGTCGGCCCGGCCGCCATCGTCGCCAACGACCGCCTGCCCCGGGCCGTCAACCCTGACGGCACCCTCAAAGGGCCTGGGGACTGGCAGGCCAGCGCAGTGCTGATCCGCTACGGGGCGGCGGTGGGGGCGGCGAGCGTGCTGCTGCCAGGCCTCACCGTCGGGCGCTGGGCCCTGGTCGGCGCCGGAGCGGTCGTGGCGCACGACGTTCCGGCACACGGCTTGGTGGTCGGCAATCCTGCCCGGTTGATCGGCTACGTCTGTGCCTGCGGCGCTCGCCTGGGCCCAGAGCCGCCAGCGGAGCCGGTCTGCGACCAGTGCGCCCGGCGAACGGGCACGGACGGCCGGCGCCAGCTGAGCTGACCGGCGGCCGGCGACGACTCCGCCTGTTCCAGGAGGTCCAGGAGACGCTCGATCACCTTCGTGAGTGAGAACTCGGGTAGGCGCCGGCGTACCTCGGCCAACGACTGGCTGCGCAGCCCTTCGTCGGTCAAGCCCGCCAGCAGGCTCCCGGTCAAGGCCCGTGAGTCGCCCGTCCTGAACAGCAGCGGGTAGGCCTCTCCCAGCACTGCCCGGTTGGCGGGGATGTCAGAGGCCACCACCACCCTGCCCCGGGCACACGCCTCGAGCAGGGCGTTGGACATCCCTTCGCTGCGGCTGGGCAGCACGAAGACGTCGGCGGCCGACAGGTGCGGGCCGACGTCGATGACCCGGCCCGTGAACCGCACAGTGGCGGTCAGCGATGCGTCCTCAGCGACGACCCGGCGGAGCTCTGCTTCGACCGGCTCGTGGGGACCGCCATCGCCAACGATGGTAAGCGTGGCCGCGGGCTGCTCCTGGACGACGGATCGCCAGGCTGCCAGCAGGACGAAGAGGTCCTTTTCCTTGCTCAGCCGACCAGTGAACACCGCGGACGGGTTACCGCTGAGGGGAGGAGCTTGGACGCTCTCGACCGGCGTCGGGATGACGGCCAGACGGTCCTGGCCAACCAGCTGGCGCAGCTCCGCGGCGGCGGCCGGCGTCTGGGCGACGATGAATGCCGCCCTCCGAAGCATCATTCGGCGGATGCCAAGGCCCAAGCGGTGCGCTCTGCGCTGCCGGGAGCCGTCGCCCGGGAGCGCCTGTCCCAGCAGGTAGTCGAGCTCTCCGCCGCGTCCGCTGCTCGTGGCCAGGCTGACATAAGGCCTGCGCAGGATGACCGAGCATGCCGCTGCCGCCATCGATGAGGAGTGCAGCTTGATGGCCAGCAGGGCGGGAGCCCGGCCGCCGAGGACCAGCCCGAGCGGGATGCCACAGCCGAGGAAGGCCAGGCTGGCCAGCCGGTCCAGGCCGAAGCCGGGTACCTCGATGACCCTAAGGTCGGGCGCCCTGACGGTGCCGAACGTCCGTCTGGCGGTGGCGCGGGCGATGACGGTGACACGACAGCCGCTACGGGCCAGGCCCGATGCGAGCAAGCGAGAGCGCTGGGCGACTCCCCCCGGCTCGGAGTACGAGGGGGTGAACAGGACGACTCGGGGCCTTGGCGCGAGGACCGCTTCGCCAGCTGCCCGGCTACCGGCCGACGGCTGGGCGACCGAGGATCCGGTGATGCGGCTGGCTCGGTGGCTGGCCATTCATTCCCGGCTCGTCATCCCCGGCTCATCCCCGAGGCGGCCCGGGCCCAGGGCCCAGGGCCGGGACGGCCTCTGGGTTGCCGGGGGGCCCAGCCGGCACTGCTGGCCGGGGAAGCGAAGCTGGCTCGGCGACCGGCGGGCCATCCGTGGGAGGGGCGACCGGCGGGCCATCCGTGGGAGGGGCGGCCGGCGGGCCATCCGTGGGAGGGGAGACCGGCGGGCCATCGGTGGGAGGGGCGGCCAGCGGGCCATCGACGGATGCGGCGACCGGGGTGGCGTCGGCGGCTACAGGCTCTATGGCACCCTTCGAGGAGTAGTCGTAGTCATATCCGTAGGTGTCCTCGGCCGTCACCTGGTTGAGGATCGTCCCGACGATGGGCGCGCCCGCCTTGCTCAGCAGATCGACGGTCCGGCGGACCTCCTTCCTGGTCGTCTCGCCGGTGGTCGCCACCACCACCACGGCGTCGACGGACTGCGAGAGGGCGATGGGGTCACTGACCCCCAGCACGGGAGGGCAGTCGACCAGGACCACATCGAGCCCTGATCCGAGGTCGCGCAGTATCTCAGCCGACCTCTTCGACGAGACGATCTCCGACGGGTTGGGGGGCAGGGGGCCGGAGGCCATTATCGCCAGGTTGTCCTCGCCGGGAACCGTCTGGAGAGCATCGGCCGACGACACCTGACCGAGGTACACCGAGGTGAACCCCACCTGGTTGGACAGATCGAAGAACTTGTGGACACGGGCTCTTCGAAGGTCGCAGTCCACCACGGCCACGTGCTGTCCGGCGCGGGCCATGGCCACTGCCAGGTTGACCACCACCGAGGTCTTGCCGTCTGCTGCCTTGGAGCTGGTGACCTGCCAGATAAGCGGCTGGTCGGCCGCGGCTGGCTGGCCGGCCCCGGGCAGCCCCACGAATTGAAGCGTCACTCGCAGGGTCCGGAAGGCCTCGGCGGCCGGCGACGCCGGATGCTCCATCGACACCATCAGAGACCTTCCGGGGTTCCTCCATTCCCGGACCCGGGGCATCAGGCCCAGCACCGTCAGCCCGGGGGCTGCTCGCTCCAGGTCGTCCTTGTCCTTGATCGAGTCGTCCAGGTACTCCCGCAAGGCGGCCACGCCTATACCGATGATGATTCCCAGGACGACCGCGACGCCCGCGCTCTCCAGCGGATGGGGCCGCACCTTGGACGTCGGTACCGAGCCGGTGCTGATCAGCTGGACGTCCCCGTTGGCCAGGTTGGCGTCGACCTGCAGAGCACTGAGGCGCTGCTGCAGCGGTGCCTCCTGGCTCAACAGCGCGTCCCGCTCGGCGCTCAAGCTGGCCGCCTGGTCCACACCGCCCGGACCGCTGGCCGCCGCCTGGACGGACCGGGCATCCAGGTCGGTGATCTGGTGCTGGAGGCTGTCGATCTGGCCCTGGAGGCCTCGAGTGGCAGACCGGAGGCTGTCGAGGCTCTGGGCCCGGCGCAGATCGATGTAGGCATTGGCGTAGGCCTTGGTGACGGCTCTGGCTCGAGCCGGGTCGGCGCCTTGGCCCTCGATGTCCACCACGTCGGAGGTACCCGGATCTGCGCTCACGGCCACCTTGGCCACCGGGCCCAGCTTGTGACGGACGGCGGCCTGGACTGGCGCGCTCTTGATGACGTCGGCCTGGTTGCTCACCATCCGGCTGGGATCCGACTGATCGCCGCTGCTGGCCGGCAGGAGGGAGTTGCTGCTCGGAGGTTGCAGCAGGACCTTGACGTCGCCCTGGTAGAGCGGGCTCTGCAGGACAGAGAACGCAACCGCGCCGGCCACCACCAAGACGGTGACGGCGGCTACTGACCACTTCCGTCGCCACAGTGCCCGGGCATGGGCCCGAACCTCGAATTCTGGAGCATCCTGAGGGACGGCCACTGCGCTGGATGCTACCGTTGGCCGCCACCTCCCACCGTCACCGAAGGCTGCCCGACGGGGACGGGCGCACCTCCCTCTCGCCAGGAGCGATCAGCGGCAGCCAGTGTCCTGACCACCTCGACGCCCAGACCAGCCTCGGACCGGCAGGGCTTTCCAGGTTGCTCGACGCATTCGATGAAGTGTCGCAACTCGGCGTTGAGAGGCTCACGAGGCGAGACGTACGGAGCAACGGTGGTCCCGTACCGGTAGGTGAGCTGGTTCTCGCCGAAGCTGGCTGACTCGGGGACGACCACGCCCTTGTCATAGATCTTGATCGGCTCGTCACTGTCCGTGTCGTCGTAGACGATCATGCCCCGCTGGCCGACGAAGGTCATGTTCCTCACCTTGCGGGGCGCAAGCCAGGAGACGTTGATCGAGGCAATGGCACCCGAGGGGAAGAGGAGCTGGATGAAGGCGACGTCTGGCGACGCCGACCGTACGACGCCACGGGCCACCGCTTGCGCGGAGACCGGGTGCTCGTCGAGCAGATGAAGAATGATCGAGAAATCGTGAGCCGCCAGGTCCCATATCACATTGATGTCATTACGGAAAAGACCAAGATTGAGGCGTGAGGACATTACGTGACTGATGGGCCCGATCTGACCGCTGGCGAGATAGCCGGCGATGGTCTCCACTCTGGGGCTGAACAAGAAGGTGTGGCCGACCATCAACCTGAGCCCCAAGATGTTGGCCGTCGCCGCCACGTCCACTGCCTCGGCCAGGGAAGCAGCCAGCGGCTTCTCCACCAGCGCATGGCGGCCGGCGTCCAGCACCTGGCGGGCCAGGCTGGCATGGCTGGCGGTGGGTGTGGCCACCACCACGGCACGCACGTCGTTGTCGGCCAGTGCCTCTTCCAAGCAAGGTTCCAGCCTGAGGCCCGGGAACTCGACAGCAGCCTGGCGGCGGCGGTCTGGGGCCTGGTCCACCCCCACCACTCGCTCAGGCCCGAGGATGGAGAGCAGGTTGCGCAGGATCTTCGGCCCCCAGTAGCCCAAACCCACCACAGCCGCCTTCCAGGGTTCGTGTGCGCGGCCAGCCACCTGCCCGGCAGCCGCCGGCGCCGAGCTTGCGGGCAGGCGGTAGCTCATGCCGTGCCGGCGCCGCAGAGGACGGTGCGCGGGGTCCTGAGTAGGATGACCGCCTCCAGGCCGGGGCTCCAGTCCCGCCAGTACCGGATGTCGAGGGCCACCATCTCCTGGAACGACAGCTGGGAACGGCCGCTCACCTGCCACAGGCCGGTAAGGCCCGGCTTGACGCGCATCCGTTGCCATGTCCCGGCGTCGTATAGATCCACCTCGTGGGGCAGCGCTGGTCGGGGCCCGACCAGGCTCATCTGACCTCTCAGCACGTTCCAGAGCTGGGGCAGCTCGTCGACGCTCGAGCGGCGCAGGTGGCGGCCCACTCGAGTGATCCGCGGATCATCGATGAGCTTGAACAGGCTGTCTTGACGCTCGGCCCGGCCCTGGATCAGCGAGGCCACGTAGGCGCGGTGGGCGGCATCGTCGGTCCCGGTGAGCATCGTACGCAGCTTGTAGATGTTGAAGCTGCGACCGTCGGCCCCGAGCCGGGCCTGGCGGAAAAGCACTGGCCCGGTGGAGTCGAGCCGGATGGCCACCGCCGCCCCCAACATGACCGGGGCGAGGAGCACCAGCCCGGCAGCGGCCACGCTCACGTCCAGGGCACGCTTGAGGGAGCGAGCGAGCAGGGGCAGGGCCGGGCGGAACGCCTGGGGCCCGATCTCGTCGGGAGCCAACAGCCGGATACCGCCGCGGGGCAGCACGGAGCCGGTCGCCAGGGGCTGCACCCGCTCGAACAGGCGGGTGTCGATGAACAGCTCCTCGGTCCGCGACAGGTTGGCTACCAAGCTCACCAGCCGATCCCGGTCGTCCATGGTCGAGGCAATGGTCGCGACCCGCCGCCGATCCCCGGCGGCGGCGGCCACCGCGGAGGCGAAGGAGTCGTCGCCGGCCACCACGATGGGCGCCGGAGGCCTGGCCTTCAGCAGGCAGCAGGCCACCAACGCCAACAGAACCGGGTATGCCGGCAACGGCAGCCAGGGGATTGCCCCCAGGCTGACCAGTGCCATCGACACCAGGCCGATGGGCTTGCGGCCCAGCCTGAGCCTGCGCCTCACACGGGCGCCACCAGTTAAAGCCACCAGCAACGATCCAGCCCCAGCTTCTTGATCTACCAGCCCCAGCTTGTTCCTTACAGCTACCCAGCTCCAGCCTTGCGGCCCCGGCATCTTATCAGCCCTGCCAGGCTGGGGCGACGGTGTCACCGCTCTCTAGCAGCGGTTACGTGCCGGGGCAGGGGGCAACGCATGCCGGCGGAGGTACCGGCATTGTGCGGGGAGCTGACGAGCTAGCGTGTCAGCGTGACGGCTCCACCAGCCGGGCGGTGCTGGGCGAGGGCCTCGGCGCCCTACGGCCGGTGGCGTGGACGTCGCCGATGCTCGTCAGCTCATGCCCGCGACGCACTAGCCCGGCCCGGCAGGCCGGCGCCAGGCTTGGGCCTTTGAGCAATCCCGTGGCCAGGGCTCCCCGGGTGCTGATGGTCCAAGACTCGTTCTTTCCCGCCATAGGGGGCGCGGAGATCCACGTGGCGAACCTGGCCCGCTCTCTTCGGTCCCTCGGCCACCAGGTGACGATCGTGACCACCACCCCGGGCCCGGGCCACTGGGAGGGGTTCACTGTTCACCGTTTCCCAGCCCTGGAAGGAGGGGGACGGCGGTGCCTGGTGCGCCTGCCGGCACACCTGCCCAGGCTGTACTCCCTGGTGGCAGAGCACGACGTCGTCCATTGCCACTTCACCTTCTTCTGTTCGGCGGTGTTGGCGGTGGTCAACGCCGGCCGGCGCCCGCTCATCGTCACCCTGCACGGCCTGGGCACCCTTGATTCGTCGGTGAGCAACCGACCCGGCAAGCGCCTGTTCCGCTGGCTCTCACTCAAGGCGGCCGATCGGATCCTGGCCACCAGCGCAGAGCTGGCGGCGGTGGCCTGGCGTACCACGTCGGCGGAGAAGGTGGCCATCGTACCCAACGGTGTGGATACCAAGGCCAACGGGGCGGCACGGACGGGTGGAGGGACCCTGGTGACTGACCGGTCCCCGCAGCGACGCTCGGTTGGCGAGGGCCCGGTCGAGGTCACGGTCGTCGCCGTGCGCAGGCTGGACCCGAAGAACGGCGTGCAGTACCTGGTCGAGGCGGCCCCTGAGCTGCTGCGGCTGCTGGGGCCGAGCCTGCGAGTCCGAATCGTCGGCGACGGCCCGCTGATGGCCTACCTGCGGGACCGAGCACACCAACTCCACGTCGGCGGCGTCGTCGAGTTCCTCGGGTCGCTGCCCAACGAGCAAGCCTTGGCTGTCATCGACTCCGCCGACGTGGCGGTCCTGCCCTCGAGCGCCGAGTCGTCGAGCATCGCTGCCCTCGAGGCCATGGGCAGGGGCAAACCCGTGGTCGCCAGCGCCGTCGGGGCACTGCCGGAGCTGCTCGGCTGGGGGCGGCGGGGCCTGCTGGTACCGCTCTTCGACCGCGCCACCTCCGACTACGCCGCCCCCCTCACCTTGCCCCCAGAGCGGATCTCGGCATTGGCCCACGCCACCGCCCGGGTGGCCCTGGACCGGGACCTGGCGGAGAGACTGGGGCGCGCCGCCCAGGACTATGTCCGGGCCCACCACGACTGGAGCACCGTCGCCCGACAGGTGGCTGGCTCCTACCAGGAGGCGCTTGCTCACCGAGGCCGCTCGAGGCTCGCAACCCGGCGGCGTAAAGAGCCACCTGCGGCGCGCCGTGGCCAGCCGCCCTGGTCCCCATCGAGGGCCGGCGCGGCGACGCCGGTGCTCGGCGCCCGACCAGGCAGGCTGCGCCGCCCGAGCAAGGCCAGCCGCCCGGCCGGTCCCTTGATGACCAGGTCGTCTGATGACGTCAAGATGGCTCAATTGGACCATCGACTGATCCACAGGCTGAGAGATATGTTGGACTAGCAAACGGGGATGTGCCCGCTCAAAGAGGGGACTGACGCAATGCTCATGGAGAGAAGGTTCCGGCCCTGGCGCTTTCCTGCATGATCGCGCACCGCCTGGCGCCAGCTCCACCATTGCTGCCAAAGGACCATATTGTCGGCAAGGCCCTTCACCTGACGACCGTCTTTGGCGTAATCATGGCGATATGGGTCACTACCGCAGTGATCCCCCAGGCGGCGGCTGGGGCGTCGACGACCTCCGCCGTGCACTTCTCGACCCTGCCGCCCGGCTCGGCGCTGCCGTCCGATGCCACCTGCGCCGGGCTGGTCCGCCGCAGCCCCAGCGAGCCTCGGCCCGACAACGCCGTGGCCAATGCCACCGTGCCGCCGCCCGGCAGCTTCACCCTGGCGCCGCTCAACGACCAGAACGGCTACGACAACCGGACTCCGGCGCTGGAGGCCAGGGTCACCGGCAACTTCACCGGCACCACTGACGAGATCATCCAGTGGGCCTCCTGCAAGTGGGGATTCGACGAGGACGAGGTCCGCGCCATTGCCGCCACCGAGTCGTGGTGGCACCAGAGCCAGGTAGGCGACGTCACCACCAACGCCGCCCTGTGCCCGCCGGGGACCACGGTGCCCTGCCCCCGAAGCTTCGGCATCCACCAGGTGATGTGGAGCTCCGACCCCGTCGGCACCTATCCCTGGTCACAGGTCTCGACCGCGTTCAACCTCGACGCTTCCCTGATGGTGCACCGGACCTGCTTCGAGGGCTACATGACGTGGCTTCGAGACATCGGCTACACGTCCTACGCCGCCGGCGACGAGTGGGGCTGCGTTGGCCAGTGGTACTCGGGGAACTGGTACGACTCCGGCGCCAAGAGCTACATCTCTACCGTCCAGGGCTACATGGCCACCAAACCATGGACTCAGGCCAGCTTCGCCGACGCCAGCACCACCGCCGCGCCAGGCACTCCTACCGCCTGCCCGTGCCTACGCTACGACTTCGAGGACGGCACCACCCAGGGTTGGTACACGGCGTGGGGGCCGGTCTCGGTGGCCAGTACCACCAGCCCGGTCCACACCGGCAGCCGGGCACTGGCCATGACCCTCAGCCCCAACGGGGCCGACTGGCCAGCAGTGCAGGTGTCCTCTCCGCCTGGGCTGAGCAGTGGTATGCCCGTCACCTACTGGGTCTACCAGCCGGCCGGCTCGACGCTGTCCAGCGTGCAGCCCTACGTCGCCGACCTCGACTGGAACGACGTCTTCTCCCCACCGGCGGTGCTGGCAGCCGGCTGGAACCAGGTGACCTGGGTGGTCCCTGCGGTCGACGGCATCAAGGGCATCGGGCTGGAGCTCAACGACGACTCGGGCTGGAACGGGCGGTTGGCCCTCGACAGCGTCAGCTGGTAGGCGGCTGCGGCGAGCCGAGCTGGCGGCGACCGCCGGCGGTTGCCGCGGCGCGGTGCCAGGCGAGCCGGTCACCTGAGGCGGGTGGGACCCTACTGGAGGCGGCCGGCCTCGACCACGGTTGCCACCACGGTGTCCAGCGCCCCAGGACCTACGGGGGGCCTGCCAGAGCGGACCTTCTTCGAGACCCGAAGGGCCTCCAGCTCTCCGGCATTTGAGACCCGGAGCAGGTGGCCCTCGGCTATCAGCTTGCGATCCACCCCACCGACCCTTCCCCTGAACACCGTGCAGGCTGGGGTGCCGAGCACCACGGCTTCACGGTTCATGGACCCCCCGGCACTGATGACCAGGTCAGAGCTGCATATCAGGTTCAGCCCGTCCATGACCCGAGTCGGGACGATGACGCCGGCCATAGCATGCCAACCCTTCTGCTCGATCTCGGATCGGTAGCGAGGCAGCAATACCACCTTCACCCCTGGCTGGCGGGAAACGTGACGCAGCACCTGGTCGAAGAACCCGTCGTCGAAGCGATGGTAGGCGCTGTGGGTGGGAGGCGGCCGCATGGTCACCAGGAGGTCGGTCGAGGCGACCCCGAGCTCCTCCAGCTGCCGGCCGAAGTGCCGGTCCGGCCTGAAGTCCACCAGGGTGACGTGCTCCTTGAGGCCGGGGTGGAACACGACGCGGTCGGCCCGAGCACCCTGCCGACGCAGCGACACCGGATCGAATCCCTCCGGTACCACGACTCGGCGCGCCAGCCGGAAGGCGAGATGGTTGGCGGGCTGGTGCTCGTAGTCCATCACCGTTACCAGCGGGATCCCCCGGCGCCGGGCCGCCAGAGCCTGGGCGTAGGAGTTGAGGCTCACTGCCACGTCCGGTCGCTCCCGGCGGGCGATCTCCGCCAAGCTGGCGGCCCGTCGCCACACGGCCGTGGTCTTGCCGGCAAGGGACCTCCCCCCGTGCCTGCCGACCGTCTCGAAGGCCAAGTTGCACTGCTCGGCGATCGTCGTGGTCTCGCCGTACTGCCTGGCAGTGATCCATACCCGCAGTCCCAGTGCCGACAGGCGCGCCACGATCGGGCGGAAGAACAACGGGTCGGGCGCGCTGGACAAGTCGACCCATACGCACCTCCCGCCCGCTCGACGACCATCGCTATGCATCAGGTTCGCCGCCTGCGCACTCGGACCGCAGCATCAGCGAGTCGGCCAGGAACTTGGCGGCCCAATTGGGGTACTGCAGCGGAGCGTACCTGCCCCACAGCGGGAAGGATCCGCCGAGCGCGCCGTTGAGCGGGGGCCAGCTCAGCCTCCGTTGACGCCGGACCGCCTGGTCGACTGCCAGGCTGCCCATGTGCTCGAAGCTGCGGTCTTGGGTGAGCTGGTACAGCCGGAGCCATACCCCGCCCAGCTGGACCAGCCCGGTCAGGCAGACGTAGCTCACCACCGGCTCCCACGACTGGTCGAAGACGGCGGGCACCGTCCCGATGCGTGCCATCTTGGCCATGAGCCTCCTCGAGGTCCTCGCAGCCGCCTGCAGGAAGCGGCTGTCGCCGGTCGACGCATAGGCCTCGGTCAGCCCTCGCAGGGTGTAGGCCATCCCATGGGTGTTGGGCAGCTTCCCGGGCAGGAAGCTGCAAGCCTCGAACCACCCGTTGGGCGCCTGCATCGACAGCACCCAACGCAAGTTCCTAAGGGCAGCCGAGGTGCACATCTGGTCCCCAGTTGCCGCTCCCAGCCGCAACAGCGCCCAGGAGGCTCGTGAGTGGTAGGTATGAGGGATCCCCCGGTAGGAATGCTGCCCACGCCATGCGCCGTCGTCGGACTGGTGACGGACCAGGAATCGCCCGCTGCGCGCCGCGGCTGCCAGGTAGCTCTCGCCTGCTCCCTGCTCGTACAGGTCCAACCAGCCGTGCAGCACCATTCCCGTATCGAACACCAGCGTCGGTACTTCCCGCCGGTTGGCCAGGCCCTCGGGTATGCCGCCGTCCGGAGCCTGCAGCTCGAGCTCCCAGTCGCCCAGCTGTCGCGCCGTGCCTACCAGGGAGTCGTCTCGGGTCAGGCGGGAGTAGGCCAGCAGGGTGCCGATGATGTAGCCGGTCGTCTCCGGATAAGCCGGCCTCCATCCCTGCAGGAGGGAGAACCCTTGCGAGCAGCCCCTTCTGCCCGTCACCTCGTGGGCGAGGCAGAGCCAGCCCACCGCAGCCCGCAGGCTGCCTCGCCGGTCCGCAGCAGTGGTGGCGCCCCGGCTGGCGGCCGGTGAGAAGGTCTCTTGCACGCTGAGCAGCGGGAGCAACGCCAAGCGGTGGACGGCGGAGCCCAAATCGGTGAGCCGTCGACGACTATACGGGTTGGTGCGCACCGGCGGCGGCGGCTGGCTGCATGCCGGCGGCGGGCTGCACCGGCGCCGGAGGGAGGGCCTTGGCTGGCGCCGGCTGGCGGTCGCGGGCACAGGCCAGGGCCAGGAGGGTGAACAGGAGGTCGCCGGCCCCCCGCAGGGTCAAGTGCGGATCGAGGACCATGAGCACCCCCTCCACGGCCAAGGCGGCGAAGCCGGCGGTAGCCGCCGCCCCGATGGCGTCCGGGCGACGGGCGAGGCGGCGGGTGGCGCCCAGGTTCGACCAGCAGAAGCCCAGGAACGCCAGCAGATAGGGGATCCCCCCCACCCATAGCAGCCACAGGTAACCGCTCTCGATGTAGATGACGTCGCCCTTGTCCGGCCCGGAGACGACCGGGATCCGAGCCTCGGGACGGACGCCCAGCACGTAATGGAAGTCGGTCGTCAGCGGCGGCAGGACATAGGTCTCCAGGTTGTGGACCCGGCTGTGCCAGCTGCTCTGGAAGCTGGTGCCGGACGTGGGGCTCAGCCGCTGGTGGATCACCGGGCCCAGCGCCACCAGACCCACCAGGCAGGCCACCGCCAGCACGCCGGCGGACCGGCGCATCCTGCCGGTCAGCCACCCTACGGCGCCGACGCCGACGATGAGGCCGATGGCCCCGGAGAGCTCCCCTGACGCCAGGCCGGCCGCCAAGAAGAGCAAGCCAGCCAGCGCCAGCCAGAGCCGATGGGCGCCCGGTCGCAGCATCAGGGCGGCGACGATGGCCAGGTCGAAGACCATGACGTCGGCCATGGAGAACGAATCACTCAACGTGGAGGACGCCCGGTTGATGGCCAGGAGGTCTGCCTGGCCGTTGACGGACCAGTGGCTGGCCAGCAGCTGGGGGACACCGAATGCCTTGAGGGCCTGGAGGATCCCGATGACGGCGACGATGGCGCCCACGGCCACGCAGGCCACCAGGCAGCGCCGCACCTGGCTCGGTGTACGGATGCCGGCCCGCACCACCAGGTAGACGCCCAGGTACTTGAGGATCTGGAAGCTGTACAAGACGTTGTCCTGGGTGAGCCGCTGGCCCCTGAGGAACAGCCACGCCAGCGGCAGCAGCGACCCCGTGACCATCAGGGCGACCATGGCCACCAGGCTGGGGCTGGCGCGGAGGCGGACCTCGGTGGTGGCGGACATCTCCGCCACCCGGCGAGCGATGACGGGCAGGGCGATCAAGATGGTGAGCGCCTCGCTGGGCCGCAGGAACGGGATGGCGGTGCCGCGGTTCATGCCGGCGACGAGCGGGGTGACGGCCACCAGGAGGTAGGCACCGGCGGCGGGGCGGAGGAACGACGTCACCAGGACAGCCACCAAGGCGGCCAGCCCCAGGGCGGCAAGGGGCGAACTGGCCGCCAGGGCGCCCCAGGAGACGGCCAGGGCGCCGCCCAGGAGGCGGACCCCCGCCCTGGCGCCCAGGCGGGGCACGAGCAGAGCGATCTGGGTGCTCACCGGCTGCCGGTCACCCGTGCGGTGCCGCCCCGATCCTGCTGCCAGTCCCCGAGCAACCCGGCCAGCCGCTCGACGTAGGCATCCAGGCTGTGCCGGCGCTCGACCAGGGCGCGCCCTGCCCTTCCCATCCTGGCCGCCTCCCCGGGATGGGACAGGAGGTGCACGATGGCAGCCCGCAGGCGGCCCGGGTCGCCGGGGGGAACGTACAGGCCCTGCACGCCGTCCTCCAGGACGTCGAACTGACCTCTGGTCCGGGTGATCACCACCGCCCGGCCCATGGCCATCGCCTCGGTGAGCGAGGTGCCCCCGCAGTCGCAGTCCACGTCCTCCAGGGGCACCACCACCAAGCGGGCCCGGGCGTACAGAGCCCGCAGCTCCACCGGATCCACCTGGTGATGGACGACCACGTTGTCGGGCAGGCCGTCGTGGTCGACAGCTGCCATCCAGGCCTGGTACGAGCGGTAGGCCCGGGTGCCTCGCAGCGCCCGGAAGGAGGAGGCCGCCGCCTCCTCGGCCAGCCCGCCGGTGCCCTGCAGGTTGAAGGTCCCGATGGCCAGCCTCACCTCTACGGCCAGGCCCCGCACGGCGCGCACCAGGGTGGCGTAGTCCCGAGCCTCCATCCCCACGGCCAGGATCATGTCCTCCTGGGCCGCCGGCTCCGGCGCCCAGAACCTCTCGTCCACCGGCCAGCCGATGACGTGGACCTGGTGGGCGGGGATGCCCAGGCGGCGAACGGCGACCTCGGCCTGGGCGCTGCTGGGACACACCACCACCCCCAGGCGGGAGCGGGCCCCCAGGCGGCGGACCAGGAAGGCCTTGGCGGGCCGGGACAGCCAAGTGGAGAAGAGGAAGACCTCCCGGGGACTGCCCGTCCACCTGAAGAGCAACGCCAGGAGCACGGCCAGGCGGTCCGACCAGGAGACGACCGCCGCCCGGCGCCACAGCACGACCTGGCAGAGCTGCCCCGATCCCAGCCCCGCCCGCCGGGCCACCGCCCGCACCAGCGGCGTCGCCCGGCAGCTCAGGTGATCGGCATCGACCACCTCGGCATCCAGCCGCCGGGCCAGCTCGTAGAAGGCCTTGCGGGGCACCTCGCCCTTGTCGGCCCGGCACTGGACCTCCGCCGCCCCTGGCTGGCCGGCGTAGCAGGTGTCCAGGAAGGCCATGGGGCCAGGGCGCTGCCGCCCCTCGGGCAGTGCCGGATGGACGCGTCGAAGCAGCTTCACCGTGCCGCGCTCTTCTTGCTCGTCGCTCCTAGCCCACCAGCTCTCGCATGCGCCACCGTAGACGGCACCAGCCCGGCCA
Source organism: Acidimicrobiales bacterium (assembly GCA_039583615.1). Classification (GTDB taxonomy): domain Bacteria; phylum Actinomycetota; class Acidimicrobiia; order Acidimicrobiales; family QHCF01; genus QHCF01. Next base: position 100,144 of record JAVKSQ010000001.1, read on the forward strand.
GCCACAGCACGTAATAGACCAGAAAGGCCATGCCGGCGCCGGCCAGCCCGAACGACCGCAGCAGCACGGCCAGCAGGACCACGTAGGCCGCGCTGGCCGCCGCCAGGACTGCCACAGGCTCCCTGGCCCGGCCCATGGCCAGCGAAGCCGACTCGAGCGGGAGGGTCGCCAGCGCCAGCATGACCCCTCCCATCATCCAGACCATCATGGGAAAGGCGACCAGGTACCGGGCGCCGAAGACCAGGCTTATCCCCCACCTACCGGCTACGGCCACGACGGCCCAGGCCAGCACACCAAGGGCGCCACCAATGGCGCTCAGGCGGAGGCACAGCGACCGGAACGCCCCGTGGGCCCCCCGCGCCCACAGGCCGGCCAGCTCCGGGTACAAGGCCTCCGTGACCGGGTCGACCAGCTGCCTGGAGGCCGTCGCCAGCTGCTTGCCGATGCGGTATGCGCCGCCGGCGGCGGGGCCGAGGATCCTGGCGACCATGATGACGTCGAGGTACTTGGTCGTCGTCTTCACCGACGCCAGCAGGTTGGAGCTCACGAGAAAGGACATCACGCCGGGAAAGCGGCGACGGATGTCGCCCACCGGCGTGGTCAAGGCGGCCAGGTGGCCCTGGGTCCGCAGCTCCCTCCAGGCCACGGCCAGGAGCACGACGCGCTCCAGCACGTCGGAGGCCAGCCAGACGACCACGAAGCCCCCCAGGTGGAAGCCCAGCTGGTAGGCAGCCGCCACCCCGATGGCCCGGATGACGCCGGTGATGGCGAATTGCCGAGCGAGCGAGGAGAACCGGCCGAAGATCCGCAGCACGGCCAGCGGGGCGCCGCTGTAGGGCAAGAGCAGCACCACGCTGTAGAGCATGGCGAAGTGGGCGGTCGGGGCACCCCAGTGAAGGACGCCGCGCAAGGCCATCGCCCCGACGGCCGCGGCCCCCGCACCCACCGCCGCGCTGGAGAAGTCCAACACGACACCCAGCTTGACTAGCCGCCGGAAGCCCTCGGTGTCGCCCCGCTCCAACGCCAGCGAGCCGAAGTGGATCAGCGCCTGCCAGGAGTTGAAGGTGACCAGGCTCTCGACGCCCTCGACGTAGGTCTGGGCCAGGACCAGTATGCCGAAGTCGGTGCCCGACAGCCGCCGCGCGGCCAGGGCCAACGCCGCCAGCCCGCACAGGGAGCCCAGCGCGTCCCCACTCAACAGCGTCCCCGAGTTCCTGAGCACCTGGGCCAGGCGTGGGCTCCTGAGGATGGCGAAGAGCCGGCGCATGGCCAGGGTCAGGCTTCGACGGGCGGCTCCGCTGTCCCAGTCTGATGCCAGGAAACGGTGGCCGCCAAGCCCTCGCTCAGTGGTGTCGGACTGGCCTGGGGGAAAAGGCGCCGCAGCTGGCGCGTGTCCGCCTGCGAGTCCCGGACATCCCCCGGCCGTGGCGGCAGGGTGACCGTGGCCAGCGAGACCTCCAACAGCGCGCTCAGCTCCTGGACCAGGTCGAGGACCGACGCCCGGGTGCCAAAAGCCAGGTTGACCGGTCGAGGGTTGGTCACCCGGCGCTCGATGGCTGACTGGATAAGGGCGGTCACCGTCCCGACGTAGGTGAAGTCGCGGGTCTGGCCGCCATCACCGTGGATCGGAAGCGGTTCGCCGTTCAGGGCCGCCGACACGAACGTCGGCACCACCGCCGCGTAGGCATGGTCCGCAGCCTGGAACGGCCCGTAGACATTGAAGAACCGGAAGGCCAGCACGTCGAGCCCGAAGCACTGGGCGTAGGCGATGGCGTAGGACTCGGCCGCCAGCTTGGAGACTGCGTAGGGGCTCATGGGCATCGGGGTGAGATCCTCGCTCTTGGGCAGGGCGTTGTTGGCCCCGTAGACCGACGACGACGACGCCAGGATCACCGGCGGGCGGTCGTGGCGGCGCGCTGCCTCCAGCACCTGGAGCGTTCCCGTGGCGTTGACGTGGTGACTGGTCAACGGATCGGCCAAGGAGCGCGGCACCGAGGGACGGGCCGCCAGGTGGACGACGGTGTCGCATCCGCCCAGAGCCGCATCCAGCACCGCCGGATCGAGGATCGACCCCTCGACCAGGCGCACCGGGCATCCCGCCAGGTTGGCGCGATAGCCGGTGGAGAAGTCATCGACCACGGTCACGTGGTGCCCGGCACCCACCAGGGCGCGTACCAGGTTGCAGCCGATGAACCCGGCCCCACCGGTGACGGCAATCCCCACGCGGCCAACCCTAACCTGACAGGCCCGCCAGGGGCCGAAGAGCCTCCTCGCCAAGGAGATGATGGCAAGTGACCGACAAGCCTGGAGGACCGACCCTGGCCGGCGACGAGGGCGGCCGGGCTCGCCGCACCAGACGGCCTGTCTGGCGGTCCCTCACCCTGCGCCTGGTCCTGGCTGGGGCGGTGGTCATGGTGGCCATCTGGCTGGCGGTGGCCGGCCTCACATTGGCGCGAGCGGCGCTGAACCTGGAGGCCGGCCGGCACGCCGCCGACCGGGCCCAGAGCCTCCGGTTGAGCGAATTGGCCGACCAGCGCCCGCTGACCGATCTGGCCGCGGCCGGTGCCCGCCTGGGGCAGGCGCACGATGAGCTCGCCTCGGTGGTGGTCGCCCCCTTGCGGTTCGTCCCAGTGGCCGGTCGCCAGCTGCGGTCGGCGTCGGCCCTGAGCGGCGCCGCCAGCCTGGTGGCGGAGACGGGAGTGCAGGCCGTCAGTCGGGGTCGCCAGATCCTCCAGGCGCCCCGTGCCCCCGGGCCCGACCGGGTACTGGTCCTGCGCCGGCTGGGCAGGCTGGCCCAGCGGACCGACCAGCGGTTGGCCGGTGTGGATCTCGGCCCCGGCGACGGCCTGGTCTCCCCACTGGCCCGGGCGAGGGAGCAGCTGGCCCGCAAGGTGGTCGACCTCCGCTCCGGTCTGGAGCAGGGAGGAGCTGGCGCCCGCGCCGTCGGGCAGCTACTGGCCGGGCCCCGGCGGTACCTCCTGTTGGGCGCCAACAACGCCGAGATGCGGGCCGGGTCGGGGATGTTCCTGTCGGTGGGGGTCCTCCAGACCATCCACGGTCGGCTCCAGCTGTCCGGCGTCCACTCGGTCACCGACGTGCCGGTGCCCCCCGGGGCGGTCCCCCTCGGAGGAGACCTGGCCGCCCGATGGGGCTGGCTGCAACCGAATGTCGAGTGGCGCAACCTGATGCTCTCGCCCCGGTTCGACATCGCCGCCCCGCTGGCGGCACGCATGTGGGGGGCCAGCGGCAACGGCCCGGTCGACGGTGTCCTGGTCATGGACCCGGTGGCCCTGGAGGCCATCTTGGCCGCTACCGGGCCGGTGCAGGTGGCAGGCCGGACGATCGGAGCCGGCAACGTGGTCGACGAGCTCCTGCACGACCAGTACGTCCGGCTGCCGGCCGACGCCCAAGCCCCGGAGCGGCGCGAGGAGCTGGGGAGCCTTGCCGCCTCCGCCCTCCAGGCTCTCGACCAGCGCAGCTGGTCCCCCGAGCGCCTGGCCGAGGGACTGGCCAGGGCGGCCAGCGGCCGGCACCTGCTGGCCTGGGCGGCCCGGCCGGCCGAGGAGCGGGCTTGGGCTGCCGCTGGCGTGGGCGGCGCCATGTCGGCCCACTCCCTGCTCGTCGCCGTGCTGAACCGGGGGGCCAACAAGTTGGACCACTTCCTCACCACCCGGGCCAAGCTCAGCCTGCGGCCGGGCGCCACCACGCAGGCGACCCTGGCGGTGACCCTGGTCAACCACGTCGATGCGGACGAGCCCCCGTACATAGCTGGCCCGGACCCCGGCACCGATCTTCACCGAGGCGACTACCTGGGCATCCTCAGTGTCACCCTGCCCGGCCAGGCCACCCGGGGCCGCATCGACGGGTCCCCGCAACTGGCGGTGGCCGGCCCCGACGGCCCTACCCGGGTCATCGGGACAGAGGTGCTCCTGGCCTCGGGCCAATCCCGGACCCTGGTGGTCCGGTTCTCCCTGCCGGGCCGGCACGGGTGGCTGCGCCTGGAGCCCTCGGCCCGCATCCCCCCGCTGACGTGGCTGGTGCCGGGCCGCCAGCTGGACGACGGGCGCATCAACCTCTTTTCGTGGTAGCCGTGCAGGGAGGCTGGCCGGGGTCGTGCTTGCCAGGCCGCGGGCCGGGGTATACCGTGTTCAACGTGGTTCTTTGACTGGGGGTTGTGGTGCGGCACCTGAAGCTCATGGCCAGAGCTGTGATCTTGAGCACGGGCCTGGTGCTCATGTCCGCCACCGCCGCGTCGGCCGACAGCTACACCGGCCATCCCGGGCAGGCACCCCCCGTTGCCGCCACCCAGTTCGCAGCTCCGTCGGTTGAGTCAGGGCCAGTGGGCCAGGCCGTACCCGCCAGCGGCGTGCACCTCGTCCCTCCCAGCTCGGGTCTGGCCTTCACCGGTGCCGACATTGCCGAGTCGGTGGTGATCGGTGCGGGCGCCCTGGCCGTCGGGTCCGTCTGCGTGCGCCTGAGCCGGCGTCGCCGCCTCGCCTAGCAGAGCGCGGCCTCGGCCGCGTCCGGCCGGCGCCCCCTAGATGATCGACCTGCGGCGCCTCCGGGACGACCCGACCTACCGGGCGGGCATCGAGCGCAAGCGCTGCCCGCCGGGCCTGGTCGGCGCCGTCTTGGATGCCGACCGCCGCCACCGGGCTGTGCTGGGCGAGGTGGAGGCGACCCGGGCTCGTCACAACGTCGCCTCCCGGGAGATCGCCGACGCCTCCCCCGAGGAGCGCCCGGCCCGTATCGAGGTGGCCAGCGCCCTCAAGGCGGCCCTGGCCCAGCTCCAGCCGGCCCTGGCCGAGGCCGACCGCCACCTCCGGGAGCTGGCCCTGCAGGTGCCCAACCCGGCCGACCCGTCGGTGCCCGACGGTGGAGAGGGCGATGCCGAGGTCATGCGGGTGGTGGGCCGGCCCGGCCCGGCCCCCCCGCTGGACCACGCCAGCTTCGGCGAGCGTCACGGCCTGGTCGAGGTGGGCAAGGCGGCCCGCACCAGCGGGGCCCGCTTCGCCTATCTGATGGGCGAGGCCGTCCTGGTGGAGCTGGCCCTGATCCGCTGGGTGACCCAGCTGCTGGTGGAGGAGGGGTTCTGCCCGGTGGTGCCGCCCGTGCTGGTGCGCGGGGAGGCCATGGAGGTGGCCGGCTTCTTCCCCACCGACCGCCACCAGGTCTACGAGGTGGACGGGAACGAGCTGTTCCTCGTCGGTACGAGCGAGATCCCGCTGGCCTGCCTGCACCAGGAGGAGATCCTCGACCCCGAGCAGCTGCCCCTTCGCTATGCCGGCCTGTCCACCTGCTTTCGCCGGGAGGCCGGGACCTACGGGCGGGACACCAGGGGGATCTTTCGGGTGCACCAGTTCGACAAGGTGGAGATGTTCTCCTACGCCCGTCCGCAGGACTCGGCCGCCGAGCACCAGCGCCTGCTGGCCATCCAGGAGCGCATCGTGGGTGCCCTGGGACTGCCCTACCAGGTGGTCAACGTGGCGGCCGGCGACTTGGGGGCGGCGGCGGCCAGCAAGTTCGACATCGAGGTCTGGCTGCCCTCGGAGGGCCGTTACCGGGAGCTCACCTCGTGCTCGAACTACGGCGACTACTCGGCCCGCCGGCTGGGCACCAGGGTCCGGGACGGGCCGGCCAACCGCTTGGTGCACACCCTCAACGGGACGGCCTGCGCCATCGGGCGGACCCTGGTGTTCCTGTTCGAGAACCACCAGACGCCCGACGGCGCCCTGCGGGTTCCCGAGGTCCTGGTCCCGCTGTGCGGCTTCGAGCAGGTCCGCCCGGGACGTCGCCAGGCGTGAGTGGGCGAAAAAGGGAACTTATCGAACCGGCGATATCTCGCCCACTCGAGCGCAGTTGGCGCAGCGCCCGAGCACGGCGAAGTGGCTGGGCCGGATGTTGAAGGCGTAGCGCTGGCGGAGTAGGGCTCCCAGATCGGCGAAGGTGGAGTCGGGGACCTCGACCACCGTCCCGCACGCCTCGCAGACCAGGTGCTGGTGGGGGTCGTCGGTGAGGTGGTAGATGGCCCGGCCGTGGCCCAGGTGCACATGGTCCACCACGCCGAGGCGCTCGAGGGCGTCGAGGGTGCGGTAGATGGTCGAGATGTGGATGTCGGGGTCAGCCTGCTGGACGATGGCGGTCAGGTCGTCGGCCGTCAGGTGGCGCCGGGCCTGGACCAGGGCGCCGACGACCGCCCGGCGAGCTGTCGTCATGCGAGCCCCCCGGTCTCTCAGCGCCTCGACGATGCGCTCAGTGCGGTCTGGCATCCGCGCTCGCCGAGCGGACACCAGCGGCGGTGGGGAAGTCGCCGGTGACCATGAACTTGACCCGTTCGCCGATGTTGACGGCGTGGTCCGCCGTGCGCTCGTAGAACCGGCCCACCAGGGCGATCTGGACGGCTCGCTGGATGGCCACCTCGTCGATGGTGGTGGCTCCCAGCACCGTGCGGAAGAGATCCTTTTGAAGATCGTCCATCACGTCGTCCATGTCCTCCAGGGCGGCCGCCTTGACCGGGTCGAGCTCGGCGAAGGCATCCACGGCCAGGCGCAGCTGGACGGTGGCCTGCTCTCGCATCCGGTCGATGAGGCCCCGCAGCTTGGGCCCGATGCTGTGGGGGTAGAGGCGCCGGCTGGCTTTGGCCACGTTGACCATGAGGTCGCCGGTGCGCTCCAGCTCGTGGATGACCCGCAGCACGGCCACCAGAGTGCGCAGGTCCACCGCCATGGGAGCCTGGCGGGCCAGGAGCAGGTAGGAGCTCTGCTCGATGGAGTGGGTGAGAGCGTCGATGGGCCTGTCGTCGGCGATGACCTGCTCCACCTTGGCCAGGTCGGCGTCGAGCAGGGCGGCGGTGGCCAGCTGGACCGACTCCACCACCAGGGCCGCCAGCCGGATGACGTCGGAGGTGAGCTCGTGGAGGCTCTCGTGGAACGCCTTGCGGGTCTCGCCCATCACGGCTCTCGGTTGGCCTGAGCCGGCGGGGCCGGCGCCCGGGCCAGCTCGTAGCGGTAGCCCAGGCCCCGGATGGTGGTGATGAGGACCGGGTTGGTCGGATCGGTCTCGATGCGGGCCCGGAGGCGCTTGACGTGCACGTCGAGGGTCTTGGTGTCGCCCACGTAGTGCGGGCTCCACACCCGGTCGATCAGGGTGTCGCGGGTGAGCACCCGACCGGCGTTGGTGAGCAGCAGCTCCAGCAGCTCGAACTCCTTGAGCGGGAGCCTGACCTCCTCGCCCCGGACGACGACCTCGTGGCGGCTGGGGTCGAGGCGGACCTCGCCCACCTCGATGGCCTCGGCCGGGGCGTCGCTGGCCTCGCTCGGTTGGGGCGCCCGGCGCAGGGCGGCCCGCATCCTGGCCACCAGCTCTCGCATCCGGTAGGGCTTGGTCACGTAGTCGTCGGCTCCCACCTCCAGGCCGACCACGGTGTCTATCTCTGCGCCCTTGGCGGTGACGATGATGATGGGCACGGTCGAGCGGGCCCGGATGGAGCGACATACGTCGATGCCCGAGACCTTGGGCAGCATCAGGTCGAGCAGGACCAGGTCGGGTCGCACCGAGTCGAACCTGTCGAGGGCCTCGGCCCCGTCGCGGGCCACCTGGACCAGGAAGCCCTCCCGTTTGAGCCCGAGGACGAGGGCCTCGACGAAGGAGTCCTCGTCCTCGGCGACGAGCACCGTCGCTTGCGGCCCGCTCATCGGGCGCCCCCCGGCCGCACCGGTAGATGAAGGGTGAAGGTCGAGCCCTCCCCCTCCCGCGATTCCACCGCCACCCTCCCCTGGTGGTTGCTGGCCACGTGACGAACGATAGCCAGGCCCAGGCCGGTGCCGCCCGTCTGGCGGCTGCGCCCCTGGTCGACCCGATAGAACCGCTCGAAGATGCGCTCCAGGTCCCGGGCCGGGATGCCGACCCCGTGGTCGGCCACCGCCAGCCTGACCGTCTCCCCGGTCGAGGGATCCACCACCACCCTGGCCGCGATCCTGACGGTGGTGTCCGGCCAGGAGTACTTGACCGCGTTGTCGACCAGGTTGTAAAGGGCGGACACCAGTTGGCGGCGGTCTCCCATGATGCAGACATCCCCGGGAGGCTCCTCGACCTCGAGCTCGACTCCGGCGGCGTCGGCCGCCCCCCGGGCTCTTTCCACTGCATTGGCCATCACCTGGGCCACCGGGACGGGCTGGCGCGGTGCCGACTCCTCGGCCTCGATCCGGGAAAGGTCGAGCAGGTCGTCGATGATCCGGCTCACCCGGAAGGACTCGTTCTCGATGCGCTTCGCCAGGTGCTGGATGACCGCCGGCTCGGTCTCGGCCAGGAGGGTCTCGGCCAGCAGCCCGAGCGCTCCCACCGGCGTCTTGAGCTCGTGGCTGACGTTGGCCACGAAGTCCCGGCGCACCGACTCCAGCCGCCGCCGCTCCGAGACGTCGTCGAGCACGGCCACCACCCCGAGGGGCCGGTGCTCGTCGCCGATGGCTCGGGTGCGCACGGTGAGCGTCTGGCGAGGTGGCCCGTAGAGGTCGAGGGTCCGCTCCGCCGGCATGCCCGCCGAGCTGGCGGCCAGGAGCTCCTCGACCGTCCTGGCGGCAATGACGTCGGTGTGCCGGCCGCCCATCAGGGCGCCCGCCCGGGCGTTGCGGAAGGTGACGCGGCCGTGCTCGTCGCAGACCACCACTCCCTGGGGCATGGCGTCGAGGGCCTGAGCCAGGCGGGTCACCTGGGCCCTGGCGTCGGCCCGGGCCTCGGCGGCCCGGTCGGCGGCCCGCTCGAGGACGGACAGGGTCGGCTCCAGGCGCATGCGGCGGCCCATCTCGGAGCTGTCGCTCATGCGGTCGGCCAGGGTGGACAGCCGCCTGGCCAGACTGGCCCGGACCAGGCGGCGCCCGGCCGCCCAGGCCGCCAGGACGGCCAAGAGGGCCGCCGCCACGACGATGCCGGCGATGGTGGCAGGCAGGGCCAGGGCGGCGGTCGGCGTGGCCAGCATGGCTGCCCCGGCGCTGTACAGCATGGCTGCCATGCTCAACCGAACCGCCCGGTGATGTAGGCCTCGGTCCGCGGATCGGACGGGCGGGTGAAGATCGTCGAGGTGGGACCGACCTCCACCAGCCGGCCCGGCTCTCCCGCCTCGGTGATGGTGAGGAAGGCGGTGGTGTCGCTGACCCGGGCCGCCTGTTGCATGTTGTGGGTGACGATGACGATGGTGTAGGTGCCCTTGAGCTCGGCGATCAGGTCCTCGATGGCCAGGGTGGACGACGGGTCGAGGGAGGAGCAGGGCTCGTCCATGAGCAGGACGTCGGGCTCCACGGCGATGGCCCGGGCGATGCACAGCCGCTGCTGCTGACCGCCCGACAGGCCCGTGCCAGGCTTGTCCAGGCGGTTGCGGACCTCGTCCCACAGCCCGACCCGGCGCAGGGACTGCTCCGCCACATCGTCCGTCTGGCTTCGCGAGCGCCTCCCGTTGAGGCGCAGCCCGGCCACCACGTTGTCCCGGACCGACATGGTGGGGAACGGGTTGGGTCGCTGGAACACCATGCCGATGGCTCGCCTCACTGCCGTGGGGTCCTGGCCGCCGCCATAGATGTCCCTGCCGTCCAGGCGCACCTGGCCCTTGACCCTGGCCCCCGACACCACCTCGTGGAGGCGGTTGAGAACCCGGACGAACGTCGACTTGCCGCACCCGGAGGGCCCGATGAGTGCTGTCACCTGGCTGGCCGCCACGGTCAGTGAGACGTCCTCCAGCACCTGGTGCGAGCCGAACCAGGCACTCACCGCCTCCACCTCTAGCCGCTTGGACACCGTACGCTCAGGCCAGCCGGTTGCGCCGGGTGACCAGCCGGGCGACGACGGTGAGGACGACGACGATGAGGATGAGGGTCAAGGCAGCGGCCCAGGCCCGGTTGACGGACACGGCAAAGGCCGAGGTGGCTTGGGAGAAGACGAACAGGGGCAGGCTGGACTGCGGGCCGTGGAATGGGTTGAGCTTGATGGCGTCGAAGCCGAAGGCGGTCAGCAAGAGAGGCGCCGCCTCACCGGTCACCCTGGCCACCGCCAGCACCACACCGGTCGTGATACCGGCAGCCGCAGTGGGCAGCACCACGGAGCACACGGTACGCCACCGCGGCACCCCGAGGGCATAGCTGGCCTCCCGCAGGTCGGCGGGGACCAGCTTGAGCATCTCCTCGGCCGACCGGACCACGATGGGCAGCATGAGCACGGAGAGGGCGAGGGAGGCGGCCAGCCCCGAGAAGCCCAGTCCCAGGCCGAGCACCCAGAAGGCGAAGACGAACAGGCCGGCCACGATGGACGGTATGCCCGTCATCACATCGACGACGAAGCGCACCCAGCCGGCCAGGCGGCGCCCGCTCTCCTCCACCAGGAAGACCGCCACCACCAGGCCCAGTGGTATGGACAACAAGGCGGCCATGCCGACCTGCTCGACGGTGCCCACCAAGGCGTGGTAGGCACCGCCGGCCGGGTCCAGCGACCCCACGCCGCGCATCGAGTGGGTGAGGAAGGACCCCGACAGGTCCCGCGCCCCGGCGTGGGCGGTGTAGGCCAGCACCGCCACCAGGGGGACCACCGCCGCCACCACCGCGGCGCCCATGAGGCCCCGCATCGACCGGTCGACCATGCCCCGGCGGCGGTGTCCGCCCGGGCGGTGACCGGCCCGGGGCAGCCTGGCGCCTAGGCGCCTCGGGTGCGGCCCAGGTCGCGGCGCCCTGCCCCGGACCACCAGTCGGGCGGCCAGGTTGACGGCAAGGGAGATGACGAAGAGGACCAGCCCCGAGGCGATGAGGGCGGCCCGCCCGTTGGCCCCGGCCTCACCGAACTTGGTGGCGATGTTGGCGGCGATGGTGTTGCCGCCCGGTTGGAAGATGTGGAAGGTGATGCCGAAGGAGGCAGACAGCACCAGGGCCACCGCGATGGTCTCGCCTATGGCCCGGCCCAGACCCAGCATGACGGCCCCGATCAGGCCCCCCCGGCTGGGAGGGATGACCGCCATGCGGATGGTCTCCCAACGGGTGGCTCCCAGGGCCAGGGCTGCCTCCCGGGTCGAGCCGGGGACCTGGCGGAGCACCTCCCGGGAGATGGCGGCGATGATGGGCAGGATCATGATGGCCAGCACGACCGAGGCGGCGAAGACCGAGCGTCCGTAGGTGTCGTCGGGGCTGTGGAGGAAGGGGACGAAGCCAAACACCTGGTCCACCCCTCGCTCGAAGGGGACGAGGAGAGGGACCACGAAGGCGACACCCCACAGGCCGTAGACCACGCTGGGCACGGCGGCCAGCAGGTCGACCAGCCAACCCAGTGCCCGGCTCACTCCCGGCCTCGCCACCTCGGTCAGGTAAAGGGCGGTCCCCAGGGCCACCGGCGTGGCTATGACCAGGGCGATGATGCTGGACAAGACGGTGCCCCAGGCCAGGGCGGCGATGCCGAACCGGGGAGGAGTGGAGTCCGGCAGCCACTGGCGCACGGTGAGGAACCCCAGCCCGGCCTGGCGGAAGGCGGGGACGGCCTGGACGATCAGGAAGGTGACCATCGCCCCCATGAGGGCCAGCACCAGCAGGCCGGCGCCCCGCGTGACCAGCGCGAAGAAGGTGTCGCCCCCGCTCCCCCCTCGGGCCGGGGCGAGCTGGGGCCCGCTCCCGCCGGCCTCGAAGGCGGGCACGGCGGCCGGCGCCGGCGTGGGCCCGACCTGGCCCGGCGCGGTGGGCATCAGGTGGCGATCCGGGCCACAGCTGACCGGTCAGCGGCCAGGACCGGGGCCGGCAGCGGAGCGTAGTAGAGGGGGCGAGCGGCCCTCTGGCCCGGCCCCAGGGCGTAGGCCAGGAACGACGAGAGCAGGGCGGCCTGCCTGGGGTCGTGCTGGTGGACGTGCACCATCACCCAGGTGAAGGTGGATATGGGGTAGGCGGCGGGGTCGGTGGGCAGGGGGCTCAGGCGGGAGGCCGGGGGTGGGGCCCCCGCCGCAGCGGAGGAGGCCGGGGGTGGGGCCCCGGCCGGGAGCGGCGAAGCCGCCGAGGACACGGCGAGGGCGGCGGAGACGGCGTCGGCGCTGGGCCCGACGAAGCGCCCGGCCGGGTTCTCGACGAGGGCGACTCCCAGGCCGGTGGCCCTGGCGTAGGCCACCTCGGAATAGCCGATGGCCCCCTCGGACTGCTCCACTGCCGCGGTGACCTGGTCCGATCCCTTGGCTCCCTGGCCGGTCGGCCAGGCGACCTCCTTGCCCGAGCCTGCCTTCCACAGCGAAGGCGCGGCAGCCGCCAGGTACCCGGTGAAGGCAGCCGTGGTCCCCGAGCCGTCCGAACGGTGGACCACCTGGATGCCCTCGGCGGGCAGGGCGGTGCCCGGATTGTCGGCCCTCACCGCCGCGTCGTCCCACGACGTGATGGTCCCGGCGAAGATGCCGGCCAGGGTGCGAGGACGCAGGCGCAGGTGGGCGATGCCCTCCAGGTGGTACTCCACGGCCACCCCGCCGGCTGCCCACGGGATCTCCAGGACCGGGCCGCCGTGGGCTCGGGCGGCGCCGTCCTCGGCCGGTGTCATCACCACGTCGGAGGCGGCGAAGCCCACCGTCCCCGCCGTGAGCTGCTGGATGCCCGCACCCGACCCGGCCGCCTGGTAGTTGATGGTGGCCCGGGGACAGGCCCGCTCGTAGCCGCTTATCCACTCCTGGAGGATGGCCTGCACGAAGGTGGAGCCGGCGCCGGAGGCGGTGCCGGTACCACACCTGGTGCCCGCAGGCAGCTGAGCGGGGACCACCAGGGCCAAGCCGCTGGTGTTGTCGTCGGTGCCATAGGCGGCCCCCAGCAGGACCAGGGCGGCGGCCCCCAAGGCGCCGGCGAGGCGACGAGTCCAGCGAGACACGGATGAAACCTAGGGCCCGGGGTTGGCCGCCAGGTGTCCGCCAGGTGAACGCCAGGCAAACGACGGTGAAATGAGCCGCGTGGGTGGCTCCTGTCTGCTGCCGCCTTCCGGCTCCAGCTATCAGGCCGGCCGGGTAGCGCCCAGGTACACGTCTGCCCCCCACGGTGCACCCACCGTGGTAGGTATCGCCTCGGTGCGCACCTTGGCGCCGGTGTGGGGGGCGTCGACCATCTCGGCCGGCCCCACCACCAGCCCGACGTGCGCCGCTGTCGCCGGTGGGCTGCCGAAGAACACGAGGTCCCCCGGCACCAGGGTGGCTCCCGGCCCCAGAGGCGGTCCGTTGTCCAGCTGGGACTGGGCAGTGCGGGGCAGGGCTATCCCGGCGGCGGCGTAGGCGGCTTGGACCAGGCCCGAGCAGTCGAAGCCCCCGGGGCCGGTACCGCCCCAACGGTAGGGGTTGCCCAGCTGGGCCAGGGCGAAGGCGACGGCCCGGGCGGCGGCGGGCGTGGCGGGCGTGGCGGGCGCACCGGGTGTGGCGGGCGCACCGGCACTGGCGGCGTAGCTCGTGGCCAGGGACAGCACCTGGTTGACATACCAGTCAGCGTGGTTGTAGGCGAAGACCGCCGCGGCCAGATTGGCGCCACCCATAGCCCCGTTGGCGCACAGGTCCCGAGCGGCCGCGAAGACCGCATCGGCCATGTCGTACGGGGTTGGCGGGTCGGTCCCGCCGGGGGGCACAGGTAGGGCGTAGCGGCTGAAGGTCGCCGGCTCGAACTGCATCGGTCCCTCGGCACCAGCCCCGTTGGCCCCCGAGCCCACTCCTGGAGCCGTGCTGGCGCCGTTGTCCGACTCCAGCGTGCCAATGGCGGCCAGCACCGGCCACGGCAACCCTGGACAGGTGGCCGCCGCCTGCTGGTAGAGGGCCAGCACCGGCCCCGGGATGGCTCCGAGGGCACCGGCCGCCGGTCCCGGCCCGAGCCGCGCCGTGGCACCCGTGGCCGCGACCAGGGCGGCCACCGCCACGACCAGGGTCAGAACGCCCAGGAAGGGCCCGGCTGCCGCCGCCGCCAGCTTCTTCACCGGGCGCCCTTGCCGGCTCCATACATGAAAGACTATGATAGATAATGAAACTTCTCCCTGGATACCCCACCCTGGCGAAGGATGGACCTCAATGAACACTCTGCTGGCCGTCTCGCTGCACCCCGACACCTCCGACCTGCCCGGCGGCTCGGCCCTGCTCCAGCTCACCAACGGCCTGGGTGGCTGGGCCCTGGTCCTGGCCCTGGTCGGTCTCCTCGTTGGCGCGGTCACATGGGCCCTCAGCTCCCACTCCCAGAACTACCAGCACTCCCTCACCGGACGCCGCGCCGTGCTGGTGTCAGGACTGGCCGCCCTGCTGATCGGTGCAGCGCCCACCATCGTCAACTTCTTCTTCAACCTCGGCACCAAGGCCCACTGACGGTGGACCTCGCCGCCCTGCCCCCCCATACCCTCCAGCCCCCCATCGGGCCGACGGTCGGCGACCTGCTCGGCAGTGGCGCCGACGCGGCCATTGCCGCGGTCAGCCATGGGGTGACCACGGCCGCCCTCTGGCTTCTCGACCAGGTGGGTCACATCCTGACGCTCACCACCCGGCCCGAGCTGGGTACAGGCTGGTTCACCGAGCACTTCCAGGTCATGGCGGACGTGGCCGGGCTGGTGGTGGTGCCGCTCCTGCTCCTTGGCGTCATCCAAGCCGTCGTCCGCCAGGACGCCTCCATGCTGGTCCGTTCGGTCTTCGTGCACCTACCTCTTGCCATCGTGCTGACGGCGGTGGCGGTCCAGATGGTGCAGCTCTCGTTGGCGGCGGTGGACGAGATGAGCGCCATGGTGGCGTCGACCACCGGAGTCGACGTGCGTCATTTCATGGAGGGCATAGGCACTGGCCTCCAGCACCCGGAGGGGGCCGGGGGCCTGGCGCCGGTCTTCGTCATCCTGGTAGTGGCGGTGGTGGTGGCGTTTGGTGCCTTCCTGGTATGGATCGAGCTGTTGGTGCGCGCCGCTGTCATCTCGGTGGCTGTGCTCTTCCTTCCTCTGGCCCTGGTCACCCTGGTATGGCCGGTCACCGCGTCCTGGTGCCGGCGGCTGGCGGAGACGATCGCCGCGCTCATCCTGGCCAAGCTGGTGATGGTGGGCGTCCTCGGCCTGGCGGTGGGCGCCCTCACCGGCGGGTCCAGCTCTGGGCCCGATGTGGCAGGGGTGGTCGGCGGGGCCACCTTGCTGGTCCTGGCCGCCTCGTCGCCCTTTGCCCTGCTGCGGGTGATCCCGATGGTCGAATCCGGGGCGGTGGCCCATCTCGACGGGATCGGTCGGCGGGGCGCCGCATCGGTCCTGGCGCCCGCCGCCAGCGCAGTGGCCTCGGTGCTGGGCGGACGAGGAGGCGCCGGGCCCGAGGAGGAGCCCAGCAGCCCGCGGGGGCTGTCGGGTGTGGCGGTAGCGGCCGGTGAGCCCGAGCCAGATGACATGGGGACCTGGATGGAGGCGCAGGCCGGTACGGTCGCCCCACCCCCCAGCGGCGAGCAGGCTACGACCGGGTCGCAGCCCGGGACTGACATCGGTGTGGGAGCCGGCCCAGCTGCCGACGGCCGGGGCGAGGGGCCCGCCGACGGGCCGGGCGGGGGGCCGGCAGTCGGGCTGCCAGGAGGGCCGGCCGACGGGCCGGGCGGCTCCGCCGGAGGAGGCGGGGACGCCACCCTGGTGGCGGACGGCTCCCCCCTGGTGGCGGACGGCTCCCCCCTGGTGGCGGACGGCTCCCCCCTGGTGGCGGAC
>JAVKSQ010000001.1:115909-236347 GCA_039583615.1 Acidimicrobiales bacterium
TGGTGGCGGACGGCTCCCCCCTGGTGGCGGACGGCTCCCCCCTGGTGGCGGACGGCTCCCCCCTGGTGGCGGACGGCCTGGTCCCCGGGCCGGCTGGCCCCGGTTCGGGACTTGACCTGGAGCTACCCCGGCAAGGTGGAGCGGAATCAGTGGGACCCGACGAGGAGGGGACGGGCGTTGGCTGGTGAGGTGCCCCGCTACCGCTTCGGTCCGCTCGAACGCCGGGGCCTGGTGGCTGGCTGGCGGGGAGGGCAGATCGCGGCGGTGACCGCGGCCATGGTCACCGCCGTGGGCATACTGCGAGCGTGGCCCAGCCCCGCCGGCGGGTCGGTCGCCTTCCTGGTCGTGGCCGGAGGCGTGGCGCTGGCTTGCTGGCCGGTCGGCGGCCGGACCCCGGAGCAGTGGCTGCCCCTGGCGGGTCGGTGGGTGGCTGAGGGACTGCTGCGGCGCCGCCGCCACATCTCGTCGGTCCCCAGCCTGGGTTGGGTCGTGCCGTCGCCGTCCAAGCCTGTCGGCGGGGCCTCCTCGCCACCACCACCGCCCCCGCTGGGACCCCTCGCCGGGTGCCGGATCCTCCAGTTGCCGGTACGAGTTGGCCGTAGGCGGATCGGGGTGGTCAGGGACGGGCGGATCTATGCCGCGGCGGTGGCCGTCAGGGGTCGGGCCTTCGCATTGCTGGACTCGGACGACAAGCACAGACGGGTGGCTGCCTGGGCGGGCGTCCTGGCCGGGCTGGCCCGCGAGGGGTCCGCCGTGCACCGCCTCCAGTGGGTCGAGCGAAGCCTTCCGGTGGCGGTCCGCTCCGCGGGCCCGGTAGCGACGACCTCCGCCAGCCCCGGGGACTCGTCCGGGTCTCCGGCCCACCCTTGTGCCGAGCCGCCGGCCCGGTCCTACGCCGAGCTGATGGAACAGGCCGGCCCGGTGACCCAGCACCACCAGGTGCTCTTGGTCCTGGCCGTCCATGCTGGGCGGTCGGCTCGCGCCGTGCAGGCTGCTGGGGGCGGGGACGAGGGAGCTTGTGCAGTCGTCGAGGAGGAGCTGCGAGCCATCGAGGGAAGGCTTCGGAGCGCCGACCTGGCCGTGGAAGGAGCGCTCGCTCCGAGTGCCCTGGCCGACGTCCTGCGCCAGGCCATTGACGTCCGCCCCCTGCCGACGCGAGCAAGCCAGGATGCCGGTTGGCCCTGGCCCCTGGCCACCCAGGTGACCTGGTCGGCTTATCGCACCGATGGGACATGGCACGCCACCTACTGGGTAGCCGAGTGGCCGAGGATCGACGTCGGGCCGGACTTCCTGGCACCGCTGCTGCTGCACGCCGGCACCAGGAGGACGGTGGCAGTGGTCATGGAGCCGATGAGCCCCCTTCGAGCGGCCCGGGAGGTGGAGGCGGCCAGGACGGCCGACGTGGCTGATGCCGAGCTCAGGCGGCGCAGCGGGTTCCTCCAGAGCGCCCGGCGTCGCCGCGAGCAGGACGGGGTGGTCCAAAGGGAGCGTGAGGTGGCCGACGGCCACGCTCATTTCCGCTTCTCCGGCTACGTGACTGTAACTGCCGAGTCGGGGGATGCCCTGGAGGGCGCCTGCCGGCAGTTGGAGCAGGTGGCTGGGCAGGCCCGCCTCGAGCTGCGCCGGCTGCACGGGGAGCAGGACCTGGCCTTCACCTGGACCCTGCCACTGGCCCGGGGGTTGGCTTGACTCCCCCTGCCCACCGGGTGACCAGCGCCCACCTGGGTGCGGCCTATCCCTTCGTCTGCGAGGGTGGCCTGGGAGCCCAGGGCGCCCTGATCGGCGAGGACCTGTTGGGCGGATGGTTCGTGTACGACCCCTTCGAGCTCTACGCCCGCGGCATCCTCACCAACCCCAACATGGTGGTCCTCGGCCAGATCGGCCGGGGCAAGAGTGCCTTCGTCAAGTCCTACCTCTGGCGTCAGGCCGCCTTCGGGCGCCGGGCTTGGGTGGTTGACCCGAAGGGTGAGTATGCCAGCCTGGCCGGGGCCTGGGGAGCTGATCCCATCCGGCTGCGCCCGGGCGGCCCGATCCGTCTCAACCCGCTGGATCCCGGCCCGCCCGAAGCTGGGTTGCGCCGCCCCGGCTCGATCCAATCGGAGTCAGGACGGCGCCAGGCAGAGCTGCTCGGGTCTCTGGCCAGCGCCTGCCTGGGTCGCCCGGTGACGCCGCGGGAGCGAGCCGCGGTCGAGCTCTCCCTGGCCAGCGTGCTGGCGCGGTCGAGCCAACCGCCAACCCTCCCGGTCATCACCGGGGCCCTGCTCGAACCGTCAGCCGAAGCGGCGCGCACCATACGGACCGATCCGGCCACCCTGGCCGAGGACGGTCGAGACGTGGCCCTGGAGCTGCGCCGGCTGGTCGAGGGTGACCTGCGGGGCATGTTCGACGGCCCGACGACGCCCGGCATCGATCTCGACGGCTCCCTGGTGGTCCTCGACCTGTCGGCCCTCTACCGCTCAGCCGCCCTGGGAATCCTCATGACCTGCGCCACCGCCTGGCTCCAGGCTGCCCTGGCTCGAGGTGACGGGCACCGGCGCATCGTGGTGGTCGACGAGGCGTGGGCGATCCTGGCCAACCTGGGCGTGGCCCGTTGGCTCCAGGCGTCCTGGAAGCTGTCCAGGGCCTACGGCGTGGCCAACGTCGCCGTCCTGCACCGCCTGTCCGACCTGGGAGCGGCCGGTAATGCCGGGTCCGAGCAGGTCGGGCTGGCCCAGGGACTGCTGTCGGACTCGGAGACCCGGGTGGTCTACGGCCAGCCACCGGGGGAGGCAGAGGCATCCCGGGAGCTGCTCGGTCTCACCATGACCGAAGCCGACCTCTTGCCCCAGCTCAGTCGGGGGGTAGCCCTCTGGAAGGTTGGCCAACGGTCGTTCCTGGTCCGCCACCGCCTGGGGCCGAGCGAGCGGGCCCTGGTCGACACCGACGCCGCCATGGCTGCCAGGCGGGCGACACCGGCCGCTCGCCCCGGGGGCGAGCCCCTCCCGGCCGGTCACCCTCCGGTCCCGGCGTCCGGGCCCTCCATGTCCCCGGACCAGCCTCAGTGACCCGGCTGCCGTCCACGCCCGGGTCGCCCTTGCCCCTCCTGGTCCTGGTGGTGGCCGTGGGCCTGTCGGTCGGCGTGGTCGTCACCCTGGGCAGAGCCATGGCCGGTCGGGCCCAGCGGCGCCCCCCTCCTGGCCGCGGCTGGCTGGCCGGCCTGGGTCGGGACAAGCCCAGCCGGACGGGAGCCAGGTGGGCCAGGAGCCGTGACCTGCGCCCTCTGGTCGTGACCGGCCCGGCTCCTGGGCGCCTGGTCCTCGGCCGATCGGGCCGGCGCTGGGTGGCCGCCGAGGTCGCCCAGTCGGTGATCGTGGTCGGTCCCACCCAGAGCCACAAGACCACCGGCTTTGCCGTGCCTGCACTGCTCGAGTGGGATGGCCCGGTGGTGGCCACCAGCGTGAAGACGGACCTGGTCCGAGACACCCTGGCCTGGAGGGAGAGGCTGGGCCAGGTATGGCTCTACGACCCCACCGGGAGCACTGGCCTGCCCGCCGCCCGTTGGTCCCCCCTGGCCGCCAGCCAGACATGGGTGGGTGCCCGGCGAACCGCGGCCGGCCTGTGCGGGACGGCACGATCGCACGCCGGCGGCCCGGCTGAGGCCGACTTCTGGTTCGCCCTGGCCGCCAAGCTGTTGGCCCCGCTGCTGCTGGCCGCGGCCGGCGCCGGGCGGTCCATGGCCGACGTGGTCCGCTGGGTGGACGAGCAGGAGGTGGAGGAGGTGGTCGCCCTCCTGGAGAGGTCGGGTGCCGCTCAGGCCGTCCAGGCGGCCAGGGCCACCTGGATGCGGGAGGAGCGCCAGCGATCCTCGGTGTACACCACCGCCGAAGCGGTGCTGGAGGCGTTCGCCGACCCCACCGTGGCCGCTTCGTCGGCCTGGTCGGAGATCGATCCGGGCCGGCTCATAGATGGAGGTTCCCACACTCTTTTCGCCTGTGCGCCGGCCCACGAGCAGCGCCGCCTCCAACCTGTCTTCGCCGCCCTGGTGGACCAGGTGCTGGCCAGTGCCTACGACCAGGTCACCCGGAGCGGGCGCCCGCTGGCCCCCCCACTGCTGGTGGTGCTGGACGAGGCAGCCAACATCGCCCCGCTGGCCGAGCTGGACACTCTGGCGGCTACCGCCGCCGGGCACGGGATACAGCTCGTCACGGTGTGGCAGGACATGGCTCAGATCGCCGCTCGTTACGGGGAGCGGGCCGCCACCGTGGTGAACAACCATCGGGCCAAGGTGGTGCTGTCGGGCATATCGGACCCCGGCACCCTGGACCACGTGAGCCGGCTGGTCGGCGAGGAGGAGTATGCCCAGGCGGCGACCACCAGGGACCGCCAGGGCGGCCGGTCGACGACCGAGTCGCGGTCGTCCCGGCGCCTGGCCCCAGCCGACGCCCTGCGCCGTATCCGACCCGGCCACGGGGTGCTGGTATACGGCCACCTGCCGCCCTGCCGGCTGCGCCTGCGCCCCTGGTATGCCGACCAGCGGCTGGCGGCCAGGGCCGGTTCGGATGTCTGCCGGTAGGCAGTGGGGCTCGACCGCCGGACGCCGCCACCAGCCCCGGAGTACCATCGGGACCAGGATGGGCGAGCGTCGGGGAGAGCTGTGGGAGCTGGCCGAGCCCGACCTCGATCTCACGGTGGTGGTGCCGTACTACAACCCTGGGCCCCGCCTGCGTCCCAACGTCGAGCAGCTGGTCGAGGTCCTGGCATCGGCGGGGGTCACCTTCGAGGTGATCACCGTCTCGGACGGCTCCACCGACGGCAGTGCCGAGGCCCTGGCCGGCCTGGCCCACCAGGCGGTGCGCCGGGTCACGCTCAACCGCAACTGGGGCAAGGGCCAGGCCCTGCGGGTAGGCCTGGCCATGGGCCGGGGGCGCTACCTCGGCTTCATCGACGCCGACGGAGACGTCGCCCCTGACGTGCTGGCCCCGCTGGCCTCCATCATGCGCGCCTACCAGCCGGACATCATCCTGGGCAGCAAGCGCCACCCGATGTCGGTGGTCGACTACCCGGCGCTGCGCCGGGTCTACTCGTGGGGGTACCAGCAGCTGATCCGGGTGCTGTTTCGCCTGCGGGTGCGGGACACCCAGACCGGAGTCAAGCTGGTCCGCCGGGAGGTGCTCGCCGCGGTGCTGCCCCGCATGGTCGAGGAGCGCTTTGCCTTCGACCTCGAGCTGTTCGTGGTGGCCCGCCACCTCGGCTACCTTCGCCTGTTCGAGGCCCCGGTCAGGCTGAGCGAGCGCTTCACCAGCACCATCTCCCCGGCCGCGGTGGCCCACATGCTGGTGGACACCCTGGCCATCTTCTACCGCCTGCGGCGCGGCGCCTACGACCATGCGCCGGCCAGACGGGTGGGGTCGGAGGAGATGGTGGCCACCACGCCGGCCCTGGGACGGCGGGCACTCGTGCGCCGGGCGGCCCCGCCCCGGTAGAATTCGCTCTCACCCAGGGTCTCCCGGTGCGGGCGCCTCTGGGTCCACCACCATGATCGACGACCGCAAAGCCGCCATCCTCCGGGCCGTGGTCACGGAGTACATCCAAACGGCGCAGCCCGTCGGGTCGGCTCATGCCGCCCGGGCGTCGGAGATCAACGTCTCGCCGGCGACGGTACGCCACGAGATGGCGGTGCTGGAGCACGAGGGCTACCTGCGCCAGCCCCACACCAGCGCCGGCCGGGTGCCCACCGACCGGGGCTACCGCTACTTCGTGGACCAGCTGGCCACTCCCGGCACCCTCGACCGCAGCCAGCGCCAGCGGGTGAGGGACTTCTTCGCCCTGGCCCACGGCGAGCTGGAGGACATGCTGGCCGCCACCTCGAAGCTGCTCTCCCAGCTCACCGACTACGCCGCGGTGGTGGTGGGGCCGGCCCACGAGGCGGCCACCGTCCGCTCGGCGCAGCTGGTGAGCCTGGGTCCCCACCACGCCCTGCTGGTCGTGGTGCTGTCCAACGGCTCGGTAGAGAAGCGCCGGATCGAGCTGGCCGAGGAGCTCGACGAGGCTCGTATGGCCATCGCCAGCGCCCAGCTGGCGGCGCAGCTGATGGGCCGGAGCCTGGGTGCCGCCGGTGCCGGGGGCCCGGGCTCGTTGGGGGCGGGCGGCCCGGGTGCAGCCGGCGGTGCAGGCCCGGTCGCCTCGACCGGCGACCCCGCCCTCGACGCCTTGCTGGCCGCCGCCCTGGACGCCATCTCCCGCCCGAGCCGAGCCGACGAGATCGAGCATGTCTTCGTCGGGGGTGCCTCTCGAATGGCCAGCGCCTTCGACGCGGTGGAGACCGTGCGCTCGGTGCTCGGGATCCTCGAGCAGCAATACGTGGTGGTCACCTTGCTTCGCGATGTCCTGGACCGGGGGCTGTCGGTGTCCATCGGGACCGAGCACGGGGTGGCCTCGCTGGCCGAGTGCGCGGTGGTGGTGGCCCCCTACGGGGTGGAGGGGGACCTCGGCACGGTAGGGGTGCTCGGCCCCACCCGGATGAACTACCCGCAGGCCCTGGCGGCGGTGGCCATGGTGAGCCGGCGGCTGGGCCGCCACCTGAGCGAGGGATAGACGGACAACCTTGGCCACCGACTACTACGAGCTGCTGGGCGTGGACCGCAACGCCAGCGAGGAGGAGATCAAGCGGGCCTACCGTGTCCTGGCCCGGGAGCTGCACCCTGACACCAGCGGCGGAGGCCCTGGGGCGGAGGAGCGCTTCAAGGCGGTGAGCCAGGCCTACGAGACCCTGCGCGATCCCGAGCGGCGCCGGCGCTACGACATGTTCGGCCCCGAGCGGGTGGCGGCGGGAGGCGGCGCCGGGCCAAGCGACGTGTTCGGCGGGGGTCTGGGCGACCTGTTCGACGCCTTCTTCGGGGGCGCCCAGGGGCCGTTCGGTGGCGGGCGGCCCAGCCGGCAGGGGCCCGTGCGGGGCAGCGACGCCGAGGTGGTGGCGGAGCTGAGCTTCGAGGAGGCCGTCTTTGGAGCGGACAAGCAGGTGAGCCCCCGCCTGGCCGTCACCTGCGCCACCTGCTCGGGCAGCGGGGCTCGTCCCGGCACCAACCCCGCCACCTGCAGTGTCTGCGGCGGGGCCGGCGAGGTGCGCCGGGCTCGTCAGACGATCCTCGGCCAGATGGTCACCGCCAGTCCCTGCACCCGGTGCCGCGGGCTCGGCCAGGTGATCGCCAGCCCCTGTCCCGACTGCCGGGGCGAGGGCCGGGTCACCGAGGCCAGGAACTACACGGTGGAGGTGCCGGCCGGGGTGGACCACGGCTCCACCCTTCGCCTGAGCGGCAGGGGCCCGGCCGGCCCCCGGGGCGGGTCGGCGGGTGACCTCTACGTGCACCTGTCGGTGAAGAGCCACGATCGATTTCGCCGGGCCGGCTACGACCTGGTCCACACCCTGCACCTGCCCGTCACCCAGGCCGCCCTGGGGGCCCATCTGGACTTCGAGACCCTGGACGGGACCGAGGACCTGGTGGTGCCGCCGGGCACCCAGACCGGACGGACCTTCCGCCTGCGCGGGCGGGGCGTCCCCCACGTCGAGTCGAGGGGCCGGGGGGACCTGCTGGTGGAGGTGGTGGTGGACACTCCCACCGACCTCAGCCCGCCCCAGGAGGACCTGCTGCGCCAGTTGGCCGCCGAGCGGGGCGAGGAGGTGGCTCCGCCCGAGGCCAGCCTGCTGTCCAAGATCCGCTCGGCCTTCAAGTAGTGACCGCCGGCCCGGCCCAGCCGACCGGCGCCTCCGCTCCGTACTCCATCCCGGGCTCGCCCGGCGACCTGTCCCCCCCGCCGGGGGTCCCCGCCCCAGCACCGGGCGGGCCCCGCCCCGACCTGGCGGCGGCTGCCGCCCACGTCTTCGTAGCCGACTTGGGCGTGCCGGTCCTCGACGACGGCGACGCCCACCACCTGGCCCACGTGCTGCGGCTCGAGGCGGGAGAGGTGGTGAGCGCGTCCGACGGCGCCGGGCGGTGGCGACGGTGCCGGTTCGAGCCCGCCGGCGGGGGACCGGCGCCCGCCACGCTGGTGCCGGTCGGCCCGGTGGTCCTCGAGGAGCGAGCCGAGCCGCCGATCACGGTGGCCTTCGCCCTGGTCAAGGGGCAGCGTCCCGAATGGGTGGTCCAGAAGCTCACCGAGATAGGCGTGGACACGATCCTCCCCCTCGTCACTGAACGCACGGTGGTCCGCTGGCCGGCCGGCCGAGCCGATCGCCACCTGGGTCGGCTTCGTCGGGTGGCCAGGGAGGCCGCCATGCAGTCCCGCCGGGCCCGACTGCCCGAGGTGGGCCGGCTTACCACCTTCGCCGACCTGTTGGCGGCGGGCGACGTGGCGGCCCGGGGGTGCCTGGCCCGTCCAGGGGGGGACCCCCCGTCGCTCGATCGGCCGGTGGTGCTGGTCGGCCCCGAGGGCGGCTGGAGCGCCGGCGAGGGGGCCAGCGGGCTGCCGTGGGTCGACCTGGGCCGGACCGTCCTGCGAGCCGAGACGGCCGCCCTGGCCGCCGGGGTGCTGCTGTGCGCCCTGCGGGCCGGCCTGGTCGCCTCTCCCGGGTGAACGCCTGCCCCGGCAGGCACCGCCTCCGGCTGCCGGGGGCTCAGGCGGTGATGTCGACCGGGGTCCCGAGGGGGATCTCGCTCATCAATCGAGCCATGTCGGCATTGGCCATCCTCACGCAGCCATGACTGATGCTCTCGCCGATTAGGGAGGGTTGGTTGGTGCCGTGCATGGCGATCTGGCCGGCTCCACCGCTGAAGGTGGTGTAGACGTCGGAGAACCCCGAGAGGCCGAATGCCCCGGGACCGTAGGGGCCGCTCACCGAGCACGGTTGGCCGGAGGTGGAGCTGCAGGGGACCAGCTCGGTGACGTAGAAGCTGCCGGTGGGAGTGGGCGCGCCGGGGCGGCCGACCGCCACCGCCGCCTGGTCGACCAGCCTGTCCCGGTCGAGCACGCTCAGGTGGTGGGCCCCGAGCGATATCACCACCTTGAAGCTGTCGTCGGCGAGGGTCACGTCGCTGGCGCGGATCCAGCCGGTCGCGCCGTTGGGGCGGTGAGGAAGGCTCACCTGCAGCCAGCCCGGCTGGTCGGCGTGGACCAGGAAGACCAGCGGCTCCTTGGGGCTGTTGGGGCTGGACGGCTCCAGGACGCTGGGATTGGCGAAGGTGAGGAAGGGCGACGACGCCCCCGGAGAGGCGAACGCCGGCACCGAGGGGACCTGGGCGGTGGCCACCTGGCTGGACGGAACGGCGGGCTGGGTCACTGGCGTGGTCCGGTGCGCACGGTGGATCGCCGCCGGACGGGCGCAGCTCCCGGCCACCATCGCCAGCCCCAGGCAGGACGCGATCAGTGACCGCCGGGTCATGGTGGCACTCTACCGGCGGCGGTGAAGTCCACAGGGCCTCATGGCGGGGATCGTCAGGGCGGCGGCAGGTCGAAGACCTGGCCGGGGAAGATCAGGTCGGGATTGGCCGGATCGGCCAGCCGGTAACGGTTGGCTTCGATCAGGCGCAGCCAGTAACGATCGACCTCCGGGTCGGTGGGAGGGCGCTGCCAGGCCCGGGCCAGGTTGGCCTCGGCCATCGACCACAGGTTGTCCCCCGGCCGGGCAACCCAGCTCCGAGGCATGGGCACTTGTCCCGACTCCGGTGGACGGCCGGGCCAGAGCTCCGCTCTACCGGGAGCCGGGGCGGCCGACCGGCCGGGCGGCAGCCGGATCATCACCGGCCCCGAGCCGGGAACGACCGGCGTGGCTGAAAATGCCGGGACGGGCGTAGCGGGCGGCCGGCCGTGCCCGGCGACAGCGCCGGCCTGGCTGGCCGTGGCCACCAGGCTGGCGGCGCCAACCGAGACGCCGACCGCGCCGGCCACCAGCCGGCGCACTCCCGGAAGCGTCACCGCGTCAACCAGGTGCCTCAGCCGCACCAGGTCCATACAGCGCAGGCCAGCCCCGATGGTCATGGTGGCCAGCAGGTACCAGGCCAGGCCCATGGTCACGAGCCGAAGCCCGGCGAAGGCTACGGTGCTGGCCGGCCGACCAGCCAACCACGCCTCAAGCCTCTCCGGGTGGGCCAGGGGAGGCGCCTGGAGGGCTCCGTGACCAGCCACCTCCAGACCAGCCAGAGCCAAGATCAGGCACCCAGTCCAGGCCGCAAGCCGCAGTCGAGAGCGCCATCTGTGTAGATGGAACTGCATAAGATGCACTATAGCTGTGTCAACAAAGGGCGCGGCGGGGAACTGCTGCTGTGGTGTCGCCGGCCGCGGTGGCCGTGGCCCTGGCGCGCACCACGGTGGTGGCGGCCACACCGGGCAGCGACTGGCCGAAGACTCGCGGCACCGCCGCGCTGAGAGACACGCAGACCTGGCGCCCAGCCACCGCGACCTCTGGGGGACCGTCCAGAGCCATGCGTCCCAGGCTCTGGGCGGCCACCGAGCTGAGGGCGACTCGGCGGGCGCTGGCGGGGTCCAACGAGACGTCGCCGTGCCGGTAGAAACCAGGCTCGGCCAGTGCGCCGGCGGCATCGGTCGCCGCCGCCGCCGCCGCGTTCTCGAGCTTGCGCTGCCCGAGATAGACGGCGGCAGAGTCGACGGCGATCGTCGCCAGGACGACCAGGACCAGGATGCCTACCGGGACCAGGACGAGGACGCTCGCCTCTTCTCCTCGGAGCCGGCGGTGGCGCCGGCGTATGCAGAGAGCGGGCCCCGGTTCGGAGCCGATCCGCACTCCGGCCTGGCTCTCATGCACAGCTGGCCGTCCCCGGCAGGCCGCTGCGGTAGGGATCGACCAGGGCAGACTGCCGGGCCGAGGCGACCAGACCGGCGCCCGCACCGCCCAAGACCGGCACGCTCACCAGCGGCACCCGGTACTGGACTTCGGCGGTCACCCGGCTGCAGCGAGCCAAGACCCCCGACATAGTGAGTGTCATCCGCTTGTCGTCACGACCCTCGGCTCGAATAGCTGCCACCGCCGCCTGGTGGGCCATTGGCACTGCCTGGCTCGTCGACGGAGCCTGCACGTAGGCCCGGACCGCCTCACGCGCCGCCCCGGCCGCTGCCATCTTGGCGTCGATGACTCCCCAGGCATTGGCCACCACCAGGACGCCCAGCATGAAGATCAGAACTCCGAAGACCATGCCCTCGACCCCGCCGACCTGGCCGTCCTCTCCTCGGACCCTGGCTCTCGGCGGCCTCCAAACGGGGTGGGCGCCCGACGCCCCGCCCCCCCGCCAGCGACTTGCTGAGCGGGATCGCAGGATGGATCGGCATACATCTCCGATGGCCTCCATTACCGCACTCGCTCCCGACGGACCACCACTCCCCGGCTGATCACGTCCAGGCCCAGCGGGGAGGCGATGACCGCCGGCAGCAGGCTGGGACTGCGCACGTAGACCGTCAAGCCCACGTCCTCAGCCGTGACGTCCCAGCGAAATGCCGCCCGTGTCCCGTAGCGGCCCAGTTCTCCGCGGGCCCCTGCCTCGGCATCGAGCAGCTTCTCGATCGCGGTGGTGAGCTCGTCGATGGTGGCATCGGCCTGGTCGATGCGGGCCAGCATGGCCCGGCACAACAAGGCGTGGTGGGCGTTGAACCGTCCAGCCAGAGCGTCTTTGAGCTCGGGGATCTTGGATCGCATACGACCTTTGGCCATCTCCGCCAGCACCTCTGGGTCGCGCTGGCCGGCGATGAGGGCGTCGATCATCTCTCGGCCCCACTTGGTCAACACCTTGGATGCCACCGAGGACAGTTTCACCCCGGCGTCTTCGAGGACCTTGTGCAGGCGTTGGGTCTCCCGGCCTCGCTCCTCGATCACCGACTTGCGATACCGGGTCAGGTCTCGCTGCTCCCGGCCGGGCCGGTCCGGGATGAAGCTGGGTCGTACCAGACCGTGCTCGATCAGCTGCGCCCCCCAGGCGGCGTCGGCCACGTCGGTCTTGCGACCGGGCACGTTGCGCATATGCCGGGCGTTGATCACCCACACGTTGTCGATGGCCCCTTCAAGCACCCAGTGGACCGGTTTCCAGTAGACGCCGGTGGCCTCCATGCCCACCAGGGTGACCTCCCGCTCGACCAGCCAGTCCGCCGGCAACAACAACTGAGACGTTGTCGTTCGGAACTGGGCTATCTCCTCCCGCCGGCCCCCTGTCCCATTCGGGTGTGCGGGCACACGCCATCACCGTGTCACGGTGCACGTCCAAGAACGCGCATCGCCCTACCACCACTTCCATCGTCAATCTCCCCCTTCAGCTCGCTCCCTGGACGTGGCGGACCGGATAGGGACCTCGTCATGAAGAAACTGAGGTGCGTGCTCGAGGCGACAGGACGGAGCGCCCGAGGCCCCCGCGTCAAGCTAACAACGGGCTCCGAGCGCCATAGGTACACGACGTCTGCCCGGGCCGACACGCACCGATTCTCATCCGCCGAGGGCGACCCCGCCAGGGGTCATGGGAGCTAACGGTACTTCGAGGATAGCTTAGCCGAGCACCCTAGCCGCGTTCTGAGACACCCCGGCAGGCCCGGTGTGGGGGCGCGGATCGCCAGTTCCGTCGTCGCTGAGTTCAGCGACCCGAACAATATGGGCGGCCGCGCCGGCACCTTATGGGCGGCCGCCGGCATGGTCTGCCTTGTCTCGGAGCTGCCGCAGATCGCCGATACCCCGAGCAGCTCCGCTGGCAACCCCATCGCTGCGGCTACTCATCCGGGGACGGCCTTGGGACATCAGTGCCCATGAGCAGGTACTCGCGTTCAAGGTCGTCCCGAAGCTGCTTCAGCTCGTCAACCGCGGGATGCAGACGGCAGCCGCGCGCAACGATCTTCCGAAGCGCGTCCAGCTGCCTGATCTTGTCTGACTTTGTGACCGGCGCTCGTCGAAGGAAATGAAGTCCTTGGCTACCGATCACGTGGTACGGGTAGGAATCAAGGGCCCCTCGGGCTTCTATGACGCCGCGTAGCTCCGACATCGCCTGAGCCGCGCGCTCCCGCCAGCCAGGCTCGCCGTTCTGTGCCCACTCAGCCGCACGTTTAAGCGACATGTATGCCCACTCGGTTTGAATCCGATAGTCATCTGGTGCCAGTGCTTTCGCCTGGTCGAGATAGTTCTCGGCGAGTGGAAGGTCACCTGTTTCCGTCTCAAGACTGCCTCGTTGCAACCAGAAGTGGAAATCATCCTGAAGGAGGGTTGCTACTGACTCATATATTGCACGTGCGTCATTGCGATCACCAATCTCCTCGATCATGAAACGGTGATTCAGCAGTCGAATGAGGAGCCTGAAGGCGCGGGATGATGGATTCCTAGTTCGTGAATACTGAATCGCCATGGCGAACACCACACCGCCTACTGCCTCACGAAGCTGACCTTGGCGTCTGAACCATGACACGGCACGGTCGGCAATAATGCGATGCCGTACGCCCAGGCCCCCATCGCCCGCAGGAACAAGCAGGTGCTGGCGCACAAGCGCGTTGATAACTCGCAACTGCTCCGCGTTGGCTTCACCGACGGCGGCCAGAATCTCGTCGACATTGAGCCAAAGCCGATAGCGCGTGGCAACAGCGGCGATTGCGTAGACAAGAGCTTGGTCGGCTAGGAGTTGGGAGCACTCGTCATCGATACGCTCCTCAAAACGTTGACCCGACGTCGCTTCGAGCATGGCGACAAGGAGCTGCCGGCCGGCGAGGCGGCTGAATACGCTCCTTTGTTGGGCATACGACTTGCCGGCCAGTTGACCCAACAGCCCCGCCCGAGACAGCGAGTCGATCAGGCCGTCGATGTCGTCATCCGTTAGGGGCGGGGCGACAATGTGGCTGTGATCGATGCCTGAGATGTGACGGAGCACCTTAAAGCGCTCTGCTCTGGTACTTCGCGCGGTAACGAGCAAGCGAGGCGCGTCGGGCGTTTCGCAGATAGCCTTCATCAGTGGCCCCGCTTGCTCTGCGAACAGATCGACGTCGTCAATAGCGACGAAGTCGAACCCAGACCCGGCGATTGCGTCGCGGATTCGTGGTATGCCGACCTCCGTGACGGTTGGATCGACCCATCCAACGGTGCGGCCGGAGGCCTCGACGGCGAGGGCCAGACGTCGTAAGGATGTCGACTTGCCTGTCGCGGCTGTGCCCGTGATGAGTACGAGTCGGGGCTCGAGAAGTGTCGACTCGCGAAGGAGATCAGCCTCGAACGTCCGCTCGATCGCGAACCCATCGGTGATGTCGGTCCAGGTCGGTTCGCGGCCGAGCAGGTATTGCGCCCGGTTGACGTCGAGTCGTTGCTGCCGCATCCGTGTGAGGTCATCGACGATGCGAGCAGTTGGGGTATCGCGACGGATGGCGGCTTGCGCCTTGTGGCCTGCATCTGCCTCGGACGACAGGTCTTGAAGGACCGCCGCGAATTCCTCTTGGTCCATCGGCACATAATCGATGTTGAGGCCATGGAGCATGCGGCGACGGGCAACTGAGAGATTCGGCGTCACGAGGAAGCTACGCGGCCGCAACTCCCGCCCGCGGCCGCGCTCTCCACGCAACTCGAGATGCTCCCAGAGGGGGGGCTCGTCGAGTGATGTACCGACGAAGACGAACGACATGCTCAGCATGTCGGCGACGAGTGTCGCGTACCAGGGGTCCCGGCCGGGCGACCTCTTTCCGTACTGCGGAGGAGCGAACGTTACGTTCGGTAGGTCGTCGATCCTGCCATTCAAGTGGATGGACCACAGGTCGCTCGTGTTCACCGGCACGGATTGACTGGCTGATACCGGCCTGATGCGCCTTGGGAGAGTGAAGGTGCGCTGCGCGACATCGTCGAGGTCATCGACGTTGAGCGTGTACATCCGCGACCACGGCATGGCAAACCAAGTGCGGTAGCTCCCTGGGAGGTTCTCGGGAGAGACTCGAAGGCACTTCTCCATGAGGGCGGCCACGCGCTTCTGGGATTGCTCGATGGCACAGCCGAAGACCTCGGCGAGGGTCGACGCGTCATCCACCGGCTCACCCGGGAAGGCAATCGGCCACAGCGCATCCCGAAGGTCGCGACTGCCGGGCACTGGTTGACCGTCAACCGCCGTCGCGGCTCGCGTGAAGCCGGCGCCGGTGAAGAGTGCGATCTGGCCGCGCGACAGCCGGGACCGAAGCACTCCGAGGGCATCGGGCGGGAGGGTGTACATGCCGATGAGAGACGCTATGCCCTATGCGTGGCCCCGGGTGCATCGCTGCGCCCGCTGTGGCCGGCATCGCCCCCCGACCTCCCCTGGGCTCAGGCCACATCACCCACGAGACCGGCAGAAGACCCGATATTCGCACGTTGCTCCTTTGGAGGGCGATGGTCTACAGCCGTCCGACGGAGCGGCGGCAGATTGTCATCCGACGTAGTTGTGTCTCAGCCTTCGGCATCGACGATTCGAAGCCCACGCTTCAGCTTGTTGCCCTTCTCCCAGCCCCAGTTCTCGTCGTGTTGGAGCCTCCCGACGACGATGCCGGGCGCGACGCCGATGTCCTGGGCAAACCTTACGACTTCAGAGTCATTGGTGAGCCGATAGAGACGGGGTTTGTACCCCGGTGGCACGAGAAAGTCCGCCGCAAAGCTGTTCGCTTCTTCCTCGACAACATCATCGTCGCTGCCGTCGTCGACGAAGGTTTCTTTCTTGGAGTGCAACAGGATGTGCGCTGCTTCATGAAAGAATGAGAACCAGAAACGGTCGTCTTTTTTATATCTGTCACTCAAGGCAATAATTGCCCGGCTTGGACTCGTCCACCACGCCGCGCCGCTGATACGACACCCCTTGATCTCGGACACGAAAACAACGACGACTCCGGCGGCCTCGCACAAGTCGACGATGTCGTTCGGGTCGCCATCCTCGGTAAGAGAACGAATCTCCTCCAGCACCCTGCGAAATGCCGATGCCGAGTACGGCGCTACCTTACGGCCCTGTGTCTCAAGCTGCGCGATCCGTAGCCACGAGACAACGGAACCTGCGGCGCTCTTGTACGCCGCCGACCGTCGGAAAGAGGCCACCGGTACCTTCCACACCCGCTCGTGTGCAGCCCGGTCAGCGACGCCAAAGAACGACAACACAGCATCGAACAACCGGCCCGGGTCCTTCTGGTCCGGCAGGCACCCGCGCTTCTTCAACTCCTTGATGGGCAAGGCGTCGAGCCATGCCCGGTCGTCTTCGGAGAGCACCCGCGGCTTGGAGCGCAGCAGGGCCTCCCTATAGTCCGCTTCACGCCGGTTCCAGATGCTCGCAGGAACCCCAGTGATCCGGTCGAGCGCGATGGCTGTCTCCAAGGTGATCGGCGCGATGCCCTGCATGATCTGGTTCACGTGCTTGGTGGACAGGCCTGCTCGTGCGGCTAGCTCGGCCTGGGACAGATTCATCTCCGCCAGCCGCTCCCGCAGCGTGTCCCCCGGTGGGATGGCATAATCAGGGCGGAACGGGTGCTGTTTGACCGTCGTCATCGCTGAGTACTTCCCTGAACTTCGAGGCTGGTGATCACGATGCAATCCCCGCGCATCCCGTCCGCGCTGAGGTGCCCCCGGAAGATGACCTCACTGTCGAAATCGATGATCGTCTCGCCGTGGCCGTCGACGCTCACCGACGCCCTCGGTAGCCGATTGAGGTTACGCGGATCGGCCGAGCCGAGTTCGTACAGACGACGCCCGACCGTGCGCCCGGTGTCGGCTCCCCAGCGATCGGCGAGGCGACGCTCCGAGTTACACAAGGCCGCGAGCGCTGCGCTGCCGAAGGTGGCGTCCATCGCCGTCGTGGGACAAGTTGTTTACCTCCGAGGTAAAGTTGGAATGGTATACTTGGAGGGTGCATCACCATGGTACCGACTCCAGCCCGGGGTTGGTGGGATGCCGCGTCGAGAGGAGTTGAGAAATGGAGCTGTTCCAGCACACCGAGGGGGGTGAGGCTCCGGAGGTTGTCGCGGTGGAGCCGACGGCCAAGGTCCGCACCCTCCTCCTGGAGACCGAGCCCGACCACGGGGTCTGGATCGAGGAGATCGACGAGGAGATAGGCCTCGATTTGACCTTCGAGGAAGTCGGGATCCACCACCGCGACCACGTTCACCGGGGCCGGTGCCGCCGGGTCAAGGTCATCGTCCAGTTCAACGGCGCCGACTTCACCCACGAGTACGGGCCGGGCAGCACCATCGAGACGATCTACCACCGGGCGTCCGGCGACGAGGCCGGCAACCTCTCCGCGGAACAGAAGGCCAAGCACGTCCTAGCCCTCCCCGGCGCTGACCACTACCTCGCCGACGGAGTGCACGTCGGCTCCCTGCTCACGCCGGGCGGACCCTGCGAGGTCACCCTCAACCTGCTGCCCCGGGACAGCTTCGGCGGATGACCGACATGGTGGTGGCCCCCGACGAGCGCGCCCTCTGCGCACACCTTGATTCTGGCCGCTTCCTGGCGGGGGTCGAGGCGGGCCGGTGGCGGCTCGTCTCGGTGGAGTGGCCGATCGCCATCGTCATTGTGTCGGCCGCTCCTCGGGCGGGGGCACCGGCGGGGTTCACCATACGGTTCGAGCTGAACGGCTACCCCAACACCACCCCGACCGGGTGCATCTGGGATGTGGAGGCCAACACGCCGCTCGCCCCCCACTTACGCCCGAAGGGGGCCGAGGTAGGTCTGATCTTCCGCACGGATGAGTGGGTGGGCGCCCAAAACGCCATGTACGCCCCCTGGGACCGGCTCGCCCTTCAGACACACGCGAACTGGCTGCAGGAGGCGCCCCATCTGGTTTGGCATCCGGGCCGGGACCTCACCTTCATCCTCGACAACGTTCACCGAGTCTTCCACGACTATGCGTATCTGGGGATCTAGAGGGCGGAGGGCGCTCCTTCGCATGCGGCGTGCCGACTGGCAGGCCATGCTCGCGGAGCTGCGCGACCGAGGGCACGGCGAGATTGAGTCCGGAGCCTTCCTGCTGGCGAACCGGCCCGGCGACCCCAGTCTGGTGACCCGGGTCATCTACTACGACGACCTCGACCCCGACTGCCTGGTCGGCGGAATCCACTTCCACGGCCTCGCCTACGGCGAGCTGTGGGCGCTCTGCCGGTCCGACGGCCTCAGCGTCGTCGGTGATGTGCACACCCATCCCGGTGGCTGGGTGCACCAGAGCGACATCGACAAGGGCAGCCCGATGGTCGCCCAGAAGGACCACGTCGCCCTGATCGTGCCCTACTTCGCCCACCAGCCGACCGACCCGAGCCAGGTTGGCGTCCACCTCTACGACGGCCGGGAGTGGACGACGTGGACCGGCCGTGACGCTGCGAAACGGCTCTTCGTGCGGAGGTTCGTGTGACATGGGACGTGACGGCCGACACCCTGCATCGCACGGCGAAGCTGCTGATGGACTCCGACAAGGCCTGCGCCCCGGAGGAGGCGCGCGCCATCCTGGAGTCGCGGATCCTGCAGGTGGCGGTGGGGAAGGAGATCGGTGGCGATCTCGCGGCGCAGGCGGCGCTCCTCACCGTCATCAACGCCGGGCACCGCGCATTCCTCGGCGGCGTGCTCGTACACCTGGAGGACGCCCCGCGCCTCGAGGTCCCGTTGGCGGCGGGACTGTCGGTCTCGGAGGCCGTCGTGCGCTTTGGCGGCCAAATCGTCGACCACCTCGATCCCGCTCGACCCACTCTCGCGATCGCCCGTCCAGCTGGCCCAGTGGGTACCCCCCTCCTGTACGTGACCCACCGCGGCTGGGTCGGCGGTGTGGTCGAGAGCCGAGATGACCTTCTTGAGGGGGGCGGCACCACGCCAGCGGGAATCGCCGCCGGGGCCTTGGGTCTCTCGGAAGCCTTTCAGCAGGAACTCGGCGACCCGGTCCCCGGTCGCCGCGACGTAGGGGTGTCGCTCTGGCGACCCGACCTCGACTGGCGGGATCCCGGCGCGATCGGCCGCGAACTGCTCTACCTCCCGGCCAGCCTGTGGCTGCTCGGTCTCGGGCACCTTGGCCAGGCGTACGGCTGGGTGCTCGGCATGCTCCCGTACGCCTGTCCCGGTGATGTCAGTCTCGGCTTGGTCGACTACGACCGAGTCGTCGAGGGCAACCTCGCCACCCAGTCGCTCGTCTGGCCGGACGATGTCGACCGCCGCAAGACCCGCGTTGTCGCCAATGCACTTGAAGCCCTGGGGTTCGATACGGTGATCGTGGAGCGAGCGTTCGACGATAACTTCCACCCCGATATCCGCCGGTTTGAGCCCACGATCGCCTTGGCCGGGTTCGATAGTCGCGATCCCCGAGTGCTGCTCGGCGACGATCGCTTCACTTGGGTCGTCGACGGCGGGCTTGGCACTGGCGCCGTCGAGTACCTCGACATCGTGGTGAACACGTTCCCGTCTCGCCAGGATCCGGCAGCGGCGTTCGCACCTGGCCGCCCTCGGCGGACTCCACTACCGGACGCCTATGAAGCCGAGATTGCCCGCCAGGTTGAGGGTGGAGCGGGGGATGAGGCGGTTCGGTGCGGCATGCTGGCCATTGCCGGGGTCAACATCGGCGCCGCGTTTGTCGGCGCCCTCGCAGCGACCCTCGTGGTTTCCGACGTCCTGCGCCTCCTCCACGGCGGCGAGCCGTTCTCCGTGGTACACGTCGACCTGCGTCACCCGGAGAATCTTCGGGCGGTGCCGAACACGGCCCCCAGTGCTTCCACTCCCGCCTACACGAAGGCGCGGTACTCCTGAAGCATGCCCGGGGAACGCCGGACCTCCGCCGCGTGTCATGACTTGCCGTGGCGCCTGCGCGACCATCCGATGGCAATGATTAGCGCTGGGAGGCCGATGGTAAGAGCCAGCAGGTGCCGGACCACGAGGAGCCCGCGCCGCAGACCGCCACGCCCAAAGGGCGCGGCCGGGGCCGCAAGACGACCAAGCCAGCACGTCGAACACGGGTTGGCGACGCGTCGGCCCAGGTAGCCGCGTGCACCTACGGGGGACGACGCCTGGTGGTGCGGGCCGCAACCGGCTCACCGAGGCAGCCGAGGCGTCACTGTGGCCTGGGCTCCTTCCCGCCCGCCCGCACGCCAGGAGCGCGCCGCTGGGAGTGGGGGGCCCAAGGGGGACGAGCTGCGCTGGGCCCACACGCTGCGCGGCATGCTGGCTGTTGTGCAACGAGGCGACTGGGCTGTCTTCACAGGAGCGGGAATCAGCGGGGCGGCCCCGGCGCGACTCCCCATGGGCCATCGCCTGCGCAACGACGTGCTGGGTGTCCTGTTCGACGCGGTGAAGGAGGTCGTGCCTGGTCAGCTCCCGCCCGGGCTGAGCGCTGAACTCGTTGCGTCCAACCGCAAGCTCGAGGTTGTGATCGGTCGCCTGGTGCAGACCGTCGGCGACGACGCGCTCGGCTGCCTGCTTGCCTTGCAACTGGACTTGCCAAACGCGTCCCACCTGCTCGCCGCCATCCACCTGGCCCACGGGGGCCTGCACGTTACAGTCAACTTCGACGTTGGCATCGAGATCGCCTACGACCTCCTCGCCGAGCGACGCCAGCTTCCCGCTGCGGCCGTAGCGGCGTACGGCTCGCACCTGGCCGCCTGGCAGCGCCTGCTACCCGCCAGCGCCCCGCCGCTGCACGTCGTAACACTCAAACAAGAGTTCGATGACTGGGTCGCGCACGGGCGGCCGCCCGGGCTGCTCAAGGTGCACGGCGGTCTGTGCCCGGACCAACGGTGCTTGCTGGACCCAGTGGTGGTCGACATCGATGAGCTCGCCCAGCTCACGCCTGGCCGCGCCGCAGCCGTGCAGCGTCTCGGTGACGCGGAGCGTCTGTTAGTCACCGGCTACGCGGGGGAGGATATCGACTGCTACGCCCCCCTACTGGACCAGGTGGGACCGGGCTGCGACTGGCGGCAGTTCAGGGGCGGGGAGCGCGTCCGCGACGCGGTGGAGAGCCGGGGCGGCCGGTTCCTCGGTGGCGCTCCGGACGCGCTGGCGGCCACCGGGCTGCGAGAGGTGCTGGGGCTGGCCGCGGCCCCGGACTGGCCAGAGGGGCCGGACGGTCTCGACCGTTACGAGGAGCGCTTCGGAGGGTGGGCGGAAGAACTGCGCCATCAGCACG
This sequence comes from Acidimicrobiales bacterium, assembly GCA_039583615.1. Classification (GTDB taxonomy): domain Bacteria; phylum Actinomycetota; class Acidimicrobiia; order Acidimicrobiales; family QHCF01; genus QHCF01. The sequence goes on from JAVKSQ010000001.1 coordinate 136,939, forward strand.
CTGCCGCGGACATCGCCAGCGCCGCCGCCTGGCTGCTGGCCGACGTCGGACATCACGACCTCGCCGTCCAAGTGCTGCGGCGTACCGCCGCGAATAGGCCGACCTCGGCGCAGCGAGTCCGGCTGGCCAGCGTGCTGTACGAGCGCGCCGACGGCGGCGACCGGCGAGAGGCAGCGCGGCTGTTCCGCCAAGTGGCGAGCGACCAGCGTACGTCGCGCCCAACTCGCCTCTACGCCCTGCTCCGTGTCGGCGACGAGGCCCGCGGGAGACTGATTACCGGCAGCCCTACCGCGCTACTGCTTGCGGTCGCCGCCCCGGCTGCCGTCATTGCCCTGACGGGAGGTGGACGGCGGGAGCCTGAGTCCGCAGCGACGGCCTACCGGGCGATGCAGCAGCTGGCGCTGCGGCTGGGAGAGCGGGCGGCCGCAGTAGTGCCCGTCGCCGGCCAGCAGCCGCTGGCCGCGCTGCTCCGGCGCGCCGCCCACCTCGGCCTGGCCAGCGCTCGGCTCACCAGCAACGGCAACGTCGCTGCGCTGGCCCGGCAACACCGGCTCGCGCTCCTCGTCCTGACGGCCGTGCTACAGCGCCAGCCGGCTCCTGTTGAGGTTTTCACGCAACTAGAGACGCTGCGCGCGACTTACCTTCACGGTGACGACCTAACTGGCGTGGGGAACTGCCTGGTGACGGCCGGGCTCGCGGGGCTGGCTAACGGCGACGTCGAAGCGGCTCGGGATCGCCTGGCAGAGGCACGCGATTACTACGCCGCCAGCCGCGTCGGCACGCCGAGCCCTGCCGGCATGGCCTTCGCCGTCGCAGCCGACCGCCTCATCAGCAAGTTCGGCTAGCCCGCCGGAACCGTTCGGCTGATGTCATCGATGACGAGCACACGGATGGGCCGGTGCAGGCGCGGATGCGGGTGGCGTGGCTGCCGTCTGCGGAGGCGGCGGCCCTTTTGGCGACCAGGTCGGCGGCGGTGGTGAAGAACCCCGCGGTAGCCGGCCTCCACCGCCGCGCGGCAGAGATGGAAGCGAGCGTGGTTTGGCGGTGTCGGGCTGGCCGAGGAACACCATGGGGTGCCCCTGGCCATTAACCGGCCGAGACGAGATCGGTGACGAGCTTGCGGTCCACCGACGGTTGGAAGTCGAAGCCGAACTCGTCCAGGCGGCCGGGCGGGGCAGGTGAGCGAAGCGCATCCCCGCTACCCGGGCATGCTCGCCCGGGTATCGATGCTTGACGGCGCGGCGTAGCGGTTGCGGCGGCGTACGGTTGGATGATGACGGTGGGTGCGGCCTTAGCTTAGACGAGGGCTACCGCCGGTGGGCGGTCGAGCGGTGAGCACGCCGCGTTGCTCGGCGACGGCCTGCCCGGGAATGTCGTTCACGAAGCGGTTGCGGCGTGGAGAGCAACAGATCGGTGCGTTGCTCGGGGACTTCTACTGCGTGGTCTGCTGGGAGGCCATGGCCGACTGAGCGACCGGGCTGTCGCCATACTGTGGCCCCATGCACGGCGACCGGGTGGGCTGGGGACCGACGGAGATCGACGGCATCCAGTTGCTTCAATGGAACGGGCGATTCGACACCGGCTCGCCGATAGATCGTGACCAGGACACCACCTTCGCCAAGATGGTCGGCTTCTGGGCTCCTCGCCGGTGGTTGTCTCCGGAGACCATGGACGTGGACGGCTTCGTTGCGGAGATCGAGGAGATCGTCCGGACGAGGGGTTTTGTCACCTTAGACGGCCACGTAGTCACCAATCTCGCCCGTGTCGGTCCCTGGGAAGCAACGTTCGAGGCGGTCAGCATCGACGTGCGCCCTCTGCGGCCACATCCCCGTCTAGAAGGACGAGTGATGCCTACCCGTCAGCTCAGGGATTACGCTCGAAGTAGGGGTTGATCGTCACCCGCACGAAGCGGGTGAACTGCTTGCTGTAGAGCACACACGTCAGCGGCGGCAACCCCCGCATGATGCTGGCCAGATGGTCGGCATCGGCGCCTGACGTCTTGCCGAGGATGGTGCGCTGGATGTCGCGCACCTGCTCGGCGCTGGTCTGGCTAAAGTAGAGCTTGGTCGCCGTCGAGCCGGCCACCGCCGTTGGCAGGTCGGTCGGGAACTGGGAGGCGATGAGCACCCCGAGCCCAAAGGCCCGGCCCTCACGCATGAGCGGCTCCAGGAATGGCGACTCCACTAGGCGCCAGGCCTCATCGAGCACCGCCAGCCGCGCCAGACGGTGCGACTGCGGCTGGCGGATCAGGTAGTTGTAGAGCGCCATCAGGAAGAACTCGGAGACTGAGTTCTTCACCTCGTCGCCGGGGAGTTGGGCGAGGCGGATCACGGTGCTGCGTTCGACGACGTTGGCGAACTCGGTCACCTCGACCCCGGAACTGAACAGTTCCAGGTCGAATATCGGAGACATCCGGCCCAGGATTGCCTGGTTCTCCTTGTCCTGGGCCAACTGCTCCTGAACGACTTCGAATGGCGGGTAAGTCTGTCCGGCCTCGGGGATGAAGGAGCGGGTCGGCACTCCGGCTGCGTCGTACACCGACTTGATCGCCTCACGGAGCCGGTATGCCTGCTGGTCACCAAGACGGTAGATGCGCTTGATGATGTCGGTGAGTTGGTGTAGGTGGTGGGTCGGGTTGACCCGTCCGCTGCGCGGGTCGACGGCCGGCGCCAGTGGGTTGAAGGGCAGGCTCTGCTCGTTGGGGTCGTAGACGGTGAACCCCTCCGTCTCGGCATAGACAGGGTCGGAGTAGTCGTCCTTGAAATCGAGGATCAGGGTCGGCACATTGAAGGGGCGCAGGTCGGCCAGGATCGCCTTGGTTGCTTGGGTCTTGCCGCTGCCGGTCTCGCCGGTGATCATCAGGTGCGGGTTCGGCAGCCGGTTTTCTGGCTGACCCGGGTCGAACCAGATCTCCCGGGTCTTGCCGTACTCGCCCGGAGCGGTGCCGAGCAGCCCTCGTGGACGGTCTGGCGCGGACGCCGCCGGGGCCGATGCTGGTGGCGCCTTGGTGCTTCCCTCGTCCCTGTTCTCGGCTGCCGGCCGCTCGGCTTCTGCGTTGGGTGCAGGCACTAGTGGTCCCGGCTCATCGGGTCCAGGACCGCCGCCGCCGGGAGGTTCGGGTTCCTCACCGGGCGCCGTTCCCCCCTCGTCCTCGGGCGGCTCTGAGGGGATGAGTACCTCGATCTGGCGCTCGTTGAGTTCGGTCACCTCCACCGGCACGGCCACATCACCCTTGTGGGCGACCACCTTCATCTCCTTGAGCGAGGAGGTGTCGACGCCGAGGCGGACGTCGATCAGGTGGCAGCGCAGGTCCGTGGTCACCGAACCGTCGAGGAGCCGCTGCAGCCGGTCTGCCCATACCTTGCGCTCGTCGGCGCGGTAGGTGCCCTTGGTCAGCTCACGGTAAAGGTGCTCGCGGAGGATCTCCCGGCGGGCTGGTATCGTGATCAACTCGTCGTCCCGCTCGGAGGCGAAGACCTGCTCCAGCAGCCGCCGAGTTGAGAGCATCTGATCGATGGCCGGTCCCGTCGTCATGCCGTTGTCGATCTTGTACTCGACGCCCTTGGCTTGTACGGTCTTCACCTCGATCACGCTGACGGTGCAGTGATCGTTGGTCCATGTGAAGCCCACCAGGTCGGCCCGCAACGGATCATCGCTCAGGTGGAGCCAGCGACGGGCCTCGGCGCCGTCCAGGCTGATGAGCAGCCGGGTTGCCTCGCAACCGCTGGTGCGGAACCAACGGGCGGCGATCAACGTGCCCAAGAGCCCCTTGATCCGGTTGAAGTTGGTCTTGCCCGCCGCATCGGGTCGGAGGTTGAGGATGCCGGCGTCGAGCAACTCGCTGAGCTGCTGGAGGAGGTTGTCCAGGTCCTCGGGGCTGATCCAGGCGTTGTACTCCCGGACTACATCGCGCAGCGGTTTGCGGAAGGGAATCGTCGAGCGACCGAAGGCTGCCACATCGCGCTCGCCGTCTCGGGCGGTCATGATCCGCACCGCTCCGATGCGCAGGTCGCGGTCCACCTGCCGGTCCGCCACGGCCGTCCAGGGGATGCGGCTGGCAATGCCGTGGAGCGCCTCGCGCAGCTTGTTCTGCTGGTGCACCGCCCAGTACGAGGTCCCGGCCGGAGCGAGGCGTCGCACCAGGTTGTTGTAGTCCTCGAACGGTCCTCCCGACGCGGGCTCCAACTCCACCGTCTTGTGGATCTCTCGGTAGGCGATCCGGCGGGGGACGGTCAGCGGCTGGATCGGGTGCAGCGCGGGACGAGCTGGGTTCATCTGGCCCTGGCTCTGATCGAAGGTGACGATCAGGTGGTGCAACTCGTCGGACGGCGGGCCCAACTCCTGGCGGGGCAGGTCCCGCACCTCGAAGGTGAACAGGCGATGCGGCGCGATCGCCCGGAAGGTGCGGGCGATGCGGTCCTCCTCGGCCTCGTCGAGACGCAGTTCCACCCCGACCTTGGAGCGGGGGTGTCGATATACCGTGAGGTGAGCACCGGCCAGCTTCTCCTGGTCTGCCAGGTTGGCCAGCATGCTCAGGTAGGCGCCGGCATCGGGCGGGTCGATCAGCGCCAGCCGGTACCCCCGCTGTGAGTGGGGCTCTAGCGCCAATTGAGCCTCCACCAGCGCCGTGATGCTGTCGAGTCCGTCATCGGAAAGGCCGCCCTCGCTCTCGCGCCCGAAGTAGGGCAGAGGACCGAGACGGCTCATGAACATCAACACGATCTCGGTGCTCGTGGCCGTCGACGGCACGAACAGAGAGGTCAGGAAGAAGGGCAATCGCGCGGCCGCTTGGACAATCAACTCGCGATCGCGCTCGTCGAGTCGAGTGCGCTGCGCATCGACGATCTCAGCGTACCGCGCGTAGTGCCAGAGATACAACGGATGGGTTGGCGCAGCGATGGCGTAGGTCCGATCTCCGAGGCGGAGCACCACCGTCTCCACCAGCAACAAATGTCCGAGGATCTCGTTGGCGTCCTGGCCGAACTTGTTGAACAGGGAGTCGTAGGTGTCCCGAAGGGTTCGGCCTAGTTCCTCGTAGGTGCTGATCAGCGTCAGCAGCAACGCCCGCGTGGGCGGATGAGCGGCGGCCGCCAGAGGCTCGACTGCCAGCATCATCATGAGCGGCAGCACCCGCTTTCGGGCCGTCACGTAGGCATTGAACCGCTCATTGAGCAGAGCGCCGGCATCGTCGTCGGCAATGTGGTGCAGGAACTCGCTGATGCGCTCCCCGCTCCAGCGGGCGACCAGGTGCTGCTCGACGTCGAAACGCCGCAGGGCACTTTCGAGGTCCGCTGCCTCCATATCGATCAGTGCGCCGTAGCTGTCCTCGCTCAGCACCTTGCTCAGGAGGTTGAGCAGATCGAGGCGGGCGGTGGTGACCGCTTCGGTCGTGCCATCGGGGAGCCGGAGACGGATGGTTTCGGGCCGCAGCTTGGCTTCGTCGAGTTGGTTCAGTTGCGTCTTCAGGTGCTCGACGATGGCGGCGACGTCCTCGGCCCGATCCTCGTCCACCAGCGCCTCGGCGGCAACCTTCGACATCTTCTCGGTCGGTGCTCGCTTCGAGCCGTTGGGCTTGGGCTTCTTACGAGCCCGGATCAGCCGATCGGCAGCCTGGAATGAGATCGGCTTCGCACTGCCCCCGTCGACTCTCGTGCGGTCCAGTTGGCTGAGCGACCCCTGCAGCTCCTGCCGGGTTTCGGCGTCGGTCTCCTCGGCGAGCATGTCGGTGATCCGCCGACGGTCCTGGGCGTTGAGCATCTGCAGCCGGGTGGCCAGTTCCCGGTTGCGCTCCAGCCGCCGCTTGACAGCAAGTTCTTTGGGATCGTTGAAGAACTCGTGGTCCGGCAGCAGCCCGAGATGATGGATCTCGCGGCTGGCGGCGTCGAGGTAGTCGGCGCCGGTCTTGCCGCCGAGGGCCGTAAAGTAGTCGATCAGCGGCCCCAGGCCGACGGAGTCATCGGCACCGAGCAAACGCCACCACCGGGACTGAACCTCGTTCTGCCCGGCCTCGGCTCCGAGCGCCCGGCGGACGAGGATGTCCTTCAACTCGCGTGAGGTGATGGCGCTGAAGTTTTTCAGCGAGGAGAGTTTGGCCTCGTCGCCGTGGGCGATCACTACGATCAGAGCGTGGAGGTCGCGGTCGTTGCGCCAGCGCTCCGCCTGCTCGACCTGGGTTGAGAAGCTGTCCTTGTCGAAGCCCGCCTCGGTTGCGGCAGCCTGGCCACCCTCGCGCAGGTAGGCGATCCGCAGATCGATGCCCTCATCCCGCAGCCGGGCCAACGCCTTAAGCAACCGCGTCGGGTCCGGCGCCGGCACGTCGCGCATCAGCACCCCGACGGCACCCTGCTGCCGCCGGACTCCCTCGGCGATGAGATCAGCCAATACCTCTGCCGGAGTCAGGGTTGCGGGCACGTCACAGTCCCCCTTCCGGCCGCGTCGTGACCATCGTCCGGCCGTCGGCGTAGGCCTTGGCGTAGCCGGATTCCACCAGCAGGTCCCTGAACTCCTCGACGTTGCGCCGCAGGTCCTCCTCGTTGATCGAGACCACGGCCGGCCAGAAGTCGTCGTCACAGAGGTTGGTGCGTCGGATCACGCCGTCATCCTCCGGACGGCCCACCACAACACCGAAGTCAGCCCGCAGACTGTCCAGGAACGCGGGGAACTCCACCGGCTCGTCGGGCTCGACCGTGGCAGCAACCAGGGTCTCAAGGAACTCTGCCGTGGCGGTGTAGCGCTTGCGCAGCTTGCCGCCACGTCCCTGGTTGGACCACGGCGCCAGGAACCCTGCCCGCCGGCCCAGCTCGATCAGCGATCCGATCGGTGCCTCGCGCTCCTGATCGACGGCATCCTCGGCCATGGCGCGGGCCAGGGCGTCTGCCGGATCGGTGCCACCGTCGCGGTAGACGCGGTACAGCGAATCCGCTCGGGTGCCGAGCGCCGCGTCACTTATCCCTCGTTCGATCTGCTTGTCGGTCTCGCCGTACTCGCTGACTACGTACTCGTGGAAGCGCGAGCGCACCACCCCGTCGATCGCATCACCGGCGGCCCGCAGCGTCGCCCGACTAGCGTCGGCGACCGAGATCATGGTGCCGTCGAAGAGGTCGAGCAGGATCGGCGGCCGGGGTGCGTGATCCTCCCGCTCAGACCACCGAGCCAGGGCATGGACGTGAAGCACGAAGCAGCCGAACAGCATCAGCCGGCGCAGGGAGTTGAGCTTGGAGCCAGAGCGGCGCTCGAAGCGGGCCAGGCGGTCATAGGCATCGCGCAGGCTGCAGAGCGTCGGTGACGCCAGGTGCTCGCCGACAGGATCGAAGAGGTGGTTGCTGCGGGCGATCCGGTCGGCAACCTCATCGCTGACCGTCTCCTCGCGAGCGTCGCCGAAGGCGAGCACCGGCAGCGCCAGCGTCGTCCACGGGTCGCTTTCGGACTGGAGCAGCTCACGCATGTAGTCGGCGGCGTCGGTCCGAGCCAGCGGCTCGGCGGTGAGCAGCCGGCACAGGAAGAGCCCCATCCGATAGTCCGAGGGGTCACCGGTCACGAAGCGCTCATTGGACAGGGTGAAGGAGGAGTGCGTCGGATCGAACACGGCCCCGTCGGCTGCCAGCACGTTAAAGGCGAGCGACCGCAACCGCGTGACCCGGAGGGCATCCGGCTCCTGACCACGGTTGCCGACGAAGGCGCTGGCGTACTCCTTCAGCACCTCGGCGTTCGGATAGCGCTCCTCGTCGACACCGAGCGCCTGTTTGCGCACGTAGCGCCTGACCAGTTTCACCAGGGCGGTCGTGTCGTAGGTCCGACTCGACAGCGCTCGTGCCAGGCCGTTGGCCACATGGACCGGCTTGATCGAGAAGTTGACCAGACGGAAGCCGAACTCCTCGTCGTAGAACTCCTCCAGCAGGTCCTTGGTGATGGTCACAACTGGTACCTCGCAGGCTGGCGCTGGACGGCGAAGCGCTCGTCGAGGTCGCTCTCGACGTTGCGGATCCGGATGTCCTCGATCGGCGACGACTGCTCGACCGAGCCGTGGATGCGGTCGATGAAGCGGGTGATGCGCCGCGTAGCCGTGCGTGACCAGCTCGACCGTCCTAGGCCGCGTTCGGCCTCGATCAGCGTCAGGAACAGCTCGCGGTCGATCTCCAGGACGCCGATGTCGTGGTCCTCCCGCTGGGCCACGAGCGCGAAGCTGCGCCGGTCCAGTTGATCGGCCGGCAGCCATGCCGACACCCAGGGGGCGACCTTGAGGGCCTCGATCCGAAGGCGCTGGTATGGCAGTTGGTGGAACGAGACGAACGTGGACGGCGCCCGGACGTCGTAGCGGTGGCTCTGCCACAACTGGACGTGGTCGCGGTCGGTCTCGGGGCAGTCCGGCTCGAAGAAGCGGTTGAGTGCCAGCACCAACTGACGCACCACGGTCGCCGTCGCTCCCTCGCCGGACCGCAGCGTCTCCTGAAACTCGCGCTCGTCGGACGGCACCAGGGCCAGCAGATCGGTGCCCTTGGCGTGCTCGAAGAAGAAACGCCGCTTGATCGCCCGGTAGGCAGAGGCTCGCTCGGTCTCGTTGAATTTGATCGGCCCTGGCGGGCGCGTCCCCAGCCAGTCACGGATGTCGGTGGCGCCCATCCAGAGTCGGTCGTCCCAATCCGGGTGGGTCACCTCCGCCGGGTCGAACACCGCTCGCACGGCGTCGAAGAGAGATCCGACGCCACCCTCGAAGGCGAGATTGGAGTAGGCGAAGACGAGGGCATCCTGGCCGGCGCGGACCCGGTCGGTCGCCGACTGGCCACCGGTGAGCAGATAGGCGACGAACCCGACCAACTGGCGCATGGTGATGTGGCCCCAGCGCGTGCTGACCAGTTCCAGCAGTTGGACCAAGCGCTCTCGCACCTGCCCGTCGCGCAGGGCGTCCCGGTTGGCCAAGGCCGGATCGACCGGGCTCAGGTCCTTGAAGAAGCGGTCCTGCGTCAGCCGGTCGATGACCCGCTCGACAACGCTGCCCACGAGTAGGTTGCGCAGGCTGAGGTCGACCACCGTCACGTCGTCCTTTGGCAACTCAGGCGGCTTGGTGGCCACGAAGTAGCGGGCGGTGGTGACTTGCCGGATCGCCTCGGCCACCGGCGTGAAGCCGGTCTTTGCCGCCTCCCGTTGAAGGACGTAGAGCGGCCATTCGTTGATCGCCAGCACGAACGGACGACCGTCCTTCCGGCTCGCCTCCCACTCCCCCAGGATCTCCGGGTCGGTGCAGGCGTTGGCGTCGGTGAGCACCCGGACACCCAACTCCTCCAGCCGCGGGCGCAACCGCTCGATCAGGTGGGTTTTGCCGTCTCCTGGATTGCCGGTCACGATGACCTGGCGCCCCTCGGCTGCCTGCGCTACCAGATAGTCATCCACGCCGAGGTCGACGTGGATTGACTCCAACTCCTCGGCGCTTAGGCGGTCGGCGTAGCTGTTGGTGCTCCGGTACAGCCGCTCGATGAAGATGTGATCGCCGATCTCGCCAGTCTGGAGGACATAGCCCGGGTCTCCGCCGGTGCCGACGCGGCCAGCGCGGCGCCCCGCCCCGCCGTCACTGATGCGGTCCGCTTCGGCGAGAGACGTGGTCTCGCGGCTCAGCCGGTAGCTCTCGAAGTCCTCCCCGCGCACCGCCTCCAGGACTTCTGGCCTCGTGATGCGGGGCGCCAACCAGCGGGTGTGCCAGTAGTCAGACAGGACTTTGGTTCCGGCTTCGCCAGGTGGCAATAGGTACTTGGGGCGTGTGCTGACCCGCACCACAACGTCATCGGTGTTGGAGCAGAGCGGGACTCCGTAGATAACCCGCCGAGAGTTGTGGCGCAGAAAGCTGCTGGAGTGCAGCCCCAGCGCCTCCAGCCCGGTGCGGATGAGACGCAGCTTCGGGCTGGTTCCCTCGCCGAAGAGGTTATTCACCTCTCGGCGGTTGGAGTCCGAGTGCCGGGCGACATCGCTCAGCGCGTGAACGGTTTCGGGCGAGAACTGGACCGTGCCGAAGCTCTCGGTTCGCGCCACCTTGCGGTATGCGAGCGGCCCGTTGGGCAAATCGACCCGCAGCCGGTTGTACTGGCTGGATCCGTAGGCCTCGTAGAGGCTCGACGTCGTCACCAGGGCCAGCCTTGCCGGCCGTCGGATGGGACGGCCCGCCATCGCCGAGGCGATGATGCTCACGCGGCCGCTGTAACGAGCCTCGACATCCGAGACCACCTGCCGGCTCAGCATCAGCAGGGCGACCAACTTGCCGCCAAGAACGCCACGGTACGGCGGCACGGCCCCGCACGTGATCAATTCCATCACGTTGGATGCGAGTGCCTCCTGCTTGATACGCCGCAACGCCGTCTCAACGGCCCGTCGACCGTTCGGATCCGCTAACGCCCCCTGGAGATCGCCGCCCTTCTCGGTGAAGCCGAGATCACTGAGCGCCGCCTGCGCCCGGTAGGCGTCGGCCAGTGCACCCGCCCGCTTGCGTCGGTACAGCGCCGTCTTGGCGACTTTCTCCCACTTGACCGAGTCGACGTCGCCCGAGTCGGCGGCGTCCTGCGCAGCCCGGATCAACAGGTAGTCCGCGTCGCGCTCCTCACCCGCGGCGTCCAGCCGGGTGAGCCGCAGTGCGGCGCTCAGACGCTCGATCTCCTCCAGCCTGGCGACCACTGTCGACGACGACCGGGGATCGCGGCCGAGCCCGAAGTCCTTGCTGTAGGTGGCCTCGACCGCCTCGTTCAAGACCCGCACGAAGTGGGCCGCCAGTTCCTGGCGCTTGCGCGCCGTGAGGTCTGCAAGGCGGCGCTCCAGACCCTTGGCGGACCAGGCGAAATGGTCATCCCGCTTGGCCAGCCCCAGCACGGGGTTGCCGAGCGCCGCAATGCCGATCAGCGGCCGCTCTGGCAGCGCTGCATCGCGGATCAGGTAGAAGACGTTGCGCCCAGGAGTGCTCTGGTATGGGATTGACCAGAAGTGCCGGGCATAGCGCCACACGTCCTGCAGCAACATGCCGGTGGTCTCGTCGCGGGCACCAGGATCGATCACCTGCAGCATCGGTTGGATCGCGTCGGGACCCTCGGCACTGAGCCGGGCGGCCAACTCGACCCCGCTGGTGAACAGCCGGCTGACTCCGCGGCGCTCGGCGGTCTCGATGAACTTGGTCGTGGCCGGCTCGCGCAGTTGCGCCTCGCGGGCGAAGGCGAAGGAGCGCCGGATCGACTCCTTGGCCGCCTCCGGATCCTCCAGGCGTACCGCCGAGCGACCGGGCGCGTCGAGGATGATCCCCTCGTCGTCCTCTCGGATCGTCCAACCCTGGCTGAGAAGGTCGCGTAATACCCGGAGCGTCGCCTCGTAGCGGATCGTGAGCGCCAGGTCGATGCCGGATAGCCCGAGGGCACGCAGCGTCAGTTGGTGCTCGGCCAGCCGGGCGATGGCGGTGTCGAGGACCGCCCATGCTTCGGCCGGCCGCAGCGAGGTCAGTTCCTCGATGAGGGCTCGGAGATCCTCTTGGTACGTGAGGCCAAGTCGTGGCCGGAAGCGACGATGACGGGAGCCGTCATCAGCGCTGATTTCCCTACGGCTCTCGACCGTCAGAGTTGCCATGCCACTCCTAGATCATTCCTGCTCTCACTCAACCTGTCGAGCCGTGTCGCTCGCGGCCTCCTTGAACAGTAGCGGTCAGGTCCTCGGCGGTCCGGGAACACGCCTCGCTGCGTCCACGACCACCGAGATACTACGAATGGGGTGTGTGACGACAATCCCTCGCCGGGGGCGCCATCAGGCGGAGGATGCCGGCGTCGGACGGGCTCGGCGGTTCCACGAAAGGCGGTCCTTGGCGGGTGGCGGTGGCGCAAGGAGTGCCCCAAGGGTGGCCGCAGCATCCCGGTCTGACTCCTCGACGAAGTGGGCGGGGGACGTCCCAAGCGGTGGTGTAAATCGGTGAGGGTCCCCCACTAAGGGGGCCACCGGTGTGATCCTCGACGTGTTCCGACAAGAACACACGAGAGGAGGCAACCGGTGACCCTCACCGATTCTGACCTGTCCGAGTTGCTGGCCGCCCTCAAGGCCGGGGAGTTCACCGACCGGATCCGCACCAGCCTGGAGTGGATCCTCCAGCAGATCATCGAAGCCGAGGCCACTACCACCATTGGCGCCGGCCCCTCAGCTCGTCAGGCGACGTCGACCAGTCCGGTGGCGCTGCGTGGCGGGGGAACAGGCTGCCCGGCGTCCCGCAGGTCGTCCAGGAAGTCGGGAACGTACGCGCCGCAGCTGGTGTCCCCCTGTTCGTAGACCACGCTGCAGCGCATCAAAACCTCCTCATCGCCGGCCCGGAGGATTGATGCAGGCTTGGCGGTAGATCGCTGCCAGAGTACCAGTGGGCACGTCGGTCCCCTCGTTGCCGGCGATCACGACACGGCAGCCAGGGTGTTCGGGGTGGTGGCCGTAGACACGGTGGATGCCGCGCTGGCGCTGCGCTCGCCAGCCGCGCGCCTCCAGGTCCCGGATCACCTTCCGCACCTTCATGGCAGCCGCCCTTGCGACCACATCTTGGCCATCGGATCGCCTGGTCCGAGCGCGCGCGGCTCCGGTGCTGGGACGTCTTGGCCTGTTCCCTATGGAGGACGCCCTGTCAAGACTCTCTGAGAGCATGAACGTGCTGCCTGCCTTTGGCCAGATGGCCCTGGGCGACATAGGGCCGGCCGACATCCAGGCCTGGGTGGCAGAGCTGAGCGGGAGGCTGGCCCCGGCCAGCGTCCGGCGGTCCTATACCGTGCTGGTGGGCCTGCTGGGCTGTCGGCCGTAGACGCCGGCCTGGCCGGGCATCCGGCCATGGGCGAGCCAGCGACGCCCCTGGTTGGCGAGGAGGGCCATGTCTAGGTCGGCCCTGGGCGCCATCCGCCACGGATCTCGCGGCGAACGCACCCGACGCGAGACGCTCACCGTAGCCCCCCAGGCAGGGCCCTACCCCTCACATCTGGTCGACCCCGGTCGCGCCAAAGCGCCCCAGCAACCGCCCTCCGGTACCCTCGCCTGCCGCAAGCCAGAGGCCAACGCCCATTTTCCGTAGCCGGTGGGCAGCCCGCAAAACGGCTGCACCCTCGGTTCGCCCGTGTGCCCACCTGGCGGACACCTTCGGCAACCTCGTCCCCAAGCGCCAACCCCCAGGCAATCCACACACTTCCATCGTCAGGCCGATGGCCCAGCCTCGCCCGCGGAGCCGGGCTCGTGTGAGGGTATTCGTCGGCGCGCTTGCCGGGCAGAACGCCGCCTCGCGACCTGACGTCCGCCCCTTCGGTGCCGGCTGCGAACTCGCCAAAGACCATCAGAAGGCTATCTTGGATGGCCGAGCGAGTGCGGTGCCCCGCCTCTGTCGGCCGTAGGGTTCGACCATGAAGTGAAGGAACGGCGAGCAATCCAGAGCCTCGTTCACCTGCCGATATCAGCCAACGATTCGCGGTGCAACGGGACTGAGCAGGGTTGCACCAGGGCGATCGTGGGGCGACTCAGGGCGACTTGGCGACGGCTTAAGGGGCGAACGCCACCCGCCGATGACATCCACAAGCTCCCACTGTTGACGTTACGCCGGGCAGAGCCGACCATGGCCAGCCCATCACCGACCAGGCGATAGCCGCTCCTCCACCCTGTCCCGCTCCTCCACCCTGTCCCGCTCCTCCACTGGTTCTGGCCGCGCCAAGGACCACCAGCGCCATCCACCCGAGGCGACGGCTCCCCCCCCTTCCGACGGCCCCCCCAGGGGGGCCGTCGGCTTCAGCCAGTGCCCAAGCGGATGCCGCCCACGAGGACGTCGAGGTCGATTTGGACAGTCGCCCCCCTCCTGCATGGCGAGCCGGCAAGATTTCTGGAGGTTTTCCTGGCCAGCACCGATTTTCTCGATAACCCCTCTCACCTGCGGTTGCACAAGGGCGACTGAGGGCGACTGGGGGGCGACTGGGGGGCGACTCGGCCAGAGTCGCAGATTTGTCAACATCGGCGTCAACGTTGCCGTCAACCCCTCGGGCGCACTCTGCGCCCATGATCTCCATCGGCAAGCTCTCAACCAAGTCAGCTGACTACTACCTCGACCAGGTGGCCCCCGGACCTGAGGCGTACTACCTCGGCTCGGGGGAGAAGCCGGGCACCTGGGTGGGCCGGGGATGTCCCGACCTGAACCTCTCCGGTGAGGTGACCAAGGACACCTTGGCCGCCGTGCTGGGCGGGGCCGACCCGGCCAGCGGTAGCTCACTGGTCACCGGCAAGGCGGCCGCTGATGGACGCCTGGGCGGCTTCGACCTCACCTTCTCGGCTCCCAAGGGGGTGAGCCTGCTGGCCGCCCTGTCGAAGGACAAGGCGGCAACCGGCGTCCGGGGAGCCCATGACGCGGCGGTCCTCGAAGCCCTGGACTACCTCCAGGCCCACGCCACCTGGGCCCGCCGTGGGCACGACGGCCTGCGGACCGAGTCCACCTCGGGCATGGTGGCAGCCGCCTTTCGCCACCGCACGTCGAGGGCCGACGATCCCCATCTGCACACCCATGTGGTGGTGGCCAACCTGGTCCATGGAGACGACGGGGCGTGGTCGGCCATCTGGGGCAAGCCCATCTACGCCCAGTCCCGCACCGCCGGCTTCGTCTACCAGGCCGCCCTGCGGGCCAACCTGAGCCAATCGCTCGGCCTGGGGTGGTCCCCGGTGAGTAAGGGCCTGTCCGAGCCGGCCGGCTTCAGCGCCACCCAGCTGTCGGCCTTCTCCAACCGCCGCCACCAAGTAGTGGCGGCCATGGACGACCACGGTGCCACCTCGGCCCAGGCCGCTCAGGTCGCTGCCCTGGCCACCCGGGCTGCCAAGTCCACCGATCACGACCAGGGCCGCCAGCTCGCCACCTGGTGGGCCACGGCCACCGGGGTGGGCCTGGACCCAGAGGACCTGGCCGGGATGGTGGGGCCGCCCCGGGACATCGCCCTGAGCCCCGAGGAACAAGTCGAGATCAGGCAGGCACTGCTTGGGCCCAACGGCCTCACCGCCCACTCCTCGGTCTTCGAGCGCCGGGACGTGGTGCGGGCCTGGGCCGAGGCGGCCGGCGACGGGGCCCACCTGGGGGAGCTGGAGTCCCTCACCGATGCCTTCCTGGCCCGACCAGAGGTGGTGGCCCTGTCGGGGACCGGCGAGCCCCGGTACTCGACGGCCGAGCTGATGGCCCTGGAGGCCAGCCTGGTCGAGGTGGCCCTGTGCCAGGTTCGTCTCGGCAGCGCCACGGTCAGCTACCAGGCCCTGACCCAGGCGCTGGAGGCCCGCCCCAGCCTGTCCGAGGAGCAGGCGGCCATGGTGGGCCAGCTGGTGACCTCCGGATCGGGGGTGGAGGTGGTGGTGGGCCGGGCCGGGACCGGCAAGACCTTCGCCCTGGATGCCGCCCGGGCGGCCTGGGTGGCCGGCGGCCACCGGGTGATCGGCACCTGCCTGGCGGCCAGGGCGGCGGCCGAGCTGGAGTCGGGCTCGGGTATTGCCTCTGTCAGCCTGGCCCGCCTGCTGATCGACCTGGAGCGCCCGGAGTCCGCCCTGGCGAGGGACAGCGTGGTGGTGGTGGACGAGGCCGGCATGGTCGGCACGCGTGACCTTTACCGCCTGGGCCGCCTCACCGAGGCGTCCGGGGCCAAGCTGGTCCTGGTGGGCGATCCCCACCAGCTCTCCGAGATATCCGCCGGGGGAGCCTTCGCCGCCCTGGGCAGGCAGCTGGGGGCCAGCGAGCTCACGCAGAACCGCCGCCAGGTGCAGGGTTGGGAACGCGAGGCCCTGGCCGAGCTGCGAGCCGGCAACCTGGTGGCCGCCGTGGATCGCTACCAGGCGGCCGGGCGCATCAACACCGCCCCCAGTGCCCAAGGCGCCCGGGCTGCCCTGGTCAACGACTGGCTGCAGGCCCGGTCCCCGGGCTCCTCCTCGGTCATGGTGGCCGTACGCCGAGACGACGCCGAGGGACTCAACGCCTTGGCCCGGGCCGCCCTCAGGTCCACCGGCGTGCTCGGCCCCGAGGAGCTGTGCGTAGCAGGGCGCTGCTTCGCCGTGGGCGATCAGGTCCTGGCCCTTCGCAACGACGCCCGGCTGGGCCTGACCAACGGCACCCGGGCCAGAGTGGCCGGGATCGACCATGAGGCCGGCTCCCTCAGCATCCTCGCCGCCGACGAGCGCGAGCTGGTGGTGCCCGGCTCCTACCTGGAGGCCGGAGACTTGACCCACGGCTACGCCCTCACCTTGCACAAGGCCCAGGGACTGACCGTCGACCGGGCCTTCTTGTTGGGCAACGAGGACCTCTACCGGGAGGCCGGCTACGTGGGGCTGTCCCGGGCCCGCCAGCGCAACGACTTGTACCTGGTGGCCCCGTCCGAGCCGGGGCTGGGCTTGGGCGGGCCAACGATCACCCAGGCCGGGGTCCCAGCGGGCCGGCCCGAGGAGCCCCTGGACCGCCTGATCCGCAGGCTGGCGCTCTCCCGGGCCCAGCATCTGGCCACCGAGCACTCCCCGCCCAGCCTGTCCCAGCTCTGCCCCGAGCGAGACGCCCTGGCCGCCCAGCTGGCCAACGCCCGCCCGGCTGATCCCGGCCCCCGCCTGGCGGCGCTTTCCAAGGACCTGGAGGCGGCCCGGTCGGGCCTGGGCCACCCCGATCAGCGCATCGCCGCCTGGTCGGCCATCGAGGTGGAGGCCCTGGAGGCCACCCAGGCCACTCTGGTGGCCGAGGCGGAGGCAGCGGGGTCGTGGGAGGCGTCCAACGGTGTTCGCCTGGGCCGTCTCCACCGGCTGGACCAGGCCATATCTGACCGCCGGGGACAGCTGGGCCAAGAGGCGGCGGTTGTCCAGCCCCCCTGGCTGACCCAGGCCATAGGGCCGCCCCCCGTCGAGCGAGCCGGCGCCAAGCCCACCCTCGAGTGGGAACAGTGGTCCAGGGCGGCCACCGCTATCGCCGCCTACCGGGACCGCTACCAGATCACCGACCCCGACCGGGCCCTGGGGCCGGCGGTGGCCGGCGCCGCCCAGCACCTGGCCCGCCAGGAGACCGAGGCGATCATGGCCGAGGTGGCCCGAGCCCTGGGACGAGAGCTCCAGGGTGCCAGCCGGGGGATGGCGATATGAGTGCCGCTGGAGGCCGCACTCCCAACAAGGCGTACCGCCTCTACGTCGGCCTCGGCACCGCCGGCCCGGTGCGAGCCGGCTCCGAGTGCGCCCTGTTGGTGCTGGGGCCGCCCCGGTCGGGCAAGACCACCTCGATAGTCGTCCCCAACGTGCTGGGCGCGCCCGGGGCGGTGGTGTCCACCTCCACCAAGCCCGACGTGGTCTTCGCCACGGTGGCCGCCCGCTCGGCGAGGGGCACCTGCTGGCTGTTCGA
Organism: Acidimicrobiales bacterium; assembly: GCA_039583615.1. Lineage (GTDB taxonomy): Bacteria > Actinomycetota > Acidimicrobiia > Acidimicrobiales > QHCF01 > QHCF01. The sequence continues at coordinate 154,295 of JAVKSQ010000001.1, forward strand.
CCCCAGCGGGTCCATGGCCCCCCCGCCGGGCACCAAGGCCCTGCGCTGGTCGCCGGTGGGCGGCTGTGAGGACTGGGACGCGGCGGCCGCCCGGGCCCATGCCCCGGCCTCCGCCGCTAGGCCCGGGGGCGGCCTGATCGACGCCAACCACTGGGTGGAGCGGGCCGAGGCCCTGCTCGGCCCCCTGCTGCACGCCGCCGCCCTCAACGCTGGCGGCCTGAGGGCGGTGGTGTCCTGGACCCTGTCGAGGGACCTGGCCGAGCCCCTGGGGGTCCTGGAGGCAAACCGGGCCACCCTGGCCCGGTCCAGCCTGGCTGGGGTCGCCCATACCGAGGAGCGGGAGCGCTCGGGCATCTTGTCCACCGCCGCGGGCATCCTGTCCCCCTACCGCTGCAAGGCCACCCTGGATGCGGCCGGCGCCCCCAACTTCGATCCTCGCGCCTTTGTGAGAAGTGCCGACACGGTGTACATCTGCGCCCCGGCGACGGCCCAGGACCAGCTGGCCCCCCTGGTGGTGGCCCTCATCGAGCAGGTTCGATCTGCCACCTATGCAAGGGCTTCGCGCGAAATGCCGGTCGTCTTTGCCCTGGATGAGGTGGCCACCATCGCCCCCCTGCCCACGCTGCCGGCCATGGTGGCCGAGGGAGGCGGGCAGGGCGCCCTCACGTTGGCCTGCCTGCAGGACCTGTCCCAGGCCCGGGCCCGCTGGGGGGTGGCGGCCGAGGGGTTCTTGTCGCTGTTCGGGGCCAAGGTGGTCCTTCCCGGCATAGGGGACCGGGCCACCCTGGAGCTGATCTCGGCCCTGGCCGGGGAGGCCGACGTCACCCAGCGCTCGGTTTCCCGGCCCCTGGGCTGGGCCGCGGTGTGGGCCAACAACGGAGGGCGGGCCTACCGGACCTCCACCACCTCCATGACGCGCCGCCCACGCCTGCCGGTGGACGCGGTGGCTCGGGGTAAGCCCGGCCATGGCCTGCTCATCGCCGGCTCAGCGGCGCCCTGTTGGGTGAAGCTCACCGCCTACTTCGGCCACTCCCCCTGGAGGGAGCTGGCCGCCGGGAAACGGCCGCAGCCGTTCGATACCGCCCGGCCCTCCGGCACCAAGTCACCAACCGACTGGCTACGACGGTGGAAGGTCCCCACCAAGTGGCAGCCATGGATGGTCGTCGCCCTGGTCGTGGTGCTGGTGGCCGCCGCCACGGATTCTGTCTTCCGGGCCGAGCTGGCCAACCTGATCCTCAACCTCGGACTGCTGGTAGCTCTGGCGGCCTGGGTGCGGCGCCGCTGGCGCCGCTGGACCCGTGGGTGGGGGAGGCGGCCATGACCGACCGTCAGTCTTCAGGCCCGTTCGTTCCCCCCACCGAGCTGGCGACGGAGCTTGTCGAAGTGAGGCTCCAGGAGCCGGGCATCGTTGTCGGGAGACCGGGTGAGGTCGGACCACACCGCCTCCAGTCGCCGGCGGTTGCCGGTGGCCGCGGCGGCCGACAACAGGTCCTCTTGGAGGACCGTAGCGCCGGGTACGCCCACCAGCCCCTGGCGGGCGGCCCAGGTGGCCTCGCTCGGGTCGTTGGCCTCCAGGGCCAGGGTGCACAGGTCATGGGCCGCGTCGGTGATGGCCGCCTCCATGGCCGAGGGCAGGACCTCCTCCCAGGTCCACTCGTAGGTTCCCCGGGTGGCGCCGGCGAAGGGCACGCCCCGTACCAGGGCCAGCGCGCCATGGAGTGCGTTCCTGGCCTGGGCGCCGTCGAGCCTGCGGGCCTCGTCCACCAGGGCGCAGAACTGAGCCCAGTCGCTGGACACCCCCGGCCCCAGCTGGTAGCCCCCGCCAGCGGGGGCCTCGGGCAGATGCTCAGAGCCAACCGCGGCCCGCAGCCTGGACATGTAAGAACGCAGGGTCTGAGGACTGGGCTCGGGCCCATCCGACCCGGTCGGCCACAACTTGACCAGCAGTTGCTCGACGCTGACCCGGGTACCCGGGTGCATGGCCAAGAAGACCAGCAGGTCGGTGGTGACCAGGCGGTCCGGTGCCTTGGCCCAGCCGGTCACCTTGAGCGGGCCGAGGACCCCCACCAGCACGGCCGGCTCGGGTTGTTGTTCTCTTTGGTCCGTGGCGTCACTCTCGTCGCGGACCCGGCCGGCGGGCCCGGAGGTGGGCGTACCCCCGCCGGGAACCCCGGGACCGGTGCCGGCCACCGGGCCGAGAGCCATGGCAGCCACCTCTGGCGCGCCTCGGTGGCCGTTCCCACCGAGGACTTGGCTGACGCGCGCCGCCGGCCTTTGCGTGTCGGCCATCTCTCTGGTCCCCTCGCGCCTGACTGTCCTGTCGGTGACCGGGGTGGACCTGGCGGTGTAGACGCCACCCGGCCAGGCGCCGGTCGAGGTCGCTGCCGCCTATCTCATGGGCCACAAGGAGGGTCTCACACGTGGCATCGGCGGTGGCATCCTCCAAGTGGCGTTCGAGCAGGGCGACCGTTCGGGCAAAGTCGGTGGACAGGTGCCACTCACGCTCGGCCGCCTCAAAGGCTGGTCGGAGCTCGGCTGGACCTCGCTTGCCCACCTCGAACAACGCTTGGGGGATCGAGCGCCCGAGCGAACCGGTTTGGAGGCGGATCTCCTCGATCATGCGGGGCCACGCATCCCGTGCCTGGCGCTTACGTTGGGCAAGGCGGGAGCGATGGCTGAGCGCCGGGGCGGACGCGAGGAAGATACCCGCCACCACGGCCGGTACGGGCCCGCCGAAGAGCGCGAAGGCGATCCCCGCTCCGGCGATGAAGGCGACCATCATGGTTGCGGCCATCTGGGCCCGGCCTGTGCCATCGAGGTCAGCCGTGGTTACCCATCGCTGGACCAGGTGCTGGCGGCCGGACATCGGCGGCCCGGGGCCGATCCCGAGACCGCGCCACCCCATCGCAATGGCGGTGTACAGCAGGTAGACACCGTATGCACCGCCGAGGGCCAGGATCACTGCCATTGGCTCGTGTCCTGTGTCTCCCGAGTCGAGGAGCGACGATGGCGGACCGGCGGGCGGGTAGGACGGGGGCCGAACAGCTTGAGGCTGTCATAGCCAGCTGCCTCCAAGGCCCGCGTAGCCCGACTGGGCAGGTTGCCGCTCCAAGTCAGCGGTCGACCCGGCTGGGCCCGCGAGAACAGGTCGGTGACCGTGAAGGCGTTGGCCTCGGGGCCGGCCTGATGATCTTCCACTGCCAAGATCTCCATCACCTCGACCCGCTGTCCGGTGCGGCGACTTTGAACGACCAGGTCGACCGCCTCGCTAACCAAAGTGTTGAGGGCAGCGAGAGGAAGAGATCGGACTGCCTCGTTGAGCTGCGAGAGGAAGCGGAGCCTACTCAGGGCCTGACGGGCGGAGCCGGCGTGGATGGTGGTGTAACCGGTGACACCAGAGGACAGGGTCAGGAGAAGCGGCAGAGCCTCAGCGCCATCCCGCACCTCGCCTACGATGGCGACGTCGGGAGCCATGCGCAAGAATCCGCTTACCAGGCGGCGCAGGTCCACCTCGGGGCGGTCGGACCGGGCGGGACGGGTCTGCATGTGGGCGACGTTGGGCAGCGGGATCTCTGATTCGAAGACCTCTTCGGCGACCACCACCCGCAGTCCAGGATCCAACTCGGCGGCGCAGCAGGACAACAGGGTGGTCTTGCCTGAACCGGGCGGGCCGGCAAACAGGATGGACAGCCGGGCCCGCACACACGCTCGGAGGAAGGCGGCCACGGGGGCGTCGAGCGTGCCCCGATCGATCAGCTCGTCGAGATCCCGGATGGGTAGTCCGGTGAATTTTCGGATGTTCACCAGGACGTGACCATCACGGCCAACGTCTCCGTGCACTATGTGGATCCGTGCGCCAGTGTCAAGCTGGGCGTCCTGGAGGCCTTCGGCCGGGTCCAGCTTACGATGAGACCGTGAGGCATCGTCGAGGATCTTGGTGAGGGTCCGCACCACATGGTCGTCGTCGTGGAAGACCTCGTCGTGGTAGCCGGATCTGCCATGGTGGCGCCGGGCAAAGATGGCGTCCGGGCCATTGACCATTATTTCCCATACGTCGTCGTCGGCCAGCAAGCTCTCGAGGGGCCCATAGCCAGCCAGGTTGCGGAACGCCCGTTCGGCCACCAGCTCGGGGTCAGCCAGGTCGAATGACCTTAGCCCGCGCTGGTACTCGAGGGACCAGCGGGCCACCTCTTCGTTGATAACGGCTCGCAGCCTGCTCGGGCCGTCCTGCGCAGCCAGGTCGACCGAGGACAGCTTGGCCCTTTCTTGAACCGCTCTTTCCACCTCGATCAGCGGTGAGACCCACGTCCCCGATCGAGGTACGGTGCTTCGGGTGGTCGGAGACCGAGGTGCAGCCATCTTCTTCCCCTGGGTCAGGTTTGACGTGCGGGTGCCCGATCGTCAGGAAGTCTCAACGTCGTGGGGGGAAGTGGGTTGTCTCAAATCTGACATCAGCCGGCCAGTGGTGCAAGGGCAAATTTCCCGCCTGGGGTGCTAACCCCAGGCAGCCCGGGAGCCGGGGCTGTCAGGGCCCCAGTGTCCGATCGAGCCGGGGACCAGCGGCTCGGGCTCTGACTGGTTGATGGCCGCGGCAGGCACTCTCCTGGCCACTGCCCGGAACGCCCCGGTGACCGCGCTGACCACGCTTGCCGGCAGGCGAACTCCATCGCGCAGGCAGTCATCGAGGCGCCGGTCCGCCAGGAAGATCGGCGAGGCCAGCTGCGCCGTCGACGACAAGCTGGCCAGCGCTCCCAGGCTGGAAGCCAGCTCGGCTCGAGCTCTGTGCTGACGGGGGGCACGGTTGACGACCGGCACGATCCGTTCGGCAGTCAGCCCCAGGGAGACCAGCTCGTCGATCAGTCGTACCAGGGCATGCACGCCCTTCACGCCGGGCAGTCCCACCACCATTGCGACATGGGCGTGGGCGGCGGCTGTGCGGCTCATGATGTTGCGCTCCTCCACGTCCAGGGACCCGCCGTCCCGCTCACCCTCGAAGTCCGCCTCCACGTCGCACACCACGACGGAGTAGGCCCGACGGAGGTTGTCGAAGGTGGCTTCGAAGGCCCGAGGCCGCAGGGTTGCCCAGGCGTGGGGCCGCCGGAGCCCCAGCAACAGGTGATAGCCCCGCTCCTTGACGTCAAAGATCAGCGAGACGACATCGGCTGGCTCTGGTTGGCCGTTGCGATGAGCCTCGACCAGCTCCTGGACGCCTGGCATGACGTCACCTGCGTCGTGAAGCATCGCCTGGTCGGCATGGCGGGCCAGATCAGCGAGCAGGACCGGCCCTCCCGGCCACCGCTCGGGGGCATCGTTGGTTGGCCGAGTCAGCGCCAAGCCCTGAGCCAGGGCGATGGCTACCGTTGACGCGCCGGTCCCTCCGGGCCCGCAGACCAATCCAACCTGGCCTCGCCTGGCGTCCGGTAACTCTCCCGGAGACAGGCCGGGCACCTCGTCAGCTGCGATGATGGGCTCGGCGTTGGATCTCAGGACATCGAGCAGGTCTTGGCGGTCGAAGTCCTCCGCCAGCACAGCGTCGGCTCCGAGTGACCTCCAGTCCGTCGGGCGACGCTCGTCGCCGACCACCAGGACGGCACAGTCGGAGCGGGCGATGCCGTCGATGAGGTCCCGATCGAGCGAGGACAGACCGGCGTCGACGATCGCAGCCGAGAAAGAGCGACTGGATCCCAATCGTGCTCGCAGCTCCTCGGCCGACAGGCACTTCACGAACTCGACCGGGATCGACGATGAGTTGGCCCAGCGGGCCAGGTCGTTGAACCATCCGGCCCGGGAAGAGGCCAGGCCCAACAACACGTAGCGCTCACCGGTCATCAGCCGGTCGGCGACGTCGCGCCCGGCTGAGGCGCAGACCGGTAGGCGGTGGGTCCGCTGACGCCAGAGGCACCGGTGGACCGAACCAGGATCACCTGTCCGGCGTTTACCGCCTGGGCCAGGGGAAGCACGTCGCGCCAGTTGTCCAGCGCCACTGTCACCACCTCCGAGGGCGAAGCGACGCTGCCCAGCTCGGCCGAGGAATCGTCCAAGGCAATCACCCGCACTCCGGTGGCAACTGCCGTGGTCGAGGCGTCAGCCCCGGTCCCGTAGGTAACGAGGACGTCGACGGAGTCCCCCACCGCCAACGTGCCGTCGACGGCCCGGGACGCCTCTACCGGGAAGGAGAGCTGGCGCTGGCCGAGGCCGATCTCACTGGCGGCCACGTCGCTGGCCTCCACCAACTCACCGGCCCTTACCGGCGAGGTGACCACTGCCCCCACCAGACGGGAGGGAGCACGGTAGGCCGACTGGCCGGACAGACCGCTGGGCAATTCCATAGGAGCAGTGGTCAGGTCGTCAGCCGCGAGTCGCTGGCCAACGGTCAGGGCCCGCCGGGCGACCACGTAGCCCACCCGATGATCGGCGGAAGCGCTGGTATAGGCAGCGAATATGCCCACGGCCGAGGCGGCCACGAGGAACCCCCCCACGACAGCTCGGCTACCGGGGAGCAGGCGACGGCGGCGCAGGGCGTGCGCTCGGGTGTTGGCGAGCTCAGCAGCTCCATTTCCAGTGGCATCTGTCCGAGCCGTGCCCTGCTTGGCCGTGAGCAAGTCGCATCGTCCTCCAAGTGACCGGGAGGCTGACCGTCGTCAGCCATCTTCGCCCCGCTGCCGACCCATGGCAAGGCCATATCTCGGAGCACCTTTCTTTGTCTTTCAGAGGTTACCAGCTATGATCATGCTGTGGAACGTCTCGGCGGGTACGACCTGGTGGACGTGGTGGGCCAGGGCTCCATGGGGATGGTCTTTAGAGCCCGCCAGGCGGGGGTCCCGGAGAACATCGGGTGGCTGGCGGTCAAGCGGGTGCCGGCGGCCGGCGAGCCTGGTCTTGTGACCCAGCTGAGCCAAGAGGCCAACGTGCTGGCCAGCCTGGCTCACCCCCACGTGGTGAGGGTCCTGGAGGTGGTGCCCGACGGCGCTGGGGTGGCCATAGTGATGGAGTACGTGCCCGGCGGCTCCCTGGCCGACGCCCTTGGTCGTGACGGGCGCCTGGCCGCCCCAGAGGTGGGCCTCCTGGCGGCTCAGGTGGCCGACGCACTGGCTGGGGCCCACGGCCTCGGGCTGGTGCACTGCGACGTCAAGCCCTCCAACATCCTCCTGGGTGAGGGTGGGCAGGCCAAGCTGTCGGACTTCGGTCTCGCTCGCTGGATGGCCAGTGCGTCGTTGTGGGGCTCGGCGGTGCTGGGCACGGCAGAGTACCTGGACCCGGTGGTGGCGGAAGGAGGTGTGCCGGGGCCACCGAGCGACATCTACGCGCTCGGGGTGGTGTGCTACGAGGCGCTCACCGGGCGGCTGCCCTACGTCGGGGCCACTCCGCTGGCCGTGCTGAGGGCAGCCGATCGGGGAAGGGCCGTGCCGATCGTCGAGGTGGCGCCACAGGTGCCGCCGAGCCTGGCCTCGGTGGTCGAGGCCGCCATGGCCCGCCGGGCTGACCGCCGGCCCGCTGGCGCCGCCCAGATGGCAGCCGCAATGCGGGGCGCCCTGGGCTGCTCACCTGTCGCAGGCAGACCTCAGGTCTGGCACCCACCAGGAGACGGGCAGCCCGCCATGGCCATCGCGGGCGATGGCCCGACCATCGGCGCCGGTGACGTGATCAGCAACGGTCCTGGTCAGCTATCAGAGGGAACTGCTTCCAAGGAAATGCCCCTGCCAGACGGCTCCATAGGTGATCGGCGGGGCCCGCGGCCTCTACGACCCCGCACCCCGGTGGTCAGAGAGCGGCTGGGTCCAAGGGTCGCCCCGGCCGGCTCGGGAGTCAGAGCGAGGCGGATCACCCTGGTGCTGCCCGCCGCTTTGGTGGTCACGGCTGCTCTGGGCGCGCTTGGTGTGCTCGAGCGGCACGGGCCCGGCTCCGGTCACCGGCTGCCCCAGGCCGGGCGACCCCAGGTGGCGGCCAGATGCCAGGCCGCTGCCGAGCCGGTGCCGTCCCCGGGTGCAACGGTTCTGACCGCCGACGTCAATGGCTGTGTCACCACCGCGGTCTGGTCGCACAACGTGCTCAGCGTGAGCCTGGAAGGGCGAGGGCCTCCTGCCCGCTTCGCCCTGGGCCAACCAGGTGACCAGGCCGTGTTGGGCGACTGGGCCTGCACCGGGCGGGCGACGCCGGCGCTCTACCGGCCCTCGACCGGTGAGGTCTTCTACTTCACCGGCTGGGCTGGCCCCCGAAGGCCTCTGGCCAGCCGGGGGGTCGAGCGCACCGGGGTCCTCGGCGGCCGGCCCCAGGTGAGGCGAGGGCCACCGGGCTGTGACCGGGTCGCAGTCGACCCGGCTGGTTCGGCCGGTGGGCGGCCGGGCGCTCAGGCGGAAGCCCATGAGACGCCATCAGCAACGCCCTGAGTGTACGATGAGGGCCATGACCGAGCCCATCCGGTGGATGAGCACCAAGGAGGCCTCGGAGCGCCTCGGCGTCACGCTGCGCACGCTGTACCGATTCCTGGACGAGGGGCAGCTGGCAGGGTACAAGTTCGGTCGAGTGATACGGCTGAAGGAGGGCGACGTCGAGACCTTCATCGAGGCGTCCCGTATCGTGCCCGGCACCCTCGAGCACCTCTACCCCGAGCCCAAGAGCGACACCTCGGTGACCGAGGCCAGCCGGACGTAGACGGTGGCCGGCGGATCGGCGTCGACCCGCAGGGTGATCACGTCGCTGCCTACCGACTGCAGCTCACCGGCCAGCAGGTCCTGTCCCCCAGAGAAGGCCACCAGGACGCGCCTGCGGTCGCCGGCCACCGCGGCCAGGACGTCGACCAGGCGCAGGTCCAAGGGCACCGATCGTGGGCCGGGCTCGGATGGCCGCCGGGTGCCATGGGGGCGCAACGACGCCACCGCCGCCCACGGGACGATGACGGTGGACAGAGCCCGACCTTGGCTACGCAGCACCGCCAAGTCCCCGGACACCCCGACCAGGCGGCCACGGTGAGCCCGACCGGCAGTCGTCCTCACCACCACGACCGCCGACTGCTCGGCCAGGTCGAGGGCGATCCCGGCCAGGGTGGCCTCTTCGGCGGCCTGGCGGCGCAGCCACTGCTGGCGCGTCCGGGCGGCGGCCACCTCGGCCGCCCGGGACCCGGCCGCCCAGCGGGTCAGGTCGGCCAGGAGCCTCTCGACGCCAGGATCTTCGTCGCCGTGACCGAGCCCGCTCATCGAGCCTACGCTAAGCCTCTCGGGTGCCACGACAGGAGCCGGACGGGACTGCGCAGTATGGTCGAGCCCATGTCTGACGATCTGGTGGGCGACTGTCTTTTCTGCCGGATCCTGGCCGGAGAGGTGCCCTCCGAGGAGGTGGCTTCGTCGCCGAGGACCTTCGCCTTTCGTGACATCGAACCCGCTGCACCTACCCATGTGCTGGTGGTGCCGCGCCAGCACATCGCCGACGCGGCCGCCGTCAGCCCTGAGCATGGCCCCGTCCTGGCCGAGATGCTGGCCACCGCCCAACAGGTGGCTCGGTCGGAGGGGGTGGCCCAGGGCGGCTACCGGCTCGTCTTCAACGTCGGAGAGGACGCCCTCAACTCGGTGGGCCACCTCCATCTCCACCTCCTCGGGGGCCGGCCCATGGGTTGGCCCCCCGGCTGATGCGGGCAGTGCCGAGCCGACCGCTCGCCGCCGTGGTGGTGGCAGCCGGCGAGGGCACCCGCATGTGCTCGGCTCGGCCCAAGCCCCTCCACCGGCTGTGCGGCCGGCCGATGATCCTGCACGTGCTGGCCACCCTGGCCGACCTGCCCATCCGGAGGGCCGTGGTGGTGGTCGGTCATCAGGCGGAGCAGGTGGTCGGGGCCGTCCGGGCGGCGGCGCCCCGGCTGGCCCTCGACTTCGCCGAGCAGCCAGTCCGGCGGGGCACCGGTGATGCGGTGGCCGTCGCCTTGGACGCCCTTGCCGACGACGACGACGCCGAGGAGAGCGACGTGGTCGTTCTACCCGGTGACACCCCCCTGCTACGACCGGCGACGCTGGCCGGGCTGGTGAGCGTCCACCGGCGCGCCGACGCGGCTGCCACCCTGCTGACCGCCTGCCTGGGCGACCCCAGCGGCTACGGCCGGGTGGTCCGCGACCGGGACGGCCGGGTGGCCCGCGTGGTCGAGGAGGGCGACGCCACCGACGAGGAGCGGGCGATCGACGAGGTCAACACCTCGGTCTACTGCTTCCGGCGCAGCGTGATCGCCCCCGCCCTGCGCCGCCTCAGCCCGCAGAACGTCCAGGGTGAGTACTACCTGACCGACGCCATCGGTGTCATCCACCGGGCCGGCTACCGGGTGGCGTCGATGCTGGTCGACGATCCCATCGAGGCGGTGGGAGTCAACGACCGGGCCCAGCTGGCGGTGGCCGAGAGCGAGCTGCGGGCCCGCACCAACCATGGCTGGATGCGCCGGGGCGTGACCCTGGTCGACCCCGCTCGAACCTACGTGGACGACACGGTCAGGCTGGGCCCTGACGTGACCCTCTTCCCGGGCACCTGGCTGCAGGGAGCCACCGTCGTGGGCCGCGGAGCCGAGATCGGCCCCCAGACCCGCCTGGTGGACTGCACGGTGGGCGAGGGTGCCACCGTGGAGAACAGCGTCGGGCGTCAGGCCGAGATCGGTGACCGCGCCCGGGTGGGCCCGTTTGCCGTCCTGCAACCGGGGGCCCGGGTGGAAGCGGCCGGGGTGACCGGGCCATTCTTTGCGAGCGGCCGCAGGGGTGGCTTCGAGGTCGGGTTGGCCGGCGAAGTGGACGACGACGGGGGCTGAGCATGGAGCTGGTGCCGAAGAAGCGTCTCGAGTTGTACGCCGGGCGGTCCCACCCGGCCCTGGCCGAGGAGATCGCCGCCCATCTGGACGTGGCTCTGGGCCACGCCAACCTCCAGGAGTTCGCCAACGGAGAGATCCACTGCCGGTTCGGGGAGTCGGTTCGGGGCACTGACGTGTTCGTGGTCCAGACCCACTGTGGCCCGGTGAACGACTCGATCATGGAGCAGCTGATAATGATCGACGCGGCCAAGCGGGCATCGGCCCACCGGATCACCGCCGTGTGCCCCTACTACGGCTACTCGCGCCAGGACCGCAAGGCCTCGGGCCGGGAGCCGATCACGGCCAAGCTGGTGGCCGACATGCTGGCGGCGGCCGGCGCCGACCGGGTGGTCAGCGTGGACCTGCACTCGGGCCAGATCCAGGGGTTCTTCGACGGCCCCGTCGACCACCTGACCGCCATGCCCCTGCTGGCCGACTACCTGCGGTCGGCCGGCAACCCCGACGTGGTGGTGGTCGCCCCCGACGCCGGGCGGGTCAAGGTGGCTGAGCGCCTGGCCCAGCAGGTCGGGGCCGACCTGGCCGTGGTCCGCAAGCTGCGGGCCAAGGGGGGCGCCAGCCAGGTGGCGGCCATGGACGTGGTGGGGCCGGTGGCGGCTCGCCACTGCGTCCTCATCGACGACATGATCGACACGGCCGGGACGATCTGCGCGGCGGCGGACCTGCTGGTGGACCGGGGAGCGGTGGAGGTATGGGCCATGGCCACTCACGGCGTGCTCTCCTACCCGGCCCTGGACCGGCTGAAGGCCTCGGCGCTGTCCCGGGTGGTCATCACCAACACCCTTCCCGTGCCCGAGGAGCGCCGCATCGACAAGCTGGAGGTGCTCTCGGTGGCCGAGATCGTCGCCGATGCGATCGACGCGGTGTTCGAGGACACGTCGGTGTCCGAGATCTTCGGGGGCGAGAACCAAGCATAGGGCCGCCCTGGCCGGCTCGGCCTAGACTGGCAGCCCACAGCCCGCAGTTGCCGACCGAGCAGGAGCACCACCCATGGCCGAGATCTCCCTGACCGTCGATACCGACCGCCCCCGGGGCTCGGGTCCGACCAGGCGCCTGCGGGCGGCCGGCAAGATCCCCGGGGTGGTCTACGGCCATGGGATGGAGCCCCTGCCGGTGGCCGTGGATGCCAGGTCCCTTCGGTCCGCCCTGTCTACCGAGGCCGGCCTCAATGCCCTGTTGTCACTGGAGGTCGGGTCGGCGGAGGACGGCAAGACGAAGCACCTCACCATGGCCCGGGAGGTCCAGCGGGACCCGGTGCGGGGGATGATCATCCATGTCGACTTCCTCATCGTGCGACGTGACGAGGTGATGACCAGCGACGTCCGGGTGACTCTGGTGGGGGAGGCGCTGCAGGTGCACCGGGGCGACGGCATGGTCGACCACCAGCTGTTCACCTTGGCCGTCCAGGCGGTGCCCACCCGCGTCCCCAACGAGATCGAGGTGGACGTGAGCTCACTGGCCATCGGCGACACGGTCCGGGTGGGCGACATATCCCTCCCGGAGGGAGTCAGCACCGAGGTGGACCCCGAGACGCCGGTAGTGGTCGGCCAGCCGCCTCAGGTCCGGGCGGAGGACCTGGTGCCCGAGGGCGCCGAAGAGCCGCTCGCCGCCGTGGAGGAGGAGGTGGCCGGGGCAACCGGCTCCGAGCAGGCCGAGGTCGGGGCGGTCCACCGGGGCCGGGGCGGCGAGGGATCGGCCGAGGGCTAGGCCCTGCTCCGCGCCGGCCCAGGAACCCGCAGGGGCACGCCTGCCAGCCTGCTGGCCGTCGGCCTGGGCAACCCCGGCCCCGACTACGAGGGCACCCGGCACAACGTCGGGGCCGAGACGGTCGCCGTGCTGGCCGCCCGCCACGGTGGTCGCCTGTCGCTCAGCCGTGCGTCTCGCTCGCTTACCACCGAGGTGCGCCTCGGTGGGCGCCTCCTGGCGCTGGCGGTGCCCCGGACCTTCATGAACGACTCTGGCGCCGCCGTCGTCCCCCTGGTGCGCCGCTACGGAGTGGCGGACCTGTCCGGGCTGGTGGTCGTGCACGACGAGATGGACCTGCCGACCGGCCGGGTCAAGGTCAAGGTGGGCGGGGGGACGGCCGGCCACAACGGACTGCGATCGCTCCAGGCCCATCTGCACGACACGGGCTTCGTCCGGGTCCGCATCGGCATCGGCAAGCCTCCCGGCCGCCAGGCCGGGGCCGAGTACGTGCTGCGGGCTCCCGGCCGGGCCGAGCGCTCCCTGCTGGCTGTGGGGGTGGAAAAGGCGGCGGATGCCGTCGAGCAGATCCTGTTGGCCGGCCTGGGTGCCGCCATGAGGCGGTTCAACGCCACCCGCACCGAGGGGCTCCCACCCGCCGGCGCCGACTCCCTGGACGGCGGCTCTCGGTAGGGTGGCCCGAGTGAGCCTGCGCTCGCTGCCCCCCCTGCTGCGCGACGACCCGGCGCTGGCCCAGGTGGTCGGGACCGCCAACGCGCTGGTCGCCGTCCCCGAGCCGGCTCGGGCAGTGGTCATCGCCGGGATGGCCCACCTGAGCGGGCGTCGCCCCATCCTGGCGGCCGTTCCCACCGCCGCCGATGCCGACCGGTTGGCCCACGACCTGTCCGCCTTCCTCGGCCCCGACCAGGTCGAGCTGTTCCCGGCCTGGGAGACCCTCCCCTTCGAGCGGGTCAGTCCCAGCGTGGAGACGATGGGCCGGCGTCTGCGGGCCATGTGGCGCCTGCGGGCCGGGCCCTCCCGGGAGGCGGGACAGCCGGCCGGGCCCGGCCGGGGAGGCGGCCCCCGGGTGCTGGTGGCACCGGTGAGGGCGCTCGTCCAGCGCCTGGGCCCGCGGGTGGAGGACACCGAGCCGATCGCCCTGGTCCCCGGACAGGTGGTCGACCCGCTCGACCTGGTGGCTCGCCTGGTCCGCCTTGGCTACCGGCGCGAGTATCAGGTGGAGCACCGGGGCGAGGTGGCGGTGCGGGGCAGCATCGTCGACGTCTTCGGCTCCACCGGCCGGGCGCCCGTCCGCATCGACCTCTGGGGAGACGAGGTGGACCGCCTGACGGAGTTCGACGCGTCCGACCAGAGGTCGGTGGCCGACCTCGACGGGGTGGAGATATTCGGCTGCCGCGAGCTGCTGCCCAGCGCCGACGTACGCCAGCGGGCCCTGGCCCTGGTGGGGTCCGAGCCGTGGGGCCGCCAGCAGTGGGAGCGGCTGGCCGAAGGGGCGGTCTTCGACGGCATGGAGTCCTGGCTGCCCTGGCTGGCTCCCGGTGAGCACCTGCTGAGCGATCTCCTCGGACCAGATGCCCAGGTCTTGTTGGTGGACCCGCGCCGGATGCGCGACCGGGCCTCGGACCTGGCGGAGGAGGAGGCGGCCCTGGCCGGCTCACTGGCCCAGACGTGGGGGGCGGGCACCGACGTCGGAGGTGGGCGTCATCGCTTTCCCCGGCTCCACCTACCTTTCGACCGTCTGCTGGCTCACACCACCGCCCCGGTGTGGACGATGATCTCCGCCCCCGAGGGGCCGGCCACCCCGGCGGTGACGGCCGCCGGCTGGGACCCGGTGGTGGGCGACGGGGCTCGGCTGGCCAAGCAGCTCGGCTCCCTGGTGGGCGACGGCTATCGGGTGACGGTGTGCGCCGAGGGCACCGGCAGCGCCCGCCGGGTGGCCGAGGTGCTGGCCGAGGAGGGACTGGCGGTCCCCGTGGTGGAAGGGCCGGTCGGGGAGGGCGGAGGCGATCTGGCCGAGCCCGGAGCCCGCATAGTGGTCCAGCCCCTGGAGCGCGGCTTCATCGTCTCGTCGGTCAAGCTGGCGGTGCTGGCCGAGTCGGACGTCACCGGGCGGCGCCGGGCCCACCGGCAGCCCCGGCCGCGCCCCCGGGCCAGCGAGGGGTTCTTCGACGACCTGGCCCCGGGTGACTACGTGGTGCACCACCACCACGGGGTGGCTCGTTTCGGGGGCATGGTGACCCGGGCCATAGGAGGGGCTACCCGCGACTACCTCCTGCTCGAGTACCGGGGCGGCGACAAGCTGTACGTCCCCTCCGACCAGATCGACGCCATCACCGCCTACTCGGGGGGGGAGTCGCCGGCGCTGCACCGCCTGGGCGGCTCGGACTGGCAGCGGACGAGGGCCCGGGTCCGGGCGGCGGCCCGGGAGGTGGCCCAGGAGCTGGTCGTGCTGTACCGGCGGCGAACGTCGTCGCCCGGCCATGCCTTCCCGCCCGACACTGTATGGCAGGCCGAGATGGAGCAGGCCTTCCCCTACGTCGAGACCCCCGACCAGGCCAGGGCGATCGACGAGGTGAAGGCGGACATGGAGCAGCCGGTGCCCATGGACCGCCTGGTCTGCGGCGACGTCGGCTTCGGCAAGACCGAGGTGGCCATCCGGGCCGCCTTCAAGGCGGTCCAGGACGGCAAGCAGGTTGCCGTGCTGGTGCCCACCACCCTCCTGGCCCAGCAGCACTTCCTCACCTTCTCCGAGCGGTTTGCCGGCTACCCGGTGCGGGTCGAGGTGCTGTCCCGCTTCCTCACCTCCTCCCAGGCCGCCAGGGTGGCCGCCGGCCTGGCCGACGGCTCGGTCGACGTGGTCATCGGCACTCACCGGCTGCTGTCGGGGGACGTGGCCTTCAAGGGGCTCGGCCTGCTGGTCGTCGACGAGGAGCAGCGTTTCGGGGTCTCGCACAAGGAGGCCATCAAGGCCATCAGCGCAGAGGTCGACGTCCTCACGCTCACGGCCACCCCGATACCGCGGACCCTGGAGATGAGCCTGACCGGCATCCGGGACCTGACCCTGCTCAACACCCCGCCAGCCGAACGCCGGCCCATCCTCACCTACGTGGGCGAGTACGACGAGGCGGCGGTGAGCGAGGCCGTCCGACGGGAGCTGCTGCGGGAGGGCCAGGTGTTCTTCGTTCACAACCGGGTGCGGGACATCGACCTGGCGGCGTCGCGGCTGCGCCACCTGGTGCCCGAGGCCAAGGTGGCGGTGGCCCACGGCCAGATGGACGAGGGGAGCCTGGAGCGGGTGGTGCTGGACTTCTGGGACGGTCGCTACGACGTGCTGGTCTGCACCACCATCATCGAGTCGGGGATCGACATGCCCACCGTCAACACCTTGGTGGTCGACCGGGCCGACCATCTCGGCCTCGGCCAGCTCCACCAGCTGCGGGGGCGGGTGGGCCGGGCCGGACAGCGGGCCTACGCCTACCTCTTCTTCCCTCCCGACCGGACCCTCTCGGAGGAGGCCTACGAGCGGCTGCGGACCATCGGCGACCACACCGAGCTGGGCTCCGGGTTCAAGATCGCCATGCGCGACCTGGAGATACGGGGAGCAGGCAATCTCCTCGGCTCCGACCAGTCCGGCCACATCGCGGCGGTGGGCTACGACCTGTACGTGCAGATGGTGAGCGAGGCGGTGGCCGAGCTCAAGGGGCAGGTGCCCCGGGAGCCGGCCGAGATCCGCCTCGACCTGCCAGTGGACGCCCACCTGCCGGCCGACTACGTGAACCGGGAGGACCTGCGCCTCGAGGCCTATCGCCGCCTGGCCGCGGTGACCACCGACGCCGAGGTCGCCGACATCGCCAACGAGTGGGTGGACCGCTACGGCCCGCCGCCGCCGCCGGCCCTCACCTTGCTGGCCGTGGGCCGCCTGCGGGCCGCCTGCGCCAGGACCGGGGTGCGGGAGGTGGCGGTGACCGCTGCCCGGCCCGAGTCGGGTGCGAGAGCCCGCGGTGTCGCCCGCCTGTCGCCCCTGGTCCTGCGGGCCAGTGCCCGGGTCCGCCTCCAGCGTCTCCACCCCGAGGCGGTCTACAAGGACACTGGCCAGCTGGTCATCCCCCTTCACCCGGCCGAGCCGCCAGCCGAAGCGCTGGCCGGCCTGCTGGCCGAGCTGGCCCCGCCCGAGCCGGCCAGGCAAGCGGGCTGACCGGCCGGTCGACCGGCCGCCTCTCCCGGGCCACCCCGCCCAGCGGCAGCGACCGACTGTCGACCGGCCGCCTCTCCCGGCCAGACCTGCCCAGCCGATAGCATCGCCAGCGCCGTGCGCAAGGCTCTCCTGCTGTTGGCTCTGCTCGCCCTGGTCGGGGCCGGGTGCAACGTCTCTCCCTACGCGGCAGTGGTCAACGGCACCACCATCACCCAAAGCTCCCTCGACGCCGAGCTGACGGCGGTGAGGGGGGACCCGCGGCTGCTCCAGGCCTACCAGTCCACGGCCAGGATCAAGGTGGTCGGCAGTGGTCAAGGCACCTTCGACTCCGGGTTCGTGGCGGCTGTGCTGGAGAGGCGGATCGAGGCCGAGCTGGTCCACCAGGCGGTGGTGAGCCGGAGGATCCCGGTGACCAAGGAGGACCTGGTGCTGGCCACCCCCGACGCGGTCGCGTCAGTGGGAGGTCAGAAGGCGTTCGACGCCCTGCCCAACAGCTACCGCGACGAGCTGGTCCACGAAGAGGCGGACGCGGTGGCGCTCGCTTCCCGGCTGGCGGGGGCGAACATCGGCCAGGCCGCCATTTCTAGGTACTACCAGGCACATCTCGTCCAGTTCACCAGGACCTGCATCTCGGTGCTGGTGGCTCCCTCGCAGGCGGCGGCCGCCCAGCTGCGGGCCCAGATCGCTTCCGGAGCCTCATTTTCCAGCGTGGCCCGGGCCTCTTCGATCGACCCGACCACCGCGTCGAGGGGCGGTGACGCCGGATGCGTCCAGGCCGGCCAGCTGACGCCGGCCTTCCAGTTCGTCTCGACGCTGCCGACCGGCCAGGTCAGCCAACCGGTGCAGACCCAGGCCGGTTGGATCCTGTTGGAGGTGACCAGCCGGCCCCAGCAATCGCTGGCCCAGGCGACCCCGACCATCGTCCGCTCACTGCTGGGCAATGCGCAGGGCATGCTGACCAGCTACTACCAGTCTGCCCTCGCCCGCCACCATGTGGTGGTCGACCCCCGCTACGGCCGCTTCGTTCGCCAAGGCGGCCAGTTCGTCTTCCAGCCTCCGACCGGGCCCAGCACGGCCGTTCTGGCCGGCCCCGGCGGCTTCACCACCGGACAGACCGGCGCCCCGGCCCCCGGCGCCACATCCGGTGCTCCCGGCCAGAGCGGCGCTCCAGCCAGCGGCGCCAGCGGCGGCGGGTGATGCCCAAGGTCGTCGTCGGGGGCCTCGGGCCGGCTGGCCCCGAGCTGGTCCCCACCGCCGTTCACCAGGCGGCACAGCGCATACCTCAGCGCTACCTGCGGACCGCTCGCCACCCGGCCGCCGCCGTCATGGGCGAGGCTGCCACCTTCGACGACCTCTACGACGCTCTTCCCACCTTCGAGGCCGTCTACCAGGCGATGGTCGACACCTTGAGCCGGGCGGCCATGGCCCACGGGGCGGTTCTCTACGCCGTCCCCGGCTCGCCCATGGTGGCCGAGCGCAGCGTGGAGCTGCTGCGGGCCGAGCCGGCTCTCGAGGTGGAGATCATCCCCGCCCCGTCCTTCCTCGACCTGGCCTGGGCCAGGCTGGGCATCGACCCGGTCAAGGCGGGCGTGCGACTGGTCGACGGCACGAACTTCGCGGTGGACGCGGCCGGCGAGCGGGGTCCGCTGCTGGTAGCCCAGTGCTGGTCCCGCCAGGTGCTGTCGGATGTGAAGCTGGCGGCCGAGGCGGACGAGCAAGATCTCGTCACCGTGCTGTGCCGCCTTGGCCTGCCCGACGAGGCCGTCTTCGAGGTGGCCTGGCCAGACCTGGACAAGGCAGTGGAGCCGGACCACCTCACCAGCCTTTGGGTGCCCCGGCTGGAGTCGCCGGTGGGAGCCGAGCTCGCCCGCCTGGCCGAGCTGGTCCGTATCCTGCGCCAACGCTGCCCGTGGGATGCTCAGCAGACCCACGCCTCGCTGAGCCGCCACCTGCTGGAGGAGACCTACGAGGTGCTGGAGGCGATCGAGGGCCTGGGCAGCGTGCCGGGCCCTGCGGCCTACGCCCACCTGGAGGAGGAGCTGGGAGACCTGTTGTTCCAGGTCGAGCTGCACGCTCTGCTGGCTGCCGAGGCCGGCCAGTTCGACCTGGCCGACGTGGCTCGGGGGATCCATGACAAGCTCGTGCAGCGCCATCCCCATGTCTTCGCCGGCGCCGAGGCCGCCACTGCCGAGGCGGTCATGGCCAAGTGGGAGCAGCGCAAGAAGGTCGAGAAGGACCGGGCCAGCCTGATGGACGGGATCCCTGCCGCCCTTCCCTCACTCGTCCATGCCCACAAGGTCCAGCGCAAGGCCGCCTCGGCGGGCTTCGAGCCCTCCTCGTTGGCACCCCGTGGTGCCGGGCCAGCCGAGCGGCTGCGGGGCCTGTCGGCGGTGGCGCTCAACCGCCCGGCGCCGAGTCCCCTCCAGGACCTGGAAAGCGCCGCCGGGCCCGGGAACGACCGGCCCGCCGAGGCGGAGATGGGTGAGCTCCTCTTCACGGTGGTGGACCTGGCCCGGCGCGCTGGCGTCGACCCCGAGGCAGCGCTGCGGGGAGTCAGCGCCGCGTTTCGGGGCCGGTTCATGGCCGTCGAGGCCCTGGCCGGCCAGCGGGGGATGGACCTGGCCGACCTGGACCAGGCGACCCGCCAGGAGCTCTGGCAGGAGGCGGCCATGCTTGGCCGAGGCGCCCGGGGCTGAGAGGGCCCTGATCACAAGCCGCGAGCCAGGCGGGGCAAGCAGCACACAGGTCGGCTCTGGCGCTCCTGGGACTCCTCGCCGCCCTGGTCGGCTCTGAGAGGCCGGACCCAGCTGGCCGGGCCCGGCTCGGCAGGGTCGACTTTCCGCACCCTGGCCACAACAGCTAACTTCTTCAACACCAACCACAGGAGTCACAAACCGCCATGAGCCAAATAGACCACCTCGTCGGGCGAGAGGTCCTCGATTCCCGCGGCAACCCCACGGTAGAGGTCGAAGCGACCCTGGCCTCGGGGGCGACCGGGCGGGCCATCGTGCCCTCGGGCGCCTCGACCGGCTCGTTCGAGGCCAAGGAGCGCCGCGACGGCGGCTCTCGCTATGGCGGCAGGGGCGTGCTGGAGGCCGTCGGCCATGTCGGCGGCGAGATCTCGGACGCCTTGGCCGGCCTCGACGGCCTCGACCAGAGGGCGGTGGACACGTGCATGATCGACCTCGACGGCACTGACGACAAGTCCCGGCTGGGCGCCAACGCCATTCTGGGGGCCTCACTGGCCATCGCCCGGGCAGCGTCGGCGGAGGCCGGTCTGCCGCTCTACCGCTACGTGGGGGGAGTCTGTGCCCACGTGCTGCCGGTTCCGCAGATGAACGTGGTCAACGGCGGCGTGCACGCCGACAACAATGTGGACTTCCAGGAGTTCATGGTGGTGCCGGTCGGGGCGGCATCCTTCTCCGAGGCCCTGCGGTGGGGAGGCGACACCTACCGGGCCCTCAAGGAGCTGCTCAGGCAACGGGGACTGTCGACCGCGGTGGCGGACGAGGGCGGCTTCGCTCCGGACCTCGACTCCAACGAGGAGGCGGTCGGAGTCCTGGTGGAGGCGGTGGAGGCGGCCGGGCTGCGCCCCGGGGAGGACGTGGCCATCGCGCTCGATCCGGCCACCAGTGAGATTTACCGCCAGGAGCGCTACCACCTGGCCGGTGAGCGCCGCCAGCTCTCGTCCGAGGACATGGTCGGGTACTGGGTCGATCTCTGTGGGCGCTACCCGATCGTCTCCCTCGAGGACGGCATGGCCGAGGACGACTGGGACGGTTGGGCCATGCTGACCGCCGCCCTGGGCCAAAGCATCCAGCTGGTGGGCGACGACGTCTTCGTCACCAGCGCCGCACGCCTGGCCCGGGGCATCGCCTCCGGGGTGGCCAACTCCGTGCTGGTCAAGCTCAACCAGGCCGGCACCTTGACGGAGACGCTGGCGACGGTGGACCTCGCCACCCGGTCCGGCTACGCCAGCGTCGTGTCCCACCGGTCGGGGGAGACCGAGGACGTCATCATCGCCGAGCTGGCCGTTGCCACCAACTGCGGCCAGATCAAGGCCGGGGCCCCCGCCCGCTCGGACCGGGTGGCCAAGTACAACCAGCTGCTGCGCATAGAGGCGGAGCTGGGGGAGTCGGCCGCCTTTCGGGGCACCGACGCGCTGGCCCGGAGCATTGCCACCCCGGGCGGCGGCCCTGCCGGCCAAGCCTCGCCTGCCGGCCAAGCCTCGGAGGGGACCTGAGTTGAGGAGGCGGCGTTGGGTCGTCCTGGCCGGCGCCCTGGTGGTGCTGGCCCTGTTCGTCGGCGTCTTCCCCACCGGCACCTGGCTCGGCCAGCGGGACAGTCTGGCCGCGGCATCCAGCCAGCTGCGAACGGTCGATGGCGAGGACCAGGTGCTGGCCGATCAGGCTCGCCAGCTCCAGACCGACAGCGAGGTCGAGCGATTGGCCCGGCGGGACTACGGCCTGGTCAAGTCAGGCGAACAGGCCTACGTCATTCTCCCGTCCGCCGGCTCCTCGTCACCGCGGACGCAGGCTGTGTGGTCCGGTGGTCCGGCGAGCTGGACCGGCGCGGCGGCGGCCCGGCCCGGGCTCGCACAGACCGAGCGCCCCCTGGGCCAGCGCCCACCCACCGTGTCCGGCCAGCCAGGCTCCGGGGACCGGCGCCCCAGTGGCCACGGCCTGTGGGATCGCTTCCTCGCCGGCCTGGCCTTCTGGCGCTGAGCGCCGGAACACCGCGGCGTGCTCCACGGAGCCTCAGCCGCTCTCGGCGGGAGGCAATGATCACGACCGTGTGACTGGCCAACCAGCAACGGCTGGGGTCCCACCGCGCCAGACTGGTGGAGTGAGCGAGCTGCCTCCCGAGGAGGCTGAGGACCGGGCCCACGTGGCGGCCCTGCTGGGCCGGGTGCCGCGGGGGTCCTTCGAGGTGGTGGTGAGGGGCAGTGGCGGGGCGCCGGTGGTGATCCGCAACCATCCGCTGCTCTATGACGGTACGCCCATGCCGACGCGCTGGTGGCTGGTGGGTCGGGCCGAGCGGGAGGCGGTCAGCCGCCTGGAGGCAGCCGGCGGGGTGCGCCAGGCCGAGGCCGAGGTAGCCCCCGGGGTCCTGGCCGACGCCCACCGGCGTTACGCGGCGGAGCGGGACCGCGCCGTCCCCGCCGGGTACCAAGGGCCGCGCCCGGCCGCCGGGGTGGGAGGGACCCGCCAGGGGGTGAAGTGCCTCCACGCCCACCTGGCGTGGTTCCTGGCCGGGGGTGACGACCCGGTGGGGGCCTGGGTGGCCAGGCGCCTGGCGCTGAGCGCCAGGCAGGCGGAGTGAGCACCGCCGGGCAGGACAAGCGATGACCAGCGCCGGCCGGGCCACGACCGACACGGCGGTGGCTGCCCTGGACTGCGGGACCAACTCCACCCGGCTGCTGGTGGCCGACCGGGAGGGGAGGCCTCTCGAGCGCCTGGTCAGGATCACCCGTCTGGGTCAGGGAGTGGACGCCACCGGCCGGCTGGCCCCCGAGGCCATCGCCCGGACCACCCAGGCCCTGAAGAGCTACCGGGCCGTGATGGAGGATCGAGGCGTCGGCCCGGGTAACGCTCGCCTGGTGGCCACCTCGGCGGTGCGCGACGCCGCCAACCCCCAGGAGCTCACCGCCGCGGCTGAGGCGGCGACCGGGGTGGTGGCCGAGGTGCTCTCCGGCGAGCAAGAGGGCCAGCTGTGCTACGCCGGCGCCACCGGCGACCTCGACCCCGCAGGGGGGCCGTTCCTGGTGCTCGACATCGGCGGAGGCTCCACCGAGCTGATCACCCCGCCTGAGCGGGCAGGAGACGCAGTGGTGTCCGTGGTCTCGCTCGACTTGGGCTGCGTGCGCTTGACCGAGCGCTTCTTGGGTCACGACCCGCCCTCGCCCGACGAGCTCGGCCGGGCGCAGACCGCCATCCACCGTCAGCTGAGCGATGCCAGGCGGGCCCTGCCGGAGCTGGAGGAGGCTGCCTGCCTGGTCGGGGTGGCCGGGACGGTGACCACCTTGGCCGCCATGCAACAGCGTCTGGTGACCTATGACCGTGACGCCGTCCACCACTGGGTGCTCACCCGCTCGGGGGTGGAAGAGCTGCTCGGCGCCATGGCCGCCCAGCCCTCCGGTGAGCGGGCCCTGCGCCCGGGCCTGGAGGAGGCCCGGGCGGACGTGATCGTGGCCGGATCGCTGATACTGGCGACGGTCATGGGCGACTTGGGCTTCGAGTCGTGCGTCGTCTCCGAGGCCGACATCCTCGATGGTCTGGTCATGAGCCAGCTGGCGGCTGGGTCCTTCCCCAGCCGCCCGCGCCGGTAGCATCACCCCGATGCCCCTGTCGGATCGCGTCCTGATGGGACCCGGACCGTCCAACCCCTACCCCGAGGTGGTGGCGGCCATGGGCCGGCCGTTGCTCGGCCACCTCGACCCCGAGTTCCTGGAGGTGCTCGACCAGACCTGCCAGCGGCTGCGGAGGGTCTTCGGGACGACCAACCGACTCACCCTGCCCCTGTCGGGCACCGGGTCGGCTGGCATGGAGGCGGCGTTCGTCAACCTGGTGGCGCCGGGCGACCCGGTCGTCATCGGGGTCAACGGCGTCTTCGGCCAGCGGATGGTCGAGGTGGCCGAGCGTTGCGGGGCGGAGGTGACCCGGGTCGAGGCGCCGTGGGGGGAGCCTCTGGATCCCGGTGCCCTGCTGGGCGCCCATCCCGCCCCCAAGATCATCGCCCTGGTGCACGCCGAGACCTCCACCGGGGTCCGCAACGACATCGAGGCCCTGGGCCGGGCCAAGGGCGATGCCTTGCTGGTGGTCGACGCGGTGACCTCCCTGGGGGGCATTGCCTTCCATGCCGACGCCTGGGGGGTCGACCTGGCCTACAGCGCCACCCAGAACTGCCTGGGGGTTCCCCCCGGCCTGGCCCCCATCACCGTCAACGAGCGGGCCAGGGCGGCGCTGGTCCCCCGCCCCCGGTCCTGGTACCTCGACCTGGGCCTGATCAGCGGCTACGTCGACGCGGCGGGGGGGCGGACCTATCACCACACCGCTCCCGTGTCGATGATCTTCGCCCTCCACGCCGGGCTGGGGGCCCTCCTCGAGGAGGGACTGGAGGCAGCGTGGGCCCGTCACCAGCGATGCGGGGATCTCCTCCACCAGGGTCTCGACAAGCTCGGCTTCCACCTGTTCGCCCAGGACGGTCACCGGCTGCCCCAGCTGACCGCCGCCTGGGTGCCGGAGCGCCACCTGCCCTCTGGGGTGAACGAGGCGCAGGTGCGCGACATCCTGCTCCGTCGCTACGGCATCGAGATCGGAGGCGGCCTGGGTCCGGAGGCGGGAAAGATCTGGCGCATCGGCTGCATGGGCCACACCGCCCGGACCCGCAACGTGGCTCTGCTCCTGGGGGCCCTGGCCGAGGTGCGCGCCTGATGTCGGGCGCAATACGGCTTTTCCTACCGGCCCCCCTCGTCCACTCCCGGGCGGCGGTCTCCGTGGAGGCTCGGGCGCGGTGGTGACCCGGATGGCGCCCGGGGCCCTGGTCGGGCGCCGGGTCAAGCTGCGGCCCCTGGTGGAGAGCGACTTCGACCAGTGGCGGGAGGTCCGGGAGCGTTGCCGAGACTGGCTGTTGCCCTGGGAGCCCGGTCCGCCGGGGGCCCCGCCGGAACTGGTCGGCGACTGGAGGTCCTTCGCCACCCGTTGCTCCTCCAGAGCCAGGGAGGCCAGGGCCGGCACCGCCTACGGCTTCGGCATCTTCGTCGGCGACCGCCTTGCCGGTGAGATGAACCTCTCGTCGGTCCAGCGGGGGCCGTTCCAGAACGGCTATGTGGGCTACTGGGTCGACCGGGCGCTGGCTGGCCGGGGCTATGTGCCCGAGTCAGTGGTGGTGCTGATGCGCTTTGCCTTCGAGGAGCTGAGCCTGCACCGCCTCCAGGTCTCCGTCATCCCCCGCAACCGGCCCAGCCGGCGGGTGGCCGAGAAGCTGGGACTGCGCGACGAGGGCATCGCGGTGCGCTATCTCCAGATCAACGGTACCTGGGAGGACCACATCCGCTATGCGGTGACCTCCGAGGAGTGGGAGGCGGGGCGGGCCGACTGGCTGGCCGACTGGCTGGCTTGAGCAAAGTTCCTGGCCGCGCCGGCCGAGGTGAAGCGGTAGGCGAAGCCGGCTTGTTTGAGCGCCTGGTTGTCGGCCCCCGTGCCATAGCGGAGCAGGCTCAGCAGCTCGGGCGGCACGTCGAGCAGGCCCGCCTGGGTGAGGGGGGCGGCCACCACCGTGGTGAGAACCGGCGGCAGAGGCGCCAGGCGGGCCCCGCAGATGGCGGCCACCTCGCTCCAGGGCAGCCGGCCGTCCCCGGCCACGTTGTAGGTCCCCGGGAGCTGGCGGCGTACCACCAGCTCGATGGCGCCCAGGGCGTCCTCCTGGGCGACCAGCTGTACCAAGGGGTCGAAGCCGGCGATGCAGGGGACGATGCCCCGCCGGAGGCAGCGGGTGACGGGGCTGTCCACGGCGGGGCCGACCACCTCGGCCAGGCGGAGCAGGCTCACCTGCATCCCGGGGTTCTCCTCGGCAAAGTCCGCCAGGCAGGCCTCGACCTCCACCAGGGAGCGCTCGACCTCGTTGCTGGCCGGGCTGGTGCGGACCATGTCCTCCCCCCACCACACCGGGTCCCGCAAGGCAGAGCCGTAGACGAGGGTCGAGGACCTGACCACCACCTGGCGCACCGAGGTCCCGGCGGTGGCGGCCGCCAGCAGGTTGGTCGTCCCTATGACGTTGAGCTCGTGCAGCGCCGGACCGCTGACGCGGGTCGAGTCGAGCACCAGGGAGGGGTGGACGATGGTGTCGACCTGGGTGTCGGCGACGATACGGGCCAAGGCGGCGTAGGAGCCGTCGCTGGGCACGTGCTCGGTACGCTCCAGGGTCATCCTGGGCGCCTCCCTGTCCACCCCCACGACCAGCTCGACGTCGGAGTCCGCCTCGAGGGCCTTGGCCACCTGGGCGCCCCAGGAGGTGGCCAGCCCGGTGACCAGTACCCGCCTGCCCATGGCGGCGCCCTACCCGAGCCACACGCTGCGGCGCTCGCCCAGCATGGCGTAGATAGCCCTTTGGAGGTTGGCCCGGATGGCTTCGGCCTCCTCGAGCACCATGGCCCTGGGATACCGGCTCTGTCCCGGTGGCGCCGCCGAGCGCACCGGATCGAGCACCCGCAGGCGGATCTTGACGGGAAGGTGGACGAACGTGCCGAGCGGCCCGAGCAGCGCCTGGTTGAGGGTGACCGGCACGTAGGGCACTCGGAGGAGCCTGGCCAGCCATGGGATGGTCGCTATCACCGGCATGGACTCCTCGGCTCCCACCACCGCGATGGGGACCACGGGGACACCGGCGCGCATGGCTATCTCCACGAAGCCACCCCGGCCGAAGCGGCGCAGCTGGTAGCGCTCGGCCCACGGCTTGGAGGTGGCCCTGGTCCCCTCGGGGAAGACCAGGACCAGCTGCCCCTGCCTCAGCAGGCGCAGCGCATTGTCCGGGTGGGCGCCGACTCCTCCCAGGCGGGACCACAGGGTCCCGACCACCGGCCACTCCTTGAAGATGTCGTCGGACAGGCCGTAGACGGGGCGCCCCATCTCCTCCTCGATGCCGTGCATGACCACCAGGGCATCGGGAGGTATGGCCCCGGCGTGGTTGGCCACCAGCAGGGCTCCCCCCTCGGCTGGGATCTTGTCCAGTCCGTCCCACTCGACGCGGAACCAGTGGCGGTAGACCGGTGCGTACAACCTCCTGGCCAGTGAACGCAGGTGCTCGGAGCGGCCCCACTCGTCGACATCCGACAGCCGGGGATCGGCCAGGAGCCCCTCGGCCAGGGCCGGTGTGCGGCGGGGCAGTGGCACCAGGGCTTCGGCAGTCGGCATGTCGTCCAAGCGATCGCGGGCCACCGGGCCAATGCTACTTAGGGCCCGGACGCACCCGGCCACGACTACGGTGACCGGCGGGGACGTAGCCCAATGGCAGAGGCACGGCGCTTAAACCGCCTCCAGTGGGGGTTCGACTCCCCTCGTCCCCACGTAAGGTGTCACGGCGCGAACACCCGTCCCATCGGGGTTCGCACCGGTTGACATCGTAGAACCGTCGGGCAGGGTGGGGCCTACGTTGAATGTGGGCCTCACCCGGTCTCGCGCTTCGACCCGGAGTTCGTGCACGAACGCTTGGGCGACGGCCTTGCGTTCCGGCCCTGCGCGACGGTGAGGAGCCAGCGGTGGAGGGCTCGGATTTGGGTCGCGGTGGGCGTCGGGATCGCGTCGCCGGTGGCGGTCTCGAGTTCGGCCTGCTTGACGCGGAGCGCTTTGGCCTTGTGGCCAAGCTCGCGTACGCGTTCGCCGAACATGTCCTCGGTGACGGCGCCGTTCTCGAAGGCGAGCATGTACCGGTTGACGGCGGCCTCGGTTCGGGTCAGTTCGGCCTCGACGGAGCGAAGCTCCTTGGCGTGCTGGCGGGCCGCGGTGGCGGTCTGATCGCGGTCGGCGGCGGTGGCGTCGATGAGCACGGACGGGTCGGCGTAGAGGTTGACGAGGGCATCGAACACGGCGGCCTCCAGCGCGTCCGCCCGGATGCGCTCTCCCTGGCAGGCGGCGGTCCCGTAGCGAGAGCGGGTCCAGCACAGGTAGTAGCGGTAGCGGTGGCGCTTGCCACGGGCGGAGGCGCCGATGTAGCGGCGGTTGCACTGGCCGCAGGTGATGAGGCCGGTGAGCAGGTACTCTGGGTGGGTGTCGGTGTTGCGGTGCTCGTAGCCTTCGCCGCGCTGGTCGAGGAGGGCCTGGACCCGGTCGAAGAGGGCTGGGTCGATGAAGGGCTCGGTGTTGTGGTGCCAGGCCCCCCGGAAGTAGACGTCGCCGACGTAGCAGCGGTTGCGGAGCACGCCGAGCACGACCTTGGCCGACCACGGCTTCCCGGCCCGGGTGCGTAGGCCGTCGTCGTTTAGCTCGGCGGCGATGGCGGTGGAGCCGCCTTGGGCTACATGTGGTTGACGGGGTTCGACTCCCCCTCGCTGCACACCATGTACGTCGACAAGCCGATGAAGGGCGCGGCCCTCATGCAGGCCATCGCCCGCGTGAACCGTACCTTCCGTGACAAGCCCGGTGGGCTGGTCGTCGACTACATCGGAATCGCTGAGAGCCTCAGGACTGCGCTGGCCGACTACAGCAAACGAGACCAGGACCGGCAGGAGATGGGCGCTCCCGTCGCCGAGGCCCTCGGACTTCTCGTCGAGTCTCACGAGGTGTGCACGGAGCTGCTCTTCGGCTGCCCGTGGCGCGAGGCACTCGACTCGGGAAGCGACCAGGCGCGTATCGAAGCAATCATGGAGGCGCTTAACCACCTTCTGGGCGGCGCCGAACTGGACCTCCCCGACCGTTTCGCCCACCACGAGCGTCAGGCCCGCCAGTCGTTCACGATCGCCGCCGCCCTCCCCGAGGCGATGACCTACCGCAAGGACCTTGCGTTTTTCCAAGCGCTCGGCGTCGAGGTCCGCCGGGCGCGGCAGGATGACTTCGGCGGTGGCGAAGGTGCCGACCTGGAGATGGAGACAGCACTCCGCCAGATCGTCTCCGCCGCGGTGTCGGCCGGTGGCGTCGTCGACATCTACGCCGAATCCGGGTTGGAGCGCCCCGACCTCAGCCTCATCGACGACGAGTTCGCCCGCCGGGCAGTGACCGACCCGACCCAGAACCTCCAGATCGAACTCCTCCGGCGCCTCCTCAACGGCGAGGTTCGCAAGCTGTCGCGGCGCAACGTCATCGCCGAGTGGAAGTTCTCCGAGATGCTGGAACGGGCCATGACTGCCTACAGCAACCGATCGCTTACCGCCGCTGAGGTGATCGCCGAGTTGGTCGAGATGGCCCAGCAACTGAGGCTTGAGTTCGACCGGGGCGCCAGACTCGGGCTACGCGACGACGAGTTGGCCTTCTACGACGCCGTCTGCCAGAACGACTCGGCGGTCATGGACCTCGGGGACGACACCCTGAGGAAGATCGCGCAGGAGCTGGTGGCAGCCATCCGGAAGAACACCGCCATCGACTGGGACAAGAAGGAACAGGTCAGGGCCTCGCTGCGCCGCCACATCCGTCGGCTTCTTGTCAAGTACAAGTACCCGCCGGACAAGCAGGAGTCGGCGATCGCCCTTGTCATGGACCAAGCCGAGCGCCTCGCCTCCGGGCTTGCCGCCTAGGATGACCAGCGTGTCCGACCTACACGCCGACAGCAAAGGATCGAGCGTGACTCCGTTGCTCCGCGACTGCTTGCTGGACGAGGTGGGCCAGCTGGCCGATGACCACGACGGGCGTGAGGCACGAGGCGAAGTGGAGCGACGGCTGGAGTTCGTCCAGGCGATCGTCAGCGGAAAGCTGCCACGCCTGGAAGCCTGGTTCAAACATGCGCTTCAACCTTGAGGCGAGCCCGCACAACCTGAGGGTTATCCGGGACGTCCCAGACGGCTCGCTTCTGAGAATTCGGGGTCGGAACGGCATCGGTAAGACTCTCTTCGTCCGGCTCCTCCAACTAGCCACTGGATCGCAGCCGTACCTGTCGATGCCCCGCGCATGGGAGACGCTCAGAGCCGGATTGGGGCAATGCCAGATTAGGGTAGAAGGCCTCAAGGACGGGGGGAACCTCGAACTCTTCCTCGACCCAAACGGCTGGCCGGACCACCCAGAACCGTTCGGCGAGTGGCTCGGAGCCGTGAGGCGCAACGGACACCCTGCGCAATGGTCCGAAGTGCCGGGCCTGCTCAGAGTGTTCCGCGTGGGCGGCGACGAATCCCTCGTCCGATCGCTGTCGATGCAGATCCGAAGCGATCGGGAGCGGCTGCTGCAGCAGCAGGCGCGGATTGAGAGGGTCTCCGCAGAGTGGGACGCCAGACTTCAGCCTCTCCTGGCTCTTCTTGATGACTTGGTCTCTCCTACCTGGGACCAGCTGGCCCGGACTGCGCACGATCGACGAGCCGCCGCTGACCATGCCAGGCGTCTCCGCAAAGAGGCCTACGCGGAGCTTGACCGTGTAACACGCGCCAGGGACCTGCAGAAGCAGCTCAGTCTGCTCCAAGCACAACGACCGCCCGCTCTTCAACGGATCCAGGACATCGACGTGGAGGCCGACACCGTTTCCTCAGAACTAGCTAGGATCGAAGAACAGTCGGCGCGAGTTGTAGCTAGCCAAAGACAGAGCCGGCAGCTCCGCGACGAAATATCCAAGGCCGAACGGCTCTATCGACTACGGGCCGAACGCGTCCAAAGGCGACGCTACGAACTCGCTGGAGCGCTCCGCACCGTTGGCCTCCACGAAACACAGGACGAAGCGGCGATCGACCAAGCCATCCTGGAACAGCGTGAGCGGCTCGTCGAACTAGAGGCGGATCGAATCAGCTCGGATCGCGCAGGGCTCGTCGTCGACCTAATCAACTCGCTCGATCGACCTCTGCAACGCGCGGTCGAGGATAGCTTGGGCCCGGAAATCGTCGCGGATCTCGCAAGCTCGAACGTGACCGTCGACGAACTCGTCGGTGGCCTCGGCTCCCGACGAACAACCCTTGAGGCGCAGACCACGGAGGAAGCCCGAGAGCTTGGTGTGGCAATCACGCGAACGCGCACACTTCTGACGCAACTCCAGGAAGTCCCCCGGATCGCTCGGCTGATGGAGAGAGCCGAAGACGACCTTGCCGAGGTGGGTGAACAGCTTGAGCAACTCGCAGGTCGATTGAGCGGCGGCTCCGCCGAGAGTTATCGACAACTGCAAGCCAGCAGGGCATCGCTGATCGACCGCCTGACGGGCTTGGCGGTCGAGAAGGCCGAGCTAGAGCGACAAGTCGATGACCTCTTGAGCGAAGGCGACGAGGACGAACTCACCCGATCCCTGGCGACGCTGGGCTTCGACGAGTCTGATTCTGCGCTGAACTCACTGATCGAGGAGCAGGAACAGCGCGCCGCAATAGCATCCAGCGACGAGTCAGCTGCAGGCGCCGAGGCGGACTCCGCCGGCGGACGCCTGGAGCGACTCCGCCGGGCGCTCGCGCTCGCGCTTGAGCGATTGCAGGACGAGGACTTCCGATGGCTGTGTGAGACAGGCGCGGAACTCCCTGGTCGAGCCGCCTCGCCAGCACTGCAGCAGACGATCATCAATCGCCTGAATCAAGCGGCAAGCTCGGTGCGCGCCGACATAGTCGGCGTACGGAACGATCATGATGCACTCGGCGTCGCTCTCGACAATCTTGCCCGCCGAGTCAGCCCCGAAGGGACTCACGGATCAGCGCCCTCGACGAGGCTGGCAGCGTCCGTCATTCGCTACTACGAGGCAGCGTTTGCGCAGGAATTGGCCGAGCCTGAGTTACGAAGCGCGCTTTTCGATGACGGTTCGGAGGTCCGTCTGAACCTAGAGACCCTGACGACCACGTGGGTCGCTGGCGATGGCGAGAGGCGGAGTCGCCCGCTTGAGGCCTTCTCGTCAGGCGAACATGCCTTTGCGTACACGCGACTCCAACTCGAGAACGTCAACAAGACCCCCAGCGAGAACAAGGTCGTTTTCCTCGACGAGTTTGGCGCGTACGTGGCACGAGACCGACTAGATGATCTCTTTACGTTCGTAAAGAACAAGGCGATCGGAGTGATTGCTGACCAGGTTGTCGTGATTCTCCCTCTTGCGACCCTGCCGCGGGACCCGGCACTAAGCTCGGCGCTCACGTCCGTGGGGTACTTCGTAGAGGCGATCGACTGAATGGCCGAGTCAAGGACGTGGCTCGGGTTTCCGATGGTCTTGCCCCCTCCCGACGCGCAGGACGCGGGACATCAACTACGCGTCGCTTGGGTTGCTCAGACCGGTGGTCCTCCAGGCGACATAACGAAGGATCTAGCGGCACTTGGCCGCTGGTTCGATCCGAAGGCCCGAGGCGAGAGGCTCCGGCGTGAACTATCGTCGCTGCCCACCTCCTCCCCGACGCTTGGCGAGCCCTTCATCCTCTCGGCGGGACACGGTCGCTACCTCGTAACTCCCGAGGGGCGCTGTCTCCTAGAGCTCCTCGCCTCCGCACCATCGGAGCTCGATCGAAATGTTGCGCTCAGCTCGGTTCGCGCGTCTGAGCTGGAGGGCACCCTCCTAGATCTCTATCGGCACTGGACGCAACAACGGCTTCGCGATGTGATCGATCTCCAGACGGGAAGTGCAGCTCCGCTTCTGCCACAAGCCATCGGCCAGGTATTGCTTCTTTTGGTGAACGGGTCGATCGGAGGCGAGCGGGCCATGCGCGTGCCCGGAGGAGCCAACGACGCTCGCGTGCTCGAAGAAGCGCAAAGTGTCGTGGTGGAGGCCTTCGCTGAGGCTCTTTCGCCATCACCCCCGACAGGACGGCGGCGTTCCCGCGACATGTACGCGCTCCGCAGTGGATACTCCCTGACTGAGGCTCGCCGTCGCCTTGGAACGAAGCTAGTCATCGATCCAAAGACACGTAGCATTTTCATCGAGGAGGGAACTGACGACTCAGTCGTCGATCGGATCGCTGAGGAGATCGTCCGGCGCGACCAACGGGAGCTACAACGTTTGCCTGCCGCGCTCGACGCTTTGATCGCTGCGTACGAGCGCGCCCGGCCAACGCTCGCGGCCTACGGGCAGGCGCACTCAAGCCCGTCGCGGCCTTCCGCCGTGCGACAGCATGTTCTCGATGCGGTCCACCGGCGGAAGCCGTAACTCCGAGGACTGCCTTGTCCACGGCACCCATCCTTCGCGTATTTGCCGACATCCTCGACGACGCCGAGCGTCGCCACGAAGAGGACCGGCTAGATGTCGTCCCGGTCCTGATGGACAACCTCGAGTCGGACTTCCCTCTGATCCGCGAGATCTGCCGGCATCGTTACGGCCAGTATCCCCATCTTGCCGAGACCGCTGTCGCGGGCTGCGCCGGCGAGCCGTCTGCGGCGGTGCGGGCCTTCGTCGAGGGCATCACGACCGGTGGGACAGATGTTCTTCAAGTCGTCCAGATCCCCACCGGGCTGTGGGCAGCGCGATTCGTAGGGGAGCCCGATCCGACCAACCCCGGCACGGTGAATTTCCTAGGTCTCCTGAGCGCCCTCCTCGACGGAGAACTCGCCCGCCGGCGCGTCGCCGTGGTCGCGTATGACGAGACGCAGATGGACGCAATCCTCCTCACGTCGGCGTGGCGGGCTCTGCTCGACGAACTGCCGACGGCAGAAGCCATCGACCTAAGCACATTGGTTGTGCTCGTTGGCAACCCGTACGTCGACGTAGACCGCCATTGCCGTCCGGGTCCAGCCGTTCGGTTTGCCATAAGGGAGGGCGCCGTCTCGGAGAGACGGCGGTGGGAGAATGTTGAGGCCGAGATCGCCCGACTGGTGACGGAGCCGGGTCCGATCGTCCTCTTCCTCGGGGCGGGTTCGAGTCGCTCGTCGGACCTGCCTCTCGGTGACGACATGCGTGACGACGCGCTACGGCGTTACACGGCGGGCGATCCCACAACGCCGATCGACGAAGTGATCCTTCGGTTCCACCGGATGCTTTCCGCTGACCATCGCCTGCTCGAGGCTGAGAACGCCATGGACACCGCCACGTTTGCTGCAACACTCACTCTTGAGCGCGTCCTCCGGGAGGAAGCCCACCGCGGTGGCGTCGAGGTGGTCCCAGAGACCCTTCGATGGTTCGCCGAGCGAAACGCCATCGCCGTGGCAAGTCCGGGGGCAGCAGCTCGTGCGATGCGAGCACTCGTCGGACTCCGCTCTCGCCTCGTAATCGCGACGGTGAACTTCGACACGTTGATCGAATCTGCTCCCGCGGCGCCCGTACGGCGTTTCATAACCGAGGACGAATTCAAGGAGTTCCCGAACTATCTCGCCACCTACCTCGGCGCCGGCGGCAACATGCCCCTACTGAAGCTCCACGGGTCAATTCACGACCCGGGTACCATCGTTGCGAATGTCGACCTCACCGCGGAGGGACTGCCGGAGCCGCACGCCGCTGCTGTTCGGGCGCTTGCAGACGAATCCCTCGGCGCCCGCTGGGTGTACATCGGATACTCGATGCGAGATCCGGACCTCCGCGTCCTCCTGCAGCAGCCCCAATTCGGCAGGTCAGTAGACGAACAGTGGGTCGCACCGCTTCCCGATCCCCACGTTCAGTCGTTCGTGGAGACCCACCGATGTCCTGTATGGCGAAAGTGGGGCAAGCGGGACACACTCCTTGAGCGCAACCTTACGGAGACAGCCGACACCTTCCTGACGAAGCTCGCCGAGGCCTCGGGCCTAGCCGTGCCGTCGCACCACCTGCATCCAAAGGTGTGGGATGGTGGATGCGACAGGACCTGAGACTGACGGGTACCGCATGAAGTTGGACGAGACAGATGACGAGCGCAAGGACGTGCCCAACGGCGTCGGCCGAGCTAACGGCCCGCGCGGCGACGTACCGCTAGGTCGCTGGTTTCGATACCCGGCAGGCTTCTCGTCTGACTCTCTCGACAGATCGTTCAACGCCATCTCAGTCCCACAGGGCGCGGTCATCGTTGACCCTTTTGCCGGAGTCGCGACCGCTGGCGTCGGGGCAGTGTCGAGAGCGTACGCGTTTCACGGAATCGAGTCCCACTCGCTCATCGCGGAGCTGGGCCAGCTTAAGTTCGCGAGGCCAGGGCCGCCGGAGGACCTGGTGGCAGCGGCCGCCGTGGTAGCCCGGCGCGCTGCGAGTAGCGGAGGGTCAGAGGTGCCCGACGAGACGTCGCTGGTCGAGTCGGCGTTCCCAAAGCGCGTCCTGAGGGAGTTGGTCGCGATTCGACAAGCGATCAGGGCGTCGCGGAGTCCGTGGCGCGCCCATATGAAGTGGGCGCTGCTTGGCTCGCTCAGGGATCTTGCAGTCGTGAATGTCGGGTGGCCATACCAGCGACCGACACAAGAGAGGGTCGCACCCTACAGCGCGGCCGTGGGACGGTTCCAACAACGCGCCGCCGTGATGGCTGAGGACCTCAAGGGGGCTGCGAATACCGGCCGGGCCACCGTTGTCCGAGGCGATAGTCGGCTCGCGAGCGGTTGGGCACTCGTTGACCCCGGGAGCGTCAGCGGCTGTGTGTCATCGCCCCCGTATCTGAACAACTTCGACTATGCGGACGCCACTCGTCTCGAGTTGTACTTCTGGGGTGAGCACCGCACCTGGCAGGACGTGACAAAGAATGTGCGATCAGGGATGGTCCGCGCGGCTACGCACCAGACGACAGACGGTGCTGCTACCGCTGCGCGAGAGCGGCTCCGTTCCCTACCTCGATCGCATGCCGAGGTCGAAGGCCTCGAATCTCCGCTGGCGCAGGAGCGGGCAAAGCGTCCACGGGGTAAGGAGTATGACCGGCTGCTTGTCTGTTACTCGGCGGACATGCTCGATGTACTTCAGAACCTATTCCGGTCCCTTCGACCGGGAGCCCAATGCGCGTGGACAATTGGCGACAGCGCTCCGTACGGCGTCTACATCGACACGCCAGCCTTGATCGGACTGTTCGCATCTGAGGTTGGCTTCGAGGTGTTACGAAGCGAGACCCTCCGCAGCCGCGGACTTCGCTGGCGCACGAACGGTTCGCGTCACCAAGTGGCACTGTGCGAGAAGGTTCTCGTATTTCGCAAGCTAGGGTAGCTGTCGCGCCTATTCATGGCACCGTCCCAACTTGGTGGAACTCGTTTGGCGTCGGAGGGTCCTGGCGGCACACTGTCGAGATCGACCGAGACGATCGCTTGATGGGTGCCGCTGGCGCACCTCGGATCTGATCACGCGAAACGAGTTCGAGAGGTGGCCGCCAAGAGCAACAGCGCGCGCCGAGGCGAGGTGGATCGCGTCAAGCGAGCGCAGGACGGTCCCTGGCGCCAGCAACGCCGCGTCGTCGAGGGAGGCCCGGGTCGAGATTGATCTGGTCCACCAGAGCGAGCTGTCTCCGCGCGTGGGCGACTGCCGCAGGGCCGCCTCCCGCGACGGCGCGCACGACCTCGACTCGGGCGAGTGCGCTCGTGACCCGGCCGTCGTCTCGATGCCGGCGCAGGAAACGTCTCAGTGGGCTCGACTCGGCCTCTCGCCTCACGAGCTTCACGAGCGCGGAAGCGTCCAGATAAGCTTCATCTTTCCTCGGCGCGCATGGCCGCAAGGACGGCGGATGGCTCGACGTTGTAGTCGCCCGGCAACTCCTCGGCGACATCCGTGACATCCTCGGCTGGGGTCACTCGCCCACTTGCGACCATGTCCGCCCATGCGTCTGTGCGGACGGGTACGAGGCGCGCGACCGGTCGCCCGCGATCCGTCACCTTCAGCGTCTCGCCACGGACGACCCGGTCGAGGTAACGGCTTGCGTGCTGCCGGAGTTCTCGCACTCCTATTCGATCCATGTGCTACATAGTAGCACCTTGGTGCGTCCCTCATCGATCGCCCGCACCGCTCCGCAGGATCGTTCTCGGCGGCGACAACGTGATCAGAGGCGCTTCGACCGTGGCGGTGTTCGCCTGGTGCCACCTTATGTCCACCAGCCCCGGGGTCGCCGGCAGCGACGGGGCGCCTGGGGCGAGTCATAGCCGGCCGAGGGCGGCGCTGGCCGCCGCTCCGTAGGCCAGATGCGGTATGAGGTCCGCCAACCAGTCCACCAGGCCCCATCTCCGGGGA
Organism: Acidimicrobiales bacterium; assembly: GCA_039583615.1. Lineage (GTDB taxonomy): Bacteria > Actinomycetota > Acidimicrobiia > Acidimicrobiales > QHCF01 > QHCF01. Next base: position 190,693 of record JAVKSQ010000001.1, read on the forward strand.
TCGGTGAGCCCCTGGGCGATGAGGGAGCCGTTGGCCACCACCGTGGCCAGGCCGGCCAGCAGCGCCGCCTCGGCGAGCCGGGAGCCGGGCCGGCGCCGGGCGGCGAGGCCGTAGGCGGCACCCACGCCGGCACCGGTGAAGGTGCCGAGGAGCGACCCGAGAGCCGAGCGGCGGTTCTCTGCCGCGCCGTCCTGTCCTGCCAGGTCCAGCCCCAGCCGGCCGGCCAGGCGCGCCGCCGACTCCCCCGGGAGGGGACTCGGGTCGCGTCCCCGGACGAGGATGTCGAGGTAGGTGGCGGCGTCCAGGGCGGCGGTGCCGACGACTCCGGCGATCAGCCCGGCGACCACCACCCGCCCCGGGGCGCCGGCGGCGAGTCATAGCCGGCCGAGGGCGGCGCTGCCTGTCCGAGCAGGTTCCAATCCGAAGCCGAGGAGCTGCTCGACAAGGTGGAGGGGATCAGCTGGGCAGCCGCTGCCGCCGGCCGCGAATTGAGGACAGGTGGTGAGGAACGGGTACAGCTCCGCCGTGGGCGCCGAAGAGTTCCTCCCTGTCGACCGCCACCAGCTCGCCTCGCTGCGCCGGGCCAGCGCCGGCTGCCGGGGGTGCGGGCTGTTCGAGAAGGCCACCCAGACGGTCTTCGGTGCCGGCGACCCCGATGCCCGGGTCATGCTGGTCGGCGAGCAGCCTGGCGACCGTGAGGACCGGGACGGGGCGCCGTTCGTCGGGCCGGCCGGGCGGATCCTCGACGATGCTCTGGTGACCGCTGGACTGGACAAGGGTTCGCTGTATGTCACCAACGCGGTCAAGCACTTCAAGTGGGAGGCCAGCGGCCAGCGCCGGCTGCACAAGAAGCCTTCGCATACCGAGGTCGTCGCCTGCCGGCCCTGGCTGCTGGCCGAGATCGAGGCGGTGGGACCCGACGTGGTGGTCTGCATGGGAGCGACCGCGGCCCGCTCCCTTCTGGGACCCGAGGTCCGGGTCACGAGGCAGAGAGGCCAGATCCTCCCCGGGCCGGGCGGCACGCCAGCCATGATGACCGTGCACCCGTCGGCCATCCTGCGCGCCGACCCAGGCAGTCGGCAGGCCGAGCTGGAGCGGTTCGCCGAGGACCTCCGCCGAGTGGCTCGCTACCTCGCCGGCTGAGGTAGGCTCCTGGCGAGCACTGGTCCCACTTGGGCGGGAAGAGGGAGCACACGTTGAGCACGACCGTTGCCGTGCTGGGCGCCGATGGCTACATCGGCTGGCCCATGGCCATGCACCTATCGCGTCTCGGCTACGACGTGGTGGCGGTGGACAACCTGGCCCGCCGTGGCTGGGACGCCGAAGGGGGCACCTACAGCCTGGTGCCGATCCAGCCGATGGAGCAGCGCATCGAGCGCTGGCGCCAGCTGACCGGCAAGACGATCATCTGGCAGCAGCTGGACCTCTGCGATCACGAGGCGCTCTGTGCCCTGATGGCCGAGTTCGTCCCCGAAGCGGTCGTGCACCTGGCCGAGCAGCGCAGTGCCCCATTTTCGATGATCGATCGGGATCATGCCGTGCGTACCCAGGTGAACAACATCGTGGGCAACCTCAATCTGCTGTTTGCCATCAACGAGCACGCGCCCGACTGCCACCTGGTCAAGCTCGGCACCATGGGAGAGTACGGGTGCCCCAACATCGACATCGAAGAGGGCTACATCACCATCGAGCACAAGGGGCGCACTGACACCCTTCCGTTCCCCAAGGTGCCCCACAGCTTCTACCATCTCTCCAAGGTGGCGGACAGCCAGAACATCCACTTCGCCACCCGCATCTGGGGCCTGGCGGCCACCGACCTCAATCAGGGGGTCGTGTACGGCAACCACACGGACGACACGCTGGCCCACCCCGACCTGGTGACCAGGCTGGACTTCGACTCGATCTGGGGCACGGCGCTCAACCGCTTCTGTGTCCAGGCCGCCGCCAACCTCCCGATCACCCTCTACGGCAAGGGTGGCCAGACCCGAGGCTATCTCGACCTCCGAGACACCATGGCCTGCATCACCCTCGCCATCGAGCATCCTGCCGAGCGGGGGCAGTGCCGGGTCTTCAACCAGTTCACCGAGCAGTTCAGCCTCAACCAGCTGGCCGACATGGTGGCCCAGACCCGCAAGGCCCGGGGCCTGCCGACCACTGTCACCCACGTGCCCAACCCCAGAGTGGAGAGTGAAGACCACTACTACAACGCCGAGCACTCCGCCCTCGTCGACCTGGGTCTCGAGCCCCACCTGCTCGACCAGGCCATGCTGGGATCGATGATCGACCTGGTCGGCCAGCACGTCGACCAGGTCGACCCGGTGCTGCTCCAGCAGCCCAGCGTCAACTGGCGCACTGGCGGGAACCAGGTCTGGGCCTCCTATGCCAACCGGCCACGGGCAGCCGACGCCGCTGCCATGGGCCCTCGGCTGCCGATCGAGTCGCTGAGCGGGTGACGGCGGGTCATCCGACCCGCTCCAGCATCTGGCGCACGGGCGCCCGGCCCAGCGCGATGCTCTAAGCGCTGAGGCCGGGACCGGGATGGTCCTCGGCATGCGGGGGCTGGCCTGCGGGCCATGCCGGACCCGGCGATCTGGGCACCGGCCAGGCCACCACGGCCCCGGGAGCCAGGCTGACGCGACAGCGCGCGCCAGCCGCCAGCCCGGGCGTAGCCACCGCTCGCAGCGTCAGCTCGGGACCGCCGTCCAGGCGAACCTGGGCCTCATGCCAAGGTCCCAGGTCGACCAGGTCGACGACCGTGGCCGGGTGATCTCCGTCGGGCGAGACCACGACGTGCTCGGGCCTCACTGACCATGCCACTGGTGTGCCGTCGCCCAGCGGGGCGTCCGAGCTGACGCTCAGCTCCACGTCGCCGGCCCGGACATGTCCGCCGCCTCGAGCCACGCCGGTGGCGATGTTGGCCATGCCGAGCAGGCGGGCAACCGCAGCAGACGCAGGCTGGCCCATGACCTGGGCCACTGAGCCGGACTGCAGCACCCGGCCGCCGGCGATGACGATCAGCTCGTCAGCCAGCAGGGCGGCCTCGGCCGGGTCGTGGGTCACCAGCACGCTCACCACGTCGCTCTGGCGTTGCAGTCGTCGCAGGTCCCGGCCCAGCTCGGCCCGCACCGGGGCGTCGAGAGCCGAGAAGGGCTCGTCCAGCAGCAGCAGGGCCGGGCTGGCGGCCATGGCCCGGGCGAGGGCCACCCGCTGGCGTTGGCCGCCGGACAGCTCATCGGGGCGACGGGCCTCGAGGCCGTCCAGGCCGAGCCGACTGATCCAGTGGGTGACCGAGTCGTCATCGGCCGCTACCCCCAAGGCCACCTGCTCCCAGACCGACAGGTGGGGGAGCAGCCCGGCGTCCTGGGGGACGTACCCGATCGCCCGGCGCTCGGCGGCCAGGTGACCGACGGCCAGGTCCCCGAGCGTCACCTGGCCGGCGGGGGCTCCGACCAGGCCGGCCAACAGGCGCAGGGTGAGGGTCTTGCCCGCCCCCGAAGGCCCGAGGACGGCCACCCGCCGACCGGCGCCAGAGAAGGCCACCCGAAGGCGGAACCCGCCCACCTGATGGTCCAGGTCGAAGCCCAGCGACCCGCCGCCCGGAGATGCCCTCCCCCCACCGGCTCTGCGGGCTGTCGCGGGACCGTCCTCGCAGCCCAGGGCGGGGCTGAGACGGCCTCCGTTGCCCCGGGGGAGCAGTGTGCGGCCCCGCCCGGGGCGGGCGAGGTGGGCGATCCAGCCCATGCCGCGCCGGTGGGAGAAGCCCAGAGCGGCCACCGCGGCAAGCAACGCAGCGACCACCGGCGCCTGGGTGGACGACAGCCCGGTGCTGGCGAACCGGACATAGGTGAGGACGGGCAGGGAGTAGGGGTGATAGGCGAGCAACACGGTGGCGCCGAACTCACCGAAGGCTCGAAGCCAGGCCAGCACCAGCCCGGCCCGGATGCCTGGTACGGCCAGGGGCAGGTCGACCCGCCAGAACCGGGCCAGGGGGCCGTGGCCCAGCGTGGCGGCCACGTCGTCGAAGGCAGGGTCGATGCGGGCAAAGGCAGTCCGGGCGGCCACGATCAGGAAGGGTGCGGCCACGAAGGTCTGGGCCAGCACGATGCCTGCCAGGCTGTCGGTGAGCCGTCCCCCGGCCAGCCGTCCAAGGGGTGCGTAGGGACCGACCAGGCCGAGCAGGAGGAGCCCGCTCACCAGCGGGGGGAGGGCCAGCGGCGCCTGGACGGCCAGGCCCACCAGCTCCAGGATCCGACTGCGCTGCCGGGCCAGCAGGTGGGCCAGCGGGATCCCCCCCAGCGCGATCAGGGCGGTCGACACGGTGGCGGTCCCGGCCGAGGTGGCCAGGGCCGAGGTCACCTGGGAGCTGGCCAGCCCCGACCAGGTCGAGGGCCCCAGCCTGGTGAGCAGGGCGACCACCGGCACGATCAGGTAGAGGGCCAGGAGGCCCCCCAGCCAGGAGAGGGCGCTGGCGCGGCCGCTCACCGCCGGGTTGGACCGACCGGTCACCGCTCAGGAGGGCAGCGCCGCCTCATGGTCGAGCCAGGCTGGGGCGCAGAGCCGGCGGGACCTCGGCCATGCTTCCCACTAGCACCGGCGGGCTGGCCACGTCGAGGCCACTGGCGGCGAGAACGGATCGACCGGAGGGGCCGAGCAGGTACCGGACGAAGGCTGTCGCCCCGGCCTGGTCGGGCGCCTGGCGCAAGATGGTCACGGTAAAGGTGGCGGACAGCTCTACCGGGTTGGTGGGCACGGTGGGGACCTGCTGGCGGCGGGCCTCGTTGGAGTAGAAGAAGCCGGCGTCCAGCTGGCCCGATTCCAGCCGGCCCACCAGGGCCTCCTCGGGGAAGACCTCCGAGCTGGCCAGTAAGCCGGGGAGGCTGGAGCTGCCCAGCCGAGAGGCGGCGGTGAGCGCCTGGACGGCCAGCTTGCCCTTGGGGTCGAGGGCAGGGTCGGTGCGGCCCAGGCGAAAGCCGGGCTCGGTGACCACCTGGTACCAGGGACGGGAGCGCAGCTGGGCCGCGAAGCGGCTGCCGGGGTTGTAGGCGATGACGAGCGGGGCTTTGGCGAAGGTGGCGTACCAGGCCACCCAGTTGCCATTGGGCGGGCCCATGAGGCTGGCGTCGACGCTGGGGCTGGCGCTTACGAAGACATCGCCCCGGCGCACCTTGCCCTTCACCTGGTTGGCCAGCTCCGAGGACCCAGCCGCCAAGCCGCTGAAGTGGTAACCGGTGGACGAGGTGAAGCGCGGTCCCAGGTCGTGCTCCATCACCGATATCAGGGAACCGGCATAGAGGACGTCCACGGTGCCTCGGGCCGAGGTGGCATGGCCGCTCCCTCTTGCACCTCCGCAGCCCGCGACAACCATCACCGGAGCCAGGGCGCTCACCACCAAGAGCCGGTACCGGTGCAGCCAGACGGTCCCGGCCCCGATGGTCACCGGCTCTTCAGCTCCGGGGGAGCTCGACCACGACGTTGGTGGCCTTCACCGAAGCCACGGCCAGGACCCCCGGGGCCAGGGCGAGCTGATCCGCCGCCTCCCGGCTCATCAGCGAGACCAGGCGGTGGGGACCGGCCTGGATGTCGACCTGGGCCATCACCTTGTCCTTGGTGACGGCGGTGACGATCCCGACCATGCGGTTACGGGCAGACTCGGCGCCGATGGCCGGCGGCGGCAGGCTCTGGGCGTGAGCCACCGCCAAGTCAGCCAGGTCGGCCCCCTCGATCACCCGGTGGCCGCCCTCGGTTCGCAACGCCCGCAGGCGTCCCGAGTCGACCCACCGCCTCACCGTGTCGGGGCTCACGCCGAGGATCCCGGCTGCCTCGCCGATCTGGTAACGGGCCACCGCCACCAGCTTGGCCCAACCTAGTGGATGCAGTCAATCACGCCCTGATTGGTCGCATATGCAAGATGGTGGGTGTGCCATCATGGTCCGCGTGCTGATCCGGGCAGCCATGGGCGACATCACCACCGAGGCGGTCGACGCCATTGTCAACGCCGCCAACCAGTCCCTCGCCGGGGGCGGCGGGGTCGACGGCGCCATCCACCGGGCAGCCGGAGCGGCCGCCCTCCACCGGGCCTGCCGGGCGCTGGGCGGCTGTCGAACCGGCGACGCCAAGGCGACCCCCGGCTTTGCCCTGCCGGCTCGCTGGATCATCCACGCAGTGGGCCCCCGCTGGCGCGGTGGGAACCACGGGGAGGCCGAGCTGCTGGCGTCGTGCTACCGGCGAGCCCTGCAGGTGGCCGACGAGCTGGCGGCCCGCAGCGTGGCCTTTCCGGCCATCTCGACAGGCATCTACGGATACCCGCCGCACCAGGCGGCCCGGGTGGCCGTCGACGCCCTGCGCTCCAGCCCGGCCAAGGTGGAGCTGGCGCGTCTCATCGCCTTCGACCAGGCGACGCTCGACGTCTACCAGAGCCTTCTGGAACCCGAGGGTCGAGAGACCCCGCCCTCCCGTCAGCCAGGCGCTACTTGAGCAGCCACCTGGCGCTTGAGGCGGCCCAGGATGGCCGACATCCCCCGCAGGCGCAGGCTGGAGATCACCTCGGCCAGCCCCATTCGGGTGTAGAAGTCGACCGGGGTTCCCAGAACCTCACTGGCGGTGGCGCCGTCGAGACCGGCCGCCAGGATGCCGGCGAAGCCCCGGGTGGTCGGCGCCTCCGCCGGCACGTCGAAGTACAGCCGAACCCGGCTGGCGCCGTCCACCTCGGTGGCCAGGAAGAAAGGCGTCTGGCACTCGGGCACCTGCTCCATGGCGCCATGGTCGGCGGCCAGGTGAGGCGGCAGGGGCGGTAGCTTGCGGGAGTACTCGAGGAGGGCTTCCAGGCGAAGTTGGCGGGGAGCGCCGGCGAACAGGTCCACGATGCGCTGCAGGGCGGGCGGAGCCCCGGTTTCACTGCCAGACGTGGTGGGCGGGCTGGCGGGAGCGGTCATCACCCGGATTCTAGTGGTGCCGCCTGGCTGGCCCCGACCGGGTGCCAGGGCAGGCCCCGTGGTCCGGGGAGGAATGGTGACCGAGGAGGTCGGATTTCGTCGTAGACTGGTGGGCAGACGAACCGGAGGAGACGATCAAATGGCCACTGTTGCGACCGATCCAGCACCCGAGTTGAACGAGTACGCCCACCCCGAGCTGCTGGTCACCACCGGCTGGCTGGCTGACCATCTCGACGACCCCGACGTGGTGGTGGTCGAGTCAGACGAGGACGTGCTGCTCTATGACACCGGCCACATCCCGGGGGCGGTCAAGGTGGACTGGCACCTCGACCTCAACGATCAGCTCAGGCGGGACTACCTCGACGGTGAGGCCTTTGCCCAGCTCATGTCGAGGTCGGGGATCGCCAGGGACTCGACCGTGGTGTTCTACGGGGACAACTTCAACTGGTGGGCGGCTTACGCCCTTTGGGTGTTCACGCTCTTCGGCCATCCCGACGTTCGACTGCTCAACGGCGGGCGGATGAAGTGGCTCGCCGAGGGGCGGCCCATGACCACCGACGTGCCCAGCCGGGAGGCCACCGACTACCCGGTGGTGGAGCGCAGGGACGAGCCGATCCGGGCCTTTCGCGACGACGTGATGGCCCACCTGGGTCACGGACCGCTGGTCGACGTCCGCTCCCCTGGCGAGTACAGCGGCGAGCTGCTCCACATGCCGGACTATCCCCAGGAGGGAGCCCTGCGGGGCGGCCACATCCCCACTGCGGCCAGCGTGCCGTGGAAGCGGGCGGCCAACGACGACGGGACCTTCAAGCCGGCGAGCGAGCTCAAGGCGATCTACGCCGAGGAGCAGGCCTTGTCAGCCGACGACGACGTCATCGTGTACTGCCGCATCGGTGAGCGGTCCAGCCACACCTGGCTCGTCCTGCACCACCTGCTCGGCTACCCCAAGGTCCGCAACTATGACGGCTCGTGGACCGAGTGGGGCAACCTGGTGCGGGCTCCCATCGAGCGCTAGGTAGTCTGGGCTGGTGGCTGAAGCCTCCGTGCTTAGCGAAGAGGAGCGGGCCGAGCGCCATTCCGGGCTGGCCCGGGTGGTCGAGCTGATGCGGCCGGCCGTGCAGGCCGACGGCGGGGACTTGGTGGTCAAGCACGTCGACGTGGACTCAGGGGTGGTGGAGGTCGTGCTCCAGGGCTCTTGCAGCTCCTGTGCCATCAGTGGAGCCACCCTGCAGGGAGGAGTGGAGCGGATCCTGCGCCAGCGCCTCCCCTGGGTCACCGAGGTGATGGGTGGCGTCGACGAGACCATGGACCTAGCCCAGAGCATCTCGCTCGGCCGGGGCAGCTACGTGCCTCGTACCTAGCTCCCGCCCGGCCGCCGCCGGGCCGCCAGGGTGGTAGCCGCCGGGCGGCTCAGCCGGGCTCGGGCCCCGCTCCCAGGTCGGGCCCCGCTTCCAGGTCGGGACGATCCCCCCCTGCCCTGCGGGCCCGCCAGGCCACGTCCAAGGTGGTGGCTCCGGTACCGAGCAGGAGCACCAGGCCGACCAGTCCCACCCGAGTGGTCGACGGGACATGGGAGCCGCGGAGCACGGCCAGGGAGTCCTTGCCCCCACTGGCGGAGGGGGCGGGCAGAGTCGGGTACTCGGAGGGGCCCGGGACCAGCTGGGAGGGCGCCGGCACCGCCGGCTGGGCCACCGCCGGGGGCTTCGCCCGGCCGCTCTGGTAGGCCGCCAGCACCGCCGGGATGGCGGCGATGGCCTGGGCCTGCCACTTGTCGAGGAGCGGCTTGGGATCGACCGCCGCGCCGCCGCCGGGATGGACCTCGAAGTGGCAGTGGGGCCCGGTGGCGTCGCCTGTCGCTCCCACGAAGCCCACGATCTGGCCCTGGGCAACCGAGCTGCCGCTGGCCAGGCCCGCCACGGTGGCGCTCATGTGGGCCATCAGGAAGTAGGCGCCGTCCGCCCGGGTCACGATGGCGGTCAGCCCGTAGCCGGCGGGGTCGCTGTCGGAGTAGGTGAGCTGGCCGGTGGCCGGTGCCCGGAGGGGGGTGCCGGTGGGGGCGATGATGTCGTCGCCCATGTGGAGGTGAGGCGTGGGCCCCGGCCGGGGCTCGAGCCAGTCGTCGGTGTAGTAGGCGGAGCCGGCCACCGGGAACTGGCCCATGCCGGCTATCTCGGCTTGGAGGGTGGTCATGCCTGCCTGCTCCAGCGGGGCCAGGGCGGCCATGAGGGCCGACGTGTTGCTGGGAGGCGACCGGTGGACCGAGTTGGCGATGGCCAGCAGCGAGGCGGGGAAGGGTGCACCGGGCACCGGGTTGTCGCCCGTGCCGCCGGAGGGGGAGGGCGGGGTCGGGGGCGGCGACGAGGCAGCGACGGGCGTGGAGGCGCCCGGGGCGGTGGTGGGCGCGGGCCGGGTGGTGGTGGTGGTCGGCGGCCTGGTGCTGGCCGGTGCAGTGGCCGGCGTGGTGGTGGCGGGACGGGGGGCGGTGGTCGTCGGGCACAGCAGGACGCATTGGGTGGTGCTCGGGGACTGGGCGGCCGCAGTGGCGGCCGGCGTCGGGGCGCCGGTGGCTGCTCCGGCGGTCCCGGCCATGCTCCAGACGCCCAGGAGAGCCGCACCGGAGGTGGCCAGGACCCTCCGGGCGCCCGGCAGGGCACCACGCCGTCCCGCCGCCTGGCCTGCCATGTGGTCTCCCCGCCTCCCCACAGGCCGGTCCCCGGTGGCCGCCCTCGGCCATCATGGCCCATGGGGGGGCCGGCTCGCCACCCTTGTGTGGGAAGCCGCGGCTGGGTGGGCCCTTCGATGCGACCTGGCCCGGTGCCGGGCAACGGGGCGACCTGGGCCACCCGGGTGGCCCCCGACTAGCCTTCGGCCGCCGTGGTCGTCGCCAAGCTGGTCCTGCTGGGCGTCGGTGTGGCTGGCGCGCTGGCCAGACCCCGCGGCTTGCCTGCCTGGGTGGTGCCCACCGCCGCCGTCGCCCTGGCCCTGGTACTGGGACTGGTAGCCCCGGCCGATACGCTGAGGGCCGTTCGCCCCTTGGCCGGCCCCCTCGCCTTCCTGCTGGCGGCCGTGCCCCTTGCCGTCCTGCTCGACCGGGTCGGCCTCTTCGAGAGCCTGGCCGGCATCCTCACCGGAGGGCCGAGGGTGGTGCCCGGGCTGTGGGCGCTGGCGGCTGGAGTCACCACCGTGCTCAACCTGGACGCCTCGGTGGTCCTCCTCACGCCCCTGTACGTCCGGGTTGCCCGGCGCACGGGGCTGTGTCCCCGTGCCATCGGCTTCCAGCCGGTGCTGCTGGCCTGCCTGGCCTCGTCCGCCCTGCCGGTGTCCAACCTGACCAACCTCATCGCCGCCGCCCGCACCGGGGCCAGCCCGGTCTCCTTCCTCGCCCATCTGGCCCTGCCGTCACTGGCCGCCACCGTGGCGGGCTACTGGCTGTATCGGCGGGTGCTGCCACCCGGAAGTCCCCAGCGGCTGGAGCGCCAGGCCCCTGACCGACGGGCACTGGTCGTGGGCGGCACGGTGGTCTTGCTGGTCCTGGCTGGCTTCGTGGTGGGGCCCGGCTTCGGAGTGGCACCGTGGGAAGTGGCGGTCGGTGCCGACGCCGCCCTGGTGCTCGCCTCGATCGGGTCTGGGCCGCTCCCTCGGCCCGCCCTCCGGGGGGCGAGGCCGCCGGGGGCCATCCCCTGGCCGGGGATACCCTGGTCTGCCATCCCCTGGGGTACCGCCCTGGTGGCTGCCGCCTTGGCGGTGCTGGCGGACGCCGCGGTGGCCCACCTGGCGGTCGGCCGCCTCATCGGCGGAACCGGGGCGGCGGCGCAGGCCCGCACGACCGTGGTGGCGGCGGTCGGGGCCAACGTCATCAACAACCTGCCCGCCCTCCTACTGGCCCTGCCCAGCCTGTCCCACGGGCCCAGCTGCGCCCTGTGGTCGGTCCTGGTGGGAGTCAACATCGGACCGGCCCTCGTGGTCACCGGCTCGTTGGCCAGTCTGCTGTGGCTGGACTCCATGGGCCGACTGGGGGTGAAGGTGACGGCCTGGGACTACAGCCGGGTGGGGGCTTCGCTGGGCCTACCGGCCCTGTTGGTGGCCCTTGGCGCCCTGGTCGCCCTCGGCGCAGTGGCCGGGTGCTCCTAGCAAGCCTGGGCTGACGGGCCTGGGCCTGTCCGGGTGGCTCGACCCCCGGCGGGGCCGAGCCCCTGCCATGGCCCGCGGCGCGCCCTGGCGCCCCGATCCCGGCCCGGCCCGTTAGCCTTCGGACCAGTGCGGCGCCCGAGTCTCGCCCTTCGCCTTCTCACGACGTGGCTGTTGGGGGGAGTGACCCTGGCCCTGTTGGTGGGCCTGCTGGTGCCCGCCACCGCCGGTCTGGGAGAGGTGGCCCAGGCGAGCGGGGTGAGCAATCCCCTGCAGCTGCGCCGCCTGCACCTGCCCTCCAAGGTCTTCGATCGCAACGGCAAGCTGCTGGCCGTGCTGTCGGACGCCGACAACAGGGAGCCGGTACCGCTCTCGAGAGTTCCCCATCAGGTCGTGCGGGCGGTGCTGGACACCGAGGACAACACCTTCTTCCGGCACGGAGGCATCGACCTCAAGTCGATCCTGCGGGCCCTCAAGGCCGACGCCACCTCGGGCCAGGCTGTCCAGGGAGGGTCGACCATCACCCAGCAGCTGGTGAAGAACTCCCTGCTCACTTCGCAGCACAGCCTGAGCCGCAAGGTCAACGAGGCAGTGCTGGCCTACCGGCTGGCCCACCAGATGTCCAAGGACCAGATCCTCGATCGCTACCTCAATACCGTCTACTTCGGCAACGGCGCGTATGGGATCGAGGCGGCGGCCAAGACCTACTTCGGGCTGGACGTCGATCAGCTCGACACGGTCCAAGCCGCCCTGCTGGCCGGCCTCATCCGGGGCCCCAGCACCTATGACCCCATCGCCCACCCCCAGGCGGCCCTGCTCCGCAGGGACCAGGTCCTCGACCTCATGGTCACCAACCACGACCTGGCCCCGGCTGCGGCTGCCTCCCTCAGGTCGTCGCCCCTTCCCACCACCGTGAACAACCCCAGCCCTCAACAGGACACGCCCTTCGTCGAGGAGGTCAAGCTCCGGCTGCTGGGGGACCCCCGCCTGGGACCCACCCCCCAGGACCGCTACGCGGCGCTGTACGAGGGCGGCTTGCGCATCACGACCAGCCTCGATCCCTCCATGCAGGCGCAAGCCGAGGCAGCCGTGGCCCGTCAGATGCCTGACACGGGAGGTCAGTTCACTGCCTCGTTGGTGGCCGTGGACCCGACCAACGGCATGGTGCGGGCCCTGGTGTCGGGCAACAAGGCCTCTCAGACCGGCTATGACGTGGCCACCGGGCGAGGCGGCAGCGGCCGCTCGCCGGGCTCGTCGTTCAAGGCCTTCGTGCTGATGGCCGCCCTGGCTGGCGGTCACAGCCTGTACGACACCGTGGACGGGACGGCACCCTGCACCTTCCACCTTCCCCACTCCCCGCCCTCGCCGCCCCTGCACAACGCCGAGCCGGGGGGCGGCGTCCTGACGCTGCTGGATGCCACCGCCTTGTCGGTGAACTGCGCCTTCCTCCGCCTGGGTGTGGACCTGGGTCTCGGGCTCGGCAACCCCCAGGTTCCCAACATGGCCCATCTGCTCGGTATCCCGGCCAGTGCGGCCATTCCCGACGTCATCTCGGCGGCCATCGGGGGCGGCGTCGAGGTGACGCCGCTGGAGATGGCGACCGCCTACTCGACCTTGGCTGCCGACGGGGTGCGCCATGCCCCGGACGACCCGACTGGGCCTTCCCAGTTCGTGGAGAGCGTGGTCGACCGGGCAGGCCACGTGCTCGTCGGAGGCAGCATCGCCGGTCAGCAGGTGGTCCCCGCCCAGCAGGTGCGGGTGGCCAACCTGGCCTTGCAGGCGGTGGTGACAGCCGGGACGGGCACGGCGGCAGCCATCCCGGGCCGCCCGGTGGCCGGAAAGACGGGTACCACCGACAACTTCACCAATGCCTGGTTCGTGGGGTTCACTCCCCAGCTCTGCACCGCCGTGTGGATGGGCTCTCCGCAAGGTGACGTGCCCATGACCGACGTGGGCGACGTCGGAGATGTCTTCGGCGGCACCTTCCCGGCGCGCATATGGCAGGCCTTCATGGCACCGGCCCTGGCCGACCAGCCGGTGATGAGCTTTCCGGCGCCCGACTACGCCCTCATCCCCGCCGGTCAGTACATACAGGCTCCGTACACCAACGCGGCTCCGGCTCCCACCACGGCTCCTGGGACGGTCGGTCCGGGAACCAGCAGCCCGAGCCCGACGCTCGTCGTCCCCCGGCAGTCACCATACGGGTCGCCCCCCACCACGGCGTACTATTACGACACCCTGCCCCCGGACACGACCCCGCCCGCCACGTCTCCCGACGCCACCTCACCGCTGCCCACCGACACGACGCCCATACCACCGACAGCCCCCGTCCGCCGCTACCGCAGGAGCCCGGGCCAGTGAGTGACCAGGGGGACCGCGAGCAGGACCCGGGCGGCCCAGAGGACCCGGGCGGCCTCGGCACGCTGCTGGCGGTCCAGGATCACGACACCGCCCTCGACCGCCTGTGGCACCGGCGCCGGGTGCTTCCTGAGCGAACGGACCTGAGCCGGGTCGAGCAGCACGCCGCCGAGCTGGCCGCCCGCATGGCCGAGACCGAGGATCGCCTGGCCGAGTTGAGCCACGGCCAGGGCCGTCTCGAGGCAGACATAGCCGCGGTTGGCCGGCGTATCGCCGAGATCGAGGGCCGGCTCTACGGCGGCATGGTCTCGGCCTCCCGCGAGCTGCAGGCCATGGCCGCCGAGGTGCAGTCTCTCCAGCGACGGCGGGCCGACCTCGAGGACCGGGTCCTCGAGCTGATGGAGCAGAGCGAGCCGGTGGAGGCGGAGCTGGCAGCTGTCAGGGACGAGCGGGCTGCCATGGAAGCCTCTGCCCTGCGGCTGGGAGAGGCCATCGCGGCGGCCGAGGCGGTCATCGATGCCGAGGTGGCAGTGGAAGCCAGGGACCGGGCCGCCCTGGCTGCCCGGCTGCCCCCCGGGCTGGAGCGGCGCTACGAGGCCCTGAGGGCGAGGCTGGGGGGTGTGGGAGCGGCTCGGCTGGTCAACGGCTCATGTCACGGGTGCCACCTTCGGCTACCGGCCATCGAGCTGGATCGTATCCGTCACCTCCCGCCGGGGACGGTGACGACCTGTGAGCAGTGCGGGCGTATCCTGGTGCCCTGATGGCCTGGCGGCGCAGTGCCTTGGAACCTGCCCGCCGGCGGGTCGACCGGCTGGCCGCCCGCCGGAGGGTGGAGCGCTGGCCGCTCCGACCACCCCGTAGCGGGCGTGAGGGGTCGGCCAGCTCGGCGATGATCTCGGCCGCATCGCCCACGAAGGCAGCTCTGGCCCTGCTCACCAGGCGCTGACGCTCCGTGCCTGGTCGGGTGAGCACCTCGAGGACCGCTCGGAGCTGGGCCGGCCCTCGAGCCATGGCCGTCAACCCGGCCGCCGCCATCCATTCGTCATTGGCCCGGCCATGGCCGGGGATGGGCCGGTAGCTGACCACCGGCAGTCCGGCCGCCATGGCCTCCATGCAGGTGAGGCCTCCGGCGTTCTCCACCACCGCGTCCATCCCGGCCATGAGCCCGGCCATGTCCTCCACCCAACCCAGGGCATGCAGCCGCGGCGCCATCTTCGCCTCGAGGCGCCGGTGGAGCCGTTGGTCCCTGGCGCAGACCACGATCAGGTGGACCTGGCTGGCGTCGGCCAGGTCGTCCACCACCGCGTCGATGTTGCCGACCCCCCACGAACCGGCTACCACCAGCACGGCCCGATCCGAGGGACCGATCCCCAGGTGGCAGCGTGCCCTCTCTCGCTCCTTGCGGGCGCCGAAGAAGCGGGCCGAGACGATGGGCCCGCAGGCGGCCGTCCGGGTGGCTCCGTAGCGGGCGGCATCCTTCACCGCCTCAGGGTGCAGGACGAGATGGAGGTCCACTCCGGGATGCACCCACATCCGGTGAACCGCCTGGTCGAGGATTATCGAGGCGGTGGGGACGTCCAGCTGGTGGTTGGTGCGGAGCTGTCCCAGCGCCTGAGAGGCCATGTGGAAGGTGGAGACGACGGCCGCCGGGTCGAGGGAGCCCAGCCGGCGTCGGAGGGTGTGGCGAAGCAGGGTGGTCACGGGGGACACCGGGACCCCTCCGGCATCGGTCGAGAACCATGCCCGGCAGATGCCTTCGTAGGCCGAGGGAGCACGGCGCAGCATGGCCAGGTAGAGGGGGGGCAGCGCATGGCCGAGGCGGAGCGGAAGCTCGTCGAGGACATCGAGCACGACACTGGCCCGACCCCGCCCCTCCAGGCGTGCCGCCAATTCCTTGGACACCCCGTGGTGACCTGCGCCCATGCCCGCCGACAGGATCACGATCGGTCTTCCTGGGTGGGGGACCAGGGCTACCCTGCCCAGGGTCATGGGATCCTCCGGGTCCACGCTGGTTCCGAGAGGCCTGGTCCGAGACACATGGATGAGCTTCTCCCCACCCGGCCCGAAGATCAACCGTTGGCCGACCTCGTCGCCGGTCAGGGGGAGCGGTGGGAACGACGGGCCGTCAGAGCCTGCGTTTGCCCCGGCCCCGAGCCCCTCAGACCTCGCCGCAGACCAGCGGTGAGCGAGCCACCAGGATGACACCGGCCACCATCAAGAGGATCGCAACCACCTCGAAGCCCATGTAGAGCCCAGTCAGACGAATGTGCTCGCCGAACAGGCCAGCTCCCAGCCCGATGCCGCAGATCGGCTCGGCAATGGTGAGGGCAGGTAGGGAGGCGGGGAGGGGGGCAGCCTCGAAGGCGCTCTGCGCCAGCACCAGCCCGGTCACCGCCACTGCCACCAGCGCGTACGGCTCCCAGGAGATGATCAGGTGGAGCCAGCCGTGGCGGAGGAGCAGGAGTATGCGCTGGGTGAGCCCGTCCTGCAGCCCGTAGAGGACGCCGGCGCCCAGCGCCAGCAACGTTGCCCCCTCCCCGAGGTCCGAGCGCTTGGCCAACCAGGTGAGGACGGTCACCACCACCACGATCGACAGCCCGGCCTCCAGCCAGCCGCTGGGCAGGACCTTGGAGGCCAGTCGCCCGCCCGGCCCGGCGGCTGCCACGAAGCCGCTCAGCCCGCCAATGAGTATCAGCGATCCGGCCCACTCGCGCCGGCTGAGGTGCTGGCGTCGCCAAGCCGCGGCCATGGGCAGGGCAAAGAGGATGTTGCAGGTGAGAAGGGGCTCGACCAGGGTCAGGCTTCCCTTGCCGAGGGCGAAGCCGCCGAGGATCTGCCCGCCCACCATGGCGGCTATGCCACCCAGCCATATCGGGTGGTGGGCCAGGTCGATGAGCAGGCGGATGGACAACCGCTCCTCGGCCGGAGCCTCGGCGGCAGCGTGCTGTTGGACGACGAAGCCCAGGCCGAGGAGGAAAGCGGCACCCAGCCCGATGGCGACGACCAGCATCTGGTGTTGCCTACCTAGCCCAGTTGGGGCCTGAGGTCGGCCGGCTGGTCGCCTGCCTGGCTGGGCGCGCCTGGCTGGTCCTGGCCGTCTTCGGAGGTCGCCCCGGTCGAGCCCGCCAGCGGGTCGCGGTCGGCCTCGGGAGTGAAGCTGACGGCGATCTTCACCTCGGGGCGCCGTTCCTCCATCATTCCGATGCGCACGAAGGTGGCCTTGTCCTCGGCCGTGAACGGTGGTTGGGTCATCGAACGCGGCCAGAGCCGGTAGCGAAGGACCACGTTTATCTCGGCGGCCAACAGCACGAGCATGGCCCCGAGGTACAGCCAGGACAGCAGCCCGATGACGATGGCGAAGAAGCCGTACACGTCACTGGCATGCTGGAGGGTGTGACGGACGTAGTAGCCGCCCAGGGCCTGGAGGGTCTCCCAGAACACGGTGGCGAGCACCGCGCCGATGACCACGTCCTTCCAGCCAAGGGGTTCGGCGGTGAGGAGCTTGAAGGCAGCGAAGAACACTCCGAGGTTGACCACCGCCGACGCCGCCACCGACCACACCTGGGTCGCCCCCACGTGCAGCACGGCGGGTGCGACGGTGGTCAGGGCGGTCGAGAGCAGGGTGGCCAGGCCCAGGACGGCGAGGATGGCAAAGCCCCGGACCCGGCGCATGATGAAGCTGGGCCAGTCGGTGTAAGGGACGTTCCATACGGTGTTCAGGGCGTTCTGGGCGGCCTGACCTATCCCCTGAGCGCCGTAGATGGTGCCGAGTATGCCCACCGCCAGGGCCGTTCCACTGCCCCGCAGGCTGTGGGCCTGGCTACGGAGCTGGGTCCCGATGATGGGGAAGTTGCCCAGAGCCGAGCCGATCACCTCGGCTCTAAGGTGAGGGCGGTCCGAGAGGACGAAGCCCAAGACGGTGGCGAAGAGGAGCAGCAGGGGAAAGAGCGAGAACAGGCCGTAGTAGGCCATCAGGGCGGCCTTGCCGCCGGCTTGGTCGTTGCCGAACTTCTGGAAGACGGCAAAGGGGAAGGCCACTGCCACGTGGCGTTGCTGGAACCTGTCGACTCGCCGGACGACAACCTCCGCCGGGTTCACGCAAGGTGCCCCTGCGCCATGCGGTACCTACGGATGAGGGCGTTGGTGGAGCTGTCGTGGACCAGCGGCGGAGCGGCCGAGCTCTCCAGCTCGGGCTCGATGTCATCGGCCAGGATCTTGCCCAGCTCGACTCCCCACTGGTCGAAGGAGTCGATCCCCCAGATGACCCCCTCGGTGAACACCTTGTGCTCGTAGAGGGCGATCAGCTTCCCGAGGCTCTCGGGTGTCAGCCGGTCCAGCAGGATGGAGGTGGTGGGCCGGTTGCCCGGGCAGACGCGGTGCGGCACCTGCCAGTCGGGGACGCCCGCTCGGACCAGGCTGTCGGCGTCCCGCCCGAAGGCCAGGGCCTCGGCTTGGGCGAACATGTTGGCCATCAAGAGGTCATGGTGGTGTCCCAGGTCATGGTGGTGTCTTGTGTCATGGTGGTGTCCCAGGTCATGGTGGTGTCTTGTGTCATGGTGCACAGGCTCGCCATGCGCCTCGCCCAGGGCCTCCACCGGTCGCCAGAAGCCGATCAAGTCGGCCGGCACCAGCCTGGTCCCCTGGTGGAGCAGCTGGTAGAAGGCATGTTGTCCGTTGGTCCCAGGCTGGCCCCAGAGAATGGGGGCGGTCGGGTAGTCGACCGGGCGACCGGCCAGGTCCACGTGCTTGCCGTTGGACTCCATCTCCAGTTGCTGCAGGTAGGCAGGAAGACGCCACAGGTACCTGCTGTAGGGAAGGACTGCCTGGGTCTCCGCGCCGATGAAGTCGGTGTACCAGACGGAGAGCAGGCCGAGGAGCACCGGGAGGTTGGTCTCCAACGGGGCGGTTCGGAAGTGCTCGTCGACCGCGCGCAGGCCCTCCAGCATCTGGCCGAATTGGCCCGGCCCGATGGCGATCATCAGCGAAAGTCCGATGGCCGAGTCGTACGAGTAACGCCCGCCCACCCAGTCCCAGAAGCCGAACATGTTGGAGACATCGATACCGAAGGCCGCCACCCGCTCGGCGTTGGTGGACACGGCCACGAAGTGGCTGGCCACCGCCCGGTCATCGCCGCCCATGCCGGCCACCAGCCACTCTCGGGCGCTGTTGGCGTTGGTCAGCGTCTCCTCGGTGTGCCAGCTCTTGGAGCACACGATGAACAGGGTGCGGGCCGGGTCCAGATCCCTGGTGGCCTCGGTGAGGTCCGACCCGTCGACGTTGGAGACGAAGCGGAACACCCGCCCCCGATCGCTGTACGCCTTGAGCGCCTCATAGGCCATGGCCGGTCCCAGGTCAGATCCGCCGATCCCTATGTTCACCACGTTGGTCAGCGCCTGGCCGGTATGCCCCCGCCACGCCCCGCTGCGAACCGACTCGGTGAAACGGGCCATCCGGTCCAGCACCGAGTGGACCTCGGGCACCACATTGGTCCCATCGGCCAGGATCGAGCTGGTGCTGGGCGCCCGTAGGGCCACGTGCAAGACGGCTCGGCCCTCGGAGACGTTGATCGTCTCCCCCGAGAACATGGCGTCGATCCGCTCCCTCAGACGGCATTGGTCGGCCAGGTCCACCAGCAGGTCCACCGTGTCCTGGTCCACCAGGTTCTTGGAGTAGTCGAGGTAGATGCCACACGCCTCCTCCACCAGGCGCTCGCCGCGGGCCGGGTCGGCGGCGAAGCGCTCGGCCACGGTCGTCTTGCGTGCCTGCCTGGCCTGCTTCTCGAGTGCCTGCCAGGCCCCCTGCTGGCGGGCGGGGATCACCTCGCCGGAGCTCATGGCTGGGCCACCGGTGCCGGGTCGTGCCAGCCGGCACGGTCCAGGACCAGGTCCTCGGCCTCCCTGGGACCCCAGGCCCCGGGTTGGTAGCTGTGCAGCGGTGTGGTGCCGTCCAGCACTCCGTCCACCACCTCCCAAGCGGCTTCGACCGCGTCCTCCCGGGCAAACAGCGAGGCATCGCCTCGCATGGCGTCGCCCAGCAGGCGCTCGTAGGGGGCCATCTCGGCCTCGCCCGGCTGCTCGTGAAGGGCGAGCTCCACGTCGGTGCCGACCATGGCCTCGCCGGGGGCCTTGACCCTGGCCCCGAGGGAGATCGTGATGTCGGGGCTGAGGCGGAAGAGCAGGTGGTTGGGCGGGCCTGAGCGATCCTTGCCCAGCACCGCCTCGGGCGGCCGGCGGAGGCGGACCAGGACCTCGGTGGCGGTGGTGGGCAGGCGCTTGCCGGCCCGCACGTAGAAGGGGACTCCCGACCAGCGCCAGGTGTCGACGTGGGTCCTCAGGGCGGCGAAGGTCTCGACCTGGGAGTCCGGCGCCACTCCGTCCTCGTACCGGTAGCCGGCGAACTGTCCACGCACCACGGCACGGGGCCGCAGGGGGGGGATGGCGCGCAGGACCTTCGCCTTCTCGTCCCGCACGTCTCCGTGCCCGTAGCCGGCGGGTGGCTCCATGGCCAGCAGGGCCACCACTTGGAGCAGGTGGTTCTGGACCACGTCTCGAATGGCGCCGGTCTGGTCGTAGAACCGGCCCCGGCCCTGTACCCCGAAGCTCTCGGCCATTGTCACCTGGACGCAGGACACGTGGGTGCGGTTCCAGATGGGCTCCAAGAAGGAGTTGGCGAAGCGAAAGTAGAGCAGCCCCAGCACCGCCTCCTTGCCCAGGTAGTGGTCGATCCGGTAGATCGACTCCTCCGGGAAGACGGCGTGCAGCACGTGGTTGAGACTGCGGGCGCTGCCCAGGTCACGTCCGAAGGGCTTCTCCACCACCACCCGGCCCCCCCTGGCGCAGCCCGAGCCGCCCAGGGCACCCACCACCGTGGCGAACAGGGAGGGGGGTATGGCCAGGTAGTGCAAGGGGCGTTGGGCTGGTCCCAGCTTGTCCCTCAGCTGGTCAAAGGTGCCCGGGTCCTCGTAGGCGCCGTCCAGGTAGTCCAACATCCCGGCCAGGGTGGCGAAGGTCGTCTCGTCCAGCGCTTGGTGGCTGCTCAGGCTCTCCCGAGCCCGTTCGAGCAGCCTTTGGCGGTCCCAGCCTGCCTTGGCCACCCCTATCACCGGGACGTCTAGGTGCTTGCGCCGGACCATGGCCGCCAGGGCCGGGAAGATCTGCTTGTAGGCCAGGTCCCCGGTCGCGCCGAAGAAGACGAGGGCGTCGGCCCGCTGGGGTGACCCGACCGGCATCAGGAGGGGTCGGCGCCCTGGGGCGCAGGCCGGGGACTCATAGCTTTGGCTGGCTGGCTCATGGCGGACAGGCTAGATCAGAGGCGGTTCGGGCCAGCCTCCCCGGGGCAGACTGTCGTCAAACCCGATTCGCCCGCCGCCCGGGTGGGCCGAGAGGAGAGCAGATGGAGCTTGGGATGGTGGGGCTGGGGCGGATGGGGGCCAACCTGGTTCGACGCCTCATGGCCGCCGGACACCGCTGCGTCGTCTACGACGTCGATCCGGGGGCGGTCGAGGCGGTGGAGAAGGACGGAGCGACTGGCTCCTCCTCGACCGACGACTTCGTGTCCAAGCTGAGCGCTCCCCGATCGGCGTGGGTGATGGTCCCGGCGGGGGAGGTCACCGAGCAGACGGTGCAAGCTCTGGCCGGCCGCATGGAGCCCGGCGACGTGGTCATCGACGGGGGCAACTCCTATTACCGGGACGACATCGCCCGGGCCAAGGCTCTCGGTGAGAAGGGCATCCACTACGTCGACGTGGGAACCAGTGGCGGGGTGTGGGGGCTGGAACGGGGCTACTGCCTGATGATCGGAGGCGAGGAACAGGTGGTCGGCCGCCTCCAGCCCCTGTTTGCCGCCATCGCACCGGGAGTCGAGGCGGCTCCCAGGACTCCGGGCCGCTCCGGTGAGCCGGGCCCGGCCGAACAGGGCTGGCTGCACTGCGGGCCGGTGGGGGCCGGACACTTCGTGAAGATGGTTCACAACGGCATCGAGTACGGAGCCATGGCCGCCTATGCCGAGGGCCTCAACATCCTGCGCCACGCCAACGCCGGCTCCACCCAGCACCCGGCCGACGCCGAGACCGCCCCGCTGGAGCACCCCGAGCACTACCGCTACGACATCGACCTGGCGGCGGTCAGCGAGGTCTGGAGGAGAGGCAGCGTCATCGCCTCCTGGTTGTTGGACCTGACCGCTGCTGCCTTCGCCCAGTCACCCGGCCTCGACCCGTTCGCTGGTCGGGTGTCGGACTCCGGCGAGGGTCGCTGGACGACCATCGCCGCCATCGAGGAGGGTGTCCCGGCGCCCGTGCTCTCCACCGCCTTGTATTCCCGGTTCGCCTCCCGGGACCTCGACCAATTTGCCAATCAGGTCCTGTCGGCCATGCGCAAGGGCTTCGGCGGGCACGCCGAGAAGCCGCCCGGCTAGGCGGAGCTCGGGGGCTCGGCCTCAGGCCAGGCGAGCTCCCCACGTGGTGGTCAGCGAGCGGCCCGGCTCCAGGCGCACCACGCCCTGGCCGCTCTGGAAGGCGTTGGGCGGGCAGGTCATGGGCTCGGTGCCCAGCCCGCGGCGGCGGCGGGAGGAGCTCAAGGTGTCGCCGGTGTAGACCTCGATGATCGCGTAGTGCTCGTCAACCCACAGCTCGGCCCGGTGGCCGTCCGGCGCTGACAGGCGGGCCCAGGCCCGCCCAGCGGCGTCTCGTTCGAGGTCGGTGAAGGCATGGTCGACCCGCTGGTCACCCAACCGCCGGCCCCCTCGGAAGTCGAACGCCGTTCCCCTCACCGCCTCGATGCCGATGGGCAGCTGGCGGTGGTCGTCGGTCAGGATCCGGGTACCAGCCTCCAGGCTCAGCGTGCAGTCGTCGATCAGGCCGGTGCCCGGCGACAGGTACGGGTGCTGGCCGCAACCGTAGGGGCACGCCTGGTCGCCCAGGTTGGTGGCGGTGGTCTGCACCACCAGGCCGTCGTCGCTCAGCTGGTAGTCCACCTTGACGTCCAAGGTGAACGGGTAGCCCGTCCGCGGGTAGAGCCGGGTGCCCATGACCGCCCGGCTGGCCTGGTGCTCCAGGACCTGCCATGGGCGCCACCGGAGGAAGCCGTGGATGGCGTTGCGCTTCTCCGGCTCGGTCAGTGCCACCTGGTACGAGGTGTCGTCGAAGCGGTAGCGGCCGTCACCCAGGCGGTTGGGCCAGGGGATCAGGGGGGCGCCGTGAGCCCCGTCGCACATCGCCTCGGCTGGGTAGGGGTCGAGGACCGGACGCCCGGCCACCTCGTAGGCCCGTACGCCGCCGCCTACCTCCACGATGGTGGCTCGGTGGCCGCCGGCGGCTATCTGGACCTGCTTACCCGACGGGAGCACGGTCATGGTGGGCTCAGAGGGCACGGTCGGCCTAGACGAACCTCGGGTACAGCGACATCCCACCGTCGACCACGATGGTGGTACCCGTCACGTAGTCGGCCTGGTCGCTGGACGCCCATGCCACCGCGGCGGCGATCTCCTCGGGCTGGCCCATCCGACCCAACGGGATCTCGGACTCGACCGCGTGCTTGGCCTCCGGGTCGTCCAGCACGAACTTGTTGATGGGGGTGACGATGGCGCCCGGTGCGATGTTGCAGACCCGGATGCCCTTGGCGGCCAGTTCGCGTGCCGCCGTCTGCATGAGCAGCTTGAGGCCTCCCTTGGTGGCGCAGTAGTGGGCGAACCCCGGCCACGGTATGAACTCGTGGACGCTGGACATGTTGACCACCACTCCGTGCCCGGCCCGGGCCATGACCTTGGCCGCCTCCCGCAGGCACAGGAAGGAACCGGTCAGATTGGTCCGCACGACTGCCGACCAGTCCCTCTCGGACATCTCCAGCAGGGGGACCTGCTTCTCGATCCCGGCGTTGTTGACCAGTAGGTCCAGGCCTCCCATCCCGTCGGCGGCCTGGCTCACCATGGCCACCACTGCGTCCTCGTCGCCGACGTCGGCCCGTACCGCCAGGGCGGTGCCCCCGGC
This sequence comes from Acidimicrobiales bacterium, assembly GCA_039583615.1. GTDB lineage: Bacteria > Actinomycetota > Acidimicrobiia > Acidimicrobiales > QHCF01 > QHCF01. Next base: position 214,093 of record JAVKSQ010000001.1, read on the forward strand.
CTGCTCGACGCCACGAGCCACCGCCTCGGCATCGTCCGCCTCCTGATCGGAGTAGTAGTTGACGCACACCGAAGCCCCCTCCTGGCCCAACCTCTCGGCGGTGGCCCGGCCGATCCCGCTGGAGGCTCCGGTGACTATGGCCTTGCGTCCTGGTAGCAGCATGGTCGCTACCTACCCCGGTGACTGGGCCGGCGAACTCGCCCGCCTCAGGCGGCGAACCGGGCGGCGTCGGCTTCCTTGAGCTCCAGCCCCAGGCCCGGGCGCGACCGGTCGGGGCGGAGCACCCCGCCTGGCTCGGGTTCGAGGATGCCGTCGAAGACCATGCGCTCGATGCGAACGTGGTCGTGGAAGTACTCGAGGTGACGCAGGTGCCACACGGCGGTGCAGGCATGGGCGCTGACCTGGGGGGCGCAATGAGCGGACAGGTCCATGCTCCGGGCGTCGCACAGGGCGCCCACCCGCAGGAAGCCGGTGATGCCGCCGCAGCGGGTAACGTCGGCCTGAAGGCAGTCGACGGCCCGGGCGTCCAGCATGCGTTGGAAGTAGGGAAGGTCGTAGCCGTACTCGCCGGCGGCGATGGCCAGCCCTGGCGGCCCGTGCTCGACCAGGAGGTTGAGGCCCTCGAGATCGTCCGAGCTGACCGGTTCCTCCAGCCAGCCCACCCCGGCGTCGGCGTAGCGATGCGCCCAGGCCAGGGCCTGTTTGCGCTGGTAGGCGCCATTGGCGTCAACGAAGAGGGTGGCTCGTCCGGCGATGGCGTCAAGGGCGGCGCGGAGGCGCTCGCCGTCCTGGTCGGGGTGGCGTCCCACCTTCATCTTCACCCGGGGAATGCCGGCCTCGACCCAACCGGTCAGCTGGTCGGCCAGGGTCTGCAGGGAGTAGGACGTGAACCCCCCGCTGCCATAGATGGGAGTCGCCTGGTGGATGGCGTCGAGGGCCACCACCAACGGGACGTCGAGCAGGCGGGCCTTGAGGTCCCAGAGGGCCACGTCCACTGCGGAGATGGCGGTGCCGACGATGCCGGGGCGCCCCAGGTTGCGGATGGCACGGACCATGGCATCCCACGAGGCCCCCACCGAGAGGGCGTCGCGCCCCTCGACCACGCCGGCCAGCTTGGAGCTGACCACGGTGGCGGCGGCCGGGCCGGCGTAGGTGTAGCCGATACCGGTGCGGCCGGCGGCCCGGGCCTGGACCACCACCATGGTGGTGGAGTCCCAGGCCAGCGTGCCGTCGGACTCCGGCTGATCGGTCGGTATCTCGTAGGCCGAGACAGCCAGACCCTCGATGGGGACGCTCTCGTTCGCGCTGGTCGCCATGGTGGCAGACCTACCCGGGCCAATGGCCCGGCGAAACGACGTAAGCGCCCCTCAGGCCAGGATCACCAGGTCGTCGCGGTGGACGATCTCGGTCACTCCCTCGCCCGCCAGGTCGCTGGTGCGCCGACCTATCCAACGGGCCACCTGGTGGGACGGGTGGCGGACCAGGCCCTTGGCGAACACCACCCCGTCAGGACCCTCCAACTCCACCGCCTGGTCGGCCGCGAACTCTCCCCTCACCCCCACCACCCCGGCGGGGAGCAGCGAGCTTCCCCGCTCGGTGAGGGCAGCTCGGGCGCCAGCATCCACCACCAGGGTGCCGGAGGCGCCCACCGCGAAGGCGATCCACAGCTTGCGGGCCGACAGGCGCCGGTCGTGAGGCCGCACCGCCGTGCCCACGGCCTCGCCGGCCAACGCCCCGGCCAGCACTCCCTGGCGGGCGGCAGCGGCGATGACCACGGCCACGCCCGACCAGGCGGCGATTCGGGCCGCCGCCAGCTTGGAGGCCATGCCCCCGCTGCCCCGCTCGCTCCCCGGGCCCCCGGCGACCGCCTCCAGTTGGCGGTCGAGCTCGACCACCTCCTCGATGAGGGTGGCCTGCCCGTCCAGCCGGGGGTCGGCGCTGAGCAGGCCAGCCGTGTCGGTGAGCAGCACCAACAGGTCCGCCCGTACCAGGTGGGCCACCAGAGCGGCCAGGCGGTCGTTGTCCCCGAAGCGGATCTCGTCGTCGGCCACCGCGTCGTTCTCGTTGACCACCGGGACCACGCCCAGCTCGAGCAGCCGGGCCAGGGTCTGGCGAGCATGGAGGTACTGCTGGCGGTGGGCGAAGTCGAGCGGCGCCAGCAGGACCTGTCCGGCCACCAGGCCCTGGGCCGCCAGGACGTCGTCGTAGACCCGCATCAGCCGGCTCTGGCCCACCGCGGCAATGGCCTGGAGGGTGGCCAGGTCGGACGGCCGCCTGCCTCCCATGCCCAGGGTGGCCAGGGCCGGCAGCCCGGCGGTGATGGCCCCCGACGTCACCACCACCGCCTGGTGGCCGGCGGCCCGCAGGCCGGCCACCTCGGAGCACAGCTTCTCGATGGCCGCCTCGTCCACCGCGCCTTGGGCGTCGGTCACCGACGAGGTGCCCATCTTGGCCACCACGATCAAGGATCCCGCTCGTAGGTAAAGGCGAGTCCCCCGATGCGCACCTGGTCCCCCGGACGGGCCCCGGCTCGGGCCAGGGCACGCAGCACACCCAGGCGGCGCAACCGTCCCTGGGCGTAGTCGAGGGCCTGGGCGTCGGTGAGGTCGCTGAGGGCCACCGCCCGCTCGGCGGTCCGGCCCCGGACGAGGAAGGCGCCGTCCGCCTCCCGTTCCACCTCGAAGCCTTCCGGCTCGGGCCGGTGCACGACGATGCCCTCGGCCTCCGGCTGCTCCTGGCTCGACCCGTCGACCAAGTCGGTCAGGCACCCCAGGAACCCGCCCAGGCCGGCTCCGGTGACGGCCGAGATGCGAAGCTGGGGGCCGCCGTTGCCGCCGGCTTGCCCGGCGAGGGCGGCGACCTGGCCCTCGCCCGTCACCGCCCCGTCACCCGCCTCGGCCGTCACCAGGTCGACCTTGGTGCCGACCACCAGGCGGGGACGCTCCAGCAGCTCCGGCCGGTAGCTTCCCAGCTCCTGGAGCAGGACCCGTTCCTGGTCCCCGGGCGAGCGACCGTCGGCGGCAGCCAGGTCGACCAGCACGACCAGGCCCCGTGCCCTCTCCACGTGGCGCAGGAAGCGGTGACCGAGGCCCCGGCCCTGGCTGGCTCCCTCGATAAGGCCCGGTATGTCGGCCACCACCACCTCGGTGGCGTCAGCCCCGGAGCCGACCCGGACGACGCCCAAGTGGGGCCGCAGGGTGGTGAAGGGGTAGTCGGCGACAGGGGACCGGGCCGCTGAGATGCGGGATATGAGGGTGCTCTTGCCGGCATTGGGGAAGCCCACCAGGGCGACGTCGGCCGTCAGCTTGAGCTCGAGGTCGAGCCAGCGCTCCTCTCCTACCTCGCCCTGCTCGGCGAATGCCGGTGCCCGGCGGCGATTGGAGAGGAACCGGGCGTTGCCCTTGCCGCCCCTGCCCCCCCGCGCCGCCATCCAGCGGTGGCCGGCGCTGGCCAGGTCGGCCAGCACCACTCCGTCCTGGCCGCGTACCACCGTGCCCTCGGGGACCTCCACCACCGTGTCGGCTCCGGCGGCCCCGTGGCGGGCCTTCCCCCGGCCGTGGACCCCGTCGCCTCCACGCCGGTGAGGGTGGTCGCCAAAGGCCAGCAAGGAGGCCATCCGCCGGCTCGCCACCAGCCAGACGTCGCCGCCCCGGCCACCGTCGCCGCCATCGGGGCCGCCTTTGGCCACGTGCGCCTCACGGCGGAACGACACCGCGCCGGCGCCCCCGTCGCCTGCCTTGGCGTGTATCTGGGCCTCGTCGACGAACCCTGGCATCCGAACGAGAGTACCGTCGGCCGCCCAGCGGGGCCGCCACCCAGAGGCTGAGGCGCCTACGGGCTTGACCCGGGCAGGACGTCCACCAGGCGCCGGCCCTTGCGGGAGACGAACTTCACCTGGCCGCCGGCGGTGGCGAAGAGGGTGTCGTCGCCCCCCCGCCCCACGTTGAGGCCAGGATGGAAACGGGTGCCGCGCTGGCGAAGGATGATCGTGCCCGGGCACACCGAAGCGCCGTCGAAGACCTTCGCCCCCAGTCGCTGGGCGTTCGAGTCACGGCCGTTGCGGGTCGACCCGCCACCCTTGGTCTTGGACATCTTGCCTCCCCTAGTCCCCGCCGTCAGCCTTGGCGATCCCGGTGATCTCGATCGTCGAGTAGCGCTGACGGTGGCCCCAGCGACGCCGGTTGTTGGTCTTGGCCTTGTAGGTGAACCCCACCACCTTGGGCCCCTTGGTCTCGCCCAGCACCCGCGCCGACACCGTGGCTCCTGCCAGACCGGCGGGGTCGGCCACCACCGCCGGGCCGTCGACCAGCAGCAGGGGAGTGAAGGACACCTGGCTGCCGGTCCCTGCTCCCAGCAGCTCGACCTGGAGGTGCTGGCCCTCGGTCACCCGCTCCTGCTTGCCACCCGTCTTGATCACCGCGTACATGGGCTTCTCATGCTACAGGAGGGAATGGTCGAAGACGATTCCCCGGCCGTTGCAGGTCGGGCAGGTCTGCGAGAACGACTCCACCAGCCCCTCGGAGACCCGCTTGCGGGTCATCTCCACCAGGCCCAGCTCCGAGATGGCAAACGCCTGGGTCCTGGTCTTGTCCCGGGCCAGCGCGTCCCGGAGGGCGGAGTTGACGCTGTCCCGGTTGCCCTTCGCCTCCATGTCGATGAAGTCGATGACGATGATCCCGCCGATGTCCCGGAGGCGTAGCTGGCGGGCTACCTCGTCAGCCGCCTCCAGGTTGTTGCGGTAGACCGTCTCCTCCAGGCTCGACCGGCCCACGTTCCTGGCCGTGTTGACGTCGATCACGGTCAGTGCCTCGGTGCGCTCGATGATGAGCGAGCCGCCCGAGGGTAGCCAGACCTTGCGGTCGAGGGCCTTGTGGAGCTGCTCGTGCACGTGGTAGCGCTCGAAGATCGGCAGCGGGTCCACCGACTGGTCGTGCAGCTCGACCCGGTCGGCCAGCTCGGGGCTGATGCTGGCTACGTAGTCCCTGACCTGGGCGTAGACCGCCGGGTCATCGATGACCACGCCTCGGTAGTCCTGGTTGAACTCCTCCCTGATGATCCGCAGGGCCACGTCCGGCTCGCGGTAGAGCAGGAACGGGACCGGGGACCGATGGGCGGCGGCATCGATCTGGTCCCACTGGGCCAGCAGGCGGCCGACGTCGCGCTCTAGATCGTCGGGGCTGGCACCCTCGGCCGCCGTGCGGACGATCAGCCCATGACCAGCCGGGCGAAGGTCGTCGAGGATCCGCCGGAGACGGCGGCGCTCCTCGTCACCCAGGCGCTTGGAGATGCCGTACGAGGCGCTGTTGGGGATGAGCACCACGAACCGCCCGGGCAGCGACACCTCCTGGGTCAGCCGGGCCCCCTTGGCGGCTATGGGGTTCTTGGTGACCTGGCAGACGATTGCCTGCCTCGGCCGCAGCAGCTCCTCGATGCGCGCCTCGGACTGGCGGACGCCCTCGACGTCCTCCCGGTCGTAGCGGACGTCGCCGCGGTAGAGCACTGCGTTCTTGGTGGTGCCGATCTCCACGAACGCAGCTTCCATGCCCGGCAGCACGCTCTCGACCCGGCCCAGGTAGATGTTGCCATCGATCTGGGTATCGCGGTCCTGGCTCAGCGACACGTAGTGCTCGACGAGAGAGCGCCCCTCCAGCACCGCCACCTGGGTGGCCTCCGGTTGGACCTGCACACACATGAGGTAGCGGCCGACCGGGCGGCCACGGCGCTCCCGCCCCGAGGGCCGTCTGGTCGCCGGAGCCGGAGCCGCCGGACCCGCCGGAGCCGGAGCCGGAGCCGGAGGATGCCTCTGGCCGTCGGCGGTGACCAGCGGAGCCGTTGCCTTGGTGGCGGCCACCTGAGCCGGCGCCCGGCCGGCGCTCCCGCTGCGGCCCCGTCCGCCCCGCCGCCGGGAGCGGGCCGGGCGCGCCTCGTCCGGCCCGGTCGGATCAGCCGAGTGGGGCGGGTTCGAACGCCGGCGTGAGCTCGGCTTCGCCGGTGGCGCGGGACGGCTGTCGCCGATCTTGGGCCGGCGCCGGTCGTGCTCGGGCGGGCCGGCCGCCGGGCTCACGGGCACCTCGGGCCGATCAGGGGAGGCCGGCTGAGAGGTACCCGGGTTCAGCTCATGGTCAGGCCGGCCGTTCTCGCCCGGCGCTGCCGGGCTGGGGGATGTTTCGGACATCAAGGTGTTCCCTTCTCATGACGCACGCTCGTAGGCGTGCGGCGCGTCCGGCGGCCCCGGCGGGAGAGGCTCCCGTCGGGCGCCGTCGCGCTCGATCCATTGGTGGGTGCGCCGTGCCCGTCCCAGCTCGAGAGCAGGATCAAGGGCCCTCACCAGCTCGGAGGGGCGCACTCCGCGTGGCTGGGTTGCCAGCTCGGCCAAGAGCACGGCACCGGTGTGGCAACTGGTCCGCCCGGTGCTTGCCAGGCCACCACTGGGCGGACCAGGAAGCCAGCTGGCGGTGTCCGACACGCACAGGGATCGCAGGGCCGGACGGATGTCGTCGGTTGAGGGGCGCCCCTTGCGCTCCCGTGTCACTTCGAGGGTATCGGCGCCCATGGCTGCCTCCACCAGGGCTGCGGCGGCCTGCCGGTCCATGCCCGTCACCTCGATCTCCCACGAGCAGGAGGTGACCTCTTCCTGCAGGGACCCCGTGCCCGCCTCCAGGCGGGTGGCCGCCGCCACGTCGATCCCGTCCGGCAGGGCGCCATCGAGCCGGGCCACCAGGCCACCGGGGTCGTCCAGCTGCGTCAGCTCCAGGTCGAGGTACTCGGCCACCGACTCGTGGCCGGTCGGCAGAGCCAGCCCGAAGCTGATCCGGGGCCGGGGCGAGAAGCCCTCGGTGTAGGCCAGCGGCAGGCCGACCCGGCGCACCGCCCGCTCCCACATCCGAGCCACGTCACGGTGGCTGGTCCAGCGCAGCTTGCCCAGCTTGGCGAACCGGGCCCGCACCCTCATGACACGCCAGCCCGGGATGCCAGGCGGACGCCGACCGGGAGGCTGCCCCCGCGGCTCAGGTCCTGCCCGGTGCCCTGGCTGCCCCCGGCGGGGGGCACGACCGAGGCCACCACGTGCTCGATCCCGTAGCCGGTGCAGGCGCCGCAGTCGTAGCACGGGGTCCAGCGGCAGTCCTCTACCGGAGCCAGGGCCAGGGCGTCCTGCCAGTCGCCCCACAAGAAGTCCTCGTGGAGCCCGGCCGACAAGTGGGCCCACGGCAGCACCTCGTCGCGTTCTCGGTGGCGATGGGCGTAGTCGGTCACGGACAGGCCGTGGGAGGCCATGGCCTCCTCCCACAGGGCCAGGTCGAAGCTCTCGCTCCATTCCTGGAACGTCCCTCCCCTCCGCCAGACATCCTCGATCACCGCACCCATCCGCCGGTCCCCCCGGCTGGCCATGCCCTCGGCCAGCGTGGCGGCCGGGTCGTGCCAGCGGAGGTTGACGCCTCGCTCCCGGCGGGTGGCATCGCGCAGCAGCCTCACCTTGCGCTCCAGCTCAGTGACCGTGTCCTGGCCGAACCACTGGAACGGCGTCTGCGGCTTGGGAACGAAGCCACCCACCGAGGCGGTCACCGTCACCCGGTCGGTGTGGGCGCGCCCCACCGCCGCGCACCGGCGAGCCAGCTCGGCGATGCCGAGGGTGTCCTCGTCGGTCTCGGTGGGCAGCCCGACGAGGAAGTACAGCTTGATCCTCTGCCATCCCTCGGAGAAGGCCGACTCCACCGCCCCGTACAGGTCCTCCTCCCGGATGAGCTTGTTGATCACCTGGCGCATTCGCCAGGTCCCGGCCTCCGGGGCGAAGGTGAGCCCGGTCCGACGCACCTGGCCGATCTGGCCGGCGATGCCGACGGTGAAGGCATCCACCCGCAGGCTGGGCAGGCTGACCGCCACCCCGTTGCCAGGCGCCCGGCCCGGCCTCCCACCCGCCGACCTGCCGGCCGGCGACTGGCCGGTGCACATGGCCTCGCCGACGATGCCGGCCCCGACTATCCCAGCCACCGTGTCCTCGATGCCGGAGTAGTCAGCGCTGGACAGCGAGGTGAGGCTCACCTCGTCGTAGCCGGTCCGCTCCAGGCCGTCCGCCACCATCCGGCGGACCTGGGCCGCCGGCCGCTCCCGGACCGGTCGGGTGATCATCCCCGCCTGACAGAACCGGCAGCCCCTGGTGCAGCCCCGGAAGATCTCCACGTTGAGCCGGTCGTGCACCACCTCGGTGAGCGGTACCAGCTGGTGACTGGGGTAGGGCCAGGCAGCCAGGTCGGCGATGGTGCGCTTCTCGACTCGTTCGGGGACGTCGGGGTAAAGCGGCGTCACCGCCGCCACCTGGCAGCCGTCGTAGGCCACCTGGTACATGGAGGGCACGTAGACGCCGGCGATGCCCGCCAGGTCCCGCAGCACCCGCTCCCTCGACCCGGGTGTCCGGCCCCCCGCCTTCCAGTCCCTGGCGCACTCGGTGATCTCGCCCACCACCTCCTCGCCGTCGCCCAGCACGAAGAAGTCGACGAAGTCGGCCAGCGGCTCCGGGTTGAAGGTGCAGTGACCTCCGGCGCCCACCAGGGGGTCGGCCGGTCCCCGTTCGCCGGCCCGGACCGCCACCCCGGCCAGGTCGAGGCAGTTGAGCACGTTGGTGTAGACCAGCTCGGCCGACAGGTTGAAGGCGATCACGTCGAACTCGGCCGCCGGGCGGTGGGTGTCCACCGAGAAGAGGGGCACCCCCCGGGCCCGCATCTGGGCCTCCATGTCCACCCAGGGGGCATAGGACCGCTCGGCCAGGGCGTCGGGGCGCTCGTTGAGGATCTCGTAGAGGATCTGGAGACCCTGGTTGGGCAGGCCGATCTCGTAGGCGTCCGGATAGACCAGTAGCCAGCCCACCCGGGCCGCGCCGTGCGGCGCCACGCGGGCTCCCTCCTCGCAGCCGATGTAGCGGGCCGGCCGCTGCACCCGGGCCAGCAGCGGCTCGATGCGTGGCCAGAGACAGGTCATGTCCCGAGGGAGTCTAGCCCTCGGGGCGGTGGATGGAGGTGGGGGTGGGGCGCCGGCGGCATCCGGCCATTTTTCGAAAGAGGAGCTTCAACCGCAGAACATCCTGCGCCCCGGAACCTGCGGCTGCCTCACGGTGGCGGGCCAGGTGCTTGCAGGGGGCCCACCGGGTGGCCCTTCACGTACTCCAGCACACCCCGGGCCACCGGCGCGGCGGCGTCGGCGCCGTAGCCGGCCTGCTCCAGGACGCTGTCGACCACGTAGCGGGGGGCCTGGGCTGGAGCGAAGGCCACGAACAGCGAGGTCGGCGGCTTGCCCCCGCTCACGTCGGCCGTGCCGGTCTTGCCCGCCACGTTGAAGCTGGACTGGTCGAAGCCGGCGAAGGAGCCGGTGGCCGTCCCGTTGCGGGCCTTGGTCGCCCCCTCGAAGCCGGCCAGCATCACCTGGCGCAGGTCGGGGGCCAGGTCCAGGTGGCCAGTGACCTTGGGTGGCACCACCGAGACCACCTTCCCGGCGGGAGTGAGGATGCGGGCGCCCACCTCGGGCTGGTAGCGGGTGCCCCCGTTGGCGAAGGTCGAGTAGGCCAGGGCCAGCTGGAGGGGCGTCACCGCCGTCTCCCCCTGGCCGATGGCCATGTTGACGTTGTCGCCCTCGTACCACGACCCGGTGGGGTAGCCCTTGGGGTCGGCCTTGTGCAGCGCCTGGCGGTTGGCCGGGCTGGCGATCCGCCCGGCCGCCTCACCGGGCAGGTCGACGCCGGTGGTGATGCCCAGGCCGTAGGCCGCGGCCGTGTCCTGGATGGGTGTCTGGCCGTAGGCGCCCCGCTGCTGCCAGAAGCGCCCGCCGAGTGTGTAGAAGAACACGTCGTCGGATGCGGTGATGGCCTCCTGGAGGCTTATCTCGCCCAGGCCCCCGGAGAAGGAGTTGTGGGGGCGGCACCCGATCCCCGCGCAGCTGCCGTTGTTGATGGCGTAGAAGCCGGGGTCGTCGATGTAGGTGTTGGGGGTGATGAGGCCCTTCTGCACGGCCGCGGTGGCGGTGGCCAGCTTGAAGGTGGAGCCCGGCGCGTACTCCCCGAGGATGGCCCGGTTGTCGAGGGGGTAGTAGCCGGCCGGGTCGGAGAGGGCGTTGTAATCGGCACTGGAGATGCCGCCCACCCAGATCGTGGGGTCGTAGGTGGGGTAGGAGGCCATGGCCAGCACCGACCCGTCGGTCGGGTCGAGGACCACGCTGGAGCCCGCCGGGGCGGGCAGGCTGGCGCCGGTGACCGGGTCACGGGTCCCCTGGGTGGCCAGCAGGGTCTTCTTGAGGGAAGCCTCGGTGGCGGCCTGGACGCCGGCGTCGATGCTGAGCTGCACGTTGTCGCCCGGCACCGGGGGGCGGACCGAGAGGGTCCGCACCACCCGGCCCTTGGCGTCGACCTCCAGGCTGCGCTCCCCGGGGGTGCCGCGCAGGGCCTGCTCGTAGGCCTCCTCGATCCCGCTCTGGCCCACCAGGTCGCCGGCCCGGTAGCCCTGGCCCTTGCGGGCCGCCACCTGGGCCTTGGTGATCTGGCCGACGTAGCCTAGGACCTGGGAGGCGAGGGAGCCGAAGGGATAGCTTCGCTGGGTGGTCAGCTGGACGCTGACGCCGGGGAACTGCCCCTGGTGCTCCCGTAGGAATATCGCCTGGGCCGGGGTGGTGCCGACCTGCACCGGCACCGGCTGGTAGGGGCTGAAGCGGACGTCGCCCAGCCTGGCCGTGATGCCGGCCGGGCTCATGCCCAGGGCGGCCGCCAGCCGCCCGATGACGGGGGACTTGGTCGGGGTCGAGTGGGCGAGGGTCACCTCCTCGACCACCTGGTTGCCCACCAGCACCTTGCCCTGGCGGTCGAGGATCAGTCCCCGGGGAGCCGGTTCGTAGACGACCCGGACGGTGTCGCTCACCGCCTGGGCCTGGAAAGATGGGGCCTGGAGCACCTGGAGGTACCAGAGCCGGGCGAACATGGCCGCGAACAGGGCAGCCACCACCAGCCCGACCAGGCTGAGGCGCAGGCGACCCGAGTCGGCGGTCACCTGCCCGCCCTCTGGGACCCCGCCGCAAAGCGCACGCTGGTGGTCAGCTGCCCAGGGGCCCGTCCCGCAGGTGGGCCGGGGCCCAGCGCCCAGCCCACCAGCGGGACCACGAGCGGTGCGAGCACGCCGTTGGCCACCGACACCACCCCTACCACCAGGGCCAGCCGATCGCCCAGCATCTGGCCCTGCCCGACCGTCGCCCCCAGCAGGGCGTAGATGCCCACCCCCACCGCGCTGGCCAGCATGCCGGTAGCGGGGGTGATCCACCAGGCGGGCCGTATCAGGCTGGCCCGGGCAGCGCCCACCCCGAAGCCGACCAGGGCAAAGGCCAGGGCCGAGAGCCCGAAGGGAGTGGTGAGGAAGGCGTCGCTGGCCAAGCCGGCCACGAAGCCCACCACCGCTCCCCGTTGGCGGCCACCCACCAGCCCGCCGGCCACCGCCACCAGCAGCATGGCGTCAGGATGGGCGTGGCCGATGCCCAGTCCGTCCAGCACGTCCAACTGGACGACCAGGATCGACACCACGACCAACCCGAGGCGGAGCCTGGCCCAGCCGGTCACCGAGGGCTGGCTCCCTGGGACGGCAGCCACTGAAGGACGCTCACCAGGTCGAGCTGGCCCAGGTCCGCTACCGGGTCAAGGGTGACCTGGCGTTGCAGGGCACCGGCGGGGGCCTTGTTGGACGCCACCTTGCCCACCGGGATCCCACCGGGGTAGACGCTCTGGTCCACCCCGCTGGTGGCCATGACCTCAGCCTTGGTGAGGTGGGCGGCCAGCGGGACAATGTCCACTCCGAGGGGCTGGCCGGTACCCTCTCCGTTGACGATGCCAAGGTCGCCATCGGGCCCGAAGCGGACCCCGATGTGGGAGCTGGGGTCGTTGACCAGCAACACGGTGGACCGGTCGGTTGAGGCGGCGACCACCCGGCCGACCAGGCCGGAGCCGGTTACCACCGGATTGCCGACCCGCACTCCGGCCGAGGTGCCCTTGCCGATGTCGACCGTGTCCTCGAAGTTGGAGGATCCCGGGCCCACCACCTCGGCCTCCACCTTGGCGATGCTCGGGGCGAAGGGGAGGTTGGCCTGGGCCAGCAGCTGCTGGGCCTGGCGTTCCTCGGCCGACGCCCGCAGGGAGGGACCGAGCAGCCTGGCGTTCTCAGCCCGCAGCCTGGCGTTCTCGGCCTGGAGGGACCCGTAGCTGACCGCCCCCTCGAAGAAGCTCCCCACCGGGCGCAGCGCCCCTGAGACGGCTGACTGCACCGGCGCCAGCACGTCCTGGGCCCGGGTCTTGACCGCGGTTACCGCCCCGCTGGCCCGGTAGTCCAAGGTGATGATGGTCACCGAGGCCAGCACCAGCAGCAGCAGGGTGTAGCGGGGGCGGGTGGAGCGCCCGGACAGGGCCACGGGCCGCCCTCTAGTGCGACGAGTTCGAGGAGATGAGTACCTGCTTGAGGGCCTCGAACTCCTCGAGGCACTGACCGCTGCCGATGGCTACCGAGTGCAAGGGGTTGTTGGCCAGCACGATGGGCATGCCGGTCTCGGCCGTGAGACGGGAGCCCAGACCGTGCAGCATGGCCCCGCCGCCGGTGATCACTATCCCCTGCTCCATGATGTCGGCCGCCAGCTCGGGGGGAGTCTTGTCCAAGGTGACCTTGACTGCGTCCACGATGGCGGCGAGCGGCTCCTCGATGGCCCTGCGGATCTCCTCGGTGGTTGTCACGATCGTCTTGGGCAGGCCGGTGATGAGGTCGCGGCCGCGGATCTCGGCGTGCAGCTCCTCCTCCAGGGCGCAGGCCGAGCCCAGGGCCATCTTTATCTCCTCGGACGTGCGCTCCCCCAGGGCCAGGCTGTACTCCTTCTTGATGAAGGCAATGATGGCCTCGTCCAGCTCGTCCCCGCCGATGCGTATCGACTGGCTGGTCACGATGCCCCCGAGGGAGATCACGGCCACCTCGGTGGTGCCCCCGCCGATGTCGACCACCATGTTCCCGGTGGGCTCGTGGACGGGCAGGCCGGCGCCGATGGCTGCCGCCATGGGCTCCTCGATGATGTAGGCGGGCTTGCGGGCCCCAGCCGACTCGGCCGCCTCCTGCACCGCCCGCTGCTCCACGCCGGTGATGCCCGAGGGGACGCAGATCACCATGCGGGGCTTGGCGAAGCGCCGCTGGTGGACCCGGCGGATGAAGTACCGCAGCATCTTCTCGCAGACCTCGAAGTCGGCGATCACCCCGTCCTTGAGGGGGCGGATGGCCTGGATGTGGCCCGGGGTTCGCCCGATCATGCGCTTGGCCTCGACTCCCACCGCCAGAGGCCGGCCGTCCTTGACGTTGATGGCCACCACCGATGGCTCGTTGAGCACGATGCCGCGCCCGCGCACGTAGACGAGGGTGTTGGCTGTGCCCAGGTCGACGGCCATGTCGCGGCCCAGGATGTTGGAGAAGAAGTGGTCGGACATCGCTGACAGCCCCCCCGGCTTGGCGAAGGTCAGGGCCAGGCTAGGTGCTGGGAGCGAGGCAGGCAAGTCGCCCCACCCTTGCCGATCGACGACCTGGCTCCGGGAAGGGTCAGGTCGCCACCAGGTCGGGGAAGAAGGTGGCGATCTCCTTTTGGGCCGATGCCGCCGAGTCCGAGCCGTGGACCAGGTTCTCGTCGAGGACGGTGGCCAGGTCACCCCGGATCGTCCCCGGTGCCGCCTCCATCGGGTCGGTGGCGCCCATGAGGGCCCGAACCGCCCTCCACGTATCGGCCGGCCCGTCCACCACCATGATGAGCGACGGCCCCCGGGTGATGAACTCGATGAGGCTTGGGTAGAAGGGCCTGCCCTCGTGCTCGGCGTAGTGGCGGGCCGCCAGGTCACGGTCGATGGTTCGCAGCTCGGCGGCCACCAGGCGCAGGCCCTTGCCCTCCAGGCGGCCCACCACCTCGCCCACCAGGCGCCGCTCCACGGCGTCGGGCTTGCAGATCACCAGGGTCTGGTTCACCGGGCGGCAGGTTAGCCCGAAGCTGGTTGACCCGAGGCCCGCCCCATCAGCATCGCTCGGGCCGCACCCACCAGGTACAGCGAGCCGGTCACCAGCACGGCCTCGTCCTCGGACGCCTCGTCCAGGGCCATCTCCACCGCCTCGGCGGTGGTGGCGGCGACAACCGAGTCCAATCCCAGCTGGCCGGCGGCGGAGGCCACCTGCTGGGGGGCCAGGGCGCGGGGGGACGGCGGCGGGGCGGCCACCACCAGGCGGACTCGCCCTCGGCCCAGGGCCTCGATCATCTCCACCGGGCAGCGCCCGGCCAGCAGGCCCATGACCACCACCAGCTGCCCGGCGCCGGCGAAGTCGTCAGCCAGGGTGGCGCCCGCCGCTCTGGCCCCTGCGGGATTGTGGGCACCGTCGAGGATGCAAAGCGGGGACCGGCCTACCACCTCCATGCGCCCCGGCACCTCGACAGTGCCCAGCCCCTCGGCCACCAGGCCGGGAGCGAGGGGGGCGCCGAGGAAGGCCTCGGCGGCCGCCAGGGCACAGGCCGCGTTCTCGCCCTGGTGGGCGCCGTGAAGGGGTATGTAGATCTCGGGGTAGCTGGCGCCGGGGGTGTGCAGGTCGACCAGGCGCCCCCCATGGGCCAGCCGGTTGGCATCGCAGCCGAAGGTGGGGCGCTGGGTGCTGCCGACGTCGGCGCTGCCCATGTCCGCCGACCCGAGCTGGCTGGCGCGCCACTCGGCCTGGCGCGGGCCCCGCTCCCAGACCTCCTCCGCCCCCTCCGCCCGGAAGATCGGCCTCAGCTCGGGGTCGTCGACCCCCAGGACGAGCGTCGCCCCCGGCTTGACGATCCCGGCCTTCTCGGCGGCTATGTCGGCGAGGGTCGGGCCCAGGGTGTCCACGTGGTCCAGGCTCACGTTGGTCACGACGGCCACCGTCCCGTCGACGACGTTGGTGGCGTCTCGCCGGCCTCCGAGACCGACCTCCACCACGGCCACGTCCACCGCCACATCGGCGAACCAGCGAAAGGCGGCGGCAGTGAGGATCTCGAACCTGGACGGCGTCTTGGCCAGCAGGTCCTCGACCGCCGCCACCGCCCCGAGGACCTCGGCGAAGGCGTCATCGGGGATGGGTTCGGCGTCCCACGCCAATCGCTCGTTGACCCGCTCGAGGTTGGGGCTGGTGTACGTGCCCACCCGCAGGCCCCGCGCCATCAGCAACGAGGTGACCATGCGGGCCGTCGAGCCCTTGCCGTTGGTACCGGTGAGGTGGACCACAGGGTAGTCCCGCTGGGGCTCGCCCAGCAGCGGGGTCAGCTCCCGCATCCGCGCCAGGCTCGGCACGCTGCCCCGGCTGGCCTGGATCGCCTCCAGGTTGACGTGGGCCTCCAACCAGGCCAGGGCATCGCCCAAGCCGTCGAAGCGGTCGACGGCTCCCGGGCGGCGGACGGTCAAGGGCAGCCGTGGAGGCGACCTGGCTCAGGCCGCGTCGTCGACCACCGACCGGGCGGCCTCGGTCGCCTGCTCGGCCAGGTCGTCGGCCTGGTCACCGGCCTGCTCCCATACCTCGGACACCGCCTCGGCTGCCTGGTCGACGGCGTCGCTCGACCGGCGGCGGGCCAGCTCGGCCGCATGGCCGGCTCGGTGGCGGGCAATCTCGACCGCATGGCCTGCCCGCTGGCGGGCGGCCTCGGTCGCCTGCTCGGCCGCCTCTCCTGCTCGCTCGGCGGCTTCGGCCGCTCGCTGGCGGGCCAGCTCGGCCGCCTCTCCTGCTCGCTCGGCGGCTTCGACCGCTCGCTGGCGGGCCAGGTGGGCCGCCTTGCCGGCGCGCCGGCGGGCCGAGCCGGTAAGAGCCGCCACGTCCAGCTTGGCCGCGTCCAGCTTGCCCACGTCCAGCTGTCGCAGCTGGCGGCGGACCCGGCGGCTCAGGTGCTTGTTGCGCCCCGTCAGTCCCAGCGGCCCCAGCAGCTTGGCCAGAGCCCGGTCGACTGCTCGCCGGCGCCGGCTGCGCCGCAGGAGAGCCAAGCCCACCAGGGCACCCGCTCCGGCCGCCGCCCCGCCCACCGCGGCGGCCCGCTTGAGGGCGACGTCCACGGTGTCGTCCGCCTGAAAGGCCCACGCCCCGCCAATGCCGACGCCCGCCAGGCAACCCAGGACGGCACCCTTGTAAATGACGTTCATGTTGGCATCCCTTCCTAGCTGGCGGCCCGCCGGGGGCGCTCGACCTTGGCCGGGCCACTCCGGGCCACCAGGGTCGGGTTGACCCGGTCCAGCACCACTGCTCGGTCGATCACGCACTTGCCGACATCGCTGCGACTGGGCAGGTCGTACATGACCTCGAGCAGCACCTCCTCGAGGATGGCTCGCAGGCCCCGGGCCCCGGTACCCCGCAGGAGGGCCTGTTCGGCAACCGCCTCCAGTGCGTCGTCAGCGAGGTCGAGCTCCACCTGGTCCAGCTCGAACACCCGCCGGTACTGCTTGACCAGCGCGTTCTTGGGCTCGACCAGGATGCGAATGAGGGCCTCCTTGTCGAGGTTGGAGACCGCTCCGATGACCGGGAGCCGGCCCACGAACTCGGGGATCAGGCCGAATTTGAGCAAGTCCTCGGGCAGCACGTGGTGCAGCTGCTCTGACGCATCGACTCGGCCGCTGGGGCGTAGCTCGGCCCGGAACCCGATGCCCTTGCGCCCCAGGCGGCTCTCGATGATCTTCTCCAGCCCCGCGAACGCGCCCCCGCAGATGAACAAGACGTTGGTCGTGTCTATCTGGATGAACTCCTGGTGGGGATGCTTGCGTCCGCCTTGGGGCGGCACCGAGGCCGTGGTCCCTTCCAGTATCTTGAGGAGGGCCTGCTGGACGCCTTCGCCGGAGACGTCTCGGGTAATGGACGGGTTCTCGCTCTTGCGGGCGATCTTGTCGATCTCGTCGATGTAGATGATCCCCGTCTCGGCCTTCTTGACGTCGTAGTCAGCGGCCTGGATGAGCTTGAGAAGGATGTTCTCCACGTCCTCGCCGACGTAGCCGGCCTCGGTGAGGGCGGTGGCGTCGGCGATGGCAAAGGGCACGTTGAGCAGCCGGGCCAGTGTCTGGGCGAGCAGGGTCTTGCCGCATCCGGTGGGACCCAGGAGCAAGATGTTGGACTTGGCCAGCTCGATCTCGGCATCGTGGTAAGAACCGGCCTGGACCCGCTTGTAGTGGTTGTAGACCGCCACGGCCAGGATCTTCTTGGCGTAGTCCTGGCCGATCACGTAGTCGTTGAGGAACTCGAATATCTCCCGGGGCTTGGGCAGCTCGTCGAAGCGCATCTCCGAGGACTCGGCCGACTCCTCCTCGATGATGTCGTTGCAGAGGTCGATGCACTCGTCACAGATGTAGACCCCCGGACCGGCAATCAGCTTCTTGACCTGCTTCTGCGACTTGCCGCAGAAGCTGCACTTGACCAGGTCTCCCCCGTCTCCGAACTTCGCCACTGCTCCCCCTCGAGTTGTAGTTCAGCCTGGCGGGCGGGCTAAGCCACCACACCAGAGGCTTGCGGCACCTCTTCCAGCTCGCGAGTCGTTATGACGTCGTCGATGATGCCGTAGACCTTCGCCTCCTCCGCGCTCATGATGAAGTCCCGATCGGTGTCCTTGGCCACCTTCTCTATGGGCTGGCCGGTGTCCACCGCCAGCACATGGTTGAGCAGGTCGCGCATCCGGAGGATCTCCTTGGCCTGCAGCTCTATGTCGGTGGCCTGCCCGGCTGCCCCTCCGTAGGGCTGGTGGATGAGTATCCGGGCATGGGGAAGGGCGAAGCGCTTGCCCTTGGTCCCCCCCGCCAGGAGCACCGCCGCCGCCGATGCCGCCTGGCCGAAGCAGAAGGTCGACTTGTCGGGCTTGACGAACTTCATGGTGTCGTAGATGGCGAACAGAGCCGTGATGTCGCCGCCCGGGGAGTTGATGTACAGGTGTATCTCCTTGTCCTCGCTGTCGTTCTCGAGGAAGAGCATCTGGGCGCACACCAGGTTGGCCACGGCGTCGTCGATGGGGGTCCCGATGATGATTATGCGGTCCTTGAGGAGCCGGGAGTACAGGTCGTAGGCCCGCTCGCCGCGATTGGTCGACTCGATTACCGTGGGGACCAGGTAGTTTCTGGCAGACCAGCTCATGCCGGGCTCTCTACACTGCTGGCCCGGGCCGGCTCCGCGCCGGCGGCCGCCGCGCTGTCCGGGGCACCAGCTGACGGGGATTCTGCTGACGGGGACTCGGCTGACGGGGACTCGGCTGACGGGGACTCGGCCGCCGGGGACTCGGCCGCCGGGGACTCGGCTGACGGGGACTCGGCCGCCGGGGACTCGGCCGCCGGGGACTCGGCTGACGGGGACTCGGCCGCCGGGGACTCGGCCGCCGGGGTCTCGGCGGAGTCCGTGGCTGCATCGGTGGTCGTGAAGTCGCTGCGGTCGACGGCTCGGCCCTCCTCGTCCACGATCTCCACGTGGTCCATCAGCCAGGCCACCGCCTTGGCCCGACGCACGCCCGAGCGCAGCTCGTACATCTCGTCGGTGCCCTCCAGGCGTTTGAGGAGGCGGTCCGTGGGCTGGCGGAGCCTCTGGGACATCTTCTCCAGCTCGGCGTCCACATCGGCCTCGTCCACCTCGATGCCCTCCGCATCAGCCAGGGCCCGCAGGGCCAGGTCGGCCTTCACCGACTCCACGGCCGTCGCCCGCAGCTCGGCCAGAGCCGTGTCCTTGTCCTGGCCCAGCGCTTGGAGGTAGTCGTCCATGGTGATGCCCTGTGACTCGACGTGGTGAGCGAGCTCGTGAGCCCGATGCTCGAGCGCCGCCTCGACCAGGCTCTCGGGCGGTTCCTCGGTCACCAGCTGGACCAGCGCCCGCACTGCCTCCTCCCGCACGCCCAACTGGGCCTGGAAGCGCTTCACCGCCCCCAGGCGCCTGCGGGTGTCAGCCACCAGCTCCTCGACCGTCTCGAACTCCGAGGCCTCCGCCGCCCACTCGTCGCTCACCTCCGGAAGCACCTTCTCCTTGACTGCCTTTACCAGGACCTGGAAGGTAGCCTCCTCTTGCTCCTGGCCGGGCAAGGAGGAGTTGAAGCGGAAGATCTCGCCTGGCCTGGCCCCCCGGAGCTGATCGTCGAGCCCGGGCATGAGCGAGGCGCTGCCCACCTCGTAAAGGTAGTCGTCTGCGCTCAGGGCCTCCAGGACCTTCTCGTGGCGGTGGCCCTTGACGTCGATGGTCAGGTGGTCTGCGTCCCTGGCCGGGCGGCTGACCTCGGCCAGCTCCCCCGACTGCTCCCGCAGGCGGTCGATCTGGCCCTTCACCTCGTCGTCGGTGACGGCCATGCTGGGCACGGTGACCCGCAACCCCTGGTAGCCGGGTATGGCCACCTTGGGACGCACCTCGACCACCGCGTCGAAGGCCAGGGACCCCGACTCCTCGCCGGCGGTTATCTCTATCTCCGGGGCAGCTATGGCATCGACGTCGGTGTCCCGCACCGCCCGGGCGTAATAGTCGGGGAGCGCCTCGCGCACCACTTCCCGGCGGACGGCACCTGCCCCCATGCGGGCCTCGAGCAGCCGGCGGGGCACCTTGCCGGGCCGAAAGCCTGGGACCTTGACCTCTCGGCCCAGCCTCCGGTAGGCCTCGTCGAGAGCCTCGTCCAGCTCTGCCTCGTCGAGCTCCACCGAGAGCTTGACCTTGTTGCCGTCGACCGGCTGCGCAGTGGCCCGCATACAGAAGGAGGAGTCTACCGGCCCGCGACGAGGTGCTCGTCTCCCGGGTCGGCCCCGTCCGCCCGGGTCACCGCCGCCACCTGGGAGCCCCGGCCTGCCAGCAGGTCCGGCAGCCGGCGGAAGAACGCAGAACGGGCCAGCACCTCCCGGCAGCCGGCCTCTCGTGCGCTGAGCAGCAGCTCATGGTTCACGTGGCTGGCGAAGCCGACGGTTCTCACCTGGGCCAGACAGGGCAGGGCATCGAGGGCGCCCGGACGGCTGAGATCGACGATGACCAGGTCAGCCCCCTCGGAGGCCGCCTCCGCCAGGTCGGACGAGGCCGCAACCAGGCTGAGGGTGGCGCCGGCGCCCCGGGCGACAGCCTCCAGCTTGGAGCGGTCCATGAGATCGGGCACCAGGGCCACCACGTGGGACATGTCGGTCCAGGATAAGGCCTTGGGCGGCGGTCGCCGACAAGGCGCGGCTGGTCGCCGATGATCTCGGCCTGGCCATCGAGACCTGTCTGTGCCTGGATGGCCGTCCGGCCCTGACCCCCCCCGGGTCCCGGCACGTCTGCCTTGGTGACCAGGAACTCGCCTACCATGGTCGAGACACCGGGGAGTAGCGCAGCGGTAGCGCACCTGCTTTGGGAGCAGGAGGTCGGGGGTTCAAATCCCCCCTCCCCGACAGGCACGACTTGCGCGGGTGTAGCTCAATGGCAGAGCACCAGCCTTCCAAGCTGGCTATGCGGGTTCGATTCCCGTCACCCGCTCCCGTGAAGGTCCAGCTCATATGCAGTATTTCGCTTAGTAGGGAACTGCTCGCTGGGTGAAGCGCTCACAGAATGCTCACGGATTGGATATGATCTGTGAGCACGGAACGGGAGGTGAGCACATGAGGGGTCGTGTCTGGCAGCGCAACCCGGGCCGAGGGAAGCCCTGGACCTTCGTTGTGGACCTGCCGCCGGAGTCGGACGGCAGACGACGCCAGGTGACGAAGGGCGGTCACCCGACCAAGGCAGCGGCGGAGGCGGCCATGACCTCGGTCATGACGGATGCTCGTCGGGGGACCTGGGTCGAGCCGCGTGCAGGGGCGATCACCCTTTGCGACTACGCGAGCCGCTGGCTGGAGGATCATCCCAGCCTTCGCCCAAGAACCCGGGAGCTCTATGAGAGCCTGCTCCGACGGCACATCTTGTCGACCCTCGGCCACCACAAGCTGTCCGCCATGTCACCGGCTGTGGTTCGGTCATGGCATTCGGGGTTGGTGAAGGCGGACAAGCCCGGACCGGTGACCGTGGCCAAGTGCTATCGGCTGCTGCGGACAATCCTTGGTACGGCTGTGGCCGACGAGGTGATCGTGAAGAACCCGTGTGCGCTCAAGGGAGCGGGCGTGGAGCGCTCGGCCGAGCGCCCGGTGGCCACCGTCGCGGAGGTCTACGCATTGGCCGAGGCGGTCGAGCCCCGGTTCAAGCTGTTGGTGTTGATGGCCGCCTTCACCGGTCTCCGGTTCGGGGAGCTGGCCGGTCTACGCCGTCGGGCCCTGAGCCCGCTACAAGGCACGGTCACGGTGTCCGAGGTGCTGACTGAGCTCGGCGGGGGCCGGATGATCGTGGGACCGCCCAAGTCCGAGGCCGGTCGGCGCACCGTCGCCATCCCACCCCACCTCGTGCCCGAGGTGGAGTCCCACTTGGCCGCCTACGTGAAGACTGATCCCGAGGCGCTTGTGTTCACCGGTGAGCAAGGCGCGCCGTTGAGCCGCGGTCGGTGGAGCATCAAGTGGCGTCAAGCCTGCCGGATTGCTGGCGTGGATCGGATGCACTTTCACGACTTGCGTCACTCGGGCAACACCATGGCGGCCGCCACCGGGGCCAGTACAAAGGAGCTGATGGCCCGCATGGGCCACTCGTCCGCGCGTGCCGCCCTCCTCTATCAGCACGCCACCGCTGATCGGGACCGAGCCATCGCTGCCGCCCTCTCGGACATGGTTTCTCGGGCGCCTAGGCTGGTCTTGGCGACTGGCAACCGGGTAGCACGGAGTGATGATTGCCGACGAAGCCGAGTTTGTTGATCTCTCGGCCGACGAGATGGCCGAGCGGTTTGACTCTGACCGCCGCTACCTCGCCATGTCGGGACAGGCGTTCCGGGCCCCTTGGTGGCCGGCGGAGTACCGTTGCCGAGCATCCGGTGACTGCCCATCTGCTGGTGTTGCTGGATGGGCCAACCTACGGCCACTAAACGGGCCGTACGTGACCAGTACCGGAACCTTCTCCAACTGAGCCTGTCATGCGTCTCTATAGCCGTTTGGCGCATCGGTCCAACCCTGGCCGGCGACGGGCTGGCCCTCACCACTGTTGAACGACACGCAGATCGAGCACGGATGGCTTCTCCAGCGACATTGACGGGCAGGACGTTGGCGGTATAGGCCCGTGCTTGCAGTGTCGTTGGCTGGGCGACAACGTGAGGATGTCCTGATAGCGCAAGGACGGCGGGTTCCACCGGTCGGTGCACGGTTCCGGTCATGATGACCGGTGCCAACAACCGACCCCGACCGATGGAG
>JAVKSQ010000002.1:0-157502 GCA_039583615.1 Acidimicrobiales bacterium
GGGGGCTGGCCCCCCGGGATGGTCTGCCCCACGAAACTCAGCTAGCAGAATCGGCAGCAACCCCTTGACACGTTCCGTCTGCTTGCCATTGCGCCATCCTTCCCAACTTGGGAGGTGTGCACGAAACCCGGGACGGTTCAAGGACCTCCCTTTCCTGTAGCCGTCAAGCCACAAGAATCGCGAGGTCCTTGGCCCAAGTGTGGGGATCTATGGGTGACCCAGATCCCTCACCGCGCCCCACGCTTCATCGCGAAGAGCCAACAATCATCGGTGGGACTAGTCCATGGATGTCGGACGGTGGATCCCCACCAGTGCCGCCAGGGCCGAGCGCCACGATGGCTCCGTTTGGCGACCGGATAGTCCCGCGGCACTGATGCAGTACAGTGAGTATGTCGGCGAACTCTGAGATGGCGCGCTCAGCGCAGATCCGAGGTTCCGAAGGCACGAGGAGCCGATCTCCCTGTACTTGTGGCGTGCCGGCATCTACGAGGGCGTTGACCATGACGCGGGTCTGCATGTGCTCGTAGGGCCACGCGATGGTCGGACCGGAACCTGCGGGGGCAGGAGCCGCCTCGGGAGCTTCCACCCCCGAGACGGTGACCGTGACGCCGTTCGGGCCGCGATAGGGCGTGTCCGACACAGACGTCGGTGGCGGCGACGTTAGCCGGATTGTTGCGAGGCGAAATTCAGTAGGGCGCTGCGGGCGGAGCCCTCTCAACCATCGGCCCGTCGATGCCCCGCTGCGGGCGACCGTCGAGGTCGAAGGGCATGGCGGGGAGGGTGGCGAGGATGGCGAGGACAGCTTCGACGAACGCCTCTCGTCGTGGGCGGTGCTCGGGGCTGGCGCGATGGACCTCGTGGAGCAGTTCGGAGGCGGTGATGGTGGCGAGAGCGACTTCTTCTTCGGTTCCGAGCGCCGTCTCGAGGTGGTCGGCGAGCAGCGCCCCGACTGCCTGGTCGCTGCTCCGGGCTTGGCGCTCGAGGTCGATGATTACCGAGGTGTCGATCAGCGCGCCCACGGATCGTCCGGGGCGGGGCCGGCGGAGCGCAGTACCTCGGTCATGTCGTCGGCGAACGCGACGTCGGGCGCGGGCAAGGCGCGCAGCGCAGCGGCGATTGTTCGAACCGGTCGGCCGCGGACCTGCGACGGCGGGCTGAGGTCGTCGGGATGCACGATGGCCATCACCGGACGCTCCCGGTTGAGCACCATGACCGGCTCGTGGCGGGCGACGGCCTCGCGTACGTGGCGGGGGATTCTTACCTCGTCGCTGTGAACACTGCTCACGCTCGCATCGTAGTCTGATATCCGGCAATCGGACCGGTGCCGCCGTACGCTTCCGGACTGGTTTCGTCATTCCGGCTTCAAGCAAGCCGCAGATAGGGCAGGTGGAAGGCGTGGAGTAACGTTTCGAGTCCCCCGTCCGACACCGACTTTCGCCCACGGCGTCCGGTGGGCGTCTCGGTCCGATCGGTTCCCTGGCGGTGACTTTGCTCCACGGGTCGGACTCGGCGGCGACGACGCGGCGCGCCGGGTCGTAGGTGAGGCCGAGCCGGAGGCGGGTGTAGACCTCGGCCTTTGTCCTCCGGCGCCGGCGTGGAGGATCACCTTCACCACTGACCGATCACCCGCTCGATGAGTACCACCATTTCGCCCGATGCTGACGCAGCCACGGCATCGCGGATCTCCGCCACGATCAGCGCCGCCTGGTTCGCCCACCCGGCGCTCGCTCGGTATCCGAGGAACCGTCTGGTACGTAGACCGCGGTCGATGCCGGCGCGCAGCCGGTCGAGGTCTTCTCCCTCGGCAGGCGTCATCGGTGCCTCCCCAGTCACGAGCCCATTGCCTGGAGAGCGTCGCTGATTACGGCAAAGGCTCGATCGAGACGCTGCTGGCGCCGGCGGTTGGGCTCGTGGTTGGCCTCCGCGGCCACGAAGCCGAGCAACTCGTCGAGCTCCTGGTCGTCGGCGGTCAGGACAACGTCACCGTCCGCAGCTCTTGCCCGGTACACCAGGCGCTCGCACTCGGGGTCCAGCAGGCGCAGGTCCCGCAAGGCCGCGGCGACCTCGTCGGAGACGACCACCTCGGTGACGGCGCCGTCGTGTCGCTCGGGCCTCGGCGCTCGCAGGTCGAAGTAGGTGCCCTCCCAGCCGCTGATCACGCCGTCGTCGCCGCACGAGGTGCAGCGCCACTCGATCCGGGCCGGCAGGTCAGGCCGAAAGACGGCGATGCGACCCGGGCAGGGGCGCCGCCCCGGGCGCCGGCGGCACGGCAGTGCGCTCACCCAGGCGACACCGGCCTCGGCGGAAGTGGCTGCCCGCACGACGTTTCCGAGCTGCTCGGCCATCTTGCGGGCGGGACCAGGGGCGTCGTCCGGCATGTCGAGGAAGTGGCGCAGATCGGATACGAACATCCCCGAGGACTGTACCGAACGGTCCTCTGCTACCGGGGGGAAGTCGACCCGCGGCGCCTCCGACCCTCTCTCCAGCCCCCGGACGGTGCCGATCACCACGGAAGCCTCGCAGTAGTACACTGGCGGCGGAGGTAATACCAAATGATTACCACGGTCAACCCGAAGGGACAGGTCACCATCCCCGAGCCGCTGCGTGACCGCTACGGGTTCCCGCCGGGCACGAAGGTCGTGTGGCTGGAGCGTGACGGCGACCTCATCCCCAAGGCCCTCCTCTCGGTCGAACAGCTACGTGGGCGCTTCAAGGGGGCCGAGCTGACGGCATTGCTGCTGGAAGAGCGCGCCCGGGACCGCAAGCACGAGGATGGCTGATCGCGTCGTCCTCGACGCCCACGCGGTGCTCGCCTTCTTCGGCGAGGAGCCGGGCTGGGCCGAGGTCGACGAAGTGCTCCGGATGGGCGAGCCCTGGATGACGCTCGTGAACCTGGGAGAGGTCGTGTACATACTCGAGCGTTCGTCCGGGCGCGCCGCCGCCGACGAGGTGTGGGCCAACTTGCGGGCAGAGAGCCGGCCAGGTGGGGTGCCGGTGCAGTGGCTGGAGGTCGACGACCACCTGGTCCGCCGCGCGGCGGCCATCAAGGCTCAGGGAGGGATCAGCTACGCTGACGCGTTCGCCGCCGGTGCGGCGTCACTGCTCGGCTGCCCGGTCCTCACGGGTGATCTGGAGTTCCGTGTCGCCGAGGCGGCAGGGGTCGCCGTACGCTGGCTCGATGGCCGCGCATAGGCCACGCACGGTTGGCGGCCGGGCGGTGGGGGCGTGATCGCGGCGGCGGCGGAGGCTGCCGGGCTATGCGTGCTGCACTATGACGCCGACTTCGAGCGGGTGGCCGAGGTCACTGGTCAGCCTGTCGAATGGGTGGTGCCACCGGGTAGCGTTCCTTGACACCCCGGCGCCTTTGATGCCCGAGAACTTGCCCCAGCCTTACATCCCCCTTCCTGCAGGTATTTCGGAGCCGGGGCGCGCCGCTGGCGCGGTCTTCGACCAGATGGCTTCCGACTA
The DNA here is from genome assembly GCA_039583615.1 of Acidimicrobiales bacterium. Lineage (GTDB taxonomy): Bacteria > Actinomycetota > Acidimicrobiia > Acidimicrobiales > QHCF01 > QHCF01. The sequence continues at coordinate 3,469 of JAVKSQ010000002.1, forward strand.
CGACGCCGCCCGACCCACTTACCCTGACGAAGCCATCGCCAGAGTCGGTGCCGAATGCCACCTGACCCCGCAGGCACAGGTCCTGGAGATCGGCTGCGGCACCGGCCAGGCGACCCGGGCGCTCGCTCGTTTCGGCTGCAGGATCCGCTGTTTGGAGCCGGGGCCCAACCTGGCCAAGCTGGCACGAGCGAAGCTGGCTGCCTGGCCCGATGTGGAAGTCGTAGCCGAGGCCTTCGAGTCCGCCAAGGAGCTACCTCGCTCCTACGACGCCGTCGTGTCGGCGACCGCCTTCCACTGGATCGACCCGCAGGTCTCCTACACCAAGGCGGCACAGCTGCTGCGCCCCGGCGGTCAACTGGCTCTTCTTACCAACGCGCATCGCTGGCGGAAGCGACGACGCCATCGCCTCTGAGGTGCAGCGCCTTCACCGTCGCCTCGCCCCTGAGGTCGGGTCCTGGTCCTTCCCTTCAGCCGAGGCGATCTGCGACCAGGCCCCGCAATGTGGCGACATCGCCGCCGTATGGACGTGGATCGACCGCAAGCTCGCCGAGCCGCCGCCCGTCGATCGGTACTTCCATCCCCCTCGCGTCACCACCTACCCGTGGCTGGCCACCTACGACCGAGACGGCTATATCGCCATGCTCAGCACCCACTCGGCCTACGCGCTCTTGGACCACGAGCGGCGAAAGCAGATCATGGCGGGGATCGGCCGGCTGATCGACGAGCACCTGGAGGGCCGGGTCACCAAGCAGTACTTGTGCGTCGTTGCCATCGCCGAAGCTCGGGCTGAATAGGCACCTGTGGCCGAGACCGGTCAGGGAGAGACCACGGGGCGGCTTGCTTGCTCCCACCTCACGCGCCTCCGAGGCGATCACCTGCCTCGAGCAGGCGCCGCGACCCCATCATGGTCGGTGCCGAGGTGGGCGTGCTGCTCACCCCGGCCATCTCTACCGCCCCTCCCATCGACCGCCTGGTGGCCTGGACCGGACGGCGGCCGTGAACGAGCCCGAGGTGTTTACCCTGGCTGACCGCACCCTCGCCTCCGTGGTGGCCCGTATCGCAGATAACCAGTGGGACGTGGAGACGCCGGCCAGCTTCGCCATGCGCCAGCTTGACCATCAGCCAACCCTGCGAGAGATGGTCAACTACCACGCCTATGACGACGCCTGGGTGCCAGACATGCTGGCCAGGCGCCGGATGGAAGAGCCGGGAAAGGGGCCTTCGGCGGCGAGGAGTGGCGGGCCATCGGGATGTTCCCCGCTGCGGTGACGGTGGTCGAAAGCCGCCCTCTTCATTCCTCAGTTGTGACCTTTCCGCCTCTTCCGGCCGCATCGGCGAGGGCAGTCTCCACCAGATGGGAGTCACTTCCGTTGGCAGAGGGCTCACGTACGATTGTGAGCTCGCCCTTTGTCTCGTAGAAGACGTAGCGCAGGTCGCCTAGGTTGGCTACCCCCTGTTCGCGGAGCTTGGACATGAGGTCGTTCTGGGTGACCCCGCAGATCCGCAGTTGGCTGAGGCGCAGCTGGCCGTGGTCGACAAGGACCCGGACCCGGTGATCGACGAGCCTTGCCAGTAGCGGGGAGAACCGCCCCATGCTCACCAGCCAATGGGCGAAGAGGATGGTGACGAGCGCAACGGCGCCAATGACGAACGACTGGCCGCTGGCTATGGCGGTCCGTCCGACGATGGCTCCGATGGCCACGGCGGCCGCGAAGTCGATGGCTGTCCACTGAGCCAGGGTGCGTCGGGGACTGACCCGCAAGCCCGCCAAGGCGACGAGGTACATCAGCGCCGCCTTGGCGGCCACGGTCCCCAGTGTCTGCCAGTTACCGGTCAGCCATGCCATAGTAAGCCCCTTGTTGGACGTTTACGGTTAGCGACTACCGGCGCCGCCCCTGCAGTGTGGTCATCCGCCGAGGCCGCCGCCGCAATGTCTCGCATGGTAGGCCGAGGCGAGACCCATGGACAGCTTCCATACCCACCTCAGCGGGCACGGGCCATGTCGATGAGCGCGCTGGCCCTCGCCGCCGCCGGGGCTCTGGTGGTGGTGGTGGGCCGGGTCGACCTCGGCGGCCAGCCATGCCGCCGGGACCCTCGGCGGCCGGGGCTCAGGCTGGACGGGTGGGTAGCCGGGGTCGTGGCCCGATCCCGGCCAGGGTGGCCTCGAGGTCGGCGCCTTCCAGGGTCTCCTGCTCGACCAGCGCGGCGGCCATGGCATCAAGGGCGCGGCGGTGACCCATCAGGACGCCAGCCGCTGCCCGTCGGCACCCGTCGAGGATGCGCCGCACCTCGGCGTCGAGCTGTTCGAGCGTCGGCTGGGAGACGTCACCGCTGGCCAGGTAGTCACGGCCCAGGAACACCTCGCGGTCCTCGTGGAGGATCCGCACCGGGCCCAGGGCCTCGCTCATGCCGAAGCGGCCGGCCATGTCCCGGGCCCAAGCCGTGGCCCGCTCCAGGTCCGCCTCGGCACCGGTTGAGGGCTCACCGAACACCAGCTCCTCAGCCGCCAGACCCCCCAGGGCCAAGGCGATGTTGGCCTCGATGGCGCTGCGCCGGCGCACCGACCCGTTCTCCGTCTCGGTGACGGTGGCGAGGTGGCCGATGCCCCGCCCCCGGGCCACGATGGACACCTTGCGGACGGCGCGTGCCCTGCCCAGCTCCGCAGCCATCAGCGCATGCCCGGCCTCGTGGTAGGCGACCGTTCGCCGCTCCTCCATCGACAGCAGCCGCCCCCGACGTCTGGGACCGGCCACGATCCGCTCGGCCGCCTCCTCCAGGTGAGCCCGGTTGATGACCGGGGCCCGCTCCCGAACGGCCAGCAACGCTGCCTCGTTCATCAGATTGGCCAGGTCGGCTCCGGTGAAGCCGGGGGTGGCCCGGGCCACGGCGCCGAGGTCTGCTTCGGCACCGGCCAGGCGCCGACCCCTGGCATGAAGGCTGAGGATGGCCAGTCGGCCCTCCAGATCGGGCCGGTCGACGGTGACCTGGCGGTCGAAGCGGCCCGAGCGCAAGATGGCGGGGTCCAGGATGTCGGGCCGGTTGGTGGCCGCCAGCACGACCAGACCCTGGGCCGGGGAGAACCCGTCCATCTGGGTCAGCAGCTCGTTGAGGGTCTGCTCCCGCTCGTCGTGCCCCTGGCCCAGCCCTGCTCCCCGACGCCGCCCGACGCCGTCCAGCTCGTCGATGAAGATTATGGCAGGGGCCGCCGAGCGGGCCTGGGCGAACAGGTCCCGGACGCGGGCCGCCCCCACCCCGACCAGCACCTCCACGAACTCCGAGCCGGCGATGGAGAAGAAGCTGGCCTTGGTCTCCCCGGCCACCGCCCTGGCCAGCAGGGTCTTGCCGCACCCGGGGGGCCCTACCAACAGCACCCCCTTGGGCGGCGTTGCCCCCATGGCCGCATAGGCGCCAGGGTCGCCGAGATAGTCCCGTACCTCGGCCAGTTCGATCACTGCCTCCTCGGCGGCGGCGACGTCGGCGAAGGTGGTCGGCTGCGCCTCCCGGTCCGGGCGGCGTGAGCCCAAGGTGCCGAAGCGGACCAGTTCGGCGGCCTGCCCGCCCCCTGCCTGGACGAGGAAGAACAGCAGGGTGAAGAGGTCGGCCAGTATCACGAGGGGGAGCAAAAATTGGGCGAGGAAGCGCACCAGCGCCTTGGCCTCTTGCGCATCGACGGCCAGGCGTGTTCCCCCGGCCGCCAGGGCCTGGAGCAACGAGGTGTTGTCGGCGCTCGGCAGGGCGGTCGAGAACCGCTGGGGCGGCCCCGTCGGGGTCACCAGGGTCCCCACCAGGCGATCGTCCTGGGAGAGAAGGGTGGCCTGGGCTATCCCGACCCGGCAGTGCTGCACGGCGGAGCCGGCGTGCGGCTGGGCTCCGCAGTTGGCGTCCCGGACCAGCTGGCCGTAGTCGAGAGGTGCCCCGGAGGCGGCCGGGCGCAGGAAGACCAGAGCGCCGGCGTATAGGCAGAGCAGACCGACCAGGCTGAGGGCCAGGAGCCCGGCCGCTCGGGGCCGGCCGGCAACCCAGGCCTGACGCCGGCGGCGTCGCTCCGCCTTGGCGGTGGCCTCGGCCCCCCAGGGGGCGGCCCGGGCGGGTACCTGAGACGACCCAAGTGCCCATCGGGGTCGGTGGTCAGCCATCGAGGTGCTCCACCTGGGGGGGGCGGGGCGGAGCAGGCGGCGGCTCGTCGCATCCATCCCCGGCCCCTGCCCAGGCCAGGCCCGGAGAGGCACAAGGGGCGGCGTGGCCGCCGCGCCGCCAGGCCGTCAGGACGACCAGGACCAGGGCAGCCGAGCCAGTCGAGCCCAGCGCCAGGGCCAGGGCGGCATCGCCTCGATCGGCCACCATGGCGTACTGGGAAGCCCCGCCGGCCTCCTCGTCTGGCGCAGGGGCAGCGGCTGCCACCGGTGCCTGAGCTGGGACAGGACCAGGTGCTGCCACCGGCGCGTGAGCGGGGGCAGCAGCGGGAGGAGCACCAGGAGCGGGAGCGGCACCAGGAGCGGGAGCAGCACCAGGAGCAGGAGCGGCACCAGGAGCGGGCGCAGGCGCCGGGTTGAGGTTGGAGCCCCCTACCGGCGCGGGAGGCACGGTGGCCGGCGTGGGCACCGGCACAGTGGTGGGAGTCGTGGTCGGAGGTGGGGTGGTGGGTGTGGTGGTGTCAGGCGCCGCGATGGCGGCGGTTCCACGTCCGGCGGTGCTGACGGCTACCGCTCCGGTCAGCCCCGCCACCCGGACCGGCGAGGGTCGGCAGGTGAAGCAGTGGGGCGGCGGCCCGGCCTCCCCGCTCGCACCATCGATCTGCCCGGACCCGTCGTCGCCCCAGCCCCACACGGTGCCGCCCTGGATGGCGAAGCTGTCCGAATAGCCGGCGGAGATGGCTGAGACGCTGCTCAGGCCGACGACCCTCACCGGGAGGGACTGGCAGAGACACGACGGGGCCCCGAGGGTACCGTCGCCGTCCTGTCCCATGTAGTCGTAGCCCCAGGCCCACACGGCGCCCGCCGAGGTCAGAGCCACGTCGTGGTCGAGCCCGGACGCCACGGCAGTCACCCCACTGAGCCCGCTTACGGGAGCCGGGATCGGGTCACAGAGATGGACGGAGACGCTGCCGTCACAGCGAGCCTGCGACGGGCCGAACCAGTTGTTGGGATCGCCTCCCCATGCCCAGACGCGGCCCTGCGCATTGACAGCCAGAGCCTGCGCCCCCGCAGCCAGGGCGGTCACCTGCTGCCCGGCGAGGGCAGTGACGGGGGCCGGGACGAGACTCCCGCCATCTTGCGCGGGGCTGAGCCCGTATTGTCCGTTACCGAGCATGCCGTCGACATTGGAGCCCCAGGCATAGACTCTCCCGTCCGAGACCGCATAGCTGTCCGAGCCGGTGGTCGCTATCGCCGTCACCCCGGCCAGGTGGCCGTTCCCAGCGGGACCGAGAACCGCTAGCGGCGACGACCGGCAGGCGCAGGAGGCGTCTCCCGTGGAGCCGTCGCCCAACGCACCATTGGAGTCGTCACCCCAGGCCCAGACCTGCCCCCCGTCGGTCAGGGCCAGCACGACCCGGCCTCCCCACCCGGTCGAGATCTGTCGAACCGGCGGCAGGCCAGGTACCTGGACTGGCGAGGGGTACGTACCTCCGACGCTGGCCTGCCCGAGGTCACCACTGTCTTGATCGCCCCAGGCCCATACCGTGCCGTCGCCCCTGAGGGCCAGGTAGGTACCTACGAGCGGGGTGGCGACCTGGATTACCCCGGTGAGGCCAGCCACCTGGCGGGGCGGGTACGCCGACCCTCCCCAGGTCCAGACCGCTGTCGAGCTTGGCCCCTGGGCATCGGCCGCGGTCAGCAGCCAGTCACCTCCAAGCCCGGCGACGGCCAGGCCGGCCGCCACCAGCGCCACCATGGCTGTGGCGGCCCAGATGACACGGTGTCTCACCCTGTCGTCTTCGCCTCGGCCACGGTGAGCACAGCCATGAGGCGATGCTGCCACGCCGGGTGCCGGTCGGCCAATGGGCGCCCGCCTGGGCTGCTACAGCCCGAAACCCCGCAGGAGACGTCCCACCGTCCGGTTGGTCCCGCGATACACCGCCCGGCGGACGACTCGCTTGCCATAGGCGCCCGGTCCCTTGGCCGCGGCCTGCACATTGCCCATGACGCGAGCCGCCCGGTATAGCTGGCTGCGGAGGCTGCGAGAACGGGCCATGGCCCCAAGTCTGCGCCTGGACCGGCCGGTTTGTCCAGCCAGCGAGAACATCGCACGACTGCGGTGTCCAAGGCGCTGGCCGGTAGGGTCTTGCTCGGTGCGTGATCGTTGGCTCTCGCAGAGGGGATTGCTCCTTCACCTGGCCGTCGTCATCTGGGTCCCGGGCTGCCTGGTAGCGGCCTGGTGGCAGGTCAACGTGGCCATGTCGGGCAACAGCCTGGGTTGGGCCTATGCCGTGGAATGGCCTATCTTCTCGGTTCTCGGAGTCGTGGGTTGGTGGCAGCTGCTGCACGATGACCCTGAGACAGTGGGCGCCAGAGGCCTGCAGCGGGCGCGCCGGGGCGCCGGCGCCGGTACGTCCGCCTCGGCGCCGGACGTACCGGCTCGGCCTCCGGCGTCGGATCACGGGGCCGACTGGGACGAGGACCTGGCCGCCTACAACGCCTACCTGGCTGCCCTGGACCAGAGGGGGACCGCCAAGACCTGGCGCAACCCGACCGGCGTGCGCCAGGAATGAGAGGCGCCCTGCTCCGGTACCGAGTCATGGCTTACATCGTGGGAGTGGGCCTGCTGATCCTGGTGCTGGTGGGCGTGCCGCTTCAGTACGCCGCCGGCCAGCTGGCGGTGGTCCACGTGGTCGGGCCCCTCCACGGCATCTTGTACATCGTGTACCTGGTGGCTGCGCTGGACCTCGCTCGCCGAGCGCGCTTCACCCTGCTCCAGATGGCGGCCATGGTCGGTGCCGGCTTCCTGCCTTTTCTGGCCTTCTTCATCGAGCGCCGGGTGACGCGCCGTGTGGAGGGAGAGCTGCTGGCGCCCGAGCCCACGTGAAGCTCCCTGAAGCTCGGTTCGACGTCGGACGCCAACCGGACGGCGCCGGAGAGCTGTATGTGGGTGCCGTCGCTGGCGTCCTGGCCCTCAGGGCACCGGATCGGTGGTCTCCCACTGCCACTGCCCCGCCCCGACCTCGATGGCCCGCCGGATCAGCCACGCCACCTGCGCGGTCGCCCTGTCGGGTCGGGTGGCCAGGCGGCCCATGACCACCCGGCGGGCCCTGGAGATCACCGTCAGGTCGGCCCTGCTCATGCCGGCCAGCTCCTCGGCCGCCTCGTTGATGCCCTCCAGCTGACTGTCCGCCAACTGGTAGGCACGGGCCACCAGGGCGGCCGCCTGCCCTTCGATATCCTCCGGTTCGGTCGCCTGGCTCATCGGCACTGTGCCCTCCACGCATCGCACGCTGGCTGCGCAGAGGCCATCATCCCGACAGGGGCGCTTCGGGTCACCCGACCCACCGGGGCCTCATCCGGTCAGTCCATCCTAGCGGAGGCAGGCGGAGCGTGGCACGGCCGCCGGGTGCCCTCGATGGCCTGCGGGCGGGACGGGGAGGAGGCGATAGCCTGGTCGCGTACGGCGATGGGGCTCGCCGCGGTTGCCCTGTAGCAGGGCTGATGGCTCCTGGCGAACGAGTGGAACCACACACCGCGCGGAGGTGCCGATGGACAGCGAGCTGGACCAGCTGGCGCAGGCCGCAACCGAGCTGGCCCGCTCCGCCGCCGGCCGGGTCGAGGTATCGTCCCGTGCCTGCCGTCTGGCGGAGCGCCTGACCCGGGGCCGCTTCAACATCTCGGTGCTGGGGGAGTTCAAGCGGGGCAAGTCCACCATCGTCAACGCCCTGGTCGGCCAGGAGCTCCTGCCCACTGGCGTCGTACCCCTCACTGCGGTGGCCACCGAGGTGGCCTTCGGGGAGGAAGGAGCCACCGTGGTGCACCTCGACGGGACCACTATGGACATCGGCGTCGGGGAGCTGGCCGACTTCGTCACCGAAGCGCGCAACCCCGACAACCAGCGACAGGTGGCCCGCGTCGAGGTCCGGGCGCCGGCTCAGATCCTCCAACCTGGAGTCGTCCTGGTCGACACCCCGGGTATAGGCTCGATCTTCCGGCACAACGACGAGGCGGCTACCCGGGCCCTGCTCGATGCCGACGGCGCCATCCTGGTGTTGTCCGCCGACGCCCCGCTGTCCGAGCCGGAACGCCGGCTGCTGGCCGCTTTGTCCGATCGTCGGGCCCCCACCTTCTTCGTGCTCAACAAGGTGGACCACCTCACCCCGGCTGAGCGAGAGGAGGTGCGGCGCTTCGTCACCGAGGCGGTGGCGGGGGAGCTCGGCCGCAAGGAGCGGCTGTGGTGCGTCGACGGGCGTGCTGCCCTGACCGCTCGCCTCGCGGGGCGGGATCTCGACGAAGGCGATGCCGTCGACTTCCCGGAGTTCACCCGGGCCCTCGCTCGCTTCGTAGAAGCCGACCTGGTCGAGGCTCGCCTGGAGACGGCGCGCCGCGAGCTCGGGCGTCTGGCCCGCGGCCTCGAAGACGCCCTGCGCCTCGAAGCCGGCGCCGCCGTGCTCGACGCCGAGTCCCTGACCCGGCGGTTGGCGGAGTTCCAGGCGGCGGCCGAGGAGCAGCGCCGGGCGTTCGCCGACGAGCGCACGCTCTTGGAGCGTGACGTGGCTGCCCTGGCGGAGGCGATCTCAGGTCGTCTGTTCGACTTTGCCCGCCGGGAACCACCCAATTGGGAGGGTCGGCTGGTCGAGGTGGCCCGGACAGCGCCCGTCCGGCGCCTCGAAGAGGAGCTGCACCACGCCGTCGAGGTCGCCGTCCGGGTGGGCTTCGAGGCGTTCCGCCGAGCAGAGGCCGAGCGGGCCGAGCAAGCCTGGAGCCGCCTGGCGGAACAGCTCCGCAGCCGCGCCCAAGCGCGGATCAACGCAGTGCGGACCGCCGCCTCCGGCTTGTTCTCGGTGTCGCTGCCCGAGATGGCCATACCCGAGGTAGCCGAGGAGCGGGAGCAGTACTTCCACTTGTTCTTGCACGTGGGCTCGTCGTCGGAGGATCTGGGGCGCGTCTTGCGGCACCTTCTACCCGCGTCAGTGGTCCGTCGGCGCCTGCTCGACCGGGCCCGTCGAGAGCTGGCCGCCGAGTTCGACAAGCATGCCGGACGAGCCCGTTGGGACCTGGACCAGCGCCTGGGCGCCGTCCGCCGCCGGTTCGAGCTGACGATGGTGGAAGAGCTCGACCAGTCCGTCCAGACCATCCTGGCCGCGGCCAGGCGGGCCGAGGAGCTCCGCAGCGCCGCCGATTCGGACCTGGAGCGCCGTCGCCAGGAGGGTGAGGCGGCCCGACGAGCCACCTCCGCGGCACTGACCCTGGCCCAGGGCGGTTGAACGACCATCAACCCGGGTCCCACATGAACCCGGGCGACTCCCAGGTCAGCTCTGGTGCCTCGCCCGGTCCGTCTCCGCCCCATCCGCCTGCCGCCGGTAGTTCGAGCTGGCTGACGGCCGGCGTCGGCGGCGTCGGCGCGGCCAGCTTCTTCTCCGACTCGGGCCACGAGATAGCCACGGCCGTGCTACCCAGCTTCTTGACCTCGGTCCTGCACGCCGGCGCAGGGGCCCTGGGGCTCATCGAAGGAGTGTCCGACGCTCTCATGGGCATCACCAAGCTGGCGGTGGGACCCCTCTCGAACGACGAGCAGTGGCGGCGCCGGCTGGCGTCGGGTGGGTATCTGGGCACCGCGGCGGCCACCGGGGCGATCGGGTTGGCTGGCACGCCGTGGCAGGCCGGCGCCCTGCGGGCAGTGGCGTGGGTCATGCGCGGAGGCCGCTCGCCGGCCAGGGACACCCTTCTTGCCTCTCTGTCCCGCCACGACGCCTATGGCCGCTCGTTCGGGCTGGAGAGAGCCGGGGACAACCTGGGTGCGGTGGCGGGGCCACTGCTGGCGGCTGGGCTGGTGGCCTGGGTGGGCATCCGCCCGGCGCTGTACCTCGCCGCCGTCCCGGGGGTCTTCGCCGCGGTCGCCATCACCGTAGCTGCCCGTGAGGCTCGGCGCTGTGGCTCGCCCGTCCGGCGCCACATGCGCTTCGAGCTCGCAGGCCTGCGCGGCGCCGGTCTGCTGGGGCCACTGATCCCCATCGCCGCGTTCGAGCTGGGCAACGTGGCTACCACTCTGCTGATCCTGCGGACCACCCAGCTGCTCCAGCATGGCGGCCGGTCGGCGGCCGGGGCCGCCTCGCTCGCCATACTGATCTACGCCGGTCACAATGTCTTCGCCTCGCTGGTGGCCCTGGGCGGGGGTCACTGGATCGATCGAGCCGGGCCGCGAACTGTGTTCGCGGCTGGCTCGGTCCTCTACGTGGCCGCCTACGGGCTGTTCGCCGTCGACTGGCACTCCTGGGCAGAGCTGCTGGTGGCCTTCAGCCTGGCCGGCTCCGGCATCGGACTGGCCGAGACGGCCGAGTCGGCCTTGGTGGCGCGCCTGCTGCCCGACCATCTCCGGGGAAGCGGCTTCGGGCTGCTGGGAGGTGTGCAGTCCTTCGGCGACTTCGCCTCGTCGGCGGCGGTCGGCCTGCTCTACTCGACCGTCTCTCCCGCCGCCGGCTTCGCCTACGCCGGCGCCTGGATGGTCGCCTCCGCCCTGAGCTCGGTTGCCACCCGCGTGTTCGGGCGACCACCGGAGCGATCATCGCTGCCCAGCCACTGACCTCGGTCCGGCTGGCGGGACCAGAGGGTCGTCGCCTGGTCCAGCCGGGGATCCCCTGGGCTGCCCGCCAGAAGTCCTGCTCCGGTCGGGGGCGCCTACGCTCAGCGGGTGGCCACCGTCACGACCAGGACGGCCACCAAGGCGGCCAGCATGTAGGCAATGTAGGCGGCCAGGCGGCCCGACTGGAGCCGCTTGGACCACTCCACCACCCCGAGAAGCGCCCGCCGGGCAGGCCGGTAGAGGTAGGCCTCCACCGGCTCCACCAGGATGGTCCGGTACTCGACCTGGGCATGGCGGGGAGCACCGGTGGGGTGGCCAGCCTGGCCTCCCTCGATCTCCCGACGGGTGCCGAGCACATTGGCCAGCACGGTGCGCACGGGGTTGGCATAGCCAAAGGCGGTGTAGCTGGCAGGGCCCCTGACCCCTCCGCTGGCCGAGCGCCAGGCCGGCACCCGCCGGGTACGCAGCCACCGGCCTCGGGACAGGGCGATGGCGGCGACGGCAGTGGCCAGGAGCAGGCCAGGCATGGCCACGAGCAGCCAGGTCGGAGACAGGGCCGAGAAGTCGGCGAACACCGGCTGGAGGACCCATGGCGCCTTGAGGGCGCCGTCGGTAACAGCCGTGGGGACGATCGGGGCCAGGCCCACGGCCATGAAGCGGATCACCCAAGGCGACGCCGCCGCCAGGGCGAAGCAAGAAGCGCCCAGACTGACCAGGCCGGCTCGGCCCAGCGCTCCTGCTTCGCCGTCGGCTGGGCCCGACCGGGCCGGGTCGGGCCGGCCGAGGACCACAAAGCCGACGAGCCTCACGAAGGTCAGCGCAGCCACCCCGGCGGTCAGTGCCACCAGCGCCCCGGCTCCAGCCATGGCCAGGCGCAGGCCCAGTTCCTGGACCCGGAATTGCTGCATCAGGGCCTCCAGGATGAACCACTCGGAGACGAAGCCCAGCGTCGGGGGCAGCCCGGCCAGGGTGAGGGCACCGGCCGCCAGGGCCGAGCCGGTCCAGGGGTGTGACCGGCCGGAGCCCCCCAGATCGTCGATCTCGATGCTGCCCCGGTCCGCCTCGAGGGTGCCTGTCGCCACGAACAGGGCCGCCTTGGCCACGGCGTGGGCCACCGCCTGGAGGGTGGCGGCCAGGAGCCCCACCGCTACCAGCTCGGGTCGGCCGACGGCTTCCCCGGCCAGGGCGACTCCGTAGCCAACCAGGATGATGCCGGCGTTCTCGATGCTGGAATAGGCGATGAGCCGGCTCAGACTGCCCTGGACAGCCGCGAAGGTGATGCCCAGCAAGGCGGTGACGCCTCCCAGCAGGAGCACCGCGACTGCCAACCAGAGGGGTGGGCGTCCCAGGACTCCCAGGAAGCGCCACAGCCCGTAGAAGCCCACGTTGGCGGCCAGTCCGGCCATGGCCGCCCGGATCGGGCCGGGAGCGGCCGGGTACCCGACCGGCATCCAGACATGGAAGGGGACCATTCCCACCTTGGCCCCGAAGCCGACGACCGCCAGGGCGTAGGCGGCGGCGTGCAGCGTGCCCGAGCTGACCAGGTTCCAGTGGGAGATGGTCAGGCTCCCAGATCGGCCGGCCAGGGCCAGGAAGGCCAACAAGAGGGCAGCCCCGCTCAACTTGCCCATGCCCAGGGTGGCCCAGCTGGCCGACGCCTGGGCCGGCCGGGCCCGGGTGATCCCGGTCAGAAGGTAGAACGAGACGGTGAGGGCCTCCCAGCCGAAGAGGAACAAGAAGGCGTCTCCGGCCACCAGCACGACTGCCACCGAGCCGAGCATCAGCAGGTAGGCGGCGGCGGTGCCATGCCCACGCAGGTGCCGGCCATCCAGGTGCCGGCCATCCAGGCGTTCCGGTGGTCCTGACCAGCTCATCAGGCAGGCCGAGATGGCCACCCCCAGGGCCGAGGTGAGGGTGAGGAACAGCCCGGCCAGGCCGTCCAGGCGCACGGAGGCGGTGCCTACGCCGAACAGGCCACCCAGGTCGACGGTGAGGGGGTGGCCGAGGTCGCTCAGGGCTCCCACCGCACACAGGCAGGCGCTGCCGGCCAGGCCGGCCAGGTAGGCCAGAGTCCGGGCCCAGCGCCGATCAGCCCCGAGGGCGAGATCGGCAGCCGCTCCCGCCCCCAGCGTGGCCAGGCCGGCCAGCAGCAGGGCGGCCCTCATCAGCCCTCCGCCTCTGAGATGAGGCCGACGGCCAGCAACAGGCCGTGCAGCAGGCTGAACGGGCTGGGCGGGGAGCCCGGAACCCACACGTCCACCGGCACCAGGTCGCCGATCCCCCCGTGGCTGGCATAGCTGCCGGCCAGGATGCCGCCACTGGCTGCATCGGTGCCGGCCGCCACCACCACCTTGGGGTCGGGCATGGCCTCCAGGGTCCGCCGGAGGGGTCCGAGCATCCCGGCCGTCCCGGCCCCGGTGACCAGTAGGACGTCGGCATGCCGGGGGCTGGCACTGATGAAGATGCCCAGCCTGTGCACGTCGTAGACCGGGTTGGTAAGAGCTGCCACCTCCCACTCGTCCGAGCCGTCGGAGCCGGCGTCGACGTGGCGGACGTGGACCGACCGGCGCAGGCACCGCACTCGCCGGGCCAGGTCGGCGCGCGCCAGGGCCAAGCCGGCGTCTGTCTGGTCGACCGGCGGGACCACCAGGCCTGACCGTCGCATGGAGGCCACCTCCACGGAGGAATCGAAGCAGAACAGGTCGGGGCGGGCATCCACGCAGCGCCGGCAGAGGATGCAGCGTCCCCGGTCCAGGCGGACCTGGCCCCCTCGGGCGCTGATCGCCCCGGTCGGGCACAGCTGCTCCAGCTCGCCGGGGCTCCCGGCCTCCGGCTCGCCCACCACGCCGACCGTGCCCATCCAGCCCTCGCCGTAGCCGTCGGGACGGGCCGGGTAGCGGGTGGTGACAATTCCCTCCCGCAGCCCCCGCGTGACCCAGGGCATCAGCCCGCCACCCCGGCGATGGACACCCCGAAGCTGGCCTCGACGAAGGCGAAGTCGGTGAAGACGTCGCCCCGGAGTGCCGACGCGAGCAACGCAAGGTTGTGGAACGAGGCCGATCGGGGCTTGACCCGTGCCAGGCGCCTGCCGGTCGACTCCACCAGGTAGAGCACCTCGCCCTGGGGAGCCTCGGCCCAACCGACACCCAGACCGTCGGGCGGCACCACCGGTACCCTCCAGGGGCCCCGCTCCTGCCCCCCCAGCTCCGCCACCGCCCGGCGGGCCAGCTCGAGAGAGGTGCGGATCTCGTCCAGGCGAACGTTCTGGCGGGCCAGGGCGTCACCGCCGGAGCGGGCCTCGGCCGGCTCGAAGCCAAGCAGGGAATAGGCGCCATAGGGTCGGGATCGGCGAACGTCCTCCCCCAGGCCGGAGCCCCGGCCCACCGGTCCCAGGGCCCCCCGGCTGGCCGCCACGTCGCCAGACAGTCGCCCGGTGCCCCGCAGGCGGTCGAGGAAGGACGGGGTGGCCATGAGCAGGCGCAGGTCGTCGTCGACGTCTCGGGCCAACTTGTCGAGAGCAGATCCGATCTCGTCGGGCTCCAGGCGCGCACCGTTGGCCACCCCGCCCGGTACCACCACCCCCCGGCCGAAGCGGTGGCCGCACAGGAAGCCGTGGAGGCGTAGGACGCGCTCCTTGTGCAGGGTCAGGCGAGCGTAGGCCACGGCCTGTCCCGATGCCTCGGTGTGGCGGATCACCGACTCCAAGTGGTTGGCCACTCGCTCCAGCTCGGCGTGCACCACCCGTACCAGCTGGGCGGGGGCGGGGACCACCACCCCGGCCAGCCCCTCCACCGCCTGGCAGTAGGCGATGGCATGGGCCACCGAAGCCACTCCCTCCACCCGCTCGGCCACCAGCACCCCGTCGGCCGTCGAGCGGCCCTCGAAGCGGCCCTCGATGCCCCGATGCTTGTGATGGACCCGAACCCGCAGGTTTGCGATGTCCTCGCCCGGGGTCTCCACCAGGTACTCGACCGACTCGAACACCCCCGAGCGGACCGGCCCGTAGGGGATGGTGAACAAGCCCTCGCCTGACACCAGTCCAGGCAGGGGCGACTCGTCGGGGCTCATCAGGCCAGGCCCCGGCTGTCCGGCACCCGGGCGGGGGCGAGGGGCATCATGGGCCAGCGGCAGCACCAGTGGGTCCAGCCTGGGATGACCCTCGGGGACCAGCCCGAACAGGTCGTGGATCTCCCGCTCGTACCAGTAGGCGCCCGGTACCCTGGGGGTGAGCGCCGGGTAGGCACTTACGCCCGGCGCCAGATGTGCCTGGAGGACGTCCAGCCTCCCGTCCGTTGCCACCACGGCCAGCAGCTCGGTGGACCCACTGGGCCGGGCGGTGGCGAACAGGCCGGCGAAGCGTCCGGGCGCTTCGACGCGCTCGACCACCGCGCCCACCAATGCGGCTGGCTCCAGCCGGAGGGTTGGCGAGATGGCCGTCACCGCACCGTCCCCAGCTCGCCGGCGGCCCGGGTCAGCAGGTGGGCGAGCTGGCCGGGCAGGTGCACGCCCAGCACCACCAGGGCCCCCAGCCCGGCCAGCATGGCCGCCGGTATCCAGGCGCTGACCTCGCCGGTGACCAGCCCCTCTGGGTCGGGGCTCAGCATGGTCTGGGAGGCGAACCAGGTGAGACCGAGGAAGGCCAGGGTGACCAGCACCACCAGGGCGGCGGCCACCGCATCCCGGGGGTCTGACAGCCCGCCCGCCACGATCATGAACTCGCTGCGGAAGATGCCGAAGGGGGGCATGGCCGACAGGGCCAGGACGGCCAGGACCAGCAGGGGACCGCTCCAGGGCAGCGAACCCACACCGCCTCGGACCTGGTCCATGTCCTTGGTGTGGAACTTGCGGACCACGCTGCCCGCTCCGAAGAAGGCGGTTGCCTTGGCCGCGGCGTGGGCCAGCACGTGCAAGAGAACCCCGAAGGTGGCGATAGGGGCGGCAAAGCTCATCCCGATGGCCAGGATCCCCATGTGCTCGATGCTGGAGTAGGCGAGCAGGCGCTTGAGGTCGCGCTGGCTGGCGAGGTACAGGGCGGCCAGCACCAGCGAGGCGACCCCGAAGGCCAGCAGCACGTCCCTGGGGAAGGCGGGTCCCAGCGCCCTGGTGGCCAGCTGGTAATAGCGCAGGATGGCGTAGAAGCTGACCCCGAGCAACGAGCCGGACAGCAGCGCGGAGACTGGTGTGGGAGCCTCGGAGTGGGCATCGGGGAGCCAGGTGTGCACTGGGACCAGTCCCATTTTCGTGCCGAACCCGAGCACCGCCAGGACGTAGGCCAGCCGGGTGACCTGGGGCGGGAAATGACGGGCGGCCCCGAGCAGCGGCTCGTAGAACGGCTGGTAGGCGGGGCCCAGCTGGCTGCTGCCGGCGTAGTACATGACCACCGTGGCCAGCAGGGCGATCCCGAGGCCCATCGAGGCGATCAGCACGTACTTCCAGGCCGCTTCGCTCGCCCCGTCGGTGTCGTCTATGGCCACCAGCAGGGCGGAGACGACCGTGGTGACCTCGATGGCCACCCACAGCAGGGGCAGGCCGTTGACGATGGTAGCTGTGACCATGGCCCAGGCGAACAGGTTCAGCCCGGCGTAGAAGCGTCGGCTGTACCGCAGCGACCCACCCGGATCGGGTCCCATGTAGCCCACCGTGAACACGGCGGTGACGGCGTAGAGGAAGGCGGTGGCCACCAGGAAGACCACCGACAAGGCGTCGGCCCTGAGCCACCCGTGCAGGGCCCTCGCCACATGAGAGCCGGCGGCACCGACCAGGGCCAGGGCCAGGCCGCAGGTGGCCGTCCCCGACGCCACCGTCACCGCCTGGGCCAGCCGGGTACGGCTGCGCCATGAGACCAGGGCGGCCACCAGGGGCACGGCCAGCACGGCGATCAGCAAGGCGGGCACGCTCCTAGCCCCGGAGCCGGCCCAGGACGTCGGTGGCCAGCGTCCGGGTTCGTCCGTGATGGACCCGGGCCAGCAGCCCGAAGACCACCACCGCCACCAGCAGGTCGAAGAGGAAGGCCACCTCCACGATGATGGGCAGGCTGGCCGCCAGGACCAGGCTGGCCACCGAGATGCCGTTCTCCAGGGCGAAGAAGCCCACCGCCTGGGAGACCACGTCGGTTCGCAGGATCACCAGGAGGAAGGCCACCAGGATGGTGGCGCCGGCCACGCCGAGGGCGGACGTGGGCAGCGACCGGGAGGTGATGTGCAGGCTGTCGAAGGCGAAGAAGCCGAAGCCGGAGGCGGCCAGGGCGACCAGGACCATGGTCGCCACTCCGATCCTTCCCCGCAGGGTGCCCAGCTCGTCACCGGTCTCCCGGAGGAGCCGGGTCACCACTACCGGTATGACCACCACCTTCAGCGCGAACGACACGCCGGCCAGCACGTAGAGGTCGCCCAGGTGACGGCTGACCGCCACCACCACGGCCAGAGTGGACACGGCCAGGGACTGCAGGGCGTAAAGGCGCACCTGGGGGCGCAGCAGAGCCGAGCGCAGCATGGCGAACTCGGTGAGCAGCACCGCCACCGCCACCGCCTCGGCCGCCCCCGCGAAGGTGGAGGGGACCGGCGGGGCGCCCGCCATCAGCGGGCCGACCACGGCCACGCCGCCAACCATCAGCCGCCCCCCAGATAGAGCACCAACAGGGCCAGCACGGCCAGCAGGAAGGCGACGGCCATGAACTCGGTGATCTTGTAGAGCCGCAGCTTGGACAACGAGTTGTCGATGACTGCGAAGATGGCGCCCAGGCCGATGGCCTTCCCGACCAGTATCGGGATGGCGAGCAGCACCGAGCCGACCTGGCGGGAGCCGGCCAGCCCCCAGGGAGCGGCGAAGACGTCCATCAGCAGCACGTAGAGGATCAGCTGCTTCATGTTCGAGCCCCACTTGAGCAGGGCCAGGGCGGCCCCCGAGTGCTCGAAGGTGCGGGCCTCGTCGATCATGCCGAGCTCCAGGGTCCCGGTGTGGGTCTCGACCGGGATGCGCCCGGTGTCGGACAGCACGACGTGGAAGAAGGCGATGGCGGCCAGCAGATGGGCCGGCCGGATGGCCTGGCTGAGCGAGGAGCGGGCGGTGGCGGCCTCGGCATAGGGGAGGTCGGTGGTGGTGACGATGGCCACCACGAAGACGACGAAGAGTATCGACGGCTCGATGAGAGCCCCGAAGGTCATGGCTCGGCTGCTGCCGAGCTGGGCATAGGGACCGCCCGAGTCGGCGGCGGCCAGGGCCACCGAGAAGGAGGCCAGGGCCAGGATGAAGCCTCCTCCCAGGATGTCTCCCATGTAGCCCAGGGGCAGAGCGAAGGTGGTGAGCTCGGGGATGAGCAGGGGCACGACCAGATAGCACATGAAGGCCACCACCGGCCCGGCCAGGAAGACCCAGGTGGCGTCCTCGGGGACGAGCGTCTCCTTGCGGAAGAGCTTGGCCAGGTCGTAGTAGGGCTGGAGGATCCGCGGCCCCCTGCGGCCCTGGAGACGGCCCTCCAGGTGGGCGATGGCCCCGCTGACCAAGGGCGCCAACACCAGGACGGTGAGGTCCTGGAGAACCTGGACCTCGGCCGGCAGCAGTTGGGTTCCCGACACTTCACCTCCCCGCGAGATAACGACGCGTAGAGGCCATCAGCCCACCAGGGCAAATTGGGGAACCCTCCGGAGCCTCATCCGGACGCGGCCAGCCTAGCCAGGACGGCCGAGCATCGTGCCGAGGCAGTGGGCGGCACAGAGTTGACGGTCGAGTTGCCTGCCGGATAAGAAAGGGAGTCAGGCGATGAGGCCCGCGTATGCCCTGCCCGGGTGGGCAGGGCTGATGGCTTCTACCGAGGGCTGGGCTTGCCCAGCATCCAAGGAGGGGCTGGCGCGGACATGGGAGCTGGGCTGCAGGTGCTGCAGAGCGCGGTGGTGGTCCTGCTCGCCCCGCTCTACGCCGGTGTCCTGTCCCGGGCCGAGTCAATGGTTGCCTCCAAGCGCGGCCCGAGCGTCTTCCAGCCCTACCGCGACCTGGCCAAGCTCCTGCGCAAGGCGAGCGCCACCAGCGACCAAGCCTCATGGGTCTTCCGGGGCGCCCCGTTCGTGGTCTTCTCCTGCTACCTGACGGTCTCGGTGATCGTGCCCATCATTACCAGCCAGCCGCTGCCCCTGGCCTTCCTCTCCGACCTGATCGGCGGGGCATTCGTCTTCGGCCTGGCCGCCTTCACCATGGCCCTGGCCGGCCTCGACACCGCCAGCCCAGAGGGTGGCCTGGGAGCCAGCCGGGCGACCTGGGTCGGCAGCCTGGCCGAGCCGGCGCTGATCCTGGTCTTCTTCACGGTGGGAGTGCTGTCGGCGTCGGACAACCCCTACCTCATGAACCACGCGGTGGCAGCGTCCCCCTACGCCATGATCCTGCCGACCCACCTCCTCGGTACGGTTGCCTTCTTCATGCTCGTGCTGGTCGAGAACGGCCGCATCCCGATCGAGAACCCCGCCGGCACCATCGAGGTCTCGATGATCGAGGAGGGCCGGGCCCTCGAGTACTCCGGTCGAGGATACGCCCTCATCCGCTGGGCGTCGTGGATGAAGCTGTTCTTGTTCGCCTCGATCTTCATGAACGTGTTCGTGATCCCCTGGGGTCTGGGTAGCGCCCACAGCCTGGTGGGCGGCCTGGTCGCCATCCCGGTTCTGCTGGGGAAGCTGGCCATCTGCGGGCTGGCCATCGTGGTGATCGACAGCTCGTTCGCCAAGCTGCGCTTCTTTCGCATCGCGGAGTTCTTGGGGGCGTCGTTCCTCCTGGCCCTGCTCGGCATAGCCATCTCCTACGTGGTGGGGGCCTGAGGTGCAGCGCCTCACTGCCAGCTCGAGTGTGGGGGTGGTGCTCAGCCTGGCCGCGGTCGTGATCCTGCTGGCCGCCTTCGCCTGCCTCGGGTCGAAGCTGTTCAACCGTTACGTCGCCTACTACGGCCTGCAGTCGGTGGTCCTGTCATTTGCCACGGCCGTCCTGGCGTGGCACTTTGGCAGTGTCGAGCTGTGGATCCTGGCCGTCCTGACCCTGGCCGTCAAGGGGATCGGGATCCCAATGGCCACCCGGCGGCTCTTGGTTCGCCGCCTGCACCTCAAGCGGGACGTGGCCCTGTCGACCGGGCTTTCTACCTCGTTGATAGTCGGCGCCCTCCTCACGGTGTTCTCCTATGTGGTGATCCGGTCGCGGGATCTTCCCCACGGACTGGTGGCCACTTCGGTGGTGCCACTGTCCACGGCGGTCATCTTGATCGGGGGTCTGACCATGGTGGTGCGCCGCCACACCGTGGCCCAGCTCATCGGCTGGCTGATAACCGAGAACGGCGTGTTCCTGGGTGCCATCACCCTGGCGGCCGAGTTCCCGTTCATAGTCGAGGCCGGGGTCTTCCTGGACCTGGTGGCGGCGGTGCTGATCATGCTGGCGTTCGTCTCCGGCATCACCGGGGAGCTGGCCGAGGCCAGCGCCTCCGAGCTTCGCAGGCTGCGCGGCTGATGGCCATGGTGGCGCTGGTTGCGCTGTTCCCGCTTATTGGGTTGGTGGCGGTGGCCTGCGGCGCACGGGCCCGGGGAGCGGGGGCCGCCACGGTGGTCGGCGGCCTCGGGTCCCTGGCATCGGCCGCCGCGCTGGTCGCCCACACCGCCCGACACGGGCCGTTCACCGCCCTGTCCGGGTTCATCTATGCCGACTCGCTGGGAGCCTTCTTCGCCACGACGGTGGCGCTGGTAGTGGTCCTGGCCGCCCTCGGGTCCGCTGCCTACCTACGGGCGGAGGAGGATCGCGGCGAGCTCACCACCTTCCAGGTACGTCTGTACTTCGTCTTCTTCGCCATTTTTGCCTCCGGGATGCTGGCGTCGATGGAGGCGGGCAACCTGGGACTGCTGTGGGTCCTCATCGAGGCCAGCACGCTGGCCAGCGCTGCCCTGGTCGGGCTCGAGGCCCAGGCCGTCTCGCTGGAGGCGGCCTGGAAGTACGTCATCATCAGCTCCTTCGGGGTGACCATCGCCCTGGTGGCCACGGTGTTCCTCTTCTATTCAGGCAGCGCGCTGCACCTCTCGTCCAATCAACGCCTCACCTGGCCGTACCTGTTCAACCACGCCCACTTGCTGAGCCCGGCCAGCCTGCGCCTGGCCTTCCTGCTGGCCGTGGTCGGATACGGCACCAAGGTGGGTCTGGTGCCCATGCACACCTGGCTCCCCGATGCTCACTCGGAGGCACCCAGCCCGGCCAGCGCAATGCTGTCGGCCGCCTTGCTCAATACCGGCATGTACGCCATCATCCGGTTCGAGGCCATCGCCAAGGCCGGCCTGGGCGGTCACTACACCAACAACGTCCTTCTGGTGTTCGGGTTCGCCTCGATCGTCGTGGGAGTCCTGTTCATGATCCGGCGGGGCAATTTCAAGCGGCTCTTCGCCTACTCCTCGATCGAGCACATGGGCATCATCTCGGTGGCGCTGGGGTTCGGGGGACTGCTCGGCATGTACGGGGCGCTGCTCCAGGTGATCAACCACGCGGTGGGCAAGGCCGTCCTGTTCCTGTCGAGCGGCCATTTGGTCCTCGGCTACCGCACCCGGGAGGTCGACAGGGTCTCGGGCGTCCTGGGCTCGCTACCGCTGGCCGGTGGTGCTCTGCTGCTGGCGTCGCTGGCGGTGGCCGGCTCGCCGCCGTTCGGGGTGTTCCTCTCGGAGCTGACCATCGTCAGGGCCGGCTTCTCGGCTCACGCCGCCCTGGCTGGCCTGTTCCTGGTGCTGGTGGTGATCGGCTTCGTGGCCCTGGTCGGCGTCAGCCTGTCCATGACCGCCGGCGACGGACCGCCGGCCCTGGACCCGTACCCGCGCCGCTCGGGACGACTGCTGGCCGGGGTCCCCCTCGTGGCGGGCCTGGCCATTCTGGTGCTGCTCGGCCTGTGGGTACCCAGCCGCCTCGACCAGTTGATCCGACATTCGATCGAAGCCATCTCATGACTGACGAGCAAGTCGTGGATGGCCGGGTCGCGTTCTACGAGAGCGGGGTCGCCCAGCATCGGGGCCCCGAGGCCACCCGGTTGGCGGACCTGTTCGGGTCGCTGGAGGGCGGGTCGCTGGTGCTGCGAGTGGTCTATGCCCTGGACCGGGCGGGCAGATACCAGGTTGTCGAGTGGCCGGTGGCCGGCGATCAGTATGACCCGCTGTCCGACGCCGCCCCGGCCGCCTTCGTCGAAGAGTGCGAGATCTACGAGCAGTTCGGCGCCCGCCCCGTCGGCGCCAAACCCCTCAACCGGCTACTGGCCCCGCCGCACGCCGAGGCGTCCTTCCCGCGCCTCGGAGCGCGCCCCCGCCAGGCTCCCGGTGAGGTGCACGCTCCGCATCTGGTAGCGGGAGAGGCCTTTGAATTCCCAAGTGGGCCGGTCCGCAATGTCGGCCAGGAGTCCCTCTACATGGGTCTGGTCACCAGCGGTGAGGAGGTCATCGACCTGTACCTCATGGCGTGGCACAAGCATCGTGGGCTGGAACGGACCCTCCAGGGTGCCCCGGTGGAGCAGGCCCTCTTCTTGGTCGAGCGGATGGAGGGGCTCTCGGCAGTGGCCAACAGCTGGGCCTTCTGCCGGGCGGTGGAGGCGATCGCCGAGGTGGTCCCATCGGCTGGCGTGGAACGGACCCGAGCCATCGCCCTGGAGCTGGAACGCCTCTACAATCACGCTGCGGCGGTGGCCGCCTTGTGCCAGGCCTGCGGGCTGTCGGTTGCCCAGGCTCAAGCCGAGATCGCCCAGGAGGGGCTGCTGCGCCTCAACGCGGCTGCCTTCGGCCACCGCTACCTGTTCGGTGTGGCGTGCCCGGGAGGGATCGGTGTCTTCCCCCGGGTGGATGCCATTGGCGATCTACTGGGGCCTGCCCAAGACGA
The DNA here is from genome assembly GCA_039583615.1 of Acidimicrobiales bacterium. Lineage (GTDB taxonomy): Bacteria > Actinomycetota > Acidimicrobiia > Acidimicrobiales > QHCF01 > QHCF01. The sequence goes on from JAVKSQ010000002.1 coordinate 26,053, forward strand.
GCTGCGCCGAGTGATCGACGCCGCGCTGGCGACGAACTCCCTCCTCGACCGCCTGGAGGCCACCGGCCTGGTCAGCCCCGAGGCGGCCCGTCGGCTGGGCCTGGTGGGTCCGGTGGCCCGAGCCTCGGGCCAGGACATCGACACCCGCCGCGACCACCCCTTCGGTCCGTACGCCGAGAACCCTCCGGTGGTGGCGCTCCGCTCGGCCGGGGACGTGCTGGCCCGGACCCAGGTGATGGTGGACGAGATCGGCGACTCGGTGCGGCTGGTCTACGAGATGCTGGAGGAAGGCATAGCTGGGGAACCGTCCGAGCCAATGGGGCCACCGGCGGGGGCCGGGCTGGGATGGACGGAGTCCTCCCGGGGAGAAAGCCTCGCGTGGGTCCGCCTCGACGACCATGGGCGCATCGAGCGGTGCCGCCTGCGCCCCGCCTCGGCGCGCAACTGGCGGGCCTTCGACGACGCCGCCCGGTCCCAGAACGTGTTCACCGACATACCGATCATCGAGGCCAGCTTCTGGCTGACCGTGGCTGGGCTGGCACGGTAGGGCCGATGACCTTCTGGTTCTGGCGAGGGCTGCGCCGAGGAGTGGTGACCACGAGCTATCCGGCCGCACTGGACCGGTGGACGGCCACCCTGCCCACTCCGCCGACCTTCTTCCCCGACCTGCTCACCACCGCGCTGGTCGACCGCTTGAGCGCGCTCTGCCCGGCCGGCGCCCTGGAGCGCCAGGGCTCGGAGATGACCTACGACGTCGGGGCGTGCACGGCCTGCGGGCGCTGTCTGGTGGCCGCCGGGGCCGCTGCCCGTCCGAGCGGGGAGCTCGAGCTGGCCGCCACGGCGCGGCGCCAGCTGGTCAAGAGGGTCCCGATCAGGGCAGGGCCGGCGTGAGCGCAGAGCCGACGGGGGCCCCCGGCAGCCCTGGCAGCGAGGCGGAGGCCCGGCTGGCTGGCGAGCTGGCCGGGCAGGTGGCGGGCATGTTCGGGCGAAGCCTACACATACGTACCATCGACACCGGGTCCTGCGCGGCGTGCGAGTCGGAGATCAGGTTGCTGGTGGCGCCCCACTACGACCTGCACCGGCTGGGCTTCTTCTTCACCCCGGCCCCTCGTCATGCCGATCTCCTGCTGGTCACTGGTCCAGGCGTACGGGCCATGGACACCGCGGTGGCCAAGACGTTCGCCGCCATGCCCGATCCCAAGGTGGTCGTGGCCACCGGCGCCTGCGCCCTCGGGGGGGTCTACGCCGAGAACGGGTTCGTCCACGGCGCCGTCGACCGGGTGCTGCCCGTGGACGTGTACGTGCCGGGCTGCCCGCCCAGTCCCCTGGCGCTGCTGCACGGCCTGCTGGTGGCGGTCGGGCGGCTACGGGAGAAGGTCTCCGCGTTGGAGTTCGCCGACCCGGTCGAGGGCCCATCGTGACCTCGCTGGCCGCCCACCTCTTCTGGGTGGCTGGTGCGGTCTGGCTGGCCGCCGCCGGGCTCGGTCTCGGCGCCAGCCGGCGGGGTTGGCTGTGGGCGTCGGCGGGCCTGTCGGGGGCTGGTGGCGCATTGGTGCTGGTGGGCGGCGTCTGCCTGGCCCTCGGGAGGAACCCTACGGCGGCGGTGATCGGGGCCTCGGACCTGGTGGGCCGCCTCGACCTGCGCGCCACCCCGCTCTCCGCCCCGTTCGCCGTGCTCCTGGGTCTCGTCGCGGCGGCCATCGGCTCCTACGCCCCGCGCTACCACCGTCCGGCCGGCGGCACCGCCGTGTACCTGTGCGCCTACAACCTGGCCCTGCTGGCGTCCCTGGCCGTGCTGGTGGCGGGCAGCGTGACCACCTTCCTCGTCGCCTGGGAATCGATGACCCTCACTGCCGCCCTGCTGGTGTTCCGCCACCGGCGCCAGGAGGGGGTGGCCCGGGGGACGTTCCTGTTCCTCGCCTTGGGGGAGGCGGGCTTCGCCATGGTGGTGGCCGCCTTCGTGATCCTGGCCACCCGCACCCACAGCATGGACCTGGTGACCATGGCGGCCCGGGCCGCCTCGATGGGGTCAGGATGGCGCAGCGCAGTCTTCGTCCTGGCCCTGTTGGGCTTCGGGTTCAAGGCCGGGATCGTGCCGCTGCACATCTGGCTGCCATCCGCCCATCCCGTGGCCCCCGCCGACGGCTCGGCGTTCCTCTCCGGCCTGATCATCAAGCTGGGGGTGTACGGCATCGCCCTGTTCGGGTTCGTCCTGCTGGGCCCGGACCTGGCCTGGTGGGGGGTGCTCACCATGGCCCTGGGAGCTGTCTCGGCCATCTTCGGGATCCTCTGGGCGCTCACCGAGCGGGACCTCAAGAGCTTCCTTGCCTATTCCAGCATCGAGAACATCGGGATCATCGTCACCGCTCTCGGTGCGGCCATGATCTTCGGGGCCTACCACCGGCCCAGCCTTTCCGGTTTCCTGCTGCTGGTCGGCCTCTACCACGTGGTCAACCACGGGGCCTACAAGACGCTCCTGTTCTTGGAGGCAGGGGTGATCGAGCACGCTGCTGGGACGCGAGACCTGGACCGGCTGGGCGGCCTGGTCCACCGTCTCCGTGCCTCGAGCGTGAGCACGCTGGTCGCTACCCTGGGAATAGCCGCCCTCCCGCCCCTCAACGGGTTCGTCACCGAGTGGTTGGTCTTCCAGGGGCTGTTCCAGGGCTTTCGCATTCCCAGTCATCTGGTCGGGATCCTGATCGTGGCGGCCGCCGCCTGCCTTGGACTCACCGGGGGCCTTGCCGTCGTCGCCTTCTGCCGCGCCTACGGGATCGCCTTTCTGGGCATGCCCCGAAGCGAGGGGGCGGCCCGAGCGGTCGAGGCGGGCCAGCCGGTCTTCGGCCCGGCGCTGCTGGCGGTGGCCTGTGGCGCCCTGGCCGTCGGAGCTCCGGCGGTGCTGGTCGGTCTCGACCGGGTGGTGCGGGCCACCACCGGCGTCGAGCTACGGCCCACCCTCTTGGTGGGCCACCTCACCGTCATCCCCGCCCATACCGACTTTGCCGCCTTCTCGCCCACCTACCTGGCCACCTTCCTCGTGGCGGTGACCGTCCTGCCCCTTCTCATCTATGTTGCGGGCCGGCCCCGGGCGCCCAGCCGGGTGGTGCCGGTGTGGGACGGGGGCATCCTCGAGTTCGGACCACAGATGCAGTACACCGCCACCACCTTCGCCAACCCGACCAGGGTGACCTTCGACCGGGTCTACCGCCCCGATGTCCACCTCGACCGGGCATCGGACGACCCGGCCGGCCGGTCCGGGCCTGTTCATTACCACTTCCACGTCACCCCGGTCTTCGAGCGCTACCTGTACGCCCCCGTGGCCAGGGCCCTGCGGTGGTTGGCCGGCACCCTGGCGCCGATCCAGTCTGGCGACGTCAACCTTTACCTCTTGTATGTCTTCGTGGTGGTCCTCGTCGCCTACCTCGTGTCGGCGGTGTGACCGGCTGGCTCGGTGGTCCATCCTCCTATGCGCTGGTAGAGGTCTTGGCCAAAGCTGGTGGCCAACGGCGGCGCCTCGATCACCTTGAAGGTCCGCGTCCCCTCGGCTTGCCTCTCTGCCCGCAAGAAGAGGGCGGTTGGCAGCTTCTTGGAGTGGAGGCTCTCGGCCAGATCGAAGAGGTGGGTGACGTAGCAGACCTTGATGCCAGCCTCCATGAGAGCGCCGACGACCTGGCGAGCGATCTCCGAGCCCTCTCTCTCGTTGGTCGCCGCCAAAGACTCGTTGCACAATAGGATGCATCCCGGCCGCAGCTGGTCGGCGATGGCACTCATCCTGCTCAGCTCATCCTCCAGCCTTCCTCTGCTCATGCTGGCGTCCTCCTCCCGGATGAAGTGGGTGAAGAGGCCGTCACACACATTGGCGCGGAACGACTCGCCACCCACGAACATGCCGCACTGCATCATCAGCTGGGCCAGCCCGACACTGCGCAGGAACGTCGACTTCCCACCTGAGTTGGCTCCGGTGATCATCACCAGCATCTTGCCGTCGGCGTCGGCTCCGTTGCCCACCACCCGCCGATCAACCTTCAACGTCAGGCAGGCGTCGTACAGCCCGTCGAACGACAGCGCTGGCCGGCCCGGCGGGAGCGGGACCGGCTTGCACACCGGCTCGCCCTTGGCGAGCAGCTGGCCGTGGAGGTTGAGGCAGCTCACGTAGAAGCCGAGCTCCGAGCGAAACGCCGTGAAGAAGGCGAGGATGTGGTCCGTCGACTGGGCCAGAGCGTTGGCGACCAGGTTGGTCCCCCGATCGGTCAGCTGCGACAATGCCCTGGCGCCGGCCTCGTCGCGAGGAGAGATCTCGAACGAGTAGGAGGATCGAGGACCGATCCCTATCCGTTCCTTCAGGGTCCTCTTGTTGTGGCCGGGGGTGCGCAGTACGTAGCCGGCGCCCTTGTTGCCCTTGCCCAGCCGGGCGCTCAGCAGGATCCCGTCTCGGAACCGGAGCCGCCTGAGGTGCTCGTCGATGGCATCGAAGTACTCGTCGCCGAGCTCCCTTGCCAACCTGGTGAAGAAGTTGCACAGGCCCTCCGAGCGGAAGTCGGCGGCGTGGTCGTCAGCCAGGTGTCGCAGCCTCCTGAGGAGCCCGGCAAACAGCTGGAGCGCCTGTACCGAGCTGTACAGGATCGCCGAGGGATATCTACGGAACCAGCCGAAGTAGATGCTCTTCGCGCCCTCCATCGCCTCCAGGGCGATGGCGTACATGTCCCTTAGGACCTCTGGGTGGGCGAGGCAGTCGTCCAGGACCTGCTGGCGGTACCGGATGGCCTCGGGATCGCGGAGGCTGGACAGGACGGCCCTCTTCGACACCTCGAACAAGAAGGCGTCACCACCTGCCATCGCCTCGAAGAGGGTCGTCAGCTCGAGGTCCTCCACCAGCTCCCCATGGTGGTCCGGCAGGGCGCGGCTCACCTCGAAGTCCTGGTCCTCGTACATGAGGTTGGCCTTCATGACGCTATGCGGCTCTTGAGGACCTCGTACGTGAGCCCGTACTTCTCGGCGATCGAGATCGCGTAGGAGAGGCCGTCGGCTGGCCTGCGGACCACCTTGTAGGTTCGCTGGCTCGGGTCGCCCGGGACGACGGTGGTGACCATGCTCACCACGGACTCGCCCAGCGAGGCCAGCTCTTCGACAAAGGTCACCCACACGCAGAGCAGGTCGAGATGGATGATCCTCTCCATGGCTCGCGTGCCCAAGAACAGCGAGTCCCGCAGGGTGGTGGAGAAGAAGGGCTCGTTGGCGATGACGATACTGTCCGGCGTCGCAAGGGTCAGGATGTCCCGCATCCTGACCAGGTCGTCCTCGAGTTGCCCGCTGAGCTCGGCAAGATCGTCTTGCCTCTCGAAGTGGGTGAACACCTTGTCGAACAGGAAGAGCCGTGCCTGCCTGCCTGGCACGGGCAGGCCAATGCTGGCGAGGTGGTGAAGCTGGCCGAAGGTCCGGGCGAACGTCGTCTTGCCACCCTGGTTGGGACCCGAGACGACGAGGATTCGCTCCGGGTCCCTCAGGTGGAAGTCGTTGCCCACCACGCTGCCACGCTGCCTCACCAGCTTGGTGGCCAGCGCCACGTCGAAGGTGTCGTTGGCGAAGACCTCCTTGGACTCACCACTCACGTCGGGATGACAAAAGTTGAGGCCGGCCGCCCTGAGCGGTGCGATGTAGTCCAGGTACGCCAGGTAGAGATGGACCTCGCGGTCGAAGCGCTGGATGGTGGCGTCGAGGAAGTCGCCATGGCGGCCGCAATAGTCGTCGAGGGCCGAGAAGACCTCATCGAACAACACGGCCAGGAGGTCTAGGATCTTGGCCTCGACCGGGCTCGCCACTGGCGAGTCGGAGAAGTCAACCAGGTAGTCCTGCACGCCGCCCTGCTTGAACCTCTCGAAGGTCGCCTGCACCTCAGAGCTGTAGTCGACCTCGGAGTCGTACGGGCGGACCGTGACCCGGTTGCCCTTGACGTGCACGCAATAGGTCACCTTGGACAGGTCCTCCTCGAGCCTCTTGGTCTCGGCGGCGAGCGACCTCCACTCGGCCGACCCCAAGTAGCCGGACAGGTGCTCGCGCCAGGAGCGGAAGCCCTGGGATGTCAGATCGGCCCGCCAGAGATCGCTGGCCAGGCGACCGACGGCATCGCAGTAGATCTCCACCGCGTCCAGGAACCACCGCTGCTGCTGGTGCTTGTGGTGGAGCTTGCCTGCCTGGGCGAGGTGGCCGCGCATGTCCCGCATCCTCTGGGCGAAGGCCATGATGTCCCCGAGCAGCGTCTCGTCCTCCAGGTCCCTTAGGACCTCGTGGCGGTACTGGATTGCCTCCGCCCCGCCTGCCCGGTGGTAGAAGAACGGCTTGAGCTCGTACTCCTCGTAGCCGGCGACGATGGACTCGACGACCTGATCCAGGTTCAAGTCGGCGAAGAAGGCGGGCTCTGTGCCGTCATGGCCCTGTCCGGGGTCGTCACCCTTTGCGGGGTCAACATCGCCCCGCACCTGATCGCCAAGGATGCCACGAAAAGACAACGCGCCCTGGTCCTTCCTCTTCTGGAAGAACCCGTTAGCCACTCGGGCGGTTCGGCCATCCCGGAGCGGGTGGCCCCGGTGGGATCCATCACCGGCGGGGCTGCCTGTGGTTGTGATCCTAGCCTTGCCGTGCAAGCTCGCCGCTCACCCGGCCCGCAACGCCTGGGCGAAGGGGACAGCCCCGATCACAGACCACTCATGTAGGCGACGCATGTCCACCCCGGTGCGGTATCCTGCGCCGGGGACAGGCGTGAGCTACCTGCTGGAGTTTGACTTGGCCGAGGATCTCGCCTTTCGGGGGTGTGCGTTGTGCCGGGCCGCCCACCGGACGGGCTGGAGGTACTTGAGCCGCTTGTTGACGGAGGATGTCAACAACTTCCGCCTGCGCGAGGTGCTGAGGAAGTCCGGGGGCTTCTGCCGGGAGCACCTCCTGCTGGCCGTCGAGGTAGCTGCCCGGGAGTCCGACCCGCTGGGGATTGCCATCATCACCGGCTTTCTCCTGGAGGTCGCAGCCACGAACGTGGGGCGGACGCGGCGTGGCCAATCGATCCGGAGATGGCCGCCGCGCCGGAGGCCGCCTCGCCTTGGCGTGGTCCTTCCCGAGGCCTGCCCGGCGTGCGCCGCCGAGGCAGTCATCGTCGAGGGCTACGCCAGCCTCTTGCTTACCAGCTCGAGAGACGACATCCGCCATGCCCTCAGCGCTGACGACCGGGGCCTGTGCCTGCCTCACCTGGCGGTGGCCCTGCGTGCCGCCCAGGGCGATCGAGACGTCTCTCGCCTGGTAGAGGCATGGGCCCGGCCGGCCCGCCGTTTCCGCCGCCTCCTGGACGAGATCATCCGCAAGCAGTCATTTCAGTATCGCCACGAGGCGGCGGGCGAGGAGGCAGAGGCCTGGCGCCTGGCGCCCGAGTGGCTCGTGGGTGCGGCCAGGTCTCGGACTGGCACCATCGAGACAGGGCTATAACAAGGTCCGGGCGCCCTGAGCCAGTAGCGGCCGTGAACGCCGCGGCGTTGGCACTCTCAGCCGGGCTGGCCGGCCCCGGCGCTGAGTGGCGCCGTCAGGGCCTGGCGAAGCGCCTCCAGGCGCTCGGGCACCGCTCGGTACCAGATCCAGGTCCCGCGGCGCTGCCTGGTCACCAGCCCCGCTTCGAACAGGACCTTCAGGTGGTGACTGACCGTCGGCTGGGAACGGGCCAGGGGACCGGCCAGCTCGCAGGCGCAGACCTCCCCGCTGGGCTGGCCGGCGATGAGGCTGAGCAGGCGCAGGCGGATGGGGTCGGCCAGCACGCCGAAGGCCTCGGCCAGCAAAGCAGCCTCGCCCTCGTCCAACGGGGCAGCCAGCACCGCCGGGCAGCACGCTGGGCCGTCCATCTCCCCCCCTACCGTCTCCCTCCTACCGGCCGAGCTGCGCCGAGGTCGGCCTATATTGACACTAGTAGATACAAGCCCTAGTATCGATGTGGCTCGATACTAGGAGGTTCGATGGCCGGAGTCCACCTCGCCCTCGACGTGGCCCACCTCGGCGCCGCCGCCGGGTCCTGCACCAAGCTGTCCCACACCGCCCCCGCCAAGCTCCGGCCCGGCTGCGCCAACCTCTCGGGGGAACGCCGGCGTGGCTGACCCCGGCGTGGCTGACCCCGGCGTGGCTGACGCCGGCGTGGCTGACGCCGGCGTGGCTGACGCCGGCATGGCCGCCGGCGCCGCCAGCGGGCCCGAGGCCGCCCGTGTCCCCCTGCGCCGGCTGTCCCGCCTGGACCGCTTCCTACCGCTGTGGATCCTGGCCGCCATGGTCATCGGCCTGGAGGTGGGCCGAGATGCTCCCGGCTTGGGCCGGTCCCTGAGCGCCTTGGACGTCACCTCTGGGGTGCCGGTTCCCATCTTCGTCGGTCTGCTGGTGATGATGTACCCGGTGCTGGCCAAGGTCCGTTACGGCCAGATGGGCCGTGTCACCTCCGATTGGCGGCTGTTGGCGAGCTCCCTGGTGTTGAACTGGCTGGTGGGCCCGGCGGTGATGTTCGCCCTGGCGTGGGCCCTGCTCCCCGATCTGCCCGCCTACCGCACCGGACTGATCGTCGTGGGCCTGGCCCGCTGCATCGCCATGGTGCTGATCTGGAACGACCTGTCCGGTGGGGACCGGGAGGCGGCGACCATGCTGGTGGCCCTCAATGCGGTGTTCCAGATCCTGGCCTTCGCCGCTCTGGGCTACCTCTATCTCGAGGTCCTGCCCGGTTGGCTGGGACTTTCCACCGCTGGGATGCGAGTCTCGGTGGCCCAGATCGCCACCAGCGTGGCGATCTTCTTGGGAGCGCCCCTGGTAGCTGGCTCTCTCACCCGTCTGGCTGGGGAGCGGGCCAAGGGAAGGGACTGGTACGAGTCTCGGTTCTTGCCCACGATCGGGCCATTTGCCCTCTACGGGCTGCTGTTCACCATCGTGGTCCTCTTCGCTCTCCAGGGACGCACCATCACCACCCGCCCCGGTGACGTGTCGCGCATAGCCCTGCCGCTGCTGGCCTACTTCGGGATCATGTGGACCGGCTCGTTCGCCCTCGGCCGGACCATCGGACTGGCCTACGAGCGTACCGCCACGCTGGCCTTCACCGCCGCCGGCAACAACTTCGAGCTGGCCATCGCCGTGGCCATCGGCGTGTTCGGGGTGGCCAGCGGCCAGGCCCTGGCCGGGGTGGTGGGCCCGCTGATCGAGGTGCCGGTGCTGGTGGGGCTGGTCCACCTGTCCCTGTGGGCTCGGCCCCGGCTGTTCCCCAGACCCCTGGCGGCCAGCACGGCAAGCGGCATGCGGGGGCCCCCATGACCGAACAGTCGACCCCCCCACCCTGGGAGGTTCTCCTGGTGTGCGTGCACAACGCCGGGCGGTCCCAGATGGCGGCCGCCCTGCTCGGTCGGTACGGCCAGGGCAGCCTGCGGGTGCGCTCGGCTGGGAGCGAGCCGGCCGAGTGGCTCGATCCGGCCGTGGTCGAGGTCATGGCCGAGATCGGCATCGACCTGGCCCACGAGCGACCCAAGGTGCTCACCGACGAGGTGGTACGGCTGGCTGATGTGGTGGTCACCATGGGATGTGGCGACGCCTGCCCGGTCTACCCAGGCCAGCGCCACCTGGACTGGGACCTTCCCGACCCGGCCGGCAGGCCGCTGGAAGAGGTCCGGCGGGTCCGCGACGAGATTGATCGCCGGGTCCGGCGCCTGCTGGCCGAGCTGGTGACCCAGCTCCCTTGACGCGTGAAGTAAATACTTCTACTCTCTAATAGTTCGCCTATAGTGGGAGAACCAGGACGAGGGGATGGCCCATGCCCACCAGCACGGCCGGCGGCACCACCAGCCCGACAGACGGAGCCACCAGCCCGGAGCAGACCGGACAGACCGACCGAGGCAGTCTGGTCGAGCGCTTCCTGGAGCTCCAGCCGGTGCTCAGCCGGCGCCTGGGGGCCTGCCTCACCCCGGAGCTACGGGAGGAGCTGGGCTCCATCACCATCCATCAGATGCAGGTGGTGATGCGCCTCAAGCCGGGACCGCTCACCATGCGGGAGCTGGCTCGCGACCTCGACGTCAGCGAGAGCGCCACCACCGCGGCGGCTGACCGGCTGGTCCGCCAGGGGCTGGCCGAGCGCCAGGCCGACCCCACCGACCGCCGGGTGGTGCGCCTGGCCCTCTCCGAGCGGGGTCGAGCCTTCACCGAGAAGTTCCACCGGGCCCGCCGGGGACAGATCGAGGAGGCGTTCAAGGTCCTCCTTGACGCGCAGATCCGTGCCTTCGTGGACGTCTTGACGACGCTGGCCGCCGCCGAGGAACCACCCACCAGGGCCGGGTCGCCCGCCAGGGGGGGATCGGCGTGAGCGACCCGGGCGCGGCCAGCCCGGTAGAGGCCGGGGAGCCCGGCGACGCCCACCTGACCCACCGCCAGATCCTGATCGTCTTCTCCGGGCTCATGCTCGGCATGCTGCTGGCTGCCCTGGACCAGACCATCGTGGCCACCGCCCTGCCCACCATCGTCGGCGACCTGCACGGCCTCAACCGCCTGTCCTGGGTGGTCACGGCCTACCTGCTGACCTCCACCGCGTCGGCCCCCCTCTACGGCAAGATCTCCGACCTCTACGGGCGCAAGCGAGTGTTCCAGAGCGCCATCTTGATCTTCCTGGCCGGCTCGGTGCTGTCCGGGCTGTCGCAGACCATGGACGAGCTGGTCGCCTTCCGCGCCCTGCAGGGTCTGGGAGCCGGCGGGCTCATCGTGCTGGCCACCACCATCATCGGCGACATCGTCCCTCCCCGGGAGAGGGGGCGCTACCAGGGGTACTTCGGGGCCGTGTTCGGCCTGGCCAGCGTGGCCGGGCCCCTTCTCGGCGGCTTCCTGGTGGAGGGCCCGGGCTGGCGCTGGATCTTCTACGTCAACCTGCCGATCGGGGCGGTGGCGCTGGTGGTCACGAGCGTGGTGCTCAAGGAGAGCATGGTGCACCGGCGGCCGAGCATCGACTTCGGCGGGGCCGGCCTCATGGTGGCGGGGGTGTCGGCCCTGCTGCTGGTCACCGTGTGGGGGGGCAACCAGTACCCGTGGTCGTCGCCCACCATCATCGCCCTGGCCGGGGCAGGGCTGGCCCTCATCGCCGCCTTCCTGGTGAGGGAGCAGCACGCGGCCGAGCCGATCCTGCCGCTGCGCCTCTTCGCCAACCGGGTCTTCACCGTGGCCAGCGCCATGGGCTTCATCGTCGGGGTGTCGATGTTCGGGGCCATCATCTTCCTGCCCGTCTACCTGCAGCTGGTCAACGGGGTGTCGCCCACCGAGTCGGGGCTGCTGCTCCTCCCGCTGGTGGCCGGGTTGTTCACCGCCTCCATCGGCAGTGGCCAGATCATCTCCCGGGTGGGTCGCTACAAGGTGTTCCCCATCGTGGGCACCGCCGGGGTGGCCGTCGGGCTGTGGCTGCTGTCCCACCTGGGGGTCCACACCAGCCACCTGGTGGTGTCGTTGTACATGGTGGTGCTGGGCGTGGGTATCGGCGGGGTCATGCAGGTGCTGGTCCTGGCCACGCAAAATGCCGTCGACTATCAGGACCTGGGCGTGGCCACCTCACTGGCCACCTTCTTCCGTTCCCTCGGGGGAGCCTTCGGCACCTCGATCTTCGGGGCCATCCTCACCTCCCGCCTCACCCACCTGCTTCCCCGGCTCCTGCCCCCGGGGACCCCCGCCAAGGCGGTCCAGGTGGCCCTAACCGGCAGCCCGGCCGCGCTGGCCAGGCTGTCGCCGGCGGCCCACACCGGGGCGGTGGTGGCCTTCGTGCGCTCCCTGCACACGGTGTTCACGGTGGGGGTGCCCTTCGCCCTGGCGGCCTTCGTCCTGGCCGCGCTGCTCCCGGAGGTCCCGCTTCGCCGGGCGGTGAGGACGGACAACCAGGTGCCGGCGGCCGACTCGGTGGAGGCGGTCGGTGTCGGCGGGCTCCGCTCGGGGTAGGTCCGTCCCGATGGTCTACGCCGACGTCGAGGGCAGCTGAGCCCATGCGGGTGCTCCTGGTCCACCCCAGCGCCCTCATGTACTCGGAGATCTTCCTGCGCCTCGAGCCGCTGGGTCTCGAGCGGGTGGCCGCCGCCCTGCGGGACGACGGTCACCAGGTGCGCCTGGTCGACCTGCAGGTCTACGGCTGGGAGGAGGTACGCCGCCAGCTGGGCCAATTCCGCCCGGAGGCGGTCGGTTTCAGCCTGAACTACCTGGCCAACGTGCCCGAGGTGGTCGACCTGGCCAAGGAGGTCAAGGCGGCGCAGCCCGGCTGCTTCGTCTTCGTGGGCGGCCACAGCGTGTCCTTCGTGGCCGACCAGGTGCTGGGGCACGGGCAGGGCGCCATCGATGCGGTGCTGAAGGGCGAGGGGGAGACGGGCGCCCCGGCCCTGCTGGCGGCGGCACCGGACAAGGCGGCGGCCGAGGTGCCCGGGGCGGTCACGCCGGACGGGTCGGGGCCGCCGCCGGTGATGCTCTCCGGCCTGGACGACCACCTGCCGGCCCGGGACCTCGGGGGGCGCCGCCGCCGCTACTTCATCGGCGTGCTGGACCCGGCCGCCTCCATCGAGCTAACCCGGGGCTGCCCGTGGGACTGCTCGTTCTGCAGCGCCTGGACGTTCTACGGCCGCAGCTACCGCAAGCTGTCGCCCGAGGCGGCCGCCGAGGACATGGCTCGCATCCGCGAGCCCGGGGTGTTCATCGTGGACGACGTGGCGTTCATCCGGGCCGAGCACGGCGACGAGATCGCCAGCCACCTCGAGCGCCGCCGGGTCCGCAAGGAGTACTACCTGGAGACCCGGTGCGACGTGCTGGTGCGCAACGAGGAGGTGTTCCGGCGCTGGAAGCGCCTGGGGCTCAACTACATGTTCCTGGGCCTGGAGGCCCTGGACGAGGAAGGCCTCAAGGCGTTCCGCAAGCGCAGCACCCCCGAGGTCAACCTGAAGGCGCTGGAGGTGGCCAGGTCGATCGGGCTCACCGTGGCCATCAACATCATCGCCGACCCGGACTGGGACGAGGAGCGCTTCGCCTACGTGCGGCAGTGGGCCCTGAGCGTGCCCGAGATAGTCAACATCACCGTGCAGACCCCTTACCCGGGCACCGAGACCTGGTTCACCGAGGCCCGCCGGCTCACCACCCTGGACTACCGCCTGTTCGACGTCCAGCACGCCGTGCTGCCCACCCGCCTGCCCCTGCACCGCTTCTACCAGGAGCTGGTCAAGACCCAGTCGGTGCTGGCCCGCAAGCACCTGGGGGCGTCGGCTCTGGCCCAGACGGCCGGCGTGGTGGCCCGCCAGGTGCTGCGGGGCCAGACCAACTTCGTGCGAATGCTGTGGAAGTTCTCCAAGGTCTACAACGCCGACCGCCAGCACGCCGAGCACCAGCGTCCGGTCAGGTACCTGATGCCACCGCCTCCCGACCACCCGGTGGCGGTTGCCGACCGCCGGGACCTCTACGTCCACGTCCCCCTGCGCGCCCGCCGCTGAGCTCAGCCGGTATGGGCAGGCAGCCCCCGCCACGGACGCGTGGTAGGGGGTGTCGGGTAGAAAGGAAGCCCTTGGATGGTAGACTTCTGCAATGGGGCTGAATATCAAGAATGCGGAGGCTGAGCGCCTGGCCCGGCAACTGGCGGCGGCCACTGGTGAGACGGTGACGAGGGCAGTGGCTGTGGCTGTCCGTGAACGTCTCGATCGGTTGCGTGGCGCGGACCTCTCCGCAGCAGCTCAGCGGGCGTCTCGGGTGCGAGAGATTGCCAGCGACGCCGGTCCTCGCTGGGTCGAGCCTTATCGCACTGGTGATCACGCTGACCTTCTCTACGACGATCTGGGAGTGCCTCGATGATCGTCGACACGTCAGCCATCATTGCGATCCTGCGTGACGAGCCTGATGCCGACCGTTATGGCGCCGCCCTGGCCCGGGCGGCCGAGCCAGTGATCTCGGCGGGGACCTACATCGAGACCGCCATCGTCGTCGACTCCAACCGTGACCCGGTCCTGAGCGGTCGACTCGACGACCTGGTCGGCGTCACTCGTATCAGGATCGAGCCGGTGACGAAGCGCCAAGCGGAGATTGCTCGCCAGGCCTATCGCGATTTCGGGAAGGGCAGCGGCCATCCAGCCGGGCTGAACTTCGGCGACTGCTTCGCCTACGCACTGTCGCGCTCATCCGGCCAGCCGCTACTGTACAAGGGAGAAGATTTCCCCCAAACCGACATCGAGGCGGCCCCAGGCGCCCTGGGGCAGGGGTTTCTTGGTTAGCGACGTCAGCCCCGCGCACCGGCTGGTGCCGGTGTTGGGGTGGTTGGGGGGTCCCCGAGGTGCGAGCCCGTCACAGCGCAAGGTCAGCCGTCCAGGCAGGCCGTCTCCAGGTCGACTCGGCAGGGCTGGCCGTTCAGCTCAAAGCTTCCCCGATGCGCCATTGTGCTCGACGCAGTCGCTCCCACTGACCTGTCGAGGTTGACATCAAGCGTGATCGCCAGCGTCTGGGCCATGACCCAGTCCCGGTGGGCCTCCACCGCGGTGGCCGCCTCGGCCGGCAGGTCCAGGGCCAGGTGGATCCGGTCGGTGACCACCAGGCCGGCCTCCCGGCGGGCCTGCTGGACCTGGCGGACCACGTCGCGGGCCAGGCCCTCGGCCACCAGCTCGGTGGTCACTGCGAGGTCCAGGGTCACCACTGCGTCGTTGCCGGCCAGGGTCCGGCCGGCCTTGGTGTCGACCGGGCGGAGGCTGAGCTCGAACTCGCCGGGGCCGAGCAGCGTCCCTCCCACCTCGGCCGTACCGTCGGCCAGGGTGACCCAGCTTCCCTGGCGGGCGGCGGCCAATACCTTCTGGGTGTCGCCCCCGAGGCGGGGGCCGACCACCGCCGGCCTCACCCGCAGCACCAGCTGGCCCGCCTGCTCCACCTGATCGGTCAGGTGCACCGCCTTCACGTTTACCTCGTCGGCCACCAGGGAGGCGAAGGGCTCGAGCGTGGCGGCCCAGGGGGCGGCCACGGTCAGGGCGGCGAGAGGGTGGCGCACCGGCTGCCCGGCGGACTTGCGGATGGAGTGGGCCGCCGAGCACACCTCCCGCACCCTGTCCATGGTCGCCACCAGGTCACGGTCGCCCGGCAGCTCCCCGACTGCCGGCCAGTCGGTGAGGTGCACGCTGCGCCGGCCGGTTAGCCCGGTGTAAACCGCCTCGGTGACCAGGGGAGCCAGGGGAGCGGCCACCCGGCAGGCCACCTCCAGCACGGTGGCGAGCGTGTCATAGGCGTCCCGCTTGTCGCTGTCCTCCGGCGTCGGGCCGGCCGTCGCCGGGTCTCGGCCAGCGACGGGTGCCGAGGCAACCTCGGCCGGGACCGCCCCTCCTGACCAGGACCGCCAGAACCGGTCCCGGCTGCGCCGCACGTACCAGTTGGTGAGGGCGTCCAGCCAGGTGGTCACGCACCAGCAGGCCCCCGCCAGGTCGTAGGCGTCCAGGCGGGCGGTGACCTGGTCGACCAGGACGGCCGTCTTGGCCAGGATGTAGCGGTCCAGCACGCCGGTGGCGTCGGTCCGCCAGGTGCCCCTGGTCCGGTCGGCATTGGCGTAGAGGGACAGGAAGTGCCACGTGTTCCAGACCGGGCTGAGCACCGCCCTGACCGCCTCCACCACACTGCGGCGCTCGAAGACCAGGTCCTGGCCCCTCAGCACCGACGAGGAGAGCAGCGCCCAGCGCATGGCGTCCGCTCCCAGGGTGTCGAACACCTCGTCGGGGTCGGGATAGTTGCCCAGCCGCTTGGACGCCTTGCGCCCGTCGTCGCCCAGCACCACCCCGTGGGCCACGCAGGTCTGGAACGGCGGGCAGTCGAACAGGGCGGTGGACAGCACGTGCAGGGTGTAGAACCATCCCCGCGTCTGGCCGATGTACTCGACGATGAAGTCAGCCGGGAAGTGGGCCTCGAAACGCTCCACGTTCTCGAACGGGTAGTGCATCTGGGCGTAGGGCATGGAGCCCGACTCGAACCAGCAGTCCAGCACGTCGGGCACCCTGCGCATGGTGGAGGCCCCGGTGGGGTCGTCGGGGTTGGGCCGGGTGAGCTGGTCGACTCCCGGGCGGTGGAGGTCGCCCGGGCGCACCCCGAAGTCGCGCTCCAGCTCGTCCAGGCTGCCGTACACGTCGATGCGGGGATAGGTGGGGTCGTCGCTCTTCCACACCGGGATTGGCGCCCCCCAGAAGCGGTTGCGGCTGATGGACCAGTCCCTGGCCCCCTCCAGCCACTTGCCGAAGGCACCGTCCCGGACGTGGCCGGGCACCCACCTGATGCGGTGGTTGAGCTCGACCATACGGTCCTTGATGGCGCTGACCCGCACGAACCACGAGCTCACCGCCTTGTAGATGAGGGCGGTGTCGGTGCGCCAGCAGTGGGGATAGGAGTGGGTGTAGTCGACCTGGTCGACCAGGGCGCCGGCGGCGCCCAGGTCGGCGATCACCGCCGGATTGGCGTCGAAGACCTGCTGGCCGGCGTAGGGGGGCACCTCGGCGCTGAAACGGCCCCGGTCGTCGACCGGGCATACCACGGCGATGCCGTTCTCCTCGCACACCCGCTGGTCGTCCTCCCCGAAGCCGGGGGCCAGGTGGACGATGCCGGTACCCTCCTCGGTGGACACGAAGTCCCCGGCGAGCACCCGAAAGGCTCCGGGGGCGTGGGCGAAGAAGGCGAACAGGGGCCGGTAGCTCCGCCCCACCAGCTCGGCGCCGGTGACGGTGGCCACCGGTGGGCCCTCACCGAGTAAGGCGGCGTACTCCCCGGCCCGGGCGGCGGCCACCACCGTGAGAGCACCGTCCACGTCGTAGACGACGTAGTCGACGTCGGGCCCCACCGCCACGGCCAGGTTGGAGGGCAGGGTCCAGGGAGTGGTGGTCCACACCAGGAGGCGGAGCCTCTGCGAAATGGGGCTGGTACCGCCTCCCGTACTGCTCCCACCCCCGGGCCCCTCGGGGTCGACGTCGAACGCGACCGTTACCGCCGGGTCGACCCGCGGTCTATAGGCGTCGTCCTGGCGGGTCTCGAAGTTGGACAGGGGGGTCTCGCACTCCCAGCAGTACGGCAGGACCCGGTAGCCCTCGTAGGCCAGACCCTTCTCCCAGAGCGACTTGAAGGCCCACAGCACGCTTTCCATGTAGTCGACGTCCATGGTCTTGTAGTCGTGGGCGAAGTCGACCCAGCGGGCCTGGCGGGTGACGTAGCGCTGCCAGTCGTCGGTGGTTCGCTGCACGAGGGCGCGGCAATAGTCGTTGAACCGGCCCACCCCGTAGCGCAGGATCTCGGCTCGGCCGGCCAGCGCCAGCTCCTTCTCGGCCTCCATCTCGGCCGGCAGGCCGTGGCAGTCCCAGCCGAAGCGCCGCTCGACCCGTCGTCCCCTCATCGTCTGGTAGCGAGGGACGGCGTCCTTGACGAACCCGGTGAGCAGGTGGCCGTAGTGGGGCAGGCCGTTGGCGAAGGGCGGCCCGTCGTAGAAGACGTACTCGTTGGAGCCACCCGGGCGGGCCGCGACCGATGCGGCGAAGGTGTCGTCAGCTGCCCATCGGGCCAGGACCTGCTTCTCGAGGTCGGGGAAGTCCGCCTGGGCGGGGACCGCCGGGTAGGACTCGCCGGGACGATATGGGTCGACCACCCCCCTAGAGTAGGCGGCGTGACTCCCCGCCTTCTCGAGGTCGGTGCCGCCTGTCCAGCGCGCTATAATCCCGCACCTTTTAGCCGATGAGGGGAACCCTACGCCATGGCCACCGCCCGAAGACGACCCGATCTCAGCGCCGATGTCTCATCCCCAGAGGCGACGACCGCCGAGGCCGTCTCGCGCCACGCCAAGGCCCCCAACTCCAAGCCAGCCAACTCCAAGCCAGCCAACTCCAAGCCGGCCCGCCCAACTGCCAAGAAGGCTTCGCCGGCCAAGAAGAAGGCTCCACCGGGCAAGAAGGCTCCCGCCAAGAAGTTGGCCGCCGCCGCACCCAAGAAGACTCCCGGTGCCAACAAGAGACCGCCGAAGGCAAGCCCCCGGGCGGCGTCGAAGCGGGCTGCGATGGGTGATACGACGGCCCCGGCTGAGACGTCGGGCGTGCCCGAGACATCGGCGGAGGCGTCGGCCGGCTCCCCACCGGGCGACAGGTTCCTGCCCGAGGCCCGGGACCTGCTCCTGGCCGAACGGGCCACCTACGCCGAGCAGGCCGAGTCGCTCAAGGCGGAGGCCGACCTGCTGGTCCAGGAGGCCGAGCCGGGCGACATCCAGTTCGACGAGGAATCGGGGGAGGGGGGGACCATGGCCGTCGACCGGGAGCGGGACCTGGCCCTGGCCGGCCAGGCCCAGGCCGCGGTGGAGGAGATCGACCACGCCTTGGCCAAGCTCGGCGCCGGCGACTACGGCATCTGCGAGCAGTGCCGCGAGCGCATCCCCCGGCCTAGGCTCAAGGCCCTGCCCTACGCCCGGCTGTGCGTGGCCTGCAAGAGCGGAGGGTTGTCGCGGCGCTGAGGCAGCGGGCCGGTGCAGGGGCCGCCCGGAGGGCACGGGCCCCCCGGGCGGCGGGCGGGCAAGCAGGGCCCGCCCGGGAGGCGGGTACCAAGTCAGGGCCGTCCCGAGCCAGCCGGGCCCGCCTTGCCGCGCTGGGCGTCACCGCCGCTGTCGGCCTGGGCGCCGATCAGCTCACCAAGTCGCTGGCGGTCCACTACCTGAGCGGTGGCCCGCTCCACCTGGTGGGTCCCCTCAGCCTGGCCCTCACCTACAACTCCGGGGCCGCCTTCAGCATCGGCCAGGGGCTGGCGCCCCTGCTGGTAGTGGTGGGGGTGGCCCTGGTCGCCGTACTGGTGGGAGTCGGGCGCACGGTAGCCGACACCCCCAGCGCGCTGGCCATCGGACTCGTCCTGGGCGGTGCCCTGGGCAACCTGGCCGACCGCCTGGTGAGGGCCAACCACGGGGCGGTGATCGACTTCATCCAGACCCGCTACTGGCCCACCTTCAACCTGGCCGATGCCTGCATCGTCTGCGGCGCCGTCCTGCTGGTGGTGTCCGGGCTGCGGCGGCGAGCCCCGTCGGGGTCGACTGGGAGGCCTCCCGGGAGGGAGCCTCCCGGGCCAATGGCCGGCCCCTCCACCGGGTCACCACCGTGAGAGAGACCATCCCCGCCGCCCTGGCTGGCGAGCGGGTGGACCGGGTGGTGTCGATGCTCACCGGGCTGCCCCGGGGGACAGCCGCCCGGTTGGTGGAGGACGGGGCGGTCCGGGTGGACGCCGACCCGGTGGCCCTACGTAGCCAGCGGGTGGCGGAGGGGGACCTGATCGAGGTCGACCTGCCCGAGGCGGCGAGTGCGCAGCCCACCGCTGACGACTCGATGAGCCTGGTTGTCGTCTACGCCGACGACCAGGTGGTGGTGGTGGACAAGCCGGCCGGCCTGGTCGTGCACCCGGGGGCCGGGCACCGCGACAGGACCCTGGTCAACGCCCTGCTGGCCCACTACCCCGACGTGGCCGGTGCAGGCGACCCGGATCGCCCGGGGATCGTCCACCGCCTGGATAGGGGGACCTCCGGGCTGCTGGTGGTGGCCCGGACGCCTGAGGCGCACGCCTCCCTGGTTTCCCAGTTGGCCAGGCACAGCGTCGAGAGGTGCTACCGGGCGCTGGCCTGGGGCCACCTCGAAGCTGGCTCCGGAGTGGTCGACGCCCCCGTCGGGCGCTCCCGCCGAGACCCCACCCGCATGACCGTGTCCCGACGGGGCAGGGAGGCCCGGACCGGGTACTCGGTCCTGGCCCGCTATGCCTCTCCGGTGGCCACCACCCTGGTCGAGTGCCGGCTGGAGACCGGGCGCACCCATCAGGTGCGGGTCCACCTGGCTGCCATCGGCCACCCCCTGGTCGGAGACGCTCGCTACGGCGGGGCCCGGCCCCCGCTGGCCCTGGGGCGGCCGTTCCTGCACGCCCACCGCCTGGCCTTCGACCACCCGGAGTCGGGCCACCGGATGGAATTCTCGTCGCCCCTGCCCCCCGACCTCTCCGGCCTGCTGAGCACGCTGTCCAGGTCCGAAGAATGACCCCCCGGCCCCCGAGCGCCCGACCCTTGCCGGGCAGCAGGTCAGGCGGCGGTGCTGATGCCCTCCAGCCCGGGATGGGACGCCAGGTGCGCCAGGGCGTCGGCCTCGGCCTGACGGGCCCGGCGAACGCCCACTCCCAGACGTCGTGCTGTTGCCTCCAGCGAGACCGGCTCGGTGCCTCCCAGGCCGAAGCGGAGCCGCACCACGTCGCGTTCCAGGGGAGAGAGCCCATCCACCGCCCGGCCCAGCGTCTCGGCCACCATTGCCTTGTCCACCTGGCCCTCGAAGCCCTCCCCGGGGGGGGCGACCAGCTCGGACAGGGTGGTCTCCCCGTCTGGGCCTACCGGCTGGTCGAGGCTGGCCACCACTCGGGCGGCCTGGCGAACGTCGGCCAGCTGGGCCAGGGACAGTCCGGTGGCCTCGGCCAGCTCCGCCTCGTCCGGCTCGCGGCCCAGCTCGGTGGCCAGCTCGCGGCTGGCCTGGTCCACCAGGCGGGCCCGATCAGCCGCCTCCATGGGCAGGCGGATGGTCTGGCCGTGGTTGTGGACAGCCCTCTGCAGGGCCTGGCGGATCCACCAGGTGGCATAGGTGGAGAACCGGAAGCCCCGCCGCCAGTCGAACTTCTCGACCGCCCGGATGAGGCCGAAGGTCCCCTCCTGGACCAGGTCGCCCAGCTCCACCCCGCGGTCCTGGTAGAGGCGGGCCCAGTGCACCACCAGTCGCAGGTTGCACTCGATCATCCTCCGCCTGGCGGCCGCGTCCCCGCCCTCCGCCCGCTGGGCCAGCTCGACCTGCTCGGCCGCGCTGAGCAGCGGGTGACGGGCCAGCTCGTCGAGGAACAGTCCCACCGAGTCGCCGGTCCGGGCTCGGCGGCCACCCGATACCCCGCCTGACTGGCGGGCGCGTTCCACCGGGCGCCCGGTGGGCACCTTGGCCGCCTTGTCGACAGTGGAAGTGGTGGTCATCGCCTGGTTCTTACCCTCCCAGGGTTGAACAACATCATTGGGGTCCTCATTCCGCCCCGGCCGCAGTCGGTTGGTAGCAGTCGGTCGATCTGCTCCTGGGGATCCTGCAACGGCGTGGCCCGGACGATCATTCCCCGTCCCGCCCTTCGCACTCAGTTTGCTCGATGGCGCTGACCTGGGCCAGTCGCCGGGCGTGGCGGCCCCCCTCGAAGTCGGTGGACAAGAACACGTCCAAGATGGCCAGCGCCAGGGGCTCGGCCACCATCCGGGCCCCCAGGGACAGCACGTTGACGTCGTTGTGCTGACGGGCCAGCCGGGCGCTGAACTCGTCCCAGCACAGCCCCGCTCTCACCCCGTGGACCTTGTTGGCGGAAAGGGCTTCACCCTGGCCGGTCCCTCCCATGATCACTGCCCGGTCGGCCCGCCGGGCCACCACCTCCCGCCCGGCTGCCGCGCACGGACCCGGGTAGTCGACCGGCTCCTCGGAATGAGTGCCCAGGTCCGTTACCTGGTGGCCGGCGGCGGCCAGGTGGCTGGCCACGGCCGCCTTGAGGCGGTAGCCGGCGTGATCAGAGGCGATGGCGACTCGCATCCTGCCAGCATGGCACGACAGCGTGCCCCTGCGGAGCAGCGTGGGGCAACGGTGCCTCTCGCTCTCCTGGCGCACGCACTGCTACGAGGCCTCCGGGGATGCCCCAGACTGCTCTCCCGGTGCAACGGACGGCGTGAGTGGGCGATAGAGGTGAGAACCACCAGAGCGGAATTCCGCCGACTTCTCCTTCATGGCCACCTGGATCGCCTCCTCGTTGCCCAGGCCGTGGGCCTCGGCGTAGTCCCTCACGTCGGCGCTGATGCGCATGGAGCAGAACTTGGGGCCGCACATGGAGCAGAAGTGGGCGGTCTTGGCCGGCTCGGCCGGCAGGGTCTCGTCGTGGTATGAGCGGGCGGTGTCGGGGTCCATGGCCAGGCGGAACTGGTCGGCCCAGCGGAACTCGAAGCGGGCCTTGGACAGGGCGTCATCCCATGCCTGGGCGCCGGGGTGGCCCTTGGCCAGGTCGGCGGCATGGGCGGCGATCTTGTAGGTGATGACCCCGTCCTTGACGTCTTGGCGGTTGGGCAGCCCGAGATGCTCCTTGGGCGTGACGTAGCAGAGCATGGCCGTGCCGTACCAGGCGATCATGGCCGCCCCGATGGCCGACGTGATGTGGTCGTAGCCCGGCGCCACGTCGGTGGTGAGGGGGCCCAGGGTGTAGAAGGGCGCCTCGTGGCAGGCCTCCAGCTGCAGGTCCATGTTCTCCTTGATCTTGTGCATGGGCACGTGGCCGGGCCCCTCGATCATCACTTGGACATCGTGGCGCCAGGCCACCTCGGTGAGCTCACCCAGGGTGCGCAGCTCGGCCAGCTGGGCCTCGTCGTTGGCGTCGGCCACCGATCCCGGCCGCAGCCCGTCGCCCAGAGAGAACGAGACGTCGTAGGCGGCCAGGATGTCGCACAGCTCCTCGAAGTTGGCGTAGAGGAAGTTCTCCCGGTGATGGGCCAGGCACCAGGCAGCCAGGATGGATCCGCCCCGGCTCACGATGCCGGTGACCCGCCTGGCGGTGAGGGGGACGAAGGCCAGTCGGACCCCGGCGTGGACGGTGAAGTAGTCGACGCCCTGCTCGCACTGCTCGATCAGGGTGTCGCGGTAGACCTCCCAGGACAGCTCCTCGGCAGCCCCGTTCACCTTCTCCAGGGCCTGGTAGATGGGGACGGTGCCCACGGGGACCGGAGAGTTGCGGATGATCCACTCGCGGGTGGTGTGGATGTCCCGCCCGGTCGAGAGGTCCATGATGGTGTCGGCGCCCCACCGGGTGGCCCAGGACATCTTCTCGACCTCCTCGTCCACCGACGAGGTGACGGCCGAGTTGCCGATGTTTGCGTTGACCTTGACCAGGAAGCCGCGGCCGATGGCCATGGGCTCGGACTCGGTGTGGTTGATGTTGGCCGGGATTATCGCCCTGCCCCTGGCCACCTCGTCCCGCACGAAGCTGGGCTCGACGCCCTCCCGGATGGCCACGAACTCCATCTCCGGGGTGATCTCGCCCCGCCGGGCGTAGTGCAGCTGGGTCACCCGGTGGCCTGCCCGGGCCCGCCGGGGCGAGAGACGGCGACCCGGGAAGGACTCGATGACCCGTCCCCGGGCGGCTGACCGGCCGTCGTCCCTCGGATTGGGTGGCCGGCCGTGGTACTCCTCGGTGTCGTCTCGCTCGACGATCCAGGGATGGCGCAGCGGGGGCAGGCCGACCGAGGGATCACAGCCCGGGCCGCTGGTGTCGTAGAGCAGTACCGGTGGGTTCTCGACCGGCCCGCTCCTGCCCGGGGACGGCGCCAGGTGGACCTCGGTGAGCGGCACCCGCAGGTCGGGCCGGCTGCCGGTGCGGTGGGCCTTCACCCTGGATGGCCCGTTGGCGCCTGGACGGTTGGAGGCCAGGCCGTCTTCCAACTGGTCAGCGGTCGTCGTTGCTTGGTGGCTCGGTGCAGTCATGTCTCGCTCCCTCCGCCGGTATCAGACGTTGGGTCTTTACCCGGATCAGGTTCCATCGGTCGACGCCGAGCAGGCGTCCTCTCAGCCCGCTGCCTGGCGGGCTCCCGTCCCCCCATTCTGACATGTCACGGGCAGGCGCAGTCTCAGGCAGGCACCACCCCCCTCGGCGGCCTCGGCGGAGGCCGTGCCGCCGTGCCATTCGACCACCTGGCGCACGATGGCCAGGCCCAGCCCCGATCCCGGGAGCCGGCGGTCGCCAGTCGCTCGATAGAAGCGGTCGAACACGAATGGAAGGTCGCCCGGAGGGATCCCCGGCCCGTGGTCTCGAACGCTGAGCTCGGCCTGGTCGGAGGAGGCGCGCAGGGCGACCTCGACCTTCGCCCCCGCCGGGCTCCACTTGACCGCATTGCCGACCAGGTTGGCCACCGCCCGCTCCAGGCGGCCCGGGTCGCCCCGGACCAGGACCGGCTCCGTCTGGAGCTCGATCGCGAGGTGGGCAGCTCGGTGCCGGGCCCGGGCCACCACCCCGGCCACCACCTCGTCCAGGCGGACGTCCTCGCCCATGGGCTCCGGCTCCGCGTCGCGGGCCAGGTCGACCAGGTCGCCGACCAGCACGGTCAGCTCCTCCAGCTGGGCCACCGTGTCGGACAGCAGCCTTGAGCGGTCCTCGGGGCCCAGCTGGTGCTCGGCCTGGGAGGCGGGGCCAGCACTGCCCGCTCCCGGGGCGGCCAGGTACCCGGAGCCCTGGGCCAGGACCTCTATGTTGGTCCGCAGGCTGGTGAGGGGCGTGCGCAGCTCGTGGGAGGCATCCGCCACCACCTGGCGCTGGGCCCGCAGGGCGGCCTCCAGGGCAGCCATCATGGTGTTGAAGCTGGAAGCCAGGCGGGAGAGCTCGTCGGTGCCGCTCACGTCCAGGCGCCGGCTCAGGTCCCGGGTGGTGGCGACGTCGTTGGCTGCCTCGGACAGGCGCAGGACCGGGGCCACGGCCCGTCCCGCCACCCACCCCCCGGCCAGCACCGCCAGCAGGGCACCCCCGAGGGTGACGAGCACCAGGATGAGCCCCAGTCGGGCCAGGGTGTGATTGACCTCATCGAGGGAGGCCGCCACCTGCAGGGCAGTGCCGGGAGCGATCCGAGAGGTGAACACCAACAGGTCCTCTTGGCCGACCGTCAGCTCGGACAGGAATGCGCCCTGGCGTCCGGCCGCCACCCTGGCAGCCTGGTCCACGAGCGGCAGGGTGAGCCCAGAGGAGCCCAGGTGGCCGACGGTGGCGTCGGCTCCGACCAGTTGGGCGTCGGTCCCGGTGGCCAGGGTCAGGTGCCGGGCGGCGGCGGACGGCGAGCCGGCTGGCAGGCCAGGCCTGCCGGCCAGGCTGGTGGCGGTGGCCTGGGCCTGGCTGCGCAGCGAGGCGGCCAGGCTGGACCGCAGCTCGGTCCGCACCACCAGGTAAGCGGCCAGCGCCACCAGGACCACGGCCAGGGCCACCGCGCCGGCGGTGGCCAGTCCGAGGCGAGCCCGGATGGTCACGGCTCGGCACGCACCACGTAGCCCACCCCCCTCACCGTGTGGATGAGGCGGGGCTCGCCGCCGGCCTCGGTCTTGCGCCGGAGGTAGCCGATGTAGACCTCCAGGGAGTTCGAGGACGGCCCGAAGTCGTAGCCCCAGATCCGATCGAAGATCACCGATCGGGTGAGCACCCGATTGGCGTTGCGGGCCAGCAGCTCGAGCAGGGACATCTCGGTCCTGGTCAGGTCCAGGCGGCGGCCGCCCCTGCTGGCCTGCCAGGCCTGGGTGTCCACCGTGAGGTCACCAACGGCCAGCACCTCAGGGCTGGACGGGCCGCCCGCACCGGGGCCGCTCGGTCCCGACCGGCGCAGGAGGGCGCGCAGCCGGGCCAGCAGCTCTTGGAGGGCGAACGGCTTCACCAGGTAGTCGTCCGCCCCGGCGTCGAGCCCGGCGACTCTGTCGGCCACCTGATCGCGTGCGGTGAGGACCAGGATCGGGGTGCTGTCACCCATCGTCCGCATGCGGCGGCACACCTCCAGGCCGCTCACCTGCGGCATCATGACGTCGAGGACCACCGCGTCGGGGCGGTGGGCGGAGACCCGCCGCAGGGCCTCCATGCCGTCCGCTGCCAGCTCCACCTGGTAGCGCTCGACAGAGAGGGCCCGCTCGAGGGCCAAGCGGACCGCCGGCTCGTCATCGACCACCAAGATGTTCACCAGCCCATCTTGCCGGGCGGGGCCGGCCTGGGCTGGCCGGCGGGAGCCGGGCGAGACGCCGATCGCCGGCGGCTGCGTCTCCGGCGCTCGCTCCTCGGTCTTTCTCACCCGGTGTTCACCTTGCTCTCAGGATGACCTGCTTGGCTGGGGGAATGAGGGAACACCACGACACCCCGTCCAGCCCGCACCTGGCGTCCCCGCCGGGTGGCCGTCCTGCGCGACTGCGCTGGCTGGTTCCCCCGGTGGTCGCCGCTGTCCTGGTGGGCGTGGTTGGCCTGGTGCCTCGCCTGGCCGGTGCCCAGGGCCGGCCCAAGCTGGCTCCGCTCAGCCCGGCGGCCCTGATCGCCAAGGTGCAGACCGACGCGCCCAAGGTGAGCGCCCTGACCGGCACCGTCCAGTGGAAGCCCAACCTCGGCCTTCCCGACCTGAGCGGCCTCACCTCCGCTGGCTCGGGGTCGGGCGGCTCGGGGTCGGGCGGCTCGGGGTCTGGGGGCGCGGGGTCGGCGGCCGTGACCTCGCTGGCGACCTCCCTGCTCACGGCGCCGCAGACGGCCCAGGTGTTCGTCGACGGCCCTGACCACCTCCGCATCGCCGTGGCCCAGGGACAGGGTGAGACGGGTGAGACCGACCTGATCCGCAATGGGTCCGACGTCTGGCTGTGGCAGAGCAAGTCTGCCCAGGTCACCCATACGGTGCTGGGCGCCCACCACTCTGGCCCCTCCCGGTCGAGCCTGACTTCCGTGCCCGGCGCCCCGGCAGTCCCGCCCACGCCCCAGCAGGTGGCCAGCCGCCTGCTGAGCTCGCTGGACCCGTCCACTCGGGTGTTCGTCCTCGACACCGCCTACGTGGCCGGCCGCCCCGCCTACGAGCTGGTGCTGGCGCCCAAGTCGGCCCAGAGCCTGATCTCTGACGTGGTCATCGCGGTGGACTCGGCCACCGGCCTGCCCCTTCGGGTCCAGGTGGTCAGCCGGTCGAGCACCACGCCGGCCCTGGAGATCGGCTACATCAACTCCATCAGCTTCGCCCCTCCGGCCGCCTCGAACTTCGCCTTCACCGCCCCGCCCGGCGCCACGGTGCGCAACCTGGCCTCGGGCCCGACCACCCGAGGGCCCCACCCGGGCAGGTCCGGCGATGCGAGCGCCCAGCCCGGCCAGGCCGGCAGCCCTACGGTGCTGGGCACTGGCTGGGACAGCATCGGGGTGATCAAGGGAGTCGACCTGACCGACCGTTCCCTGGCTACCCTCCTGCGGACGGCCAGGTCGGTGAGCGGCTCGTGGGGATCGGGTCGGTTGCTCACCACCTCGCTGGCGGACGCCCTGGTCCTGCCGGACGGCACGGTGCTGGTCGGGGCCGTCACGCCCCAGGCCCTGGAGTCGGCCGCCGGCGGCTTGAGGTAGCCGGGCCGTGGCCGCCGCCTCGATGACCAGCGCCGACGGGCTGGTCATCGAGACCACTGGGCTTACCAAGCACCTCGGGGGCCGCCCGGTGGTCGACGCCATCGACCTGGCCGTGCCCGAGGGGGCGGTCTTTGGCTTCCTCGGTCCCAACGGCTCGGGAAAGACGACCACCATCCGCGTGCTGTTGGGTCTCGCCTTCGCCTCTTCGGGCCAGGTGCGGGTGCTGGGCCACGACATCCCGGCCCTGGCCAGCCGGGCCCTGCCCCAGGTGGGTGCGCTGGTAGAGGGGCCTGCGTTCTACCCGTGGCTGTCCGGGCGGGAGAACCTGGCCCGGCTCGACCAGGTCGGACCCACCTCGGGCAAGGCCACCCGCGGCGAGCGGGTAGACACCGCCTTGGCGCGGGTGGGGTTGGGAGCGGCGGCCAAGAAGCGCTATCGGGCCTACTCGCTGGGGATGCGCCAGCGGCTGGCCCTGGCCGCCACCCTGGTGCGTCCCTGCCGCCTGCTCATACTGGACGAGCCCACCAACGGCCTCGACCCCCAGGGCACCAGGGAGGTGCGGGCGCTGATGCGGGAGATGGCGAGGGAGGGAACCACCGTCTTCTTGTCCAGCCACCTGCTGTCCGAGGTCGAGCAGGTGTGCACCCATGCCGCGGTCATGCGCCTCGGCCGGATCGTGGCCCAGGGCCCGATGGAGGCGCTGCGGGCCAGCCAGCAGCGCGTCCTCAAGGTCGAGACCCCCGACTCCGACATGGCTGTCAAGGTACTGGCCGCTCTCGACGGCGTGGGCTTGTCCACCTTCGCCGACGGGTTGGTGCGAGCCGAGCTGTCGGGCGCCCTCCCGGAGGAGTGCACCAGCGCGCTGGTGGCCGCCGGGGTGCGGGTCCGCTCGCTCACCAGCGAGGTCCCCAGCCTCGAAGACCTGTTCGTGGCCCTGACCGGGGAGGGCTTCGATGTGGCTCAGTGAGCTGCGCCTGGTCTTCGGGAGGCGCCGCACCAAGGCTCTCCTGGCCGCCTTGGCTGCCATCCCGGTTCTCGCCGCGCTGGCCGTCAGGCTCTTCTCGTCCCCCGGCTCAGGTGGGGGAGGCGGTCCGGCATTCTTCGACCAGATAACCCACAACGGCGTCTTCGTGGCCCTGGGCGGTCTTGCCGTCGCCATTCCCTTCTTCATCCCTCTGACCGTGGCGGTGGTCTCGGGGGACACCATGGCGGGCGAGGCCAGTCTGGGCACCCTGCGGAACCTGTTGGCCCGGCCGGTGGGACGGACCCGGCTGCTGGCGGCCAAGCTGGCCAGCGCCATGGCCTTCTGCCTGGCGGCCGCCCTGGTGGTGGTGATCGCCGGGCTCAT
The DNA here is from genome assembly GCA_039583615.1 of Acidimicrobiales bacterium. Lineage (GTDB taxonomy): Bacteria > Actinomycetota > Acidimicrobiia > Acidimicrobiales > QHCF01 > QHCF01. The sequence continues at coordinate 54,548 of JAVKSQ010000002.1, forward strand.
CGCCGGAGCCGTGCTCTTCCCCCTCGGGCGGGTCACCACCCTGTCCGGCTTCACCATCTCGTTGGCCGACGGTCTGCTTCGCTCGCTGCTGGCCGGCCTGGTGGTCGGAGCCTCGATGCTGGGCCTGGCCTGCATCGGGTTGTTCGTCTCCACCCTCACCGAGATCCCGGTGGGGGCGATGGCCGCCACCGCCGCCATCGCCATCGCCATCCAGATCGCCGACGGCATCTCGCAGCTGCACGCCATCCAGCCTTACCTGCTGACCCATCACTGGCTGGCCTTCGGCGACCTCCTGCGGGTGCCGATCAACTTCGCCAACATCATCTCGGACATGTTCTTGCAGCTGGCGTGGGGGACCGTCTTCCTGGCCGCGGCCTGGGCCCGCTTCAGCACCCAGGACGTGCTGGCCTGACCTGGTCCGAGGTCGAGGCTCGGCTCAGCCCGCTGGCCCGACGGCCCACACTGGGTGTATCTCCATCCACCCGTGGTCGGCATCGAGCACGTAGGGGCCGGTAACGCTGACCGTTGCCCCCACGGGCGGGGCCGCCACGTCGGCGCCGGTGCAGGTGCCGTAGGCGTAGCTGCCGTGAGCCGGCCGGGCGGGGGTGCCGGGAACGCAGCCGGGGGCGTCGGCGGGCACGATCTCGGTCACCAGCTCACCATGCTGGCGGTCCAGGTTGGCCTGGTCCAACAGCCCTGACTCGCCGGGGGTGACAACCAGGTCGACGTGGGTGTCACCGTCGTCCTCGCGGCGGACGAAGGCGACCGTGCCGGTGACCGTGAGGCACCGGTTGCGGACCTGGAGGCGGTCCGAGTGGTACACGTTGGCCAACGGGTCACCGCTCCGACAGGAGCGGGCGGCGGTCCGGCCCGGGCCCGGCGGGCCAGTGGCGGCGGTCGTCACCGTCGAGGTGGTCGCCAGTCCCCCGCCGGGCGGGCGTGGGACTCTGGCGCCCGAGTAGGTGGGGGCGCTGGTTGTGCTCGGGCCCGTTCGGGAGGAAGCCGCCTGGCCGGCACCGGCTCCGTGCTGGCAGGCGGGCACGAGCACGCAAGCCGACAGGGCGGGGGCGACGAGCGCCAGCCGGCCTCTGCCGGCGCAGCCGGGCCGGCTAGCGGCTGAGCGCGGCAGGGCTCGACCTGACCAGGAACGCCCGGTCGGTGTCACGGCCGCCGCCCGGGCGGCATCAGCTCTCCCTCATCGGCCCGGGTGGCTGCGGCCAAGGCGAGGATGCAGGAGATGGCGTCGTTCATCCCGCCTGGTGCCCGTCCCCGGGCGTCATGGCGACAGGGGCCGGTGCAGCGACGAGCGCCCTGCCCGCCAGGCGTCGAGAAGGTGACGCGAAAAGAGCCCCTCGGTAGCCATGATGGCCCGTGCACCGAAGGCGATGTCGCCGGAGATGGCCGGCTCGGCCCGGGCCAGGCCACCGGCCAGAGCCTGGGTGGCCAGCACCTGGTGCTCGGCATCGGCGCTCACATGGACGTCGTAGAAGCGAGTCGCCTCCGGACCCAGCCCCAGGCGGCGCAGTCCGTCTCCATAGGCGGTATTGGGCCCCACCGAGGCCATCTCGAAGATGGCCAGGTGGCCGACCAGCGCCCCCCGCCAGCGCCGGTGGACGCCCAGCAGAGAGATCAGGTTGACCGTGGCCAGGGTCACCCCCGGGATCTGCCCCAGGTACCTGCCATACCTCGGATCGAGGCCAAGGGCGACGAGGGTGTCGGCGAACAGTGAGGAGTGCATGTCGCACCTGGCTCCCTGCCCGTACTCGTCGAACTGGATGGCCACCAGCGCCGCCTTGGGCTGGCCGCTCAGGCGGGGAAGGGCCCAGCTGTGCGGGTCCGCCTCCTTCAGCTGGTAGGCCGAGCGGTGCACGGCGAGCTCCCGGAACTGCTCGATGGTCCCCACCCCCCCGAGGTGGCCCGAGAGAGAGGGCCCGCTGCCCACGGAGAGGATGTGTGCCAGGTGCTCCTCTACGTCGGCGCAGGGCACCGGCGGCCCGACCTCGTCGAACAAGGCCTCGACGAAGCGATCCTCGAGGGCCCGGCGCAGAGCCAGCAGCGACGGCTCCCACTCCCAGCGGGGGTCGACGCCCGACCATCCCCGGTAGTGCAGCTCGTAGCAGAGGTAGAGGGCCAGGGCGGTGTCCTCACCTGACAGACCGTCATCGGGGGCGGCCGGTACCGCGGCCAGCTCGCGGGGCGACTGGGGCAGCACCCCGAGCAGGAAACCGCTCACCTCGCCCCTCGCCTCTGGCAGAGCCGGCTCCTCGTCAGTGGCTGACCACCGCGCCGCATCGGCGCCCGTGATCGCCATGGGGCCGATCCTACCCAGCCCGGCTCCAACTCACTGGTCCGGCCGGACAGGAGCGGTCACGTCGTGGGTCCGGAGTGGAGGTCGACCGCCTGCCGGCCACACCGAGCCTGCTCTAACATCCCACGATGGGCGACCCGCGGGCGGCGCATGGCTGGTCCGCATCCCCCGAACCCCGGGTGGTGGGCACCCTGGTTGGCACCTACCTCAGCGCCGAAGCTACCGGGCCGCCACGGGCGGTGCACCGGGCCCGCGCCGTGCCGGGCCGGGGGCTGGAGGGCGACCGGCTCACCGGGCAGCCAGCCAAGGCCGCCGTGGTCGGGCGGGGCGGCTTGCGCGCCAGCATCCGCACCGCCGGCATCTTGAGGACCGGAGACCCGCTGGTCCTGTTGTCGTGACCCCGGCACCGAGGGGCCGGGTGGTGCTGGTCCGCCACGGGGAGACCGACTGGAGTCGAGCCCGCCGTCACACCGGGCGGACGGACGTGCACCTGAGCGATCTCGGACGTCACCAGGGTGACCTGCTGAGCGAGCGCCTGGGCGCCCGGCGCTTTGCCAAGGTGCTGACCAGCCCCCTGTCCCGAGCCGTCGAGACCTGCGAGCTGGCCGGTCTGGCCCAGGGCGCCCAGAGGCTCGACGATCTCCGGGAGTGGGACTACGGCGCCTACGAGGGCCTGACCACCGACGAGGTACGGGCCCAACGACCGCAGTGGTCGCTCTGGGACGGCGGGGTGCCCGAGGGCGAGACGCTGGCCGATGTCGCGGCCCGAGCCGACCGGGTGCTGACCCGCCTCCGGCGGGCCGGCGACGCCCCGGCCGGCGACGCCCCGACCGGCGACGCCCCGACCGGCGACGCCCCGGCCGGCGACGCCCCGGCCACAGACGTGGCGGTGTTCGGCCACGGCCACCAGCTACGGGTGCTGGCCGCCCGCTGGATCGGTCTCGACCCGGTCGTCGGCCGCCACCTGGCGCTGTACGCCGGCTCCATCAGCACCCTGGGCTGGGAGCACGAGACCCCGGTGCTGGTCACCTGGAACGACGTGGCTCACCTGAGCGCCCTTCGCTCGGAGCCCAGGCCCCGGGCTGGCGGTTGACCGGTCGCCGGGGGGCGATGACCACGCCTTCCAGGTGGCGCCGCGGCCCGCTCCATGGCGCCGGAGGGGCTATCACCCGGTCGGCCAGGTGGTAGATGATGGCCTCGTAGTTGACCCGCCAGCCCCGAAAGTGCGGCCATGCCTGCTCGGGCCCCCTCTCCATGGCAAAGCCGGTGGAGCCCAGGCGGCGCAACGCCTCCACGAACTCGTCGTAGGGGAGGTCGATCGGCTGGTCGGGGGTGGGGTCGGGGTCAAAGGTCAGGCCGAGGATGCCGGCGATGCTGCGCAGGCAGCTGAATCCCATCCGCAGGCACAGCCGGGCGTCCGACGGCGCCGCCTGCGGGCTCACGGCCAGGTACATGGCGGCCGAGTCCAGGACCGCCAGCAGGCTCACCACCCACGAGTAGTAGGGCTTGGGCGAGCGGAACCACAACAGGACCGGGTAGGTCGTGTGGCTCTCGGACACCTCGGCCGCCCAGCGCTCCCAGTCGGCATAAAGCGCCGGCAGCTTGTCCACGATGCCGACCAGCTGGTGGCGGATCAGCAGCTCGGGTCCCCAGGCCGGCACGCCGGCCCGGCTCTCCATCATGGTCACCAGCGCCTCCCGCCGGTTGAAGGCGCCGTACAGGGTGGGCAGGTAGGCGATCTGGAGAGCCACCACCACCAACCCGGTGGCGGCCGCCACGTAGTCGACTGTCGACAGCACGCCGTGGCCGCCGGCGAATCCCAGGGTGAACACCGAGGACCCGGCCTCCCGCAGGTCGGCGCCGAACGGGCCGAACGGCCAGAGCACCAGCGCATAGCCCACCACCGCCCGTACCAGCCAGGAGACCAGCAGCACCAGCACGGCCAGGGGGGCAGCGGCCGACAGCAGCCGGTCCTTGACCTCGAAGCGGGGCGACCACCGGCTGGCGGCCACGAACGCCCGCCAGGTCACGCGGACGGCCCGGCTGGAGCGCCCCCGTCCGGGTGCCCGCGGCAGCACCAGGCTGCGGAAGACGTCAGCAAAGGTCCCGCCCAGCACGGCCAGCCCGGCGGCGAAACCGACCCAATGCAGCACTGTCACATGGGTAGGGTGCCACGAAAAAAGGAGCCGTCCCATGACCACTCTCACCCCCAGTCCCGCTCTGTCCGAGCCGGCGGTGCTCGCTCGGGTGCCCAAGGAGCTTCTCATCGCCGGGCGGTGGCGCCCGGCCGAGGGCCGCAGGACCCTTCCGGTGGAGGACCCGGCCACTGGTGAGACCATCGCCGAGGTGGCCGACGCCTCTCCCGGCGATGCCATGGCGGCGCTGGACGCGGCAGTGTCGGCCCAGCCGGCGTGGGCGGCCAAGCCTCCCCGGGAACGGGGGGAGATCCTGCGGCGTGCCTACCAGGCGATCGTCGAGCGGACCGACGAGCTGGCCCTGCTCATGACCCTGGAGATGGGCAAGCCGCTGGCCGAGTCCCGGGCCGAGGTGGCCTACGGGGCGGACTTCTTCGCATGGTTCGCGGGGGAGGCGCTGCGGGTGGGGGGCCGGTACTCGGCCGCCCCCGACGGGTCCAGCCGGATGCTCACCATGCGCCAGCCGGTCGGCCCCGCCCTGCTGATCACGCCGTGGAACTTCCCCCTGGCCATGGCCACCCGCAAGATCGGCCCGGCGGTAGCCGCCGGGTGCACCATGGTCCTCAAGCCCGCCCAGCAGACCCCGCTGTGCAGCCTGGCGGTGGCCCAGGTGCTGATGGATGCCGGCCTGCCTCCCGGCGTCCTCAACCTGGTGACCGCCTCGTCGGCGGGCGAGGTGATGGGCCCGCTCATCTCCGACGGCCGGGCTCGCAAGCTCTCCTTCACCGGCTCCACGCCGGTGGGCAGGTCGCTGGTCGCCTCCTCGGCGCAGCGCCTGCTGCGGGTGTCCATGGAGCTGGGTGGCAACGCCCCCTTCCTGGTCTTCGCCGACGCCGACCTGGATGGGGCGGTCGAGGGCGCCCTGGCCGCCAAGATGCGCAACATGGGGGAGGCCTGCACCGCGGCCAACCGCTTCTGTGTGGCCGAGCCGGTGGCCGCCGAGTTCACCGCCCGGCTGGCCGAGCGCATGGGCGCCCTGAAGGTGGGGCGGGGCACCGATGCCGGCGTCGAGGTCGGCCCGCTCATCGACCGGCGGGCGACGGACAAGGTGGCCGAGCTGGTGGGAGACGCTCGGGACCATGGCGCTCAGGTGGTGGTGGGCGGTGAGGCGGGGGCGGGACCGGGCCATTTTTGGGCCCCTACCGTGCTGGCCGGGGTGAGCGACGGGGCGCGGGTGCTGTCCGAGGAGATATTCGGCCCGGTGGCGCCGGTGAGCACCTTCTCGGACGAGGAAGAGGCCGTCGCCATGGCCAACCGGACCGAGATGGGATTGGTCGCCTACCTGTTCACCCGGGACCTGGGGCGCGCCCTGCGGGTGGCCGAGGCGCTGGAGACGGGCATGGTCGGGCTGAACCGGGGGATGGTGTCCAACCCGGCCGCCCCGTTCGGCGGGATCAAGCAGTCGGGGCTGGGCCGGGAGGGAGGGTCAGAGGGCATCCACGAGTACCTGGAGACCAAGTACGTGGCCGTGGCGCTCTGAGAGGGCCCCTGCTGAGCAGCCAGCGGGGCGATCAGGCCAGCGGGCTGACGGCGCTCGCTGTCCCCCGGGAGCGGGCGACCATGTCGGCCAGGGTGAACGAGCCGAGGTGCGAGCGCATGTGCTCGCCGACCTCCGACCACACCGCCAGCAGGATGCACTGGCCCTCGTGGTCGCAGGCCCCGTCCTGGTGGGGACGGCCGAAGTCGCCGGCCACGATGGGCCCGTCGACCGCGCTCACGATCTCCGAGAGGGTGATCTCTCTGGGTGGGCGGGCCAGCACGTAGCCTCCCCCGACGCCGCGCTTGGAGCGGACCAGCCCGGCCCCCTTGAGGGCCAGCAGGATCTGCTCCAGGTAGGGCTGGGGCAGCCCGGTGCGCTCGGCAATGTCTCGCACCGACGTCGGCCCGCTCTCGGCCTGGTGAAGGGCCAGGGAGAGAAGCGCACGGCTGGCGTAGTCACCCCTCGTCGAGACCTTCACGGTCCTATGGTACGGGCCGGGCCGGGGCGGTGAAGCCCCCAGAGATGCCGGGATACAGTGGCGAGGGTGCCTGCGGCCCTCATCGCTCACCATCCCACACCCACCCTGCCCGACTACGCCGGGGCTTGCCTGTCCGGGCTGGTCCCTGCCCTCCTGGGCCGACACAGCTCAGAGCCCCCCTCCTGGCTGCCCGAGGCAGCCCGCTCGGCCAGCCAGGTGGTCCTGCTGGTCCTGGACGGCCTGGGCTGGGACCAGCTGACCGATCACCCTCAGCTGGCCCCCAACCTGTCCGGCCTGGACGGCGGACCCATCACCTCGGTGATCCCGACCACGACGGCCACCGCCCTGACCTCCATCACCACCGGGGCGGTCCCCGCCGACCACGGCGTGGTGGGCTACCGGGTCCGGGTGGAGGGGGACCAGGTCATGAACGTGCTCAAGTGGCGCACGCCAGCCGGCGACGCCCGGGAGTCGGTGCCCCCCGCCGACTTCCAGCCGATCCTGGCCTTCGGCGGCAGCGGGGCGACGGCGGTGACCCGGGCGGAGTTCGCCAAGACCGGCTTCACCACCGCCCATCTGGGCGGGGTCAAGCTGCGGGGCTGGCGGATGGCCTCCACTCTGGCGGTGGAGGTGGGCCGAGCGCTTCGGGCCGGGGAGCCGTTCGTCTACGCCTACTACGACGGGATGGACAAGGTGGCCCACGAGTGGGGGCTGGCCGAGCACTACCAGGCCGAGCTGGTGGCCACCGACCGCCTGGTCGGCGACGTCCTGGCCGCCTTGCCGGCGGGCACGGCCGCCGTGGTCACCTCTGACCACGGCCAGGTGGCGGTGGGGGACGCCACTGTCGTCGTCGATCCCGACATCATGCAAGACGTCAGTCTGCTGTCGGGGGAGGGCCGGTTTCGCTGGCTGCACGCCCAGCCGGGCGCCCTCGACCGCCTCTTCGAGCGAGCTTCCAGTGCCTACCAGGACGTCGCCTGGGTGGTCACCCGCCACCAGATGGTGGCCGACGGTTGGTTCGGGGGCCCGCTGTCGGCCGCGGTCGAGCGCCGGCTGGGAGACGTGGCCCTGGTGCCGTATGCGCCGATCGCCTTCCACGACCCAGCCGACACGGGCGAGATGCGCCTGGTCAGCCGGCATGGCTCCCTGACCGACGCCGAGATGCGGATCCCCCTGCTGGCCGGTCAGGCATAAGGCAGCCCCGACGGGGCAGGATAGGGGGATGGCCCAAGAGACGTCTGATCGCCCGGTCATCGTCGTCCCACCCTCGGCTGCCGGCAAGGACGACGAGGCCTCCTCCGCAGAGTCGATCGAGCAGCCGGCCAAGGTGCTGCGCATCGGATCGATGACCAAGCAGCTCCTCGACGAGGTGCGTCAGGCCCCCTTGGACGAGGCCAGCCGGTCCCGGCTGCGAGAGATCTACGAGACCTCGGTGCGGGAGCTCACCAGCGGCCTGTCCCCAGACCTGGCCGCCGAGCTGGACCGCGTCGCCCTTCCCTTCGACAGCGCCACTCCGAGCGAGTCGGAGCTGAGAGTGGCCCAGGCCCAGCTGGTCGGCTGGCTGGAGGGCCTCTTCCACGGGATCCAGGCCGCCCTCTTCGCCCAGCAGGCCAGCGCCCGCAGCCAGCTGGAAGAGATGCGGCGTCGAGGTTTGCCCTCCGGCGAGGAGTCGGCCCGGCCGGGCAACTACCTCTAGACGCGTCCCGCAGGAAGCTCCCGACCAAGGAGGGTAACCATGCCTCGTCTCGTCGTCCCCCTGGCCCGTGTGGCCCTGGCCCCCATCTTCGTGGTGGGAGGCCTCGACTCATTGCTGGCGCCCGCCCCCAAGTCGCCCAAGGTGGAAGCGGTCGGCATCCCCAAGGCAGAGGTGGCCGTCCGGGCCAATGGGGCGGTCATGGTCGTGGCTGGGCTGGCGCTGGCCACCGGCCGCCTGCCCAGGCTGGCAGCCGCCGGCCTCATGGTCTCGCTGGTGCCGACCACGGTGGTCGGCCACGCCTTCTGGGCCGAGGACACCAGCGAGGGTCGCAAGGCCCAGCTCCTCCAGTTCTGCAAGAACCTGGGTGTGCTGGGTGGTCTGCTCCTAGCCCTGCGCTGACTCGGTTGCGCTGGCTCGGGGTCCGCTGGTTGTCGTCCCGTTGTCGTTCCCGGCCAGCCCTCGCTGGGCCACCACGCTGCCCCCGGCGGGCGGTGTAAGGTCCTAACCACACCGGTGGGATTCCTTCCACAGGCTGTGGACGACGGAGCCCGGTAGTTGGGCCCAGGCATGAGGGGAGGCGCAGTTGCCCGGTGGCAGGGCGCAGGGAGCCGGCGGACGGGCCTCGTTCGCCCACCTGCACACCCACACCGAGTTCTCCATGCTCGACGGGGCGGCGCGGGTGGCCGACGTGGCCCGGGCGGCGGCGGCGGACGGCCAGCCGGCCCTGGCCATCACCGACCACGGCAACATGTACGGGGTCCTGGACTTCTACAAGGAATGCCGGGCTCAGGGCGTCACTCCGGTCATCGGCATGGAGGCCTACATGGCTGCCGAGTCTCGACACGAGCGGCCGGTGCCGAGGGGCCGCGTCGACGACATGGGCGGGGAGGCCGAGGGTGGCCGCAAGCTCTGGTACCACCTGACCTTGCTGGCCGAGACCAACGAGGGCTACCGCAACCTGATGCGCCTGGCCAGCCTGGCCTACCTGGAGGGCTACTACCGCAAGCCTCGCCTGGACTGGGAGCTGCTGGAGGGCCACCATCAAGGCCTGATGGCGGCCACCGGCTGCCTGGGCGGCGTGGTCCCCCAGGCCCTGATCAGGGATGATCAACCTGGCGCCAAGACCCTGGCGGGGCGCCTGCAGGACGTCTTCGGCCCGGAGAACCTGTTCGTAGAGCTCCAGGACCACGGCCTGGCCGAGCAGCGCCGGATCAACCCGCGCCTGGTGAGCATGGCCCGGGACCTGGGCGCCCCGCTGCTCGCCACCAACGACAGCCACTACACCTGCCGAGCCGACCACGTCGCCCACGACGCCCTGCTCTGCGTGCAGACCGGGGCCACCATCGACGATCCCAGGCGCTTCAAGTTCGAGGGAGAGGAGCACTACCTCAAGACGGCGTCCGAGATGCGGGCGCTGTTCGCCGAGCTGCCGGAGGCGTGCGACAACACCCTGTGGGTGGCCGAGCGGGCGGCGGTGGAGATCGAGCTGGGTAAGCCCAAGCTGCCGGAGTTCCCCCTGCCCGATTCCTTCCGGGCCGGGGACAGGCCCTACGAGGAAGCAGCGGCGGCCTACCTGCGCCACCTGAGCATCGAGGGAGCGGCCGAGCGCTACGGGCCTTCACCGGGCCCAGAGGTGGCCGACCGGATCGACTTCGAGCTGGGCGTCATCGCCGACATGGGCTTCTCGGCCTACTTCCTCATCGTCTGGGACCTCATCCGCCACGCCCGCCAGTCGGGGATCAGGGTGGGGCCGGGACGAGGGTCGGCCGCCGGGTGCTGCGTGGCCTACTGCCTGCGCATAGTGGACCTCGACCCCATCCGCCACGACCTGCTGTTCGAGCGCTTCTTGAACCCCGGCCGCCTGCAGATGCCCGACATCGACATGGACTTCGACGAGCGCTACCGGGGGGAGATGATCCGCTACGCCGCCGAGCGCTACGGCTGGGACCACGTGGCCCAGATCGTCACCTTCTCCACCATCAAGGCCCGGGCCGCGGTACGCGACGCGGCCCGGGTGCTCGGCTATCCCTACCCTCTGGGCGACCGCATCGCCAAGGCCATGCCCCCCCTGGTCATGGGACGAGACACCTCCCTCTCGGCCTGCTTCGAGGTCCAGGAGGGTGCCGAGGACGGCTATCGGGCGGCATCCGAGCTGCGGGCCATGTACGACACCGACCCCGAGGCTCACCGGGTGATCGATGTGGCCCGTGGCCTGGAGGGCCTTCGCCGCCAGGACAGCATCCACGCCGCCGCCGTTGTCATCACCCAGGAGCCGCTGGTCGAGCACCTGCCCATCCAGCGCAAGCCAGAGCCGGGGACGGCTGCCGAGGAAGCTCCCATCGTCACCCAGTACGAGATGCACGGGGTCGAGGAGCTGGGCCTGCTCAAGATGGACTTCCTCGGCCTGCGCAACCTGAGCGTCATCGAGCGGGCCCTGGACGTGATCGAGGAGACCACCGGCCAGCGGCCGGACATCGACTCCATCCCGCTGGATGACGAGGCGACCTTCGCCATGCTGCGGCGAGGCGACTCGATGGGTGTGTTCCAGCTGGAGGGCAGGCCCATGAGGGCCACTATGCGCTCCCTCGCCCCCACGTGCTTCGACGACGTGGCGGCTCTGGTCGCCCTCTACCGGCCCGGCCCCATGGCCGCCAACATGCACAACGAGTACCCCGAGCGCAAGAACGGCCGGCGCCCCATCACCTACCTCCACCCCGACCTGGAGCCGCTGCTGGGGGACACCTACGGGCTGATGCTCTACCAGGAGTCGGTCATGCGGGTGGCCCAGCACTTCGCCGGCTACAGCCTGGCCGAGGCGGACAACCTTCGCAAGGCGTGCGGCAAGAAGGACCGAGCCCTCATCGCCGCCGAGCGGGCCAAGTTCGTGGCCGGCTGCGAGCAGACCGGCTACGGGACCCAGCTGGGCACCGTGCTGTTCGACATCATCGAGCCCTTCGCCGACTACGCCTTCAACAAGAGCCACTCCTACGGCTACGGCCTGGTCGCCTACCAGACCGCCTGGCTCAAGGCCAACCATCCGGTCGAGTACATGGCGGCCCTGCTCACCAGCGTGAAGGACGACAAGGACAAGACGGCCGCCTACCTCTCGGAGTGCCGGGCCCTTGGCATCCGCGTGCTGGTGCCCGACGTCAACCTGTCGGTGGCCGAGTTCACCGCCCGCCCCGCCGAGGCCGAGCAGAGGGCGGCCATCCCCTTCGGGCTGGCGGCCGTGCGCAACGTGGGGGAGAGCCTGGTGCGCCTCATCGTGGCCGAGCGGGAGGCGGGTGGGCCGTTCAGAAGCTTCTGGGACTTCTGCGAGCGGGTCGACTACGCAGTGCTCAACAAGCGGACGATGGAGTCCCTCATCAAGGGCGGTGCGTTCGACTCGCTCGGTCATCCCCGGATGGGACTATGCCTGGTCCTCGACCAGGTGATCGACGCCACCGTGAGCCGAAGGCGCAAGACAGACATGGGCATCGTGAGCCTCTTCTCGTTCGCCGAAGGTCGGGAGGGGGAGGAGGACGAGAGCGCACCAGCGCCCCATTTCGACGACATACGGGTTCCCATCCCCGAGGTCGAGTTCGACAAGCCCCAGCTGCTGGCGTTCGAGAAGGAGATGCTCGGCCTCTACGTGAGCGACCACCCGCTGCTCGGCGCCGGCGCCGCCCTCAGCAGGCACACCGACTGCTCGATCTCCGAGCTGCGAGATGCCGGCCCGGGGGAGGCAAGGCGGGATGGAGAGGTGAAGGTGGTGGGCGGGGTGGTCACCGCCCTGGTCCGCAGGTACACCAAGAAGGGGGAGCCGATGGCCACCTTCACCCTGGAGGACCTGGAGAGCCAGATCGAGGTGTTCGTCTTCCCGCGGGTCATGCAGGGCTGTGGGGAGATGCTGGGCGACGATGCCATCGTGTGCGTGAAGGCGCGCCTCGACGCCCGGGAGGACCCCCCCAAGCTGGTGGCCATGGATGTCACCCGGCCGGAGCTGGCCGGCCAGGAGGGCAAGTCGCTGGGCGTTCGCATACCGGTTGGCTGGTGTACCGACTCGATGGTCGAGCAGCTCAAGGCCATCCTGGTGGCCCATCCGGGGCCGTCGCCGGTGCACCTGTGGCTCGGAGAGAAGATCCTTCGCCTACCGGCGGACCTCGGCGTGGACGCCCGCCCCGGCTTGCTGGCCGAGCTGCGGGTCCTGCTCGGCCCCGAGGGCATCGTCCCCTGAACGAGGGCGGCGGTCCCGGCCTGAGCAAGGACCGCCGTGGTGGTTTTCGCTCAGGCGCTATCCTGGAGGGACCATGACGATCGAGGTCGATACCAAGGACTGCACTGCGCTGAGTGACGCCGAGCTGGGCGAGATGGCGGACATCTGTGCCGAGGGGCCGGCCGGCTTCGATGTGGGGTTCCTTTCCAAGCAGCGCGACGAGTGGGTACTGGTCACCCAGTCCCGGGAGGGTGGTCGTCTGCACGGGTTCTTGTTCGCCACCCTGGAGCGGATCGGCGGGACGCCTGCCATGCTCGTGGGCTTGGCCTCGGTCAAGCCCACTGCCCGTCGAGATGCCCACCTGCGGGCCCTGATGGGCGACCAGTACCGCCGGGCTGTCCTGGCCTTTCCGGACGAGGACGTGCTGGTCGGCACCAGGATGATCGACCCGGCCGGGTTCCTGGCCTTGCGGGGCCTGGAGGATGTCGTCCCCCGCCCGGGGCACCGGGCCAGCGGGGAGGAGCGGGCGTGGGGGCGGCGCCTGGCCAAGCGTTTCGGGGCCGAGGGCCGGATCGACGATCGCACGTTCGTGCTGGCCGGCGACGGCCTGCCCGGCGGGGTGCTCGAGTTCGAGGCGCTCAAGACCGACAACGTCCCGGCCGAGGTGGCTGGCCTGTTCGACGGGATGGACGCCACTCGCCACGACAGCCTGGTGGCCTTCGGGTGGGCTATGGCCGAGGACTTGGCGGCCGGCAACCTCGGGCGCTGAGCCGCCGAGCCGCCCGGCGTCAAGACCTCGGGTGCCTGGTGGCTGGGGTGGGTCAGCGCCCACCGGCCCGCGCAGGGCCGAACGAGGCCGCCCCCCGGCTGGGGTTGGTCCTGGGAGCAGGTGGGACGGTCGGCGTCGCTTACCACGCCGGCGTGGTGCATGCCCTGGAGGAGGAGGCCGGGCTGCGGCCGCAGTGCGCCGACCTCATGGTGGGGACCAGCGCCGGCGCGGTGGTGGCGGCCTACCTACGCAGCGGCTGGTCGACCAGCCGGCTGCGGCGCAGCCTCGGCCGGTCGGAGGGTCAACCAGACGCCGGCGGCGGCGACCCGGGGGATGCCTGGGCAGGCACCTGCGGAGGCACCTCGGGGGCGGGGGGCTCCCAGGGGTGGGCGGCGTCCCTCGAAGGGTTGGTCAGTCCGGCCTTCTCGTCGCCGCTGGGGCTGGTGCGGCGGGGCATCGGCTCTGCCTTCGTCATGGGACGCAGCCTGGTGCGGGTGCCGGCGCCCAGCCTGCCGCCCGTGCTGGGCCGTTTGTTCCCGGGCGGAATGTGCCGGGTGGACGGGAGCCGGGGCCGGCTCGAGCACGACCTGCCCGGGGCGTGGCCGCCCAGGCGACTGTGGCTGTGCACCCTCGACATCGTGAGTGGTCGCCGGGTGGTCCTGGGCCGAGGGGGGGACCCCGGTGTCGGCCTGGCCACCGCAGTGCGGGCCTCCTGCGCCGTTCCCGGGCTCTACCCGCCGGTCAGGGTGGGGCGCCAGGTGCTGGTGGACGGCGCCATGCACTCCAGCACCAACTTGGACCTGGTGGTAGCGGGCGGATGTGGCCTGGTCATCGCAGTGGCGCCCATGGCCTTCGACCAGGCCAGGCCGCCCGGCCACCTGGTCCGGATGCTGAGGCGGGTGCCCACCGGGATGTTGAGCCATGAAGCGGCGGCGGCCCGCAGCCGAGGCGCCACCGTGCTGCTCCTGCGCCCCACCACGGCCGAGCTGCGGGCTCACGGGGTCAATCCCATGCGGGTCGCCGCCCTGGAGGAGGTCGCCACCGCCGCCTACCAGTCGACCGCCCGTGCCCTGGCCACCGAGCAGTGGCGCTCGGGCCTGTCCCTCGTGGTTGCGTAGCCCGGCGGGTGCCGGCGCCCCGTAGGCCGCGACCGCGAGATCCTACGGCTCAGGGAGAGCCCCGATGATCTGCTTGTAGCAGTGGCCGGAGCGGGGCCCGACGAGGGCGACGACCAGGTACCGGATGCGAAAGCCCATGGCCTGGTCCAAGCCGGCCCCCGCCAGGGAGACGCACCCGTGCTGGCCCAGTGCACCGGCCAGGCCCGCATCGTCCACCTCCAGGAGGTGGTCGAGGCCGCCCCACGAGAACCGGGCTCTCACGGTGCCGGGCCCCTGGCCCATCAGGACCCGAGGACCCTGCTCGGGGCGGATGAGGGCCAGCGACGGCTGGGTGCCGGTCATGGTCCAGTACGGTGCCGCCGCCCCCCGGAACCCGAGGAGTGGTCGCCGGGACGCAGCCGGCAGCACCAGGCCGCGCAGGTATTGGCGGGCCCGGCGGCCTCGGAAGCTGCCCACCCAGGTGGGGGGACGGTCGAGGGTCATTGCCTCGGGCCGGACCGGATCGTCCCACTGGCCGTCGTCGGCTGGCCGTTCGGCCGAGGCCATGTCGAACGCAGACAACCCGAGGCTGGCTGCCTCCGGCCACCGGGCCCGTACGAAGGCGCCCGAGGTCATGTCCACCGTCGCCCATTCGTCGGACCTGGCAGCCAGGACCAGCAACCTCATGCGGGCATAGCCGACGCGGTCCTCAGCCCGGGAGGCGTGGTTGGCAGACACCACCGACGTCATCCCGGTCATTCTGCCTTCCCGACCGGGTACCGCGGGGGATTTCCACCGTCACCACCGCGGTAGCGGGCGTAGGATGGATCCCAGCAGCTGGCGACCGGGAGGTAGGCCGTGGTCATTGAAGCGCTCATCGCCCTGGTCGTGGTCCTGACGCTGGCCGTCTCGGCCGCCATGGCCCTGATCGGTCTCATGGGCGCGGTGGGCGACGTGCGCTTCGAGCGTTGCTCCGCCTGCCAGCACCTGGTGGTGACGTCAGCTGCCGCGCCGGTCGTCGCCTGCCCGTACTGCCGACACCCTCGGCTGCTCCACCCGGTCCGTACCGCCCACGCCGCTGCCCACCCGTGGCGTGCCATCCGCGCCCTTCGTCTGGGCCACCGGGCAGTCCAGGAGCGTCCCGGCGTAAGCTGAGTCGGGTGCGTGTTCCAGGATCTCCTGTCCTCTCGTCCAGCGCTGCCCGCCAACTGGCCGGTGCCCTGGCCTGGGGCAGGATAGGCATCGGGGTGGGAGCGGTGGCGGCCCCCGGGCTTCTCGGACGCCTGTTCGCCGGGCGCGACGCTCGGCTCCCGGCCAACCGGGCCCTGGGGCGAGCCATGGGTGGACGTGACCTGGCCATCGGGCTGGGGGCCGTGCTCGCCATGAAGCACCAAGCCCCGGCCCGCGGCTGGATCGAGGCCGGCGCCCTGGCCGACGCCTCCGACGTGCTGGCTACCGTCCTGGCTTGGCGCGGGCTGCCCCGCTGGGGACGCCTGGCCGTCGTGGTGCTGGCGAGCGGCGGGACGGCTGCCGGAGTTGTGGCGGCCCGGACCGTGGAGCCCCGGAGCACGCAGCCCCGGAGCACGCAGCCCCGGAGGGCGGCGAGCTGAGCGGAGTGCAGCTCTCCAAGCATCACGGTCTGGGCAACGACTTCCTGGTGCTCATCGACCTCAAGGACCGCCATGGCCTGGAGCCCGCCGCCGTGCGGGCCCTCTGCGACCGCCACCGGGGGGTTGGGGCCGATGGGCTGATCCGGGTGGTGGCGGGCAGCGGCGGCGCGGTGGTCGCCATGGAGCTGCACAACGCCGACGGCAGCCCGGCCGAGACCAGCGGCAACGGGCTGCGCTGCCTGGCCCAGGCGGTCCGCGACGCCGGTGCGGTGAGTGGGCCCGACTTCGTGGTGGCCACCCCGGCCGGTCCCCGGCGGGTGAGCGTGCGTGCCACCCCGCGTCCCACCGAGGTCGTCGTCAGCGTGGACATGGGCGTGCCGGAGGTGGGCCCGGACCGCTCGCCAGGCGCCACCGGAGACGCGCCGAGGCAGGGGCAGGGCGAGTGGCGCTGCCGGACGGTCGGGATTGGCAACCCGCACCTGGTCCTGCTGGGACCCGACCCGGCCAGGGTGGACATGGGTGAGCTCGGACCGCGGGTCGAGGCGAAGCATCCGGGCGGGATCAACGTCGAGCTGGTGACCCTGGGTCCGGGACCGGGGGAGCTGAGCATCCGCGTCTGGGAACGGGGGGTGGGGGAGACCCTGGCCTGCGGGACGGGCAGCGTGGCAGCCGCGGCTGCCGCTCGAGCGTGGGGCCTGGTAGGCGACCGGCTGGTCGTCCACAATCCCGGGGGGCCCCTGGAGGTGGACCTCTCCGGCTCCACCGCGGTGCTCACCGGGCCCTCGGAGAGGGTGGCCGACATCCGGCTCCACCTCTCGTGACCGGTCGGCAGCCGTCGGACGGCGACCGCCCGGCAGCCCGGCCCGGGCAGACAGACGGCCCGGCAGCGCGGGCCGGGCAGACAGACGGCCCGGCAGCGCGGGCCGGGCAGACAGACGGCCCGGCAGCCCGGGCCGTGGAGGCGGGCCTGATCGACCGCAGCTTCCGGGAGCGCATCGTATTGGTGGGGATGGCCATCCCGCCCACTGGGCTGGACCAGGCCGAGACCAGCCTGGACGAGCTGAGCCTGCTGGTCGACACCGCCGGAGCCGACGAGGCGGCCCGGGTGGTCCAGCGCCGCAACACGCCTGACTCGGCCACCTACGTGGGCAAGGGCAAGGCGGACGAGCTCAGCCACCTGTCGGAGGCAGTCGACGCCGACACCGTGGTGTTCGACGACGAGCTGACGCCCGCCCAGCAACGCAACCTGGAGAAGATCCTGGGCCGGACGGCCATCGACCGTACTGCGGTGATCCTCGACATCTTCGCCCAGAACGCCCACACCCAGGAGGGCATGGCCCAAGTGGAGCTGGCCCAGCTGGCGTACCGGCTGCCCCGCCTCCGGGGCCGGGGGCTCTCCCTGTCCCAGCAAGCCGGGCACATCGGCACCCGGGGCCCGGGGGAGACCCAGCTGGAGGTGGACCGCCGCCGCCTGGTGCAGCGCATGTCCCGCCTCGAGTCCGAGCTGCGCCAGGTGACCAGGACCAGGCGGACCCAGCGTCGCTCCCGCCACCGGTCGGGGCTGCGCTCGGTGTCACTGGTGGGCTACACCAATGCCGGCAAGTCCACCCTTCTCAACCGGCTGACTGACGCCGGGGTGCTGGTCGAGGACCGACTGTTCGCCACCCTCGATCCCCGCACCCGCCGGTTGGACATGCCTGGGGGGGAGGCGGTGCTCTGCTCTGACACCGTGGGATTCGTTCGCAAGCTGCCCCACCAGCTGGTGGAGGCCTTCCGCTCGACCCTGGAGGTGGTGGCAGAGTCGGACCTGGTGGTCCACGTGGTCGACGCCGCCGCCCCCGACCCCCAAGCGCAGATGCAAGCGGTGCGGTCGGTCCTGGCCGAGATCGGTGCCTCTGACGTCGCCGAGCTGGTGGCCTTCAACAAGGCCGACGCCACCCCGGAGGCCGCCCGACTGTCGGCGGCCCACCCCGGGTCGGTGGCCATCTCGGCCCGCGACGGGCTCGGCATCGATGCTCTGCTGGCAGCCATGGGCGACCGGCTGCGGGCGCTCGACTGCCTGGTCGAGATGCTGGTGCCCTTCTCCCGGGGCGACGTCGTTGCCGCCGTGCACCGCCAGGGTGAGGTACTGGTGGAGGCCCACGAGGAGGCGGGTACCAGGCTGAGGGCGCGCCTGGATGCGGCCGGCAGGGGGCGGCTCCGGGAGTTCCTGGTGACCGAGGCGTGACTGCCGCTGGCTTCCGGCCCCCGGTCTATCCCTACGAGCGCCTGGCCGGGGCCAGGCGGCTGGCCGAGGCCCACCCCGGCGGCATGGTCGACCTCTCCATCGGCACCCCGACCGATCCCCCCCCGCCGGCCGTGGTGGCGGCCCTGTCCGCCTCGAGTGCTGAGCGGGGCTACCCGGCATCGGTGGGCAGCCTTCGATACCGGGAGGCGGCCCGCCAGTGGATCAGGCGACGGCTGGGCGCCGAGGTGCCCGTGGAGGCCATCGCGGCCTGCGTGGGGACCAAGGAGCTGGTGGCCTCCCTGCCCTGGGTCCTGCGCCTGCGCCGGCCCGACCGGGACACCGTGCTGTACCCGGCCCTGTCCTATCCCACCTACGAGATGGGCGCGGTGCTGGCCGGCTGCCGTCCGGTGGCTGTGCCCCTGGGCCGGGCCGGGCGGCTCGACCTGGGGGCGATCGCCGACGCCGACGCCGAGCGGGCGCTGCTGGTGTGGGCCAACTCGCCCGGGAACCCGGCCGGCCAGCTCGAGGACCTGGGGGCGGTGGCCGCATGGGGGCGGGCCAGGGACGTGGTGGTGGCCAGCGACGAATGCTACGCCGAGCTGACCTGGGACGCAGCGCCTGCCAGCATCCTCGAGCACGGCCCGGAGGGCGTCCTGGCCCTGCACTCGCTGTCCAAGCGGTCCAACCTGGCCGGCCTGCGAGCCGGGTTCTATGCCGGCGACCCTGAGCTGGTCTCCTACCTCTCCGAGACCCGCAAGCACGCCGGCCTCATGGTCCCGGGCCCGGTCCAGGTGGCGGCGGCGGTGGCCCTGGACGACGACGAGCACGTCGAGGCGCAACGCCGGCGCTACCGCCAGCGCCTGGAGCGGGCGCGGGCCATCCTGGCTGCCATCGGGGTCGACGTCCCTTTTCCAAGGGGAAGCCTCTACCTCTGGGCGCCCGTCCCGCCCACTGGCGTCCCTCCCGCCGTCGGACCGCTCGCCACCCAGGCCGGCGGCGGCGCCGGCCTGGGTGGCGGCCCGGCTTGGGTGTTCACCGAGTGGCTGGCCGGCCAGGCAGGTGCCCTGGTCAGCCCGGGGGACCTCTACGGGCCGGCCGGGGCCGGCCACGTGCGCATGGCCATGGTGGCGCCCCTCGACCGCCTCGAAGTGGTGGCCCGGCGCCTGGGGGTGGGTGCGCCCTAGGCCGGCGCTAACGTCGAGGGCCATGTCCGACCCGGCTGGCACCGCCGTCCTCCAGGCTCGCATCACCGAGCTGTGGGAGGGGCGGGCCAACCTGAGCCCAGCCGACAGGGTCGCCCGGGAGCCGGTGGTGGAGGCCGTCACCCTCCTCGACACCGGCCAGGCACGGGTCGCCGAGGTCGACTGGGCCAGCGGTGAGGTGAAGGTCAACGAGTGGCTCAAGCTGGCCATCCTGTTGCTGTTCCGGCTGAGTGCCATGGAGAGCATCGAGCTGGGGCCCTTCGAGTACGCCGACCGCATCCCCCTCAAGCGGCACTTCGCCGCTGGTGGCGTGAGGGTGGTGCCGGGCGCGTCGGCCCGGTGGGGCTCGTTCCTCGACCGGGGAGTCGTGCTCATGCCCAGCTACGTGAACATCGGGGCACGGGTGGGGGCCAACACCATGGTCGACACCTGGGCGACGGTCGGCTCGTGCGCCCAGATCGGCGCCAACGTCCACCTCTCTGGGGGGGTTGGGATCGGGGGGGTGCTGGAGCCGGCCCAGGCCGCGCCGGTGGTCATCGGCGACGACGCCATGGTGGGCAGCCGGTGCATGGTGACCCAGGGGGCGCGGGTGGGTACGGGCTCGGTGCTGGGCGAGGGCACCATCCTCAATCCCTCGATCCCGGTCATCGACGCCGAGAGCGGCCAGGAGCTGAGCCGGGGAGTGGTCCCTGCCTGGTGTGTGGCGCTTACCGCCAGTCGCCGGCGCCAGTACCCCGGCGGGGAGTACTTCCTGCCTTGCGTCCTGGTGGTGAGACGCCTGGCCGAGGGCGAGCGCCACGACAAGGCGGCCCTCAACCAGGCGTTGCGAGAGCACGGCCTGGCGCCGTGAGCGGGTCGGCATCGTCGGGGACCCCAGCCCGGCCGCCGGGCGTGCCCGATCTGCTGGCTCGTACCGCCGCCCTGGTGGCGGTGCCGTCGGTCAGCCACCACGAGGCGGTCCTCGCCGACCTGCTCTGGGCCGAGCTCTCCCAGCGGGCCCACTGGCTGGAGCTCGACCGGGTAGGGCCCAACCTGGTGGCCCGCACCCACCTCGGGAGGCGGCGACGGGTGGTGCTGGCTGGGCACCTCGACACCGTCCCGCCCAACGGCAACGCCCGGCCCAGGATCGAGGGAGACGTCTGCCGGGGGCTGGGCGCCACCGACATGAAGGGCGGCCTGGCCGTCCTGGTCGAGCTGGCCCTGGGCCACCCTGCCCCGGCCACGGACGTCACCTACGTGCTCTACGCCTGCGAGGAGGTCGATCAGCGCTTCAACGGGCTGCGGGCGCTGGCCGCCGAGCACCCCGGCCTGCTGGAGGGGGACGCGGCGGTGCTGTGCGAGCCGACCGGTGCCCGCTTGGAGGCCGGCTGCCAGGGCACCCTGCGGGTGGCCGTGACGCTGGTGGGCGAACGGGCCCACACCGCCCGGGCATGGATGGGCCGCAACGCCGTCCATCGCCTGGCCCCCATGCTGGACACGGTGGCCTCTTACGAGGGGCGCCAACCGGTGCTGGACGGCTGCGAGTACCGGGAGGCGCTCCAGGCGGTGAGGGTCGAGGGCGGGGTGGCCAACAACGTGGTGCCAGACCGGGCTCGCCTGGTCCTCAACCACCGCTTCGCGCCGGACCGCAGCGTGGCCGAGGCCCTGGCTCACCTCGACGAAGTGCTGGGCGACTCGGTGGACCGGGAGGCCGGAGACCGCGTCGAGGTGGAGGATGCCGCCGCGCCGGCACCCCCCGCCCTGGGGCATCCCCTGCTGGCTCGCCTGGTGGAGCTCACCGGCGGCCGGGCGCGGGCCAAGCTGGGCTGGACCGACGTGTCGTTCTTCGCCGGCCGGGGGGTGCCGGCGGCCAACCTCGGCCCTGGTGACCCCAGCCTGGCCCACACCGCCGGCGAGCAAGTGGCGCGGAACGAGCTGGAGACGGTCTACGGCGTGCTGTCCCGGTTGATCGGCGACGGCTGAGGCCCTTGGATCAGGCGGCGACCTGGCGGACGGCGGCTACTGCCGCTCCCAGGATGCCGAGCCCCATGGCCGCCACCACCGGCTGGCGGTGGGTGGACAGCCACAGCACGGGATCGCGGCGGTGGGCCTTGTCGTCGAAGGGCCCGTGGGCACCCTGGTCGGCGTCGGCATCTCTGGGCTCGAACAGGTTCGCCCCCAGGCGGGGCGCATCCCTCGACGTCTGCTGGCTCTTCACCCCGGTGCGACCCAGGTACCAGTCCAACAGCTTGGGAGCGAGGCGCTCGCCCAGGATCGTGTAGGCGGTGGAGATGCCCACCCACATGTTGCGCTTGGGATGCTCGGCCAGGAAGACGATGGCCTTGGCCGGCAGCTCGGGCTGGAAGACGGGGGGCACCGGCATGGGGTGCCCGGCCATCTTGTTGAGGTTCCAGTTGAACTGGGGGGTGTTGAGGCCGGGGAGCTGGACCGTGCAGATCTTCACCTGGCTCTTCTCGTGTGCCAGCTCGGTCATGACCGACTCGGTGAAGCCGACCACTGCATGCTTGGCCCCGCAGTAGGCCGACTGCAGCGGGATGGACCGGTAGGCCATGGCCGAGCCGACGTTGACGATGACGCCGCGGTCCCGGGGCCTCATGCGTCCGAGGGCGGCCCAGGTGCCGTGGACCTGACCCATGTAGGTCACATCGGTCATGCGCCGGTACTCCTCCGGCGAGGTGTCCCAGAAGAAGGCCAGGGCACCGACGAAGGCGACGTTCACCCAGAGGTCGATCTCCCCCAGCTCGGTCTCGACGCGGGCGGTGGCCGCCTGCACCGCCTGGTAGTCGGCCACGTCGGTGGGGATGCCCAGGGCTCTCCCGCCGGCGTTCTCCACGTCCTTGGCTGCCCCGTCCAGCCCGGCCTGGCCGCGGGCCAGGATGGCCACGTCGTAGCCGTGCCGGGCGAGCTCTTGGACAGTGGCCCGGCCCACTCCGGCCGTGCCGCCGGTCACCACCGCCACCCTTCGTCCTGTGGGAGGTTCCATCACCACTTCCCCGTAACTGGTCGACTACCGCCGCCCTACCCCGGCCCACCATCGGCCAAACTGGGCCGTCCCCGGTCGGCGACCACCTGGGCAGCGAGGCTCTGGCTGGCGCCGGGCGAGCCCAACCGGCTCGTATTGGGTAAAGCCCCGTCGTGGGGCGCTCACAGAGCTTGGCTGAGCGGGTGTGCCTGCCGCTGCGCTTCCTGGTCCTCATGGGCGTCAGCCTGGCCATGGTGGGGGTGGCCGGGCACTTCCTGGGATGGCCGCTGCTGGCCTCCACGTTGGGCCCGACCGCCTACGTGTTCGCCGCTCATCCCCGGCGGGAGGAGGCCAAGCGACGCAGTGCCATCCTCGGTCACGGCATCGCACTGGCCGTGGGCCTGTTCTGCCTGGCCGTCTTCGGCCTGTGGCATCACCCGTCCATCGCCCAGCAGGGCCACCTGGCCGTGAGCCAGGTGGGGGCGGCCGCTCTGGCCGGCGCTCTGACCATCGCCGTGCTGGAGGTGATCGGCACCCACCACGCCCCGGCCGGGGCCACCGCCTTGTTGGTGGCCACCGGCCTGGCCAAGCCCGGTCCGCCCCTCTACGGCCTGGTGCTGGGCCTGGCCTTTCTCATCCTGGTCGGCCCGGAGCTGAGCCGCCGGTTCCCGCTGGCCCGCAGCCCGACGGACGAGGCGACCTAGAGCCGGCGAACGACGGTGACCACCTTGCCGTAGACAGTGACGTCGCCGGGGTCGAGGACCATGGGCTGGAGGCGCCGGTTGGCCGGGCTGAGCACGACCTTGGCCCCCCGACGGCTCCAGGTCTTGACGGTGCCCTCCTCTCCCGGGATCCCCGCCACCACCACATCGCCCTTGTCGACCTGGGTCTGCTGGTGGACCACCACGTAGTCGCCGTCGAGGATCCCGGCGTCGACCATGGAGTCGCCCCTCACCCTCAGCATGAACAGCGGGCCCGAGCCAGTGAGGTCCTCGGGCATCGGCAGGACCTCCTCCAGGTTCTCCTGAGCCAGCACGTCGGTGCCGGCTGCCACGTCGCCCACCAGCGGGACATGACGGACCGGCCGGCTGGCCAACGCCGCTCCGGATGAGGGCTCGTAGCGGACCTCGATGGCCCGGGGCTTGGCCGGGTCCCGCCTCAGGTATCCCTGGCGCTGGAGGACGCCCAGATGGTTGTGGACGGTGGACGAGGAGGCGAGGCCCACCGCCTCGCCGATCTCCCGCACCGAGGGTGGGTAGCCCCGCTCCCGCAGCTGCGCCGCTATGAAGTCCAGGATCTGCCGCCGCTTGGCGGTGAGGACGGCGGCCTCACCGGTGTCGGCCCACCGAACCTGGTCAGCCTCCTCGGTCGCCGCCTCGTCGGTTGAGCCCATGGCGTCCCCCTCCGGTCGTCCTCCAGGTTAGCAGCGGGCGACCGGGCTGGCAAACGTGCGTTCGGGCCGGCGCCCGGCCTTGGCCGGGCCAGCTGCTCTTGACGGCAAACACGTGTTCGTGGTTGTATGGGCCGGGCGAACCTGCGTTCGTGGCCGACGGGTTCCGCGGTTGTCGGTCGGGGTGGCCAGGTCGGTCGGGATGGGCCGGTAGGAGGGACTAGGGAGTTGGCAATGACAGCAGTGGCCCTGGTGGCAGGCCAGCCCCCCAGCGGGGGCGACCCTCCCGTTCGGGGACCTGGCCGCGCCGGGCGGATCGCGCATCGCCGGCGCCGGATGGTGGCGGGCCTGCTGGTGGGGGCCCTGCTGGTGGGGGCCCTGGTGGCTCTGCCCGGCCGGCTCGGGGGCGGACCCCTCACCGCCCCCGAGCCGGGACCGGAGGGCTCGCCCATCCCGGCCGGCCAGACGACCTACGTGGTGCACCGGGGCGACACCCTGTGGTCCATCGCCGACCGGATGAGGCCCGGTGGCGACCCGCGGCCGCTGGTCGACCAGCTGGCGTCCGAGGCCGGCCGCCCGCAGATCCAAGTAGGCCAGCGGATCAGCCTTCCGGGACAACGCTGAGCCCCCCGCCGACCATCCTCGCCGCCGAGGCGCACCGGCTACCGGCGGTATGGTTGGCAGATGCGAGTGGGGGTCCTTACCGGTGGAGGTGACTGTCCCGGGCTCAACGCGGTCATCCGGGCGGTGGTTCGCAAGGGCCAGGTCCACTACGGCGACCAGCTGGTCGGCTTCTCGGATGGCTGGAAGGGGGTGGTCGAAGGGTCCAGCCGGTCTCTCGACATCGAGCACTGCCGAGGAATCCTGCCCCGCGGCGGTACCATCCTCGGGACCTCCAGGACCAACCCGTTCAAGATCGCCGGGGGAGTGGAGGCGGCCCTGGCCAACCTGGCCGGGCAACGGGTCGAGGCTTTGGTGGCCATCGGTGGCGAGGACACCCTGGGCGTCGCCCACCGCCTGGCCGAGCACGGCGTGCCGGTGGTCGGAGTGCCCAAGACCATCGACAACGACCTGTTCGCCACCGAGGTGACCTTCGGGTTCCACACCGCAGTGCAGATCGCCACCGACGCCATCGACAGGCTGCACACCACCGCCGAGTCCCACGACCGGGTCATCGTGTGCGAGGTCATGGGGCGCCACGCCGGCTGGATCGCCATCTACGCCGGCATCGCCGGAGGAGCAGCCGAGATCCTCGTACCCGAGGAGCCGTTCGACGTCGAGGTGGTGTGCGACAGCCTCAAGCGCCGCCACCAGGCCGGGCGCTTTGCCTCCATCGTGGTGGTGGCCGAGGGGGCGAAGCCCCGGGAGGGCACCTTGTCGCTCGGCTCGGGCGAGCTGGACCAGTTCGGCCACGAGCGCCTGGGAGGCATCGGCGCGGTCCTGGCCGCCGAGATCGAGTCACGGACCGGCTTCGAGTCGCGGGTGACCATCCTCGGCCACATCCAGCGGGGAGGTACCCCCACTGCCTACGACCGCGTCCTGGCCACCCGCTTCGGAGTGGCGGCCATCGAGGCGGTCCACGACGGTGCCTTCGACACCATGGTCGCCCTCCGAGCCGACCACATCGTGCGGGTCCCCCTGGTCGAGGCGGTGAGCACCCTCAAGACGGTGGACCCGGCCCTGGTGCACGACGTCGCCGAGGTCTTTTTCGCCTGAGGGCTGGCCGGCGGCGTCCCCGCCCGGGCCGGCGAGAGCGCTGCTTCACCTGAGCGCAACACGGACGTCACCAGCCGAAAACCAAGCACCCCTACCGTGCCACCAGGCGAGCGGAGGCGACGGTGGGCAACACGCATCTGATCGAGGACTGGCGGCCCGACGACGAAGCCTTCTGGCTGAGCTCCGGGCGCCGGGTGGCCCGGCGCAACCTGGCTTTCTCCATCATGGCCGAGTTCCTGGGCTTCTCGGTCTGGCAGCTGTGGAGCGTGGTGGCGGTCAAGCTCGGGGCAGCCGGCTTCCATTTCTCGACCGGCCGGCTCTTCTGGCTCATCTCCATCCCGGGCCTGGTCGGGGCAACCCTTCGCTTCCCCTACACCTTCGCTCCGGCGCGCTTCGGCGGCCGCAACTGGACGGTCGTGAGCGCGCTGGCCCTCTTGCTCCCAGCCATCGGTCTGGCGGCCGCCGTGAGCAACCCGGGCACGCCGTACTGGGTCTTCTTGGTCCTGGCTGCCACCGCCGGCCTGGGCGGCGGGAACTTCTCCTCCAGCATGGCCAACATCTCGTTCTTCTATCCGGACCGGTCGAAGGGAACCGCCCTGGGCGTCAACGCGGCCGGCGGCAACGTCGGGGTGGCGGTGGTCCAGAGGCTGGTTCCCTGGGTCGTCACCGGCGGTATCGGCGGAGCCATCCTGGGAGGTTCCACCGGCCACCATGTTCCCTCCGGCCATCAGGGCCTGTTCCTCCAGAACGCCGGGCTGGTCTACGTGCCCCTCATCGTGGTGGCGGCCATCGGGGCCTGGCGGTACATGGACAACCTGGCCGGCTCGCGGTCGAGCTTCTCGGATCAGGCGGTGGTCTTGAAGCGGGGGTACACCTGGACGGTCATGTGGCTGTACTTCGGGGCCTTCGGCTCCTTCATCGGGTACTCGGCGGCCCTGCCCCTGCTGATCAAGACTCAGTTCAGGGAGGTCGATCCCCTGGCCTACGCCTTTCTCGGTCCTCTGGTCGGGTCCATGGCCCGGCCGTTAGGGGGCTGGCTGTCCGACCGGGTGGGGGGAGCCAGGGTCACGGCCGCCACCTTTGTCGGGATGTCGGCGGCCGTGCTGGCAGTGCTGGCGTTCCTGCATGGTCACGCCTTCGGCGGGTTCCTGGCCATGTTCCTGGTGCTGTTCGTGCTGTCGGGAATGGCCAACGGCTCGGTGTTCTGCATGGTGCCGGCGGTGGCCCGCAAGTGGGTGTTCGACCGCCTGGGAGACAATCCCGAGACCCAGGCGGTGGCCCGCCGGGAGGCGGCGGCCGTCATCGGCTTGAGCGCGGCGGCGGCTGCCTACGGAGGCTTCCTGATCCCCCAGGGCTTCAACGCCTCCCTCTCGGCCACCGGCGCGGCCGACACCGCCTTCTACTTCTTCCTGGCCCTCTACGTCTCGTGCGTGGTCGTCACCTACCTGCAGTTCATCACCCGCTCAGCGGCTCCCCTGTCGCGCTTGGCGCGCTGGAGCATGGCCGAGGCCAACCCCTGAGCCTTCCCGGGGACCTCGTTCGGGAAGGCCGCCGGCGGGCTCAGCCAGCCGGACCGTCGCCTCGGAGAAGCTGGCGAAGGGCGTCGACCAGCTCCGGCGGCCCGGCCATGGTCATCGAGCGTGACGGTGGCCCCCCGTCGAGGTCGCCCACCCAAGCCCCGGCCTCGGCCGCCACCAGGGCGCCTCCGGCCCAGTCCCAGTGGTGCAGGCCGGCCTCCCAGAAGGCGTCGAGCCGTCCGGCCGCCACCCAGCACAGGTCGAGGGCGGCGGCGCCCAGGCGGCGGATGTCCCGTACCTGGGGGAGGATGCGCAGCAGGGCCCGGGCCTGCTCGGACCGCCAGTCGGAGTCGTAATTGAAGCCGGTGCCGACCAGGGCGTGGGCGAGCGGCGGAGGCGGGGACAGGCGCAGAGGCTCCCCGTTGCACCATGATCCCCGGCCCGCCACCGCGGTGAACGTCTCGGCCCGGGTGGGGTCGTGCACCACCCCCACCGTTGGCCGGCCCTCCACCTCGGCCGCCACCGACACGGCGAAGTCGGGGCGCCCGTAGAGGTAGTTGGTGGTGCCGTCGAGGGGATCGACCACCCAGCGCACCGGGCTGGTGCCGGCGGCTCGCGCTCCTTCCTCTCCCAGGACGGCGTCGTCGGGCCGGGCCCGGCGAAGGGTGCTCACCACCACCGCCTCGGCCGCCCGGTCCACCTCGGTGACCATGTCAGTCGAGCTGGACTTCGTCTCCACCGACCGGCGCGACTGGCCCACCCCCTCCATGAGGACTGCGCCGGCCGCGCCGGCCGCCTCGACCGCCAGCTCGAGGAGGAGGCCGGAGTCGGGTGCGGGCACATGCGAGGTTACCTGACAGCTGGCCCGAGTCACGCCCAGGTGAGCGGTTGCCAGCTGGTGGCGTCCACGCCTGGCCCGCCCCCCTGCCCGGTCCCTGGTCGCTGGCGCCTCAATCGTCGAGGAGGCCCCGCACGTAGGCCGCCTGGCCCACGTGCTGCAGGCTGTCGTCAGCGATGCTGACGAGTCGCACGCCGAGGGTTACCGGCGGATCCCATCGGCGGTCGATGATGCGGTCGAGGTCGTCCGGGACCAGCTCGGTCAGCATGGTCCGGGTACGGTCGTGCACGGCGTCCAGGTACGCCAGCAGCGACTCGGGCCGCTCAGGCCGGACACGTTCCACCTGCTCCTCCAAGTGGCCGTAGCCGGTGTCCGACGGGTCTGGACTGAGCCCGAAACGGCCAGCCCAGTCGCCAGTCACCCAGAGCTGGTCGGTGTCGAGCAGCTCGGCGATGTGGTGATCCTGGACCCGGACGAGGTGCCACACCAGCCAGGCGATCGGGTTGGCGCCCGGCCCCGGTCGTTCGGTCAGCCGCTCGAGCTCGACCCCCTCGACCGCCCTCCGGGCCAACGGCGGGACGCGGCCGTAGAGCTCGAGGAGAAGCCCAGCGACGTTCACCGAGACGCTGGCTGATCCGGAGGCGGGCGGCCGGTTCCCATGGCCGTCAGTCCCAGTTCACGTCGAAGCCGAGAAGGCGCTTGAACCGCTCCACCAGCTCGTCGTCGCTCAGCTCGGAGGTGGCCGCTCGATGCCCGGTCGGCTGGGGGCCATAGACCTCGGCCGCGATCTCGAGCTCCTGCTCGAGGGACCAGCCAGTGGGGCTGTGGCGAAGCTCGTCAAGAGAGTCACTGTCCTCGGTCATGCGCACCTCCCGGGAGCCCAGGATACGCCGGTCGTCGGCGGGTGGCGAGCCGGCCAGGGGCGAAGCCAGTGGTCAACGGACCGGGCCGCTGGCTCCGAGCCTTCGCATCGCCATCCCGTCACCGTACTCTGGTGGCAATGGCCCCTCCTGGCACCGGCCTGGTCGACCTTCGCTCGGACACCGTCACCCGGCCCACGCCGGAGATGCGCCGGGCCATGGCCAGCGCCGAGGTGGGCGACGACGTCTACGGCGAGGACCCCACCGTCAACGCCCTGGAGGGAGCCTTCGCCGAGCGGCTGGGCCAGGCGGCGGCCCTGTACGTGCCCTCGGGAACCATGGGCAATCAGGTGGCCCTGCGCACCCTGGCCCGGCCAGGGACGCTGGTGGTGGCCGGGCGCCGCCAGCACGTGGTCATCTACGAGCACGGGGGCGCCCCGCGCAACGCCGGCATCGCCTTCCACACGGTCGACGACCGCGACGGGACCTTCTCTGGGGCCGAGGTGGCCAAGGTGGTGGAGGCGGCCAGGCATCACCAGCCGGAGCCCGCCCTGGTCTGCGTGGAGAACACCCACATGCCGGCCGGGGGGGCGCCGTGGCCGCTCGAAGCACTGAGAGAGCTGGCCCGGGAGGCTGGCCAGGCCGGCCTGCCCGTCCACATGGACGGCGCCCGTCTGTTCAATGCCGAGGTGGCCAGCGCCACCGCGGCCGCCGACTACGCGGCCAATGCCACCACGGTGATGTGCTGCCTGTCCAAGGGGCTGGGCGCACCGGTGGGCTCCATGCTGGCCGGCCCGGCCGACGTCATCTCACAGGCTCGCCGGGAGCGGGCCACCCTGGGCGGTGGCATGCGCCAGGCCGGAGTGGTGGCGGCGGCCGGGCTGGTCGCCCTGCGCACCATGGTCGAACGACTGGCCGAGGACCATGCCCGGGCCCGGCGCCTGGCCGAGGCGGTGGCCGACCGCTGGCCGGAGGCCGGGCTGGACCCGGCCCGAGTGGCCACCAACATCGTCATATGGCACCACGCCGAGCCTGAGCGACTCCTGGACCACCTCCGGGCCGAGGGAGTGCTGGGCGGCACCATCGCCCCCGGCACCGTGCGTCTGGTGACCCATCATGACGTCGATGACCGGGGCATCGAGCGGGCAGCCAAGGCGATCGCCAGTGCCCCGTGAGCCGCAGGGCTGACCCAGCCAGAGCCGGCCCGTCACCGAGCCCCGCCAACCAGCCCGAGCCGGTCCGCCACGCGCCGCCTACGATCCGCGCCATGGCCGAGCTCATCGAGGAGCATCCGCAGAGCGCCCTGGCCGTCTACGCCCATCCCGACGATCCTGAGGTGTCCTGCGGGGGCACCCTGGCCCGCTGGGCCCAGGCCGGCGCCCAGGTCCATGTGGTGGTCTGTACCCAGGGCGACAAGGGGTCGTCCGACCCGGCCACCGACCCGGCCGCCCTGGCGGTCCGCCGGGCGGGCGAGATGCAGGCCGCCGCCGCCCGCCTGGCCCTGGCCGGCCACCATGCTCTGGGCCACCCGGACGGGGAGCTGGAGGACGGCCCTGGTCTACGGGGCGAGCTGGTGGCCCTGGTGCGCCGGCTCCGCCCGCAGGTGCTGGTCTGTCCCGACCCGCTGGCCGTCTTCTTCGGCCAGGAGTACTTCAACCACCGCGACCACCGGGTGGTGGGCTGGTCGGCGCTGGACGCGGTCGCCCCGGCCGCCGCCCTCCCCCTCTACCATCCCGATGCCGGGCCGCCTCACCAGGTACGCACCGTCTACCTGTCCGGCACGCTGCAGCCCGACGTGTGGGTGGACATCACTGCCACCCTCGACGACAAGGTGGATGCCCTCCTGTGCCACGCCAGCCAGCTGGACGAGCCGGGGGAGTGGCTGCGCACGGTCGTGCGCCGCAGGGCCGAGGAGGCCGGCGCACGGATTGGGGTCAGCCATGCCGAGGGCTTCCGCCGCCTGCGCCTTGGCCCCTAGGCAGGATGGCCTCGTCGAGCTCGCGTTCCCTGGCGACGAGGGCTGCCAGCGCCTCCTGCCTCGAGATCTGGCGAAAACAGATCGTCCCCGCCGGACGGCTCTGGCCCACCAACGCCAGGTCGGCGGCGACCACCACCGCCACCACCGGGTAGCCGCCGTGGGTGGCGTGGTTGGCCAGCAACACGATGGGCTGGCCGTCGGGGGGGACCTGGACGGCCCCCGCCACCATGGCCTCGGAGGCGAGCGGCGGGCAGCCTGCGACCAGCTCGACGGTCGGCCCGGACAGTCGGGTACCGGTGCGATCGGAGGAGGGGGTCGCGGTGTACCCTTCGCCGAGCAGGCGGGCCAGGCCACTGCTGGTGGCCCGGTCGTGGCGGGGCCCGAGCACCACCCGTACCTCGTTGTCGAGCGAGTAGCTCCGGTCGACTCGCAGGCGGGCCCCCGGCGGGTTGATGCCGGCGGCTGCCACGCCGAGGCGTTGGCCAGCCTGCAGGGGCGCCGGCCCAATTCCCGACAGGGTGTCGCGGCTGGAGCTGCCCAGCACGGCGGGGGCGTCGATGCCTCCGGCCACCGCCAGGTAGGCACGGGTCCCCGACCTCACCTGGCCCATCCGTAGCGTCTGACCGGCCCCTATCCGAAGCGTCTGGGCGGTCGGCACCGCCGCCCCGTCGATGGAGGCCTCCACATGACCTCCGACCAGGGCGATGGTGGTATCCACGCCAAAGGTCAGGTCTGGCCCGGCCACGGTGGCCTCCAGGGCGGCCGCTCCGTCGGGATTGGCCACCAGGCGGTTGGCCAGGCGCAGGCTCACCGGGTCGACGGCGCCGGCTCGAGGAACACCGAGGTGGGCCCAGCCCGGACGCCCCAGGTCCTGGACCGTGGTGAGCGGGCCCGGCCGGACCACCGAGATCAACGGGCGGCCACCAGGCGGACACGGTCAGCGGGGGCCAGGAGGGCAGGCGGGTCGGCGCCAGCGTCGAACAGGACGGTGTCGGTGTGCCCTACCAGCTGCCAGCCCCCCGGCGTGGCCTGCGGGTAGATGGCAGTGTGAGCGTCGGCGATGGCCACCGACCCGGCCGGGACGGTGGTGCGGGGAGTGGCCCGGCGGGGAACGGTCAGGGCCGGGTCCAGGCCCACCAGGTAGGCGAACCCGGGGGAGAAGCCGAGGAAGGCCACCGTGTAGGTCACCGCCGTATGACGGCGCACGACCTCGTCGGTCGCCAGGCCGCAGGTGGCGCCTACCTCGTCGAGGTCCGCGCCGTCGTAGACGACGGGGATCTGGTGGGTCCGAGCGCTGCCGGCCGCCGGCGGAGGCAGCTCCCAGGTCGGCAGGGCAGTGGCCAGAGCGGCCAGGTCGCACACCAGCGGGTCGGCCAGGACGGTCACCGTGCCCGCTCCCGGTACCACGTCCTCCACACCGGCCAGGGCGGCCCCTCTCAGCGCCGCCGCCAGCCGGTGGGCGGTCGCCAGGTCGTCGACCTGGGCCAGGATCGCCCGTTCGCCCAGGAAGGCAACGGCGGTGCTCACCGGTCCGGCCAGGCCCGCCGAGCTCGCCAGCCGGCCGTTCATCGGGCGGCGAACGGGGCAATGACCACGCCCGCCGCCTCCAGGCCATCCCGGATGCGCCGGGCCATCGAGGCCGCCCCGGGCGTGTCACCGTGGACGCAGATGGAGCGGGCCTCCACCTTCACCAGGCTGGAATCGATCGCCTCCACCTGTGACTCGGTGGCCAGGCGAACAGCCCGGGCGGCTGCCACCTCGGGGTCCTCGATGACTGCGCCGGGCACCTGCCTGTCCACCAGGTGGCCATCAGGCCCGTAGGCCCGGTCGGCAAAGGCCTCCGTCCTCACGCCCAGGCCGGCGCGGCGGGCCATGCCCGTGGCCACCGTGCCGGGAAGAGTCAGCAGGACCAAGGCGGGGTCATGGGCGGCCATGGCGGCGAGCACCGCCCTTGCCTGCTCGGGGTCGACCGTGATGCGGTGGTACAGGGCGCCGTGGGCCTTGACGTAGGCCACCTTGGTGCCGGCCACCTGGGCCACCTCCGCCAGAGCCTCCAACTGCTCGATCACCTGGGCGGTCAGCACGGTGGCCTGGACGTCCATGGGCCGGCGGCCCCACCCCTCACGGTCCCGGTAGGAGATGTGGGCGCCGACCACCACCCCCCGGTCGGCAGCTGCCACGACCGTGTCGGCCATGACCTGGCGGTCACCGGCATGGAAGCCGCAGGCGACGTTGGCGCTGGTGACCACGTCCAGGATGGCCCGGTCGGTCTCTCGCCCGGCTGGCCCGACCAGCTCTCCCAGATCACTGTTGAGGTCGATGACAGCCACCAGGGGTA
Source organism: Acidimicrobiales bacterium (assembly GCA_039583615.1). Taxonomy (GTDB): domain Bacteria; phylum Actinomycetota; class Acidimicrobiia; order Acidimicrobiales; family QHCF01; genus QHCF01. Next base: position 87,404 of record JAVKSQ010000002.1, read on the forward strand.
CCGGCTAGTCGCGCCCGGCGCAGGCCTCGCAGAGACCCCGGAAGGTCACCTCCACCTCGACCAGGCAGAACCCGTGGCGGTCCCGGTCGGACAGGGCCAGACCGCTGACCCCGAGGGGGTCCACGTCGAACAGGGCTCCACACCGGGTGCAGACCAGGTGCTGGTGAGGTGACCTCGAGTTGGGGTCGTAGCGCACCGGCCCCTCGGCCACCCTCACCTCGCGGACCTCTCCCATGGCCACCAGCTCGCCCAGGGTGTTGTAGACGGTGGCCAGCGAGATCTCGGGCAGCCGGCCGCGGGCGTTGGCAAAGACCTCGTCGGCCGAGAGGTGCACGTGGTCCCCGTGGAGCACCTCGGCCACCACTCGGCGTTGGGGGGTGATCCGCCAGTTGCGCTCCCTCAGGCGCTCCAGCAGCGACACCCCGACGCTATCCACCGGACCATGCTAGCGGTGAGCGGTGCCACGGTGGCGTTGGTACCTCAGGTACAAGAAGCTCTGGTCCTCCAGGACGTGGACCAATTCCAGCTGGCGGGCAACCTCCGGCGCCGCCCCGGCAGCTGGGTGGACCGGTTGCCAGCCGGCCATACGAGGCGAGACGGTGAGACAGAGCTCGTCGAGGAGGTCGGCCTGCACCAGCTGAGCCAGGACGTGTGGTCCGCCCTCGCACAGCACGTGGCGCAGGCCGCGGGCCCGCAGGGCGTCGAGACCAGCTGCCATGTCCACCCAGTCGGTGCCGACCACCACCACCTCTGCCACCTCGGACAGGGCGGTGCGATCCTCGGGGGAGGCCGCCTCGGTGGTAAGGACTATGGGGCGAGCCTGAGCCCGACTGAAGAATGGTGATCTCAGGTCCATCTGGCCGGTGCGGGTGACCACCGCGATGGGAGGGACGGCCGACCGTCGGGCACCTTGGCGCTCCCGACGCTCGGGCTCGCTCAGCCGGACCGGCCCGTACCGCTCGGCCCGCACCGTGCCCGCCCCCACCAGCACCACGTCGGCCAGGCTGCGCAGCAGGTGGAGCACGCCCTGGTCCACCTGGTTGGAGAGCGGGCCCACCTGACCCCCCACCGCGGCCGCCCCGTCCAGGCTGGTCACCATGTTGGCCCGCACCCTGGCCTGGTCCGGCGGGGCCGGGTAGCACGACCGCGGGTCGACCTGGGGTGACGGCTGGGGGAAGAGCCTACGCAAGCGGACCTGGCCCGATCGACCCCGTCAGGTAGCGACCGGTGGGCCGCCGCCCAGGATCACCAGTGCCTGCCGAGCCGCCATCGGCCCGGACCCTACTCCCCGTCGGCCCGGCCATCCCTACACTGTCGCAATGAGCGAGGGGGTACCCCTGAGGGCGACCGCCATAGGCGGCAGCGCAGCGGTCCTGGTGGTGGTGAGCGGCCCCGGTCACCACGAGCGGGCCACCGCCGCCGGCGCGGTGGTCGCGGCCCTGGGACCCTTGGCGGCTTCGGTGGCCGTCTCCGCCGACCTCAGACCCCGGCTGGCCGCTGATGTGGCCGGCGTCCTCGACGCCGGGGCCGACCGTGTGCTCCTGGTGGGGTCGACCATCAGCGCATTGGCTCGTGTCGATCAAGGTAGTGACGCCGAGCGGGAGTCTCGGCACCTGGTGGGGGTAGAGGTCATCGTGCGCTTGAGCCCCGGGCCCGGACCGATGCGGGCCAGCGTAGAGGACGGCCTGGACACGGCCCTCGGCGCCGACGTGGCGCAGGCCCTGGCCGAGGTCGACCTGGGCGCGGCGGTGCACCAGTGACCGCGGCGACCAGGGGGGAGGTCGAAGGGCCGCACCTCGAGATCCTCCACGTGGACATGGACGCCTTCTACGCGGCGGTGGAGGTCAGAGCCGACCGCAGCTTGGCTGGTCGTCCGGTGATCGTGGGGGGATCCGGACCCCGGGGGGTGGTTGCCTCGTGCTCCTACGAGGCCCGCGCCTACGGGGTGCGCTCGGCCATGCCCTCGGGGCGCGCCCGACGGCTCTGCCCGGACGCCGTGTTCCTCCGGGGCCATTACGACGCCTACGCCGATGTCAGCCGGCAGCTCCATGAGATATTGGGATCCTTCACGCCGCGGTGGGAGGGGATCGGTCTCGACGAGGCATTCCTCGACGTGTCGGGCGCCCACCAGCTGTTCGGGTCCAGCCCGGACATCGCCCATCGGATCCGCCGCCAGGTGGCCGGGGAGCTGGGCCTTGCCTGCTCGGTGGGAGTGGCGCGGAGCAAGCTGGTCGCCAAGCTGGCATCCCGCGCCGCCAAGCCCACTGCGACCAGGGCGGCGACCGTCCCCGGGCGGGGGGTGGTGGTGGTCCCGGCCGATGCCGAGGCGGCCTTTCTCCGCCCGCTGCCGGTGTCCGCCCTGTGGGGGGTGGGGCCGGCCACCGCCGACCGCCTGGCTCGCCTGGGGGCGGCCACCGTCGGGCAGCTGGCTGGCCTCCCGATGGCCAGCCTGGCTTCGGCGCTGGGGCCGGCCCATGGCCGGTCCCTCTACCAGCTCTCCCACGGCTGCGACCCGCGGGTGGTGGAGCCACGTCGGGCGGCCAAGTCGGTGGGCCACGAGGAGACCTACGCGGTGGACCACCACCATCAGGAGCCCCTGCGTCGTCAGGTGGTGCGAATGGGCGATGCCGTGGCGTCTCGGCTCCGAGCGGCCCGCCTGGCCGGCCGGACGGTGACGCTCAAGGTGCGCTTCACCGACTTCTCGACTGTTACCAGGTCCCACACGCTCGTCGCGCCGATAGACAGCGGTCGGGAGATCGCCCAGGTGGCGATGGCGCTTCTCGGTCCCATCGACGTAAGCGCCGGAGTGAGGCTGCTGTTGGGAGTGAGCGTGTCGGGCCTGGGGGCGGCCGGGCAGCCGGGCCGCCAGCTCAGGCTCCCCGAGCCGGACCGCCTCGGGGAGCCAGACCCCACGCCGGCGGGCTGGGCAGAGGCGTCGGTGGCGGTGGATGCCGTGCGCGCTCGCTTCGGCTCGGGGGCGGTGGCGCCGGCCAGCCTGGTCGGTCCCCAGGGGATCGAGGTCAAGCGCCAGGGTGACACCCAGTGGGGTCCGACGGCCTAGAGACGGCACCGATCGCGTTGTGGGGTGCCGGCGGGTGCGCGAAGATAAGGAGGTCGGTGTGGTCAGGACCGTGGCCCAGAGCTCGAAGGGGGAGGTTGTGCCGCTTTCGGAGGAAGAGCAACGGATTCTCCACGAGATCGAGCGCAACTTCTACGAGCACGATCCCGCCTTTGCCGACAAGGTCCGCAACGAGACCATCTACCGCCACGCCTGGCGCAACCTCAAGTGGGCCACGTTGGGGTTCGTCGTCGGGCTGATCGTGCTGGTGGCCACCTTCTCCAGGTCCCTGGTGCTGGGGATCGTCGGCTTCGCCGTCATGCTGGGAGCGGCCCTGGCCTTCGAGCGCAACCTTCGCCATGTGGGCCGGGCCGGTTGGCACGACGTGAGCCGGTCGGTGCGGGACCGCGGCCTGCTCGACTCCCTCGGCCACACCGGCGAACGGCTGCGGGAGCGCTTCAAGCGCCAGGAGTGACCCGGTCCCGTCTCAGCCGGCCCCGTATGGACTGGCCCCGCCCCGGCCCGCCCACCAGGGGCCCGGCGCTGAGCATCCAGCGGAGGCGCTGAGGCACCGAGGCGCGGGCTCGCAGGGCGGTCTCCACGTCGGCGGCGGCCGCCACCGACGCCTCGACGGCAGCCTCCGGGACCGCGTCGGGCCCGTAGCTGGCCGCTCCCGCGTTTCGAGCCAGCAGATCGAGAGCTCGGGAGGGCTCGCCGTCCAGGCGGCCCACCAGCGAGGCGCGCGCCGCGTGCTCCTCGAAGGTCTCGGCCGGCCGCCGGGTGGCACCCACCATGGCCAGGGCCTCGGCCGCTTCGTTCCAGGCGACCAGGACTCGCTCGGCCCCGCTGACCACCGAGTGCCGGCGGTACCAGCGCCGGAGCCGCTTGGCCACCGGGACGGTACCGATTGCGGCCACCAGGACCAGGGCCAGACCGAGGGCGAGCAACAGGTGCCCAGCCAGATGTCCGGGGGCCGCCCCGGAGCGTGCGACCGGGGGTCGACGGGATTGCGGATTGGACCGGGGGGTCAGCGGGGCCGGCCCCCCAGCCGGGACCGCCCGGTTGGCCACGGTGGTCGACGGAGCGGGAGCCGGCGGGCTGGCCTGGGCCGGTGCCACCCCGGTGTAGTCCTGGGCGCCTGGTTGGCCTCGACCGGGCGTCGGCTCGAAGGAGACCCAGCCGGCACTGCCGATGTGCACCTCGGGCCAGGCATGGGCGTCCAATCCCAGCACGTGGTACCGGCCGTCAGCCCCCAGGTCTCCCTGGGTGAAGCCGACGGCGACTCGAGACGGCAATCCCACCATGCGGGCCATCACCGCATAGGCGGCGGCAAACTGCTCGCAGTAGCCCGTCCTGGTCTGGGTGAGGAAGCTGACCAGGGCACTGTCGCTGTGGCCGGGCGGCACTTGGGTGCTGTACTTGAAGCTCCCTCCCCGGAAGAAGCGTTGGAGGGCAAGGGCCTTGCCATAGGCGGTCGTCTGGCCGGCCACCGCGGCCCGAGCGAGCCTGCCCACGACGGGCGGGACGTCGGTGGGAAGAGCCAGGAAGGAAGCGGGGTGGAAGCTGGGTGGCCCGTTCCCGGTGGAGGCCAGGATCGCTGGGGTGAGGCGGGGAACGCTCGACGTCACCTGGTAGGTCAGGCCGTCGGACGTGGGCGAGGAGCCGATGATGCTGCCCGAGCCGGAGTTGTAGCTCGTACCTGCCACCCCGCTGAGCTGCACCGGCTGGTAGGCGGCCGGGAGCCAGGCACTGGCCAGGTTCGAGACATGGAAGTCCTGCACGACCGCGTCGCTGGGGGCTGAGGTGGATACGGCGGGCAGCCGGGTGCCGGGCACCGGCTGGTAGGCGTCGCTGGACGACCAGACGTTGCCGTCGAAGCTGTCGAGCGACGTGAGCCGCCAGTAGGCCGGTTCGGACGACGCCACGCTGAGCACCTCCACGTTGGCCTGGCGGACGAGGCGGTCCCGGATGTCCACCAGCGGGTTGACGGTGACTCGGGGGTTGGGCTGGGCGCGGTCGTGGTGGTGCCAGTCGAGCAGAGGGGCAGCCCCTGCGCCCGGCAGGTGGGGGCCGATGAGGCTGGCTGCCACCAGGGCGGTGGCCCCCAGCACCAGGGCCCCACGGGCCAGAGCGGCCGCTCCAGGGAGGGTCCGGCTGGTGAACCAGGCAGTGGCGACCCTGGCCTTGTCGGCCTCGTGGACGACGACGAAGACCATCAGGGCGGCCACGTAGCCGGCCATGGCCAGTGCCCGGCCGCCCGGCTGGCCCAGGGCGGCGGTGAACAGCACGATGGTGAAGGACGGTATGAGCGCCTCCAGCGTGCCCCCGGTACGAAATGCCGCCCAGTCGGCCAGCGTGGCTGCCATGCCCAGGCTGCCCATGGCGACCAGCAGGAGGCCCCCGGTAGCTGGGGCCGGGGCGGTCAGCTGAGCGAAGTCGTGCCGGGCTTGGGAGGTGGCCGCGCCCAGGGCGTGCAGCGTGCCCGACCACGGCATGCCGTAGACGGTGCTGTGGGGCACCACCACCCAGACCACGGCCAGGGCCAGGCCCAGGCCCGACAGCGCAAGGCTGGACGCGGTCCCCAGTCGGAGGCGCCGCCCGGCGTAGGCCAGCCCGTGGCCCACCAGCACGGCGGCCATCACCGGGGGGAGGAACCTGGTCCCGGAGAACAGCCGGGCCATGCCGCCCGCCACCGTCAGGGTCACCGCACCCAGGGCGATGGTGGCGGGCAGGGCCGAGGGGGGAGGCTGTCCCCGAGACGGAGGGTGCCGACGACCCCGGGGAGCGGGGGCCCTGCTCATCGTCGATGCCTTCCCGGGCTCAGAGGCTCTCCCGGGCTCAGAGGCTGTCCCGGGCTCAGAGGCTCTCCCGGGCTCAGAGGCTGTCCCGGGCTCCCAGCCCCCGCCGGCTCCCCGGTTCCACCGGGCAACGGGGACCGCTGGGCGCGGCCGACCGCCAGGTTCCAGGCCAGCGGGAAGGGAGCCTCCTCGCCCACCCGCACGGTGACGACCTCCCGGGGCAGGGCCGGGAGCGGACCCGGGCGGCGAGCGCCGGGCGGGACCTTCGTCTCGACCAGCACCAGGATGACCAGCCCGTACCGGCTGCGCAGTTGGACCATCTGGTGCAGGTCGGCCGGGGAGGCGGCGACGGTCGTCACCACGACCAGTGAGCCCCCGGTTCTCGGCCGGCCCAGCATGGCGGCGGTGGCGTCCAGCTCGGACCGTCGGCTGAGGCTGGCCTCGGTGAGGCTGGCCTCGGTGACAGGGGCCTCGGTGAGGGTGGCCTCGGCCAACCTGGTCAACATGGAGTCGAGGTGGACCGGCCCCGATCGGGCGCCAGAGTCCACTCCGGCGCTGGTGACCAGGCGCACGGGGGTGCGCTGGGCGGCTGCGGCGGCGACCACGCTGGCCGCCACCGACAGCCCCACCTCGAGCGAGGTGGGGCTGTGCACCATCTTGCGAAGGTCGACGGCCACCGTCACCCCTCCCTGCCAGGGAGCCTCGTCCTGGCGGATCAGGAGGTCGCCGGTCCGGGCACTGGATGGCCAGTGGACCCTTCGCAGGTCGTCGCCCGCGTCGTAGGGGCGCAGCGTGTAGAAGTCCTCTCCCCGGTGGCCGAGGAAGGAACGGGAGTCGCCGGCGGCCCGAATGTGGTCGCCCCGGCTCTGGGGGGGGTGGGCGATGGGATCGACCCGGGGATAGACGACGAGACTGGCCTTGCCGGCCGCCCCGGACGACGAAGCGGCCAGCCCGAACGGGTCCTGCAGCTCGAGTTGCATCGGTCCGACGGCGAAGACGCCCCGGCGGTCGGACGGGAGGCGGTAGGCGGCGCGGGCTGCCTCGCCGGGGTCCAGGGGGGCGAGGAGGAACCGGGCGGAGCGGCGGCCACCGTCGAAGGGGTCACGGACCAGGACCAGCGGAGAGCGGCGGTCGGCCTGATTGCGCACTCGCAGCTCGGCGCGGCACGGCTGGCCGGTGTGGACCCGTGGCGGGTGCAACGAACGGGTCCCGACCAGCTGGTAGCGCCCCAGGCGAACCCAGGCCACCGCCGCCACCACCAGGGCGCCCGCCGCGGTGGACAGCACGTAGAGCTCGACCAGGCCCAGGAGCCGACCGACCAGGGCCAACACGATGGAGGCACCGGCCCACAGCCAGCCCCGCCGGGTGGGCAAGCTCGTCTACCTCGGGGCTGATTTCCCGGTGGGCACGGGGACCCGGGCCAGCACCTCGCCGATGACCTCCAGCGTCTGGACGCCGCTCAGCTGGGCGCTGGAGGTGAGGCTGAGCCGGTGCTCGAGCACCGGACCGGCCACCAGCTTGACGTCGTCGGGGACCAGGTAGGCACGTCCCTCGGCCGCTGCCCTCGCCCGGGCCGCCCGCTGGATGGCCAGCACCGCCCGGGGCGACATCCCCAGGGCCAACGCCTGATGCGACCTGGTGGTCTCGGCCAGGTCGATGATGTAGCCCTTGATGGCCGGGGCCACGAAGACGGCTTGGGCGACCTCGACCATGGCGGCCACATCGGCCGGCCCGGCGACCGGGGCCAGGTTGTCGATCACACTGCCGGCGGACTGGGTGTCGAGCATGGCCAGCTCGGCCCGTCGGGCCGGATAGCCCATGTGGATGCGCATGAGGAAGCGGTCCAGCTGGCTCTCGGGCAGCGGGTAGGTCCCCTCGTGCTCGATCGGGTTCTGAGTGGCGATGACCATGAAGGGAGAGGGCAGGCGGTAGGTGGTGGTGTCGACCGTCACCTGGCCCTCCTCCATGGCCTCGAGCAGGGCGGATTGGGTCTTGGGAGAGGCCCGGTTGATCTCGTCGCCCAGCACGACGTTGGCGAAGACTCCCCCGGGGCGGAACTCGAAGCTCTCCTTGGAGCGGCTGTAGACGTTGACGCCGGTCACGTCGGAGGGCAGCAGGTCCGGGGTGAACTGGATTCGCTGGCACCGGCAGTCGAGGGAGGCAGCGATGGACTTGGCCAGGCTGGTCTTGCCCACGCCCGGGACGTCCTCGATGAGCAGATGGCCCTGGGCCACCAGGCAGACCAGGGCCAGACGGATGGCCTGGTCCTGACCCTGGATGGCCTGCTCGACGTTCTCGACGATCGACTCGAACAGCTTGGCGAAGTCGAGGTCGCGTCGAGCCGCCGATCTTTGCTGCCTGGCCATCTGCTCACTCTAGGGTACGGCCGATGGCTCTCTGCCTCGCCGTTGACGTCGGCGGCACCAAGCTGGCCGCCGGGCTGGTGGACGACGGTGGGCAGCTGGTGGCCGGCGAGCAGGTGGCCACCCCGGGCGGCGGAGACGCCGAGAGCGTCTTCTCCGCCCTGGTGGAGCTGGCCAGGCAGGTGTGCAGCGACGCCCGCGACCGCCCTGCCCAGCCGGCCGAGAGCCTGGTGTGCTGCGGGGTCGGGTGCGGGGGGCCCATGACCGGCGACACGGTGTCGCCGCTCAACATCGGGGCGTGGCGGTCCTTTCCCCTCCGGGCCAGGTTGGCTGAGGCCACCGGTCTGGCCACCTTCGTCGACAACGACGCCAAGGCGCTGGCCCTGGGCGAGGGCTGGCTGGGTGCGGCGGCCGGCAGGCGAGACTACCTGGCCATGGTCGTGTCGACCGGGGTGGGAGCCGGGATCGTGCTGGACGGCCGGCTGCTCGACGGCAGGACCGGCAATGCCGGCCACATCGGCCACGTGGTGGTCGTGCCGGACGGGCGCCCCTGCCGCTGCGGCGGGCGCGGTTGCCTGGAGGCCGAGGCGGCTGGACCGGCCATCGCCTCCGCCACCGGTCTGCCGGCCAGCCAGGCCGACCAGGCGGTGGTGGCCAGGACCGGGCGCCTGGTGGGCCGGGCGGTGGCCTCGGCGGCGAACCTGCTGGACCTTGACCTGGCCGTGGTGGCCGGGTCCGTGGCGCTCGGCTTCGGCCCCCCGTTCTTCGCCGCCGCCCAGGCCGAGCTGGACGCTCGGGCCTGCCTGGACTTCTCGTCGGGTGCTCGCATCGTCCCGGCCGGGCTGGGCAGCCGGGGGCCGCTGATAGGTGCCGCGGCGGTGGGCTGGCGAGGGCTGGCTGGCGCCCAGGCGTGGCCACCGGACGGGTCGTGACCCGACACCGTCCCCCGGGCGGCGAGGCCCCCCGGCGCCTGGGGCCGACCGCACTGGCTCGAGTGCTGGGGGCCGTTGCTCTCCGTCCCGACCTGTGGCCCACGGCCGCCCTCCAGGTCCGGGTCACGGCCTGCCCCGGGTGGTGGCGCCACTGGCCGCCGCGGCCGATGCCGGCCGCCGGGTACCTGGCCTTTCGCCTGGAGAGCGCCTACGGCTCGGCGCGGCCGATCGACCTGGTGCCAGCGGACGTGGTCCACCACCTGGAATGGTGCCGCGACCAGCGGAGGCTGTCACGCTAACCTCGGCCCATGACGCTTCCACTACGGCCGTGAGCCGGGCGCTGGTCCTCAACGCCAGCTTCGAGCCGTTGTGCGTGGTCTCGGCCCGGCGGGCCCTGATGCTCGTGCTGGACGAGAAAGCCGAGCTGGTGGCGGCCGGCGACGGTCGGTTCCGTTCGGTCAGGGCCACCTTCCCCGAACCCTCGGTGGTGCGACTGGCCCGCTATGTCAAGGTCCCGTACCAGACCCGAGTGGCCCTCAACCGCCGGGCGGTGTTCGCCAGGGATGCCCACTGCTGCCAGTACTGCGGGGCCGGCGCCGAGAACATCGACCACGTGGTGCCCCGCAGCCGAGGGGGCACCCACACCTGGGAGAACGTGGTGGCCGCCTGCCGGCCGTGCAACGCCCGCAAGGAGGACCGTCTCCTCCACGAGGTCGGCTTCACCTTGCGCCATTCCCCCGTTCAGCCCCACCAGCGGATCTGGCTGCTGGTGGCCACCGGCATCGCCCGACCGGACTGGGAGCCTTACCTGGGGGCTTCCTCGCTGTCGGCTTGAGCGTCTCTGGCTCCCGGCCCTGGCTGGTGGTGCGCCGGGCGGCGGACGCGGCCAGCCTCCACCGCCCGCTGAGTGACCGGCCCCCGGGCAGGTATGTCAGCCTGTGCCGGGTCAGCCGGCCGGCGGTGGTGCTGGGCAGCACGCAGGCCGAGGGCGTGGTCGACCGACGCCGGGCCGCGGCGGCCGGCATCGACGTCGCCCGGCGGCGCAGCGGTGGGGGAGCGGTGCTGGTGGTGCCGGGCCAGATGGCTTGGGCGGAGGTCCACATCGGGCCGGCCGACCCACTGTGGGAGGCCGATGCAGGCCGGGCCTTCTTGTGGTTGGGAGACCTTTGGGCCGCCGCCCTGGCCGGTCTCGGGGTCCCGGCCGCCGAGGTGCACCGGGGCTCCCTGGTGACCACCCCGTGGTCCTCGCTGGTGTGCTTCGGCGGGCTGGGGCCGGGCGAGGTGACGGCCGGGGGGGTCAAGGTCGTCGGCATGTCGCAGCGCCGCACCCGGGACGGATCCACCTTCTGGTGCGCCGCCCTGGTGGGTTGGGAGCCGGGAGACCTCCTCCAGGTGCTGGACCTCAGCCCCGCCCAGCGGGTCCAGGCCTCCGCCTTCCTCAGGCGGGCGTCGACCGGCCTCCGCTGGCTGGCGGGTGCCCCGGGGGAGCTGACGGCGGCCGGGTTGGAAGACGCCTTCGTCGGCCAGCTGTCGCAAGTGCCCTGAGGACTTGGGCTCGACTAGACCTGGTCGGCGGCGCGCCGCAGAGCACCGATATCGATCTTGGTCATGCCCAGCATCGCCCGCATGGCTCTTTGCGATCTCTCCTGGTCAGGATCGGTGAGCAGGTCGGTCAAGGCGGTGGGGACGATTTGCCAGGAGAGGCCGTACCTGTCCTTCAACCAGCCGCAGGGGCCTTCCTCCCCGCCCTCGGAGAGGCTGGTCCAGAAGTGGTCGACCTCTTCCTGCGTCTCGCACCTGATGCGAAAGGACACGGCCTCGTTGAACTTGAACTGCGGGCCGCCGTTCAAGGCGGTGAATTCCACGCCGTCCAGCTCGAAGGTCACGGTCATGACCGTTCCCTCGGGCCCGGGCCCGGCCTCGCCGTACCGGGTGAGGTCCACGATCCGGGAGCTCTCGAAGACGCCGGTGTAGAACCTCGCCGCCTCTTCGGCCTGGGTGTCGAACCACAGGCAGGGGGTGATCTTGCGCATCGCCTCGTTCCTCTCGCGCCGGTCTGTTGAGGGCTGCTGTCCTGCTGTCCTGTTGGACTGCGCCCCCGGCCCGAACTCATCGGCCTCCAGCCGACCCGCCGCCCGGCGCCTGGCTGAGCCACCCGAGACGCATCGAAGCCGACCCGGGGGGAGCCAAGGGGAAGCCCGTTGCTCCCGGGGGAGGGTGGGGATTGACCGGTGGAGGGAAGGGGCGTATGGTGGCGGCTAGTGGCGCGAAGGGGAGTCAGCGGTCGCGTGCGAGGGAGACCAGTGGGAGCGAGCGAGGATGGCCAGGTTCTATGGGGAGTTCGAGCACGCCTTGGACGTCAAGGGACGGGTCATCCTGCCGGTCAGGTTCCGGCCGCCGTTCGCCGAGGGGGGCTACCTCTGCAAGTTCGACACCGGCTGCCTGGCCCTGTGGGTGCCCGACCAGTTCGAGCAGGAGATGGAGAAGCTGCTGGAGCAGGCGGCTGCCAGTCCCGAGCAGCGGGACCTGGCCCGGGTGCGGGCGGCGGGGACCCACGAGGTGGAGGTGGACCGCCAGGGCCGGCTGCCCATTCCTGCCCGCCTGCGGGAGTTCGCCGGCCTGGATGGCGAGGTGCTGGTGGTCGGCGCCATCAACCGGGTGGAGCTGTGGTCTCCGTCCCGATGGCGGGAGAAGCTGCAGCAGCCCTACGAGCGCCGTCTCACCGAGGGCGGAGGCGGCCAGCCGCAGTGATCACCTGGCGCATGCGCAGCCCCTCGACTGGTGCGATGGGAGACTTCCTCTCCGCCGACTCCCATCGCGGCCGACCGGGGACCCCTCCTCGGCGCACTGAGCTGGTCGAGGGGCTGCGGATGAGCCAGGACTGCGATCATCAGGGTACGCCGGATCCGGCGTTCGTGCACCGCCCGGTGATGGTGACCGAGGTGGTGGATCTGTTCGGGCCGGTGCCTCCCGGCCTGGTGATAGACGCCACCGTCGGCGGGGGCGGGCACGCGGCGGCCATCCTGGCCGCCCATCGTCACCTCTCGCTGGTGGGCCTGGACGTCGATCCGGACGCGGTGGCCGCAGCCCGGGCGGCACTGGCGGGAGCGGGGGAGAGAGCCGAGGTCCGAGAGATCAATTTTCGCCAATTGAGGGCGGCGGTGGACGAGCGCCCTGTGTCGGGCGTGCTGTTCGACCTCGGGGTCAGCTCGGTCCAGCTCGACCGGCCCCAGCGGGGCTTCTCCTACCGGGTCGACGCCCCGCTTGACATGCGTATGGATCCCCGGCGGGGCCGCACCGCGGCTGACGTGGTCAACACCATGGGCACCGGCGAGCTGGTCCGGCTGCTGGCCGCCCACGGGGAGGGGCGCTTCGCCCGCCGCATCGCCAGGGCCATCGTGGCCTCCCGGCCGCTCAGCACCACCGGCCAGCTGGCCGAGGTGGTGCGCTCGGCCATTCCGGCGGCCACCCGGCGCCAGGGCGGCCATCCCGCCAAGCGGGTGTTCCAGGCCATCCGCGTCGAGGTCAACGCCGAGCAGGAGGTCCTGGGGCCGGCCATCGACACTGCCATCGAGCTGCTGGCGCCGGGTGGGCGCTGCGTGGTGCTGGCCTACCACTCCGGGGAGGACCGGGTGGTGAAACGCCACCTGGCCCGGGCGGCGAGCGGTGGATGCACCTGCCCGCCCGGCCTGCCCTGCGTCTGTGGCGCCCAGGCCCTGGTGCGCCTGGTGAACCGCGGGGCCCGCCGGCCGGCGGCGGCCGAGCTGGCGGCCAATCCCCGGGCGGCAAGTGCCCGCCTGCGGGCCGCCGAGCGCCTGGGGCCGGCCCAGGCAGTGTCGTCCCGCCCGGGCCGGGGAACGCTCGGATGAGCCTCCCTCAGACTCGATGGGGCGCCCCCGTCCTGGGCCAACCGGCGTTCAGGCGAGGGGGCATTGGCGCCCCGGCGCAGAGCCGCCCGACCGGGACGCCCGCCACCCCTCTGCGGGTCCTCGGTCGTCCCCACCGCCGCCGGCTGCGCCCGGCGCAGCGGCCCAAGCTGGTGGTCATGGGTGGGGCGGCGGTCATCTGCCTGGTGCTGCTGGGGGTGGTTGCCGCCCATGTCATGCTCGCTCAGAGCCAGCTCCGCCTCGACCGGCTCGACAACCGCCTGGCCGCCCAGGTGGCCCTTCATCAGCGTCTGGAGCTCCAGGTGGCCCAGCTGGAGTCGCCGACCCGCATAGTGTCCACCGCCCAGCAGCGCCTCCACATGGTGGTGCCCTCGAGCGTGACCTATCTGTCACCGAAGGCCCCGACGGCTCAGGCCCCGACGGCTCAGGCCCCGACGGCTCAGGCCCCGACGGCTCAGGCCCCGACGGCTCAGGCCCCGACGGCTCAGGCCCCGACGGCTCCGGTCCCCTCCAGCGGGCCAGCGCGCACTGGGACCACGGCGGGCCCGTCCAGGCGGTGATGGGGCCGTCGGGGCCGCCTCGGCGTGGGGCGGCCCCCGGCCGGAGAGCCGCCGGCCCGGCTCCGCTCGACTGGGACCGCCAGGTGCGCCCGCGCCACACTCCCCGGTCCCAGAGGTCCCAGCAGCAACGGAGGGGCCCAGCCCGGCGGCCCCCGGTTCACCCAGGCCCGTCCAGGCTGGCGCCGTGGGTCCCCCGCCCGGGGGCCCGCCGGGTCGCCCTGGCCCGCCCCACCGGCCGCCCACCCCGGGCCGGCGCCCGCTACCGGCCCGAGCCCGTCGACCCCCGTCAGGCTGCCCGGCGCCTGACCTCACTGATGGGCGCCATGGGAGTGGCCTTTGTCCTGGTGGTGGGCCGCCTGGCCTGGGTCCAGGTCATCCACGGTCAGCGCTACGCCGCCTTCGGCCGGTCGGAGCTGCTGCACACGGTGGACCTGCCGGCCTCCCGGGGCCCTCTGTTGGACCGGGACGGCCGGGTGCTGGCCATGTCCGTCCCCCTCCAGACGGTGGTGGCCGACCCCCGTCAGATCGACGACCCGCTGGGCGAGGCCAGGGCGCTGGCGCCGGTGCTGAAGCTGGACGCGGCCACGCTGGCGCACCAGCTGAGCCTGGGCTCGGGGTTCGTCTACCTGGCCCACCAGGTGGACGACTCGACGGCCGCGGCGGTGAAGGCTCTGCACCTGGACGGGATCAGCTTCGTCCCCGAGCCCAAGCGGGAGCTGCCAGCGGGCGACTTGGCCCAGTCGGTGCTCGGAGGCGTCGGGCGCGACGGTCACGGCCAGGGCGGTCTCGAGTACCAGTACGACCGCCAGCTGGCCGGCCGCTCTGGCCAGACGGTGGTCGAGCGCGACCCCAACGGCAGGGACATCCCCGGTGGCGTGGTCAGCCACCAGGCGGCCCAGCCGGGGCGGGGACTGGTGCTCACCCTCGACGCCCCGTTGCAGATGGAGGTCCGCCAGGATCTGGCGGCGGAGGTGGTGGCCAGCGGGGCCCGGGCCGGCATGGCCGTGGTCATGGACTCCCGCAACGGCGACATCCTCGCCATGTCCAACCTGGCTCGCCCCAACCAGACGAGCGGGGGAGGTCGGACCAGCGGGGCCCCGGTACCGGCCCCCTCCAACCTGGCCCTGACCGAGGTGTTCGAGCCGGGCTCGACCGCCAAGATCGCCACCATCGGCGGTGCTCTGCAGGACCACCTGGTGACCCCCGCCCAGCGCCTGGTGGTTCCCGACCATCTCAAGGTGGCCGACGCCACCTTCCACGACTCCGAGCCTCATCCGACCAGCTCACTGTCGGTGGGCGACATCCTGGCCCAGTCCTCCAACGTGGGCACCATCAGCATCGCCAAGATGCTGGGCAAGGACCGCATCGACAGCTTCCTCCGAGCCTTCGGGCTGGGCCGGCCCACCGGGCTGGCCTTCCCGGGTGAGTCGGCCGGGTTCCTCGACCGCCCCGCCCACTGGTCAGGCACGGCCATCGGCTCCGTGCCGATCGGCCAGGACGAGGCGGTCACCGCCCTCCAGGTGCTCGACGCCTACAACGTGGTGGCCAACGGGGGGGTGATGGTCCCGCCTCGCCTGGTGGATGCCACGCTCGACGCCAACGGCGCCGAGCACCCGGTTCCGGCCCGTCCCGGTCGCCGGGTGATCTCGGCCCGGACGGCCGGAGAGCTGGCCCCCATGCTGGAGCAGGTGGTCCAGGGGGCCGACGGCACCGCCACGGCGGCTGGCATCCCCGGCTACACCGTGGCCGGCAAGACCGGTACCGCCCAAGAGCCCTACGTCGGGCGGGCGGGCTACCAGCCGGGTGCCTACATGGCCAGCTTCGTCGGCTTCGTACCTGCCCAGCGCCCGGCGCTGACGGCCATCGTGGTGCTGGACCATCCCACCCCTATCTACGGGGGAATGGTGGCGGCTCCGGTGTTCGCCCAGATCGGGCGCTACGCCCTGCGGCACTTCGAGATCCCGCCCATGGCCGGCGTGGGCGGAGGCGGCCCGCTCACCCTGCCCACCGTGGTCGCCGCCACCGCCAGCCCCGCCAGCCCCGGGTCGGCACCCGCCGGGGCCCCGACCCCAGTCACCACCAGCTCCACCACCGCCCCCCACAGACGCACCGCCACCACCAACCCGGCCAGGACCGGCTCTGCGACCGGCCCCGACCCCCCAACCCGGGGGCCGACCACGACCACTACGCTCGGACGGTCACAAGGAACTCGGAGCAGACCGTAGTGCCGCTCGACCGGCTGCTGGGGGAGGTCGACGTGGTGGAGACTCGTGGGGACCCGGCCGGCGTCGCCGTGCGGGCCATCACCTTCGACACGAGAGACGTCGTCCCCGGCGCCCTGCACTGCTGCCTCCCGGGCGCCAGGGTTGACGGCCACGACCTGGCTGCCCAGGCGGTGGCCGCCGGTGCGACCGCCCTGCTGTGCGAGCGCTGGCTGGCCCTGGAGGTCGTCCAGGCCCGGGTGCCGAGCGGCCAGGTCCGTCTGGCCATGGCCAGGGTGGCCGCCTCCTACTGGGGCCATCCCGCCACCACCCTCGTGATGACCGGGGTGACCGGCACCAACGGGAAGACCACGGTCACCTACCTGCTGCGGGCCGTGCTGGATGCCCACGGCTGGCCTACGGGGGTGATCGGCACCCTCCAGGGGGCGCGCACCACCCCGGAGGCCCCGGTCCTGCAGCGCATGCTGGCCGGCCTGCACGATGGTGGATCCCGGGCGGTGGCCATGGAGGTGTCGTCCCACGCCCTGGCCCAGCGACGGGTGGACGGCATCCGCTTCGGGGTGGCCGGCTTCACCAACCTGAGCGGGGACCATCTCGACTACCACCGGACCATGGAGGCCTACTTCCAGGCCAAGGCCGCGCTGTTCACCCCGCAACGGGCCGAGGCGGGTGTGGTCAACGCCGACGACCCGTGGGGCCGACGCCTGCTCGACGATCCCCGGATCCCCCTGGAGGCCTTCAGCCTGGCCGATGCCGGCGACCCCGAGGTGGGGCCGACCAGGGTCCGCTTCACCTGGGAGGGGCGGCATCAGGTCAACCTGGCCCTCGGCGGCCGCTTCAACCTGGCCAACGCCCTGGCCGCCGCCACCATGGCCCGGCGCCTGGGAGTGCCGGGCGACACGGTGGCGGCCGGCCTGTCGTCGGTGCAGGCCGTCCCCGGCCGTCTGGAGGCGCTAGACGCTGGCCAGCCCTTCACCGTGCTGGTCGACTACGCCCACACGCCGGCTGCCCTGGAGCAGGCCCTGGAGGCGGCCCGCCTCGGGACCGGGCCGGGCGGCCACCCGGGCGCCCGGACGCATGCTGTGTCCGGCGGCCCACCGGGGGGAGGGGATACGGCGACCCCCGGCCGGCTGATCGTGGTGTTCGGGGCGGGCGGCGACCGGGACCGCTCCAAGAGGCCGCTCCTCGCCGAAGTCGCCACCCGCCTGGCCGACCGGGCCTACCTCACCTCGGACAACCCCCGCCACGAGGACCCGCTGGCCATCATGGACGAGGTGGCCGAGGGAGCCGGCCGCCCCGAGGTGCTGGTGGCCGAACCCGACCGGGCCAGGGCCATCGCCCTGGCGCTGGAGGCTGCCCGCCCCGGCGACGTGGTGGTGGTGGCCGGCAAGGGACACGAGACCAGCCAGGAGGTGGCTGGCCGCCGGATCCCCTTCGACGACCGCACCGTGGTTCGAGCCGCCCTGCGACAGCTCTACCAGCCAACCGGCAACCCCCGGCCCCGCCGGCCTGCGTCCCGGTCGGGCGCGCCATGATCGCCCTGTTCACGGCGGGCGGGGTGGCCCTGTTGCTGGCCGGCATGGGCACCCCGTTCCTGGTGCGCTGGCTGAGCGCCCGGGGCATCGGCCAGCAGATCCGGGAGGACGGACCCAGAGGCCATGTCACCAAGGCGGGCACCCCCACCATGGGCGGGGTCATGATCGTGGTGGCCGTGGTGGTCGGCTACGTCGCCGGCCACCTCGGGATCGGGGCCGCCTTCACCAGGTCGGGCGCCCTGGTGATCCTGGTGGTGGCAGCAGCCGGAGCGGTGGGGCTGATCGACGACTGGATCAAGGTCCGCAACCAGCGCAACCTGGGACTGTCCACCCGGGCGAAGCTGGGGGGCCAGCTGGCGTTGGCTCTCATCTTCGTCTTCCTGGGCCTGTACTGGGTGAAGGTGAGCACCATGTTGTCGTTCACCCGCTACAGCTCCACTGGCATAGACCTGCACTACGTCGGCTGGGCCCTGCTGGCGGCGGTGGCCGTCATCGGCGCGTCCAACGCGGTGAACCTCACCGACGGGCTGGACGGCCTGGCGGCCGGATCGGCCAGCATCATCTTCAGCATTCTGGCCGTCATCGGCTACTGGATCTTCCGCCACCCCCGCATCTACCAGGTGCCCAATGGCCTGGACCTGGCCCTGGTGGCGGTGGCGCTGAGCGGGGCGTGCACCGGGTTCTTGTGGTGGAACGCCGCCCCGGCTCGCATCTTCATGGGCGACACCGGCTCGCTGGCCATCGGGGCGGGGCTGGCGGCGCTGTGCTTCGAGATGAACCTCCAGCTGCTGCTGCCGGTGATCGGGGGGCTGTTCGTGCTGGTCACGCTGTCGGTGGTGATCCAGGTGGCCAGCTTTCGCCTGTTCGGCCGGCGAGTGTTCCTGATGGCGCCCCTACACCACCACTTCGAGCTGAAGGGATGGCCCGAGACCACGGTGATCATCCGCTTTTGGATCCTGGCCGGCCTGTTCACGGCCACCAGCCTGGGGCTGTTCTACGCCGACTTCCTCACCTTCGGGACGGGCGGCTGATGGGCGGCTCGGCGCTGGTGGTCGGGCTGGCCCGTACGGGTGTGGCATTGGCCAGGCACTTCTCGAAATTGGGCCTCTCGGTGGTGGCGGTCGACGACCACCCTCGTCCGGCCCTGCGCCAGCGGGCGGCCCTCCTCGGGGTCGAGCTGGTGGAGGCCCCGTCAGCCTCCCGGCTGGCCGAGCTGGCCCGAGGGGCCGAGGTGGTGGTGGTGAGTCCCGGTGTCCCGGCCCGCCATCCTGTCTTTGGCCTGGGCCCGGACATCCCGGTGGTTAGCGAGGTCGAGCTGGCTGCCCGGCTGGCCAAGGTGCCGATCGTGGCCGTCACCGGGACCAACGGCAAGACGACCGTGACCACCCTGGTGACCCGGATGCTGCGCGCTGGCGGGCGCCGGGCGGTGGCCGCCGGCAACATCGGCGAGCCGCTGGTCGAGGCGGCGGCCGGTGATGCCGAGGTGCTGGTGGCCGAGGTGTCGTCCTTCCAACTGGCCCTCACCTCGTCGTTTCACCCCCAGGTGGCGGCGTGGCTCAACCTGGCCGAGGACCACTTTGACTGGCACTGCGGGATGGAGCGCTACGTGGCCGCCAAGGCTCGCATCTGGGCCAACCAGACAGCCAGCGACGTGGCGGTGGCCAACGCCGAGGACCCCGTGGTCATGGCGGCGGCGGTCGTCGCCCCGGCCCGCCTGGTGACCTTCGGCTTGGCCGACGGCGACTACCGGGCGAGGGGGGCCGCGCTGGTGGGACCCGACGGCCAGCTGGTGGCCCGGGTGGAGGAGCTGCCCCGTGCCCTGCCCCACGACCTGGCCAACGCCCTGGCCGCGGTGGCCACCGCCCGAGCGGCCGGGGCCAGCCCAGACGCCTGCCGGCAGGTCCTGGCAGGCTTCACCGGCCTTCCCCACCGCGTGGAGCTGGTGGGCCGGCGGGGCCAGGTGGCCTGGTACGACGACTCCAAGGCGACCACCCCGGCCTCCGTGCTGGCCGCCCTGCGGGGGTTCGCCTCGGTGGTCCTGATAGCCGGCGGCCGCAACAAAGGAGTGGACCTCACCGCTCTGCGGGCCGGTGCGGGGAGGGTCCGGGCGGTGGTTGCCATCGGCGAGGCGGCCGGCGAGGTCGCCGCCGCCTTCGCCGGCGTCTGTCCGGTGGTGACGGCCGCCTCCATGGACGAGGCGGTGGCCGCCGCCTGGGAGGCGGCCCGGCCGGGTGACGCCGTGCTGCTCTCCCCGGCGTGCACCTCGTATGACTGGTACGGCTCCTTCGCCGAGAGGGGCGACGACTTCGCCCGCGCCGTCAGGTCCATCCTGGGCCCCCCCGGGCCGGAGGCGGTCAGTTGAGGGCCGGCCAGCGCAGGGCTCTGTCCCCCGGCCGCCCCGCCTCCCCCGGCCGCCCCGCCTCCCCCGGCCGCCCCGCCTCCCCCGGGGATCGCAAGAAGCCCGCAGTGTTGGTCGGGGTGCTGGCCGTGGTGGTGGTGCTCAACGTGATCGGCCTGGTCATGGTGCTGTCGGCCTCGTCGGTGGAGGCGCTGCGCCAGTACGGCTCCTCGTGGTACTTCTTCGAGCGCCAGCTGCTGTGGTTGGCGGTCGGCGGTGCGGTGATGGCCTTCACCATGCGGGTCGACTACCGGGCCTGGCGGCGCTGGAGCACCCCGTTCCTGGTGGCCTGCCTGGCCATGCTGGTCCTGGTCCTGGTACCTGGGGTCGGGGTGACGGTGGGAGGGTCCAGCCGCTGGCTGGGCGCCGGCTCGCTGCGCCTCCAACCCTCCGAGCTGACCAAGCTGGCCATGGTGGTCTTCGGAGCCGACCTGCTGGCTCGCCGAGCCGAGCAGATGGGGGACTGGCGAGCCACCCTGCGACCGATGCTCATCGTGTTCGTCCTCGCCGCGGCACTGGTGATCAAGCAGCCTGACCTGGGGACCACCCTGGTGCTGGCCTGTATCACCCTGGCCCTGCTGTGGGCGGCCGGCACCCGCCTGGCCACCCTCTCCGGCGTGGTGGCAGCCCTGGCCGCCGGCACCTTCCTCGTCGGCTTGGCCCAGCCCTACCGCAGGGCCCGGCTGCTGTCGTTCACCAACCCCCTGGCCCACGCCAGCAACTCCGGCTATCAGGTGGTCCAGTCACTGGTGGGCCTGACGTCCGGCCACCTCTTGGGGGTGGGGCTGGGCGCCAGCCGGGCCAAGTGGGGCTTCCTGCCCAATGCCTATACCGACTTCATCTTCGCCATCATCGGCGAGGAGCTGGGCCTCATCGGGGCGGTGGTGGTGGTGGGGCTGTTCGTGGCGCTGGCCGTGCTCGGCGTTCGAGTCGCCCTGCGGGCTCCCGACCGCTTCGGCACGCTGATGGCGGCTGGCATCACCTGCTGGATCGTCAGCCAGGCGGTGATCAACGTCGGAGCGGTGGTGGGGGTGCTGCCGGTCACCGGCGTGCCGCTGCCATTCGTGTCCTACGGAGGGTCCTCGCTGGCCATCCTGATGGGGGCCACCGGGCTGCTGCTCAACGTGGCTGGCCAACCGGGTCGCCCATGGCAACCATGACCGCCGGCTCGGGTGGATCCGGTAGTGGAGGTGGCGGCACCTTCGCCATGGTGGCGGGTGGCGGCACGGCTGGCCACGTGCTGCCGGCCCTGGCCGTGGCCCAGGCCCTGGTCGACCTGGGCCACCGGGCCTCCAGCATCCACTTCGTCGGCTCTCGCCGGGGCATCGAGTCCCGCCTGGTTACCCCGGCCGGCTTCGAGGTGACCCTGCTGCCCGGGCGCGGGGTGGTCCGCCACCTGGCGGTGGAGAACCTCGGCGCGGTGGTCGGCCTCAGCCGGGCCATGGTCAAGGCCATGGCCCTGGTGGCCCGCCGGCGCCCGGCGGTGGTCCTGTCGATGGGCGGCTATGCCGGCCTGCCCTGCGCCCTGGCTGCGGTGTTCCTCCGGGTGCCGTTGGTGGTGGCCGAGTCCAACGCCGTGCCGGGAGCGGCCAACCGGCTGGTGGCTCGGCTGGCCCGGGCCGCGGCGGTGGCCTTCGAGGGTACTGCCCTGCCCCGCGCCGTGGTGACCGGGAACCCGGTCAGCCCCGAGGTGAGGGCCGTCGACCGCTCACCCGCCGGCCAGGCGGCCGCCCGGGGCCGTCTGGGCCTGCTGGAGGACAGGATGGTGGTAGCCGTCTTCGGCGGGTCCCTGGGCGCCCGCCGCATCAACCAGGCCGCCCTGGGCCTGGCCCGGGGCTGGGCCGACCGCGGCGACCTGGCCATCTACCACGTGGTCGGCCGCCGGGACTGGCCCGAGGTCTCACGGGACCTGCCCAGGGCTCCGGGGGGTGGGCTGGTGTACCAGGGCGTGGAGTACGAGGACCACATGGCCCATGTCCTGGCCGCAGCCGACGTGGTCGTGTGCCGGTCCGGCGCCACCTCGGTGGCCGAGCTGGCGGTGACAGGGGCTCCCAGCGTGCTGGTACCCCTGCCGGGAGCGCCGGGCGATCACCAGACGGCCAACGCCAAGGCCATGGTGGACGCCGGCGGAGCGGTGCTGCTGGCCGACGAGGAGTGCACGCCGGAGAGGCTGGGCGAGGTGCTGGGCAACCTCCTGGCCCGGCCGGACCAGCTGGTGGCCATGGGAAGGGCGGCCCGCTCGCTCGGCCGGCCCGATGCCGCCCTCGCAGTGGCCCGCCTGGTGGAGAGCCACGCCCGGGTGAGGCCCCCGGTTGGGGACCAGCCCCGGGGCGACCAGCCGGCCCGGGCCGGCAGCCCCAGGCGGCTGTCGGGGTGGTGGGCGGGACGAGCGCGACGCAGGCTGGGCCGGTGACCCGATGACCAGCGAACCTCGGGTCGGCGCCCCGGCACCGGACCTGACCGTGCCCTGCAGGATCCACGTGGTGGGGGCCGGGGGCGCCGGCATGAGCGCCATCGCCTCCGTGCTGGCCGCCATGGGGCATACGGTGACCGGTAGCGACGTGCGTGCATCGCCCAGCCTCGAGCGCCTCCGGGCGGCGGGGGCGTCGGTGGTGGTCGGCCACCGGGGGGACAACGTCGGCGTGGTCGACGCCGTGGCCGTCTCCAGCGCGGTCAGGCCGTCCAACCCCGAGGTGGTGGCCGCTCGGGAGCGGGGCATACCGGTGATCAGCCGGGCCGACATCCTGGCCGCCATCACCGCCACCCGCCGCACCGTGGCCGTGGCCGGAACCCACGGCAAGACCACCACCGCGTCGATGCTCGCCCTGGTGCTGGTCGAGGCCAGGGCCCAACCTTCTTTCATCATCGGCGGTGAGCTCAACGAGATAGGCACCGGCGCAGTATGGGACTCGGGCGAGTGGTTGGTGGTGGAGGCCGACGAGAGCGACGGGACCTTCCTCAAGCTCGACCCGGACGCTGCCGTGCTCACCAGCGTGGAGCCCGACCACCTCGAGTACCACCGGTCGTTCGAGGCGCTGGTGGACGGCTTCGACCGCTTCCTCGGATCGGTCACCGGCCCGCGGGTGGCCTGCGCCGACGACCCGACGGCGGCAGCCCTGGCAGCGGCCCACGGGGTGCCCACCTTCGGCACCTCGCCCGAGGCCCGCTACCGCATGGTCGGCATCGAGCGATCGCGGGCTCGGACCAGCTTCGAGCTGCATCTCCACGGGGAGCGCCTGGGTCGCCTGGAGGTGAGCGTGCCAGGTCTGCACAACGCCCGCAACGCGACCGGAGCGGCGGTGATCTCGCTGTCCCTCGGGGCCCGCTTCGAGGACGTCCAGGGAGCCCTGGCCCGCTTCGCCGGGGTGGCTCGGCGCTTCCAGTTCCGGGGCTCCGAGCGGGGCGTGAGCTTCGTCGACGACTATGCCCACCTGCCCGGTGAGGTGGCAGCTGCCCTGGCCACTGCGGCCGACGGTGGCTGGGATCGGCTGGTCTGCGTCTTCCAGCCCCACCGGTACTCCCGCACGGCGACCCTGTGGGCCGACTTCGCCGACTCCTTCGTCGGGGCCGATCTGGTGGTGGTGACCGACGTCTACCCGGCCGGCGAGGAGCCCCGCCCGGGAGTTACCGGCCAGCTGGTGGCCCGGGCGGTGGCCGACGCCCATCCGGGGGCGGACGTGGCCTACCTGGCGACCCGGGCCGAGGTGGTGGACTTCCTGAGCGCCTCGCTGCTACCCGGCGACCTGTGCCTGACGCTCGGGGCGGGGGACCTGACCACTCTGCCCGACGAGCTGCTGGCTGGTTGGAGGAGCGGTGGCTGACCAACGGTCGGCGCCCCCGCAGGCCCTGGACCAGGAGGCCCTGGACCAGGGAGCACTGCAGCCCGAGGCCCTCGTCCACCAAGTCGACCAAGCGGCCGGCATCCTGGGCTCGCTGGCCCGGCGGGACTGGCCCATCGGCCCCCTCACCACCTACCGGGTGGGCGGACCCGCCTCCCTCTTCGTGCAGGTGACCGACCAGGCCGACCTGGCCGTGGTGCGCCGGGCCGTGCTGGCCACCTCCATACCGACGGTGGTGGTGGGCAAGGGCTCGAACCTGTTGGTGGCTGACGCCGGCTTCCCCGGCCTGGCGGTGGCCTTGGGGCCGGCCTGGGCGGCCGTGGACATCGAGGATCGACTGGTCAGAGCGGGCGCCGCCGCCAGCCTTCCGGTGCTGGCCCGCCGTAGCGTGGCCGCCGGCCTGGCCGGGTTCGAGTGGGCGGTGGGGGTCCCCGGGTCCCTGGGCGGAGCGGTCCGCATGAACGCCGGAGGCCACGGCTCGGAGATCGCCCGGTGCCTGCGCCGGGCCTGCGTGGTCGAC
The DNA here is from genome assembly GCA_039583615.1 of Acidimicrobiales bacterium. Lineage (GTDB taxonomy): Bacteria > Actinomycetota > Acidimicrobiia > Acidimicrobiales > QHCF01 > QHCF01. Next base: position 111,516 of record JAVKSQ010000002.1, read on the forward strand.
CTGGCCGAACCGGCTGGCACCGGCGAGAGGATCGTGGAGGCAGGGGACCTGGACTACGCCTATCGCCATTCCAACCTCACCTCCAGCCAGGTGGTGGTCTGGGCCGAGCTGGCCCTGGCGCCCGGCCACCGAGGGCGCTCGGAGGAGGCCATCGCCGAGATAGTCCGCTGGCGCCGGGAGCACCAACCGGGAGGGCACAACGCCGGCTCGGTGTTCACCAACCCGCCCGGCGACTCCTCGGGCCGGGTGATCGAGGCGGCCGCGCTCAAGGGCCACCGGTTCGGTTCGGCCTCGGTCTCGACCAAGCACGCCAACTTCTTCCAGGCGGATCCCAACGGCAAGGCTGACGACGTCAAGGCCCTGATCGACGAGGTCAGGCAGGTGGTCAGCCAGCGCCTGGGGATCGAGCTGGTGCCCGAGGTGCACACGCTGGGCTTCGGCGCTGCCCGCCAGGCTCAAGCTCGAGTCGAGGTCGAGCCCTCGAACGGGGAGCTGACCTGGCCGTGAGCCCCGGGAGGCACGGGCTCTCTCAGCGGCCACCATGGGTGGCCACACCTACCGGCAGGGCGCCGGTGGGCACCGGGTTGCCGATCGACCCGCGCTTTCGGGAGCGGTGGCTCGACGTACGCCGCCACCAGGGCAGGCGTCGCCTCATCATGGCCGCCGTCGTGCTCGGGGCGTGCGTCCTCGGGGCCGGTGGCGGCGCTCTGGTCCACTCGCCGCTCCTGGTCGTCCGCTCGGTCGAGGTGACCGGTGCCGCCCACACCACTCGGGCCAGCGTGCTGGCTGCCGCCCACCTGAGCAGGCTGATGATCGACGTCGACGCGCCCCAGTCGGCCAGACGGGTGGAGACCCTGCCCTGGGTGGCCGATGCCCGGGTCGAGCGTGCCTGGCCCTCGAGCGTGCGGATATCAGTGGTGGAGCGCCGGCCGGTGGCGGTGGTGGCCCGTCCGGGAGCGACGGTCGGGTCACCGGTTGCCGCCCCCGGCCCAGGGGGCGCCTCGGGGGCCGGGTCCGAGCCGGGTCCGGACAGCTGGGCCCTGGTCGACCGGTCGGGCCGGGTGTTGGCCGACGTCCCGCAGCCCCCTGCGGGCCTCACCGCCATCACCGGGGTGGGAGACCCTGGCCCGCCCGGATCCCACCTGGGACCCCGGGCCACGCCCGCCGTCGAGGCGGCAGCCGGCATGGTCCCCTCCCTGGCGCCCCGTGTGGCGGCCGTGAGCCTGACCGCCGGAGGCGACCTGCAGGTGGCCCTGCGCCCGGCTCGGGGTGGGGGCAGCCCTGCGCTGGCCTCCCCGGCCCGCCTGTCGGGCGGAACGGTGGTGGTGCTGGGCGGGGCCGACCAGCTCGGCGCCAAGCTGCGGGCACTGGCCGTCATCGTCGACCAGGTCGACCTGGCTGGGGTGCGCAGCGTCGACCTACGGGTTCCCCAAGATCCGGCCTTGACCGGCGGCTGATCTCCTTCTATAGTTTGAAGCGAACCGAGAGGTTGACATAACTCGCAACCTTTAGTGAAGGGTGAGGGTGGTCCAAGACCCTCAGTGGTGGAGGCGATAGGCCTTCCCTTGCCTCTTCGCTGGGGAGCCCAACAAGGGGGAACGCAAACCCATGCCGGTCGCATCGCAGAACTACATAGCAGTCATCAAGGTGGTCGGCATCGGGGGTGGCGGGGTGAACGCCGTCAACCGGATGATCGACGCCGGCCTCAAGGGCGTGGAGTTCATCGCGGTGAACACCGACGCCCAGGCGTTGTTGATGAGCGACGCCGACGTGAAGCTGGACATCGGCCGTCAGCTGACCCGGGGTCTGGGCGCAGGGAGCGATCCGGAGATCGGACGTCAAGCGGCCGAGGAGCACAACGACGAGATCGAAGAGGTCCTCAAGGGCGCCGACATGGTCTTCATCACGGCCGGCAAGGGAGGCGGCACCGGTACCGGCGGGGCCCCGGTGGTGGCCGAGATCGCCAAGGGGCTGGGGGCGCTGACCATCGGGGTGGTGACCCGCCCCTTCTCCTTCGAGGGACGGCGGCGCGCCGTCCAGGCCGAGGCGGGGATCCAGCGGCTGAAAGAGAAGGTCGACACTCTCATCATCATCCCCAACGACCGGCTGCTCACCGTGTCCAGCGACAAGACCTCCATGGTGAACGCCTTCAAGATGGCCGACGAGATCCTCCTCCAGGGCGTGCAGGGAATCACCGACCTCATCACCACGCCGGGCCTGATCAACACCGACTTCGCCGATGTGAAGATGATCATGAGCAACGCCGGTACCGCCATCATGGGCATCGGCTCGGCCAGCGGGGAAGGCAGGTCCATCAATGCCGCTCGGGGAGCCATCACCAGCCCGCTGCTGGAGGCCTCCATAGAGGGAGCGAGGGGCATACTGCTCAACATCGCCGGCGGCAACGACCTCGGTCTGTTCGAGGTGAACGAGGCGGCCGAGATCATCCACGGGGTGGCCCATCCCGACGCCAACATCATCTTCGGCAGCGTCATCGACGACGCCATGGGCGACGAGGTGCGGGTCACCGTCATCGCAGCCGGCTTCGAGCGCTGGGACGAGGGCCGGCCCCGGTCCGAGGAGCGGGCCGCGCCGAGGATCGTGGCGCCACGAGAGGATATCTTCGCCGAGCCTGACCTCGGCTTGGACGACGACGAGTTCGATGTCCCCTCCTTCCTCAAGGGTTGACCCGGTCCGCCTGGGCACGACTCCCGTCCTGGCTCGTTGGACCACCAATGTCGATGGCGACCTGGCGCCTGACCCGGTCAGCGGCCCTTGTGCCGACCGGCGGCGGGCGGTGCTCGACCGACCCTGGAGCTGGCTGCACCAGGTCCACGGCGGCCAGGTTCGAGTGGTGAGCCGTCCCGGGGGAGTGACGGGCGCCCCCGGAGACGCCCTGGTGAGCAGGGACCAGCTGGGGTGCCTGGCGGTCTTCAGCGCCGACTGTCCCACGGTTGCCCTGGCCAGCCCCCAAGGGGTCATGGGTGCGGTCCATTCCGGCTGGCGGGGGCTGGTGGCCCGGGTGGTCGAGGCGGCGGTGAGCACCATGCGAGAGCTGGGTGCCACCGACGTGGTGGCCGCCCTGGGACCGTGCATCCATCCCGAGTGCTACCGGTTCTCCTCCTCGGAGCTGGATGCCGTGGCCCACCGGCTCGGCCCGTCGGTCAGGAGCCGCGCCGCCTCCGGCGAGCCGGCTCTCGACCTCGACGAGGCGGTGCGCCTGGCCGTGGTGGCCGCCGGGGCCGAGCTGGTCCATCGCCACCCCGAGTGCACTGCCTGCTCTCCCGCCTACTTCTCGCATCGGGCCGGCGGTGACCACCGCCGCCAGGCCCTGGTGGTCTGGCGCCCCGGTGGTGACCCGAGTTGACCCGCCAGGTGGCGGAGAGCTCGGCCGACGTCGGGGAGCGCCTGGCCGAGGTGCGCAGGCGTATCGGGGCGGCCGGGGCGGCGCCCGAGACGGTGGCCGTGGTGGGGATGACCAAGGGGTTCCCCACCACGGCGGTTGGCCAGGCGGTGGCCGCCGGGCTGGTGGACCTGGGTGAGAACTATGCGGCGGAGCTCGTCTCCAAGGCGCAGGCGGTCGGCGACCCCCCGCTGGACGGAGCGCAGGACAGTGGGGCACCGGCCGTCCGCTGGCACTTCGTCGGCGCCATCCAGCGCAACAAGGTCAGACGCTTGGCTCCTCACGTCCATCTCTGGCAGTCGGTGGCCCGCTACGAGGAGGGGACCGCCATCGCCCGCTGGGCTCCGGGAGCCGCCGTCCTGGTCCAGGTGGACCCGTACCGGTCAGCGGCCCGGCGCAACGGCTGCTCCCCGGAGGCGACCCCCGGCCTGGTGGCCAGCCTGGGCCAGTTGGGCCTCGACGTGCGGGGCCTCATGGTGCTGGGAGGGCAGGGACCGCCGGAGGAGGCGCGGCTCGGGTTTCGAACGGTAGCCAGCCTCGGTCGCCGCCTTGGTGCACCAGAGCTGTCCATGGGCATGACCGACGACCTGGAGGTGGCGGTCCAAGAAGGTGCCACCATGGTACGGGTTGGCAGGGCTCTCTTCGGTGGCCGCCCGCACCGCCCGACGCTGGGACAATAGGCTGGCCCCAAGGAGGCAGCAATGGCTTCTTTTGTTCGCCGAGCGATGGTCTACCTAGGCCTCTACGACGACGAAGAGTACGACGACTACGACCAATACGAAGAGCCCGCGCCGCCGGTGGGAGGGCGCGGCGCGCCCCGCTCCTTCGCTCCGGCGCCGGTCAGCTCGGTCCAGAGCTTCCCCGCTCCGGCGGAGGAGCAGGCCCCGAGCGCCATTCGGGCCCTGCCCCGCGAAGACCCGCAGGCGGCCACCGCCATGGCGGCTTCCCGCGGGGCGGTGGTGCGGCCGATCGTGCCCTCCCGGGGAGCGCGGGTCCACGTGGTGGCGCCCGAGCGGTTCGGCGACGCCCAGGAGATCGGGGACCGCCTCAAGGTCGACCAGCCGGTGATCGTCAACCTCCAGGTAGCCGACCGGGAGCTGGCCCGGCGCATGATCGACTTCTGCAGCGGCGTGACCTATGCCCTGGGTGGGTCCATGGACAAGGTGGCCGAGCAGGTCTTCCTCCTCACCCCGTCCAACGTCGAGGTGTCGCCGGAGGAGCGTCAGCGCCTCCAGGAGAGGGGACTTTACCGACCTTGACCTACCGAGCTTGACCTACCGACCGTGATCACCAACGTCATCCGATATGTGCTGGAGGCGTACGTCGTCGTCATCTTCGCCCGGATAATCCTGAGCTACTTCCCGCTCACGCCGGGCTCGGCACTGGCCAGCGTGGCCTCCTTTCTCAACACCATCACCGAGCCGGTGCTGGCTCCGTTGCGAAGGATCCTGCCTCCCATCGGCATTGGGGGCGTCGGCCTCGACCTTTCCCCCCTGATCGTCCTGATCGTGATCCAGGTAGTGCTCATCCCCCTGTTCGCTCGCTAGGGGATGAGTGCGAAGCCCCTTTGCCCCTGCGGAGCAGTGTAGGATGGCGTGCCATGGTCATGGAGGTATCCTCGGCGACGCTTCGGGACATCGAGTTCCGACTCGAGTTGCGCGGCTACAACAAGGACGATGTCGACGAGTTCCTGGAGCGGGTGGCAGCCGGCATCGAGCTCCTCCAAGAGCGGGTTCGGGAGGCGGCGGCCCGAGCGGCACAGGCCGAGGCGGAGCTGGGCCAGGCCCGGTCAAGGGCCGCCGACAGGCCGTTCCAGCCCGAGCCGCCGCGCCAGGCGGAGCGCGATCCGGAGGACCACTCCATCACCCGGACATTGCTGTTGGCCCAGCGTACGGCCGACCTGGCGGTGAGCGAGGCGCACCAGCAGTCCGCCGAGGTCATGAACCGCGCCCGCGCCGATGCCGGCGCCATGGTGGCCCAAGCCGAAGAGAAGGTCCGGCGGATGACCGACGAGGCCACTGCCGAAGTACGCGCCGACATAGACCGCCTGGCCGGGACCCGGGCGGCCCTCCAGGAGGACGTGGACAACCTCCAGCGGTACCTGGCGGCCGAGAGGATGCGAGTCCAGACCGCATTCTCCGAGGCGCTGCGTTGGGTCGAGGAGAACCTGCCGTCGCTGTCCCCGGTGCCCAACATGCGTCATCCGGACTCGACCTCACGTTTGGCACCGCCTGTTCCGGGCTCGGCTCAGCGTGCCGACGTGGACCGGTCCAGCCCTACCTGATCGCATGGCCATGTTGAATGCTGGCTAGGGGCGCTGGTCGGTGGGACTATGGTGAATAGCCTCGTGCCGCCTCCCGGAAATGGTGGGTCTCTTTGTTGCTGATCGTGACAATCGGGTTGTTGCTGGCGGCTGCCGCGACCCTGGTGGTGGGCTTCGTCGAGCGTTCGCTGCCCCTCGACTATGTCTCCATAGCAGCCAGCGCGGTGTGCGTGGTCGTCCTGGTGGTGTTCACTGGCGTCAATCGGGCCAAGCGGCGCCAATCGGTCTCGCCGATCGCTGGCTCAGGAGTGGGAGCAGGGGCGATGGCCGAGGACGACCGGTCCACCGAGCTGGTCCCAGCGGTGCGCGGCCCCCGGGTCCTTCTCGGCCGGGGGCGCAAGTCGCGTGACGAGGAGGCTCGGCGTGAGGAGGAGGCTCCCGAGCCGGCCGAGGACCGGGCCGGGGCGGGTGTGCCCGAGATGGAGCCGCTGGCGCAGCCCTGGCCGGTACGCCGGTCGTTCTTCGCGTCGGGGCGCCGCGGCGCGGCCGGGGCGGTGGCACCGGAGCGCCAGCTGGCCGGGGCCGACGAGCTGGCCGAGGTCGAGTTGGCCGGGGCCGACGAGCTGGCCGGGGCCGAGTTGGCCGGGGCCGAGGACGCCGGGGACACCGACCTAGATGCCCTACCCGAGCCGGCGCCCGCCCGACGGTCGCTGTTCCGGTCGATCCGCAGGCCGGCGACCCCCGAGCCTCAGCCGCCGGTGATCGAGAGCTTCGACCCGGACGCCGTCTTCCCGATCGCCGACTACGACGAGCTGAGGGTGTCCGAGATCCTGCCCCTCCTGAGCGAGCTGGTACCCGACGAGTACGAGATGGTGCGCCGGCGGGAGGTGGCGGGGAGGGGAAGAGCCACCATCCTCCGCCGCCTGGACGAGCTGAGCAGCAGGGAGCAGGTCCCGGTGGGGGCGACGGTGGATGGGCTGGGCTCCGCGCCCTACGGTGGGACGAGCGAGCCCGGTGCGGTCGGCCTGACGCCAGAGGAACCCGAGATCGACCTGTTCCCCATCGCCGACTACGACGACCTGCGGGTGTCCGAGATCTTGCCCCTCCTCCGTCACCTCGACCGCCAGGAGCTGGAGATGGTGCGTCATCGTGAGGAGGCGGGGGCAGGTCGGGCAACTGTCCTGAGGCGGATCGACACCATGGTCACCTCGATGAACGGGAGGTCGGGAGGGGCCGTCGAGGGAGGCGGGGCAGCCGAGGACGCCCGGGTCGAGGAGGAGGCGGACCGAGCAGCCCGGGAGCCCGACTCAGCCGAGGATGCGGCCAGAGCAAGAGAGAGGGCGGCGGCGGCCAGGGCGTACCAGGCGAGGAAGGCAGCCGCCGCGTCGATCACCGACGAGGTCAGCGCAGCCCAGGCGGCGCCACCCCCCAAGATCTCGACGCCAGCGTCCAAGGCAGGCGGCGCCGGGGTCCCCGACGACGGCACTCTCACCATCCAGGGCGGCCGGGCGGCGGCTGCCAAGAAGACCGGGGCAACCAAGGCGGCCGGCACCAAGGCGGCGGGCACCAAGGCGGCCGGCACCAAGGCGGCGGGCACCAAGGCGGCTGGGACCAAGGCGGCCGGCACCAAGGCGGCTGGGACCAAGGCGGCGGGGACCAAGGCGGCGGGCACCAGGGCGGCGGGCACCAGGGCGGCGGGGACCAGGGCGGCGGGCACCAAGGCGGCGGGCACCAGGGCGGCGGGCACCAGGGCGGCGGGCACCAAGGGAGCCGGGCCGGCCGGGGCGGCTACCACTTCTCCGGTCGAGGCGAGCCCCACGTCCAACCGGCGCAGGCGGCCGGCCGGCGGCAAGCAGCCGCTGTTGAAGGGCTGAGCCCCGTACCGGGCCAGCCGACGCAGCTGGCGGATCTGGTCGGCGGCGGTGGTGGTTGGCGTTAGGCTTCGAGCGTGAGCGACTTCCTCTCCGACGTAGAGACCCTTCGGCAAAACGCCCGGGCCCACCTCGAGCAGGGTCCCATAACAGAGGCCTACGGCGCCGACCGGGAGCGGGTCATCGCCGTGCTGAACGAGGTGCTGGCCACCGAGCTGGTGTGCGTGCTGCGCTACAAGCGCCACTACTACATGGCCGAGGGCCTCAACTCCGGGCCGGTGGCCCAGGAGTTCCTCCAGCACGCCACCGAGGAGCAGGGCCACGCCGACCAGGCGGCCACCCGCATCGTCCAGCTCCAGGGAGAGCCGGACTTCAACCCGGCCACCCTGGTGGCCCGCAGCCACGCCGAGTACGTCCCGGGAACCGACCTGATCGACATGATCAAGGAGGACCTGGTGGCAGAGAGGGTGGCCATCGCCTCCTACGAGGAGATCATCAGGTGGCTGGGCGACGGGGACACCACCAGCCGCCGGATGCTGGAAGGCATCCTGGCCGTGGAGGAGGAGCACGCCGACGACCTGCTCACCCTGCTCAAGCGGATGGGCCACGCCGGCTGAGCCCAGTGGCCGAGCAGAGGGAGCCGACGCCCGTCCTGATGGTGGCGGCCCATCCCGACGACGTGGACTTCGGGGCGGCCGGGACGGTTGCCACCTGGGTGGATGCCGGGGTCGATGTCACCTACTGCGTGGTGACCGATGGCGATGCCGGGGGGTTCGATCTGGCTGTGCCTCGGGGTGACATCCCCCGCATCCGTCGGGCCGAGCAGGAGGCGGCGGCCAAGGCGGTCGGCGTGGCCGACCTGGTGTTCCTGGGCTATCCGGACGGGCGCCTGGCTCCCAGCCTGGAGCTGCGGCGGGACATCTCACGCCTCATCCGCCAGGTCCGGCCCCGCCGCGTGCTGTGCCCGTCGCCGCAGCGCAATTTCGGGCGCATCCATGCCAGCCATCCCGACCACCTGGCGGCGGGCGAGGCCAGCCTGTGCGCCGTCTACCCCGACGCTCGCAACGCCTTCGCCCATCCCGAGCTGCTGGCCGAGGGCCTGGCGCCCCATTCGGTCCCCGAGGTGTGGCTGATGGCGTCGCCGTCGCCGGACACCTTCGTGGACGTGACGGCCGCCTTCGAGCGCAAGATCGCCGCCCTGCGCTGCCACGTCAGCCAGCTGGTGGACGAGGAGGCGGTGGGCGAGAGGGTCCGGGAATGGATGTCGGCCACCGCCCGGCAGGGAGGGTTGCCGGCTGGCACGCTGGCCGAGGCCTTCCAAGTGGTAAAGACGGCCTGACCCGCAGGCGAGGGCTCGTGGCCACGGTATCGCCCCGCCGGGTAGTGGTGGTCGGCCAGGGCTACGTGGGCCTGCCGCTGGCCATGCGGGCGGTCGAGGTGGGCCACGATGTCGTGGGCTACGACACCGATCAGGAGCGGATCAAGCGGTTGGTTGCCGGCAGATCCTATGTGGAGGACGTACCGCCCGCCCAGCTGTGCGAGGCACTGGCGAGCGGTCGCTACCTGCCGACGTCCAGCGAGGATGCCTGCGGGGGCTTCGACGTGGGCATAGTCACCGTTCCCACGCCGCTGCGGGAGGGCAACCCCGACCTGTCCTACATCGAGGGGTCCTCGGCATGCCTCGGCCGCCACCTGCGGCCCGGGGCCACGGTGGTCATCGAATCGACCACCTACCCGGGTACCACGTCGGAGCTGGTGGCTCCGCTCCTGGAGGAGGTATCGGGGCTGGTGTCGGGGCGGGACTTCCATCTCGGGTACAGCCCCGAGCGGATAGACCCCGGCAACGCCACCTGGGGCCTGGTCAATACCCCCAAGGTGGTGGCCGGGATCGATCCAGCCTCCCTGAGGGCGGTGCAGGGCTTCTACGACACGCTGGTGGAACGGACGGTACCCGTGTCGGGGACTGCCGAGGCCGAGCTGACCAAGCTGTTGGAGAACACCTTTCGCCATGTCAACGTGGCCCTGATCAACGAGCTGGCGGTGTTCGCCGACGCCCTGGGCATCGACGTCTGGGAAGCCATCGAGGCCGCCTCCACCAAGCCGTTCGGCTTCATGACCTTCAACCCCGGGCCCGGTGTCGGCGGTCACTGCCTGCCCATCGACCCGTCCTACCTGTCGTGGCGGGTGAAGCGCAGCCTGGGCAAGAACTTCCGCTTCGTGGAGCTGGCCAACGACGTCAACGACCACATGCCCGACTACGTGGTCAGCCGGACCGTCGCCGCCCTCAACGGGCAAAGGCGATCGGTCAACGGCAGCCGCATCCTGCTGCTGGGGTTGGCCTACAAGGCCAATACCGGTGACGCCCGTGAGTCACCGGCAGTGGTGGTGGCCGAGCGGCTCCTGGCCATGGGAGCCGACGTGAGGGCGGCGGACCCTCACGTGGTCGAAGGCCACGTCGACCCTCGGGTGCTGAGGGTGAAGCCCACTGCCGAGGAGGCGGCAGCGGCCGACCTGGTGGTGCTGCTCACCGACCACAAGGCCTTCGATCTGCAGGCCCTGGCCGGTGCGGCCGGCTTGATGCTAGATACCCGCCACCGGGCCAGGGGCCCCACTGTCGAGTACCTCTGAGGGACAGTGCGCCGACCTTCACGCGCAGCACGGCCGGCCGGGGGCAGGGCGCCGCCCACCGGCTCGCAGATAGGGGTCTGGGCCGCCCGGTGCCCAGGTCGGGGCCAGGGTCAGCTCCGGCCGGGATATCCCCGGGCGCCGGGCTGGCGGCTGGCGGGCTGTGAGGCTCGGCGAGTAGAGACTCGTACCCCGATGGTCGGCGCAGGGGAGGGCGCAGCGGGCTCCGAGCCTTTTGCTTCCTCGACCGGCCGGGGCGGCTCCAGGGTGGCGATCTGGTCCTCGATGCGACTGAGCCGGACGACAATCTCCTTGCTCAGAGCACACAGGTCCTCCAGCTGGTCGCGGACTGGCCCATCGTCGTGGTCAGGGTGCCGGGCGGCCAGGTAGCGCGTCCCTCCGGTGGTTCTCACCATGGTGGCGGCCAGGGCGGCGATGTCTGTCCTCAGCTCGATCAATTCCTGGCCGTTCTCGTTGTTCAGCTGGGCATTCTCGAGATGCTCTGCCGTCACTGCCGTCCTACTGGCGCTGGCGGGGACTGCCACCGCCGGCAGGGCGGAGCGGAGCCGGGAGCCCACCGGGTCGCCGGCCGCACCACCTCCGGCCGCCAGAGGAGCGCGGATGGTCGGCGGCTTGCTGGCCACCTGGTCGCGACGGGCGTCCACCGCCTGGGGGCCGTTGGCCCAGACCCGGTGGCAGCCGGCGAAGCGGCCCCAGCACACGGTCCCACATTCCGGGCACTGGCAGGACATCGACTCGGCAACCATCGGGTGCCCACAGCCATGACGGATCTGCGGTCCGAACTCGTGACACCATCCCATGGGCTGACCCTACTTTCGCCAAGTTATCGTCGATTGGAGGTGCTCAGCCAACCTTGGCCATCCGCACCCAGATGCTGCGGCTCGTGTCCAAGCCCAGCGTGGCTCGGACCGTGGACGGCCCGGCTATGGTCGCCCCGCGGGCGGCTGCCACCTGCCAGCCGGGGGCCAGGGAGATGGACACGCTGGCCTGCTCGGGGACCACGAGGGGCTGCGCCGGCAGGCTGAGCTGGTACCAGCCTCCGGGGAGCAGCGCCACCGTCCCGCCCAGGCCGGCGCCCACCGTGGCGGTCGACTGGGCGGGGATGTCCACATAGGTGGAGTAGGCCTGGCGACCGAGCTCTCGGGACGACTCCAGGTCGGCCGGCCGACCGTTGACGACGGGATTGGTAAAGCCCAGCGGGCTGTAGACGGTGAGGAAGCTGCGGTTCTCACCGGGCCGGAAGCCAGGCCCGTAGGGCCCGATGAGAAGGGCCGGCAGGCCATCGGGCGGGGCGGTGTTGTCCAGGGTCTCGGTGACCTTGCCGGTGGCGGAGGCGATGGTCGGGCCATAGCGCCCGACCGCACCGGGTCTGAGGCGGACCGAGTAGGTGAGCTGGCGGCGGAGGTAGTAGTCGATCTTGTTGGCCGCCGAGTTCTGGGTGGTGACGGCCAGCGAGTCCGACCTGACCGGCGGGAAGGCACCAGCCGCGCCCCACTGGCGTAGATAAGCCTCCTCGGCCGGGCGGGTGGCGTAGATCTGAAGGTGGTGCTGGCGCACGGCCGGGCCCAGAGCGTTGGACAGCTCGTTCAAGCTGCCCAGACTGGCGCGGCTCAGGGCGTCGAAGGCGCCATGAGCGACGTCGCCCAGGAAGGACGCCCGTCGGGCCTCGTCGGGGAAGGCCAGGTAGGCATCGTGCAAGGTGACCGGCACCACATTGGCCGAGCTGATGGCCACCGGCCAGCCGGGTACGGTGATGGGCCCGGTGATCCGGAGGATGCCAGCCAGGCCGACCGGGTCGACGGCCACCACCCCGTCGACCGGCTCCCCTCCCGACTGGGGGTAGAGGCTGGCGATCACCGCCCCCACGGTGGGGAAGTCGGGTGACATGTTGACGTCCTGCCAGGTACGGGCTGGGTCGAAGCGAGCGTAGCGGCGCAGGTACCCCGGCGGGGCCGGCAGCACGCGGGTGGCCGGGTCGCCGCCGGTGTCGAGCTGCGACGTCCGCCCGAAGCTCGACAGCGCCAGCCGGCCCCCGTTGGCCACCAACTCTCCCCAGTTGCCGATGAACCCGCCGGTGGCGCGGGACTCGGCAGTGTTCTGGACGGCCAGGAAGTAGTGCCGGGTGCCTTGGGCGCCGAGAAGGGGCGGCAGCTCGGTCGCCGCCCCTGCCGCCAGCTGGGCTTCTGCCACCGCCCTGGGCAGCTGGTGGTCCAAGGTGGCCAGAGCTCCCGAGAGCTGCGGCACCAGGTAGGCCCGATCCACTGATCTCAGCTGGCTGGCGGCTGCCCGGGCGCTCGCCGCCACGCTGCGCAGCCTCGGCGCGGCAGCGCCGAGGGCGGCCACTGGGACGGCGCCGCTTCGGGTCTGGGAGCGCAGCGAGCTGCCCGCGCTGGCCAGCTGGCCCCCGACTGAGGCCAGCGAGGTGCCGGCGCTGGCCAGGGTGCGGGCCGCCTCCAGGTTGGATCCCAGGACTGGATAGGCCAGCACGGCTGACGACAGAGGCCAGTGGAGGTCGTTGCTGGCTCGCCGGAGATCGCTCCGGGCGGAGGCGAAGTCGGCGGTGGCCGCCTCGAGATGGCCGGCGGTGAGGGCGGCGAGGCCCTCTCTGGCCTGTGCCTGGCCGGTGACGGCCGGGCCACGGGCGTCCAAGGCCCCGACCACGGCGGGGAGAGCCAGGTAGGCCGCGACCATCACCGCCGCCCCCGCGACCCACCACAGCTGGCGGGGCAGCTTGGTGGCCGGCGTCCGGTACGCCCGGGCCCGTAGCGCAAGGCCCACCACGGCGGCCAGGGTCCCCGTCCCGGCCAGGGCGGCCCAGCCCCGGGTGAGGGAGCCCTGCCCGGCGGCCACGGCCAGTCCGGACAGGACCGCCTCGGTCGCCGCCAGGGCGATCACCGCCTTCCCCGAGCCCATCCCGGTACTGGCCAGTCGGTGGGAAAGGTGGTCCCGGCCGCCCCGCAGCGGCGAGATGCGGTGGCGCAGCCGGCCCAGGACCACCGTGGTGGTGTCAGTGGCGGGAAGGGCGACGATGAGCAGAGGCACCAGCAGGCGGGTCGATGGGGGCAGACCGATGCTGGCGTCAACCGCCAGGGCAGCCAGCAGGAACCCCAAGAAGAGGCTGCCGGCATCGCCCATGAAGATGGACGCCGGCTTGCCGTTGAACACCAGGAAGCCCAGGCAGCCGCCGACCAGGGCACCACCTCCGGCGGCCAGGCCGGGATGGCCGTCCAGGATGCCCAGAGCCGTCACCCCGGCCGCCCCGGCGGCGGTGACTCCTGCTGCCAGGCCGTCCAGGTTGTCCATCAGGTTCATCGCGTTGGCGATGCCGACCAGGGCCACCAGGGTCACGGCCACGTCCAGGCCGGTCACGCCCAGTCCGGTGACGCGCACACCGGCCGCCACCGCCCCCGCCGCGCAGCCGATCTCCACGACCAGGCGGACAAGGGGCGACAGGCTCCGGTGGTCGTCCACCAGTCCCATCACCATCAGCCCGGCAGCGCACAGCGCCACCACCCCCACGGCCGGAGCTCGGGGTCCCGCCAGGAGCGCCAACAGCACGGCCACGGCGATGCCGGCCCCCCCCAGGTAGGGGATCGACCGGGCGTGGCTCTTGTGGGGCGCCGGCTTGTCCACCAGGCGCACCGCCAGGGCCAGCCGGCGGGCGATGGGGGTGGCGAGCAGCACCACGGCGGCGGCCAGCGCCAGGGGCAGCGCCCAGGCTGTGGTCACTCAGGGCCTCATGCCGGGACTTCGGCTCCCAGGGCGACCTCCAAGGAAGCCTCGGCGATGACCTCGTCGAGGATCTCGTCCAGTCCCCTGGTCGGCGCCCACCCGGTGAGCTCCCGCAGCTTGGTGGTATCGGGCCGGCGCCGGTCCATGTCCTCGAAGCCAGCCTCGTAGGCCTGGGCGTAGGGGATGAGCTCCATCTCGGAGGCGCTCTTGGAGCGGGCGATGATGCGCCGGGCCAGGTCGGCGATGGACACCTCCTCGGGAGAGCCGATGTTGAACACCTCACCCACCGCGCCGGGGTCGCCCAGCAGGCGGACCAAGGCTTCCACCACGTCTCCCACGTGGCAGAAGCAGCGGGTCTGGGTGCCGTCCCCGTATACGGTAAGGGGCCGGCCCGCCACCGCTTGGCGGGCCAGGCGGGGGATGACCATGCCGTAGGCGGCGCTCTGGCGAGGGCCGACGGTGTTGAACAGCCGGACCACCACGGTAGGCAGGCCCCGCTCCTTGTGATAGGCGTAGGCCAGGGTCTCGTCGAGGGCCTTGGCCGTGGAGTAGGCCCACCGGGTCACGGTGGGGGATCCCAGGATCCGGTCTGATCCCTCGTGCAGGGCACCGGCGGAGTTCTTGCCGTACACCTCCGACGTGCTGGCCAGGAGGATCTTGCGCCGGTACCGGTGAGCGGCTTCGATCATGATCTCCGAGCCACGGATGTTGGTCGTCAGAGACCTCAGCGGGTGGTCGACGATCAGCTTGACCCCCACTGCGGCGGCCAGGTGGACCACCACCTCACACTCGTGGACCAGTTCGTCCACCGCCAGCTCGTCCAGCACCGAGGCCTGCACGAAGCGGAAGTTGGGGTGGCCCCCCACCTGGTCGAGATTGGCCAGTCTCCCGGTGGACAGCGAGTCGAGGGCCACCACGCGGTCGCCCCTTGCCAGCAGGACGTCGACCAGGTGGGACCCGATGAAGCCGGCACCGCCGGTCACGAGGTAGGAATCCAACACTGAACGAATCCTAGACCAGCTGCGCCCTTCGAGCAACTTTATGAAGCTAAACAGCAGGTGAATAGAAAGTAACCTCAGAGCCTAATCAGCCATGGGATAGCTCGATAAGTCCTTACCGGCTGCTTGAGTAGCAGACGGTATGCGATCGCCCTGTCCAAGCGGCTGCCACAGAGGCTCGTCACCCACCAGGAGACAGCCCTCATGCGGGAGAGGAGCCCAGCACCGCCTTGGCGCCATGCCGCCGGCCCCACGGGGTCAGGAGGCGGACGACCAACCGGTTCCGGAGGACCACCGTGGCGCCCGAAAGCCAGGAGTGCCTTCTGGTTGGACCCCGCCCGGGGGCAGACGGTGACAGCGGGGATGGAGGTGGGCCCACGAGGCCGCCCATGGCCGGACCACCGGCGGGCGCCCGGATGGGCGATGTTCTTCAAAGATGCGCCTAGGCGACCTCCACCTGGCCGGCTACGCCTGGTGCGCCAGATCGCCGTCGAGGCCGCCGAGCAGCAGCGCAGGGATGGCCCCTTCCAGACGGCGGTGACGGCCGGGGCCGCCAGCCGGGGAAAAGGGAGGACCGACCAGGACGGTAAAGGGCCCGAAAAAGGTCGTACGGCCAGCCGGCAGCTAAGCCCCGGGAGCCTTGCGTGCCCAGACCGTAAGGCGGCTGGTCTTGCCGAGGGGACCGGCCAACAAGCCCACAGCCCGGCCCACTGCCCGTATCGGGACGCTGTGGACCACCCGCCGGAAGGTCCGCGCCCTGGCCGGATATCGGTCCTCCATGACATATGCAAGGCTGGCGAGCGCATCCCATGACGTCCGTTGGTGTTGCACCTTCATTGGCGATAGACCGGCGTCCTCTAGTACCCGTGTCAGAGTCTGGCGAGTGAAGTGAAAAAGGTGGCGAGGTAGCTCCATACCCAACCAGTAGTTACCGAATCGGCGGAACTCCCAGGCGCCGGCATCGGGGACACTGAGAGCGACACAACCGCCCTCACTGAGCAGCCCGGCCAATCTCCGAAGTGTGGCCACGGGGTTGTATAGGTGCTCTAGGACCATCCAGGCGCAAATAAGCTGGAAAGAGCCAGGTAGAAGCTCGGCGTTGTCCACAGCAGTGTCCACGCTTTGGTTGAGAACATGGGCGCCGCTGACGTCCCGGGCGCGCTGGGCCGCCACGGCCGAGGGCTCGATCCCCACCACCTGCCAGCCCTGGTTGGCCATGTCGGCCAGATGGCCGCCGGACCCGCAGCCTACCTCCAGCATCCGCCCAGGCTGAAGGGGGGGAACTGCGGTAGCCAGGGAGCTGAGGGCCCCGGAGTTGATCCTCTGCAAGGCTCGCCGACGCCGGGGCGGCCGTGCCTGGTGGGGGCCGTAGTCTGACGGGTAGTAATGGTGCATTGCTCCTGGCACTGGCCGTGGATCGGTCCTCATTAGCTGACATCTGGAGCATTGGACGATGCCGAAGGTGCCGGGTAAGCCGTGCAGGCGGTCAAACCCGGTCAACAGGAGCTCGGCCGGCGCGTTGTGACAAAGGGGGCAGGTTGTGTGCTCGACAGGGAGGCTGTCCATGAGGCCCTGGTCTGAACGCATAGGCCGATACTAGCCACCGTCAGGCGTTGTAGTGACGGCTCGTCGGTGGGCTACCATGTGACGCCCATGGGGCCCGAGTCATGTGTGGGATAGCCGGCTCGGTCGGTGACGGGGCCGGTTCGGTGGTGGTCGAGGCGCAGCTGGACCTCCTCGACCATCGGGGCCCGGACTCCCGAGGGATCTTCGAGCGGGGAGCCGCCTGCATTGGCCAGACTCGCCTGGCCGTGATCGACCTGGTCACCGGTGACCCGCCCATCACCGACGAGGAGGGCCTGGTGGCGGCGGTCCTCAACGGGGAGATCTACAACTTCTCCCGCCTTCGCCGGCAGCTCGAGCGCCGGGGTCACCAGCTCAAGTCCGAAGGAGACACCGAGGTCCTGGCCCACTTGGCCGAGGACGTGGAACCCGGGGAGCTGTGCCGCCAGCTGGAGGGCATGTTCGCCTTCGCGGTGTGGGACGACCGTCGCCAGCGGCTGGTCCTCGGTCGTGACCGCCTGGGCAAGAAGCCCCTCTACTACTGGACCGGGCCGGCCCGGTTCGTCTTCGCCAGCGAGATCAAGGCGTTGATGGCCCATCCCTGGGTCGGTCGCCAGCTGCAGCCCGGGGCCATCGACGCCTACCTCACCTTTGGGTACGTGCCGTCCCCGAGGACCTTCTTCGCCGGCGTGAAGAGCGTGCCCGCCGGGCACGTCGCCGTGCTCGGCGCGGACCACTCGCTGCGCCTGGAACGGTACTGGGAGCCGCCGGCCGCCCACCGCATGGCCGGTGGCAGCCCGTCCAGAGCGGCCACCGCTGCCCACCTGCGCCAGTTGCTGGCCGCGGCCGTGGCCAAGAGGATGGTGGCAGACGTCCCGATGGGGGCATTCCTGTCGGGCGGAGTGGACTCGTCCTGCGTGGTGGCCCTGATGGCAGAGCTGTCTGCGGCGCCGGTGGCCACCTTCACCATCGGCTTCGAGCATGGGCAGGGCTTCGACGAGCGGCCCTACGCCCGCATGGTGGCCAAGCGCTTCTCCACCGACCACCACGAGTTCGTGGTCCGCCCGGATGCCACCGAGCTGATCGAGAGCCTGGTCTTCTATCACGACCAGCCCTTTGGAGACTCCAGCGCCCTGCCCACCTACCTGCTGTCCCAGCTCACCCGCCAGCACGTGACCGTGGCCCTGTGCGGCGACGGCGGCGACGAGGCCTTCGCCGGCTACGAGCGCTTCGCTGCCGCGGTGGCTCTGTCCTGGCTTCAACATCTCCCTCGTCCCGCCCGGGAGATGCTGGCATCGGCGGCCGGGGCCCTGCCAGCATCGGCTCTGGGGGGGCGCGCTCCCGCCGTCAGGCGCCTGCTTTGTTGCAGGGACCTGCCGGTGCACCGGGCTCTGCTGTCCTGGGCGAGCTACCTCCCGCTGTCGTGGCGGGACCGCCTCCTGCCCGGGGCATCCGACTGGGGGCTGGAGGCCTTCGACGAGCTGTGGGCTACCACCCAGGGAGCTGACCTGGTCACCCGCCTCCAGCTGGTGACCCTGGCCAGCTACTTGCTGGACGACCTGCTGCCCAAGGTCGACAGGACCAGCATGGCCCATGGCCTGGAGGTCCGGTCCCCCCTGCTCGACACCGACGTCGTCGGCTACGCCCTGGCCCTGCCGGCCAGCCAGAAGCTGCGAGGGATGTCGCTCAAGCGGGCCCTCAAGGCGGCCATGGCCGACGACCTGCCCACCGAGGTGCTTCGCCGACCCAAGAAGGGCTTTGGCCTGCCGCTGGCCCACTGGTTCCGGACCGACCTGCGCAGCTACGTCGAGGGCAACCTCGGGGCCGGGGCCCGGGTGAGGGCCCACCTGCGCCCGGAGGCGCTGGACGCCATGGTGGGCGAGCACATGGCAGGCAGGGACGACCACGGCCACGGCCTGTGGTCGTTGCTCACCTTGGAGTGCTTCTTGCGCCGGGAGGGTTGGTGAGCACTCGCGTGCTGCGCCTGGTGGCCCGTCTCAACATCGGGGGCCCGGCCCGCCGGGCCCTTCTGCTCACCAGGGAGCTGGCGGCGGAGCTCCCCCCCGTGCCGGCCGACCCGCTCATCCAGGGGTCCCCGCCCCGGCCCACCGGCGGCCATGCCTGACGTCTTGGCCCTGGTCCCTTACCGGCTGGGCACCGCCGGAGGTCAACGCACCAGCATCGAGTGCTGGGAGCGCCCGCTGAGGGAGGCGGGCATCAGAGTGGACTTCGCCACCTTCGAGTCCGAGGCGCTCCACCGGGAGCTGCACCGCCAGGGTAGGAGAGCAGCCAAGGCCACCGCGATGGCCCAGGCCTACTGGGAGCGCCTGCGCCTGCTGAGGGACGTGTCGGCCTACGATGCGGTGTTCGTCTGCCGGGAGGCGGCCCTCATAGGCCCTGAGATCCTCGAGCGCTGGCTGGCGGGCCGCCGGGTGCCGGTCATCTACTGGCTGGACGATCCCCTGTTCGTGCGGTCGCCCAGCCATTTCAACGGCTGGCTAAACCTGTTGAAGTGCCCGGCCAAGATAGCCCGGATCTGCGCGCTGGCGGACGTCGTCATCGTGAACGGGTCTCCCCTCAGGGCATTCGCCGAACGTCACGCCAGCAGTGTCTGGGTGGTGCCCAACCTGGTGGACGAGGCGGCCTACCAGCCCCTCGCCCCCCTGGCCGGCGACCCGCCGGTGCTTGGTTGGATCGGCAGTCCCAGCACCGCTTTCAACCTCGACATCCTGGGCGGCCCCCTCGCCCGACTGGCCGGGCGGGTCCCTTTCCGGCTTCACCTGGTCGGTGCCCAGCACGACAGGGTGGGCAACGTGGGCTGCTCCTGGTCCCCCTGGTCGGCGTCGACCGAGGTCCGAGAGTTGCGGCGCTTCGATGTCGGCCTGGTGCCACTGGGCCGGCATCCGGCGAACCCTTGGAAGTTCAACTTCAAGCTGGCCCAGTACATGGCCCTGGGCATCCCGCCGGTGGCCACCCCGGTGGGGTCCAACCCCGAGCTGGTAGAGCACGGGGTCACGGGTCTGCTGGCTGAGGGGCCGCACGACTGGGTGCGCCATCTGGAGGAGCTGTCGGTGAACCAGGAACGGCGACAGGAGATGGGAGCGGCGGCGGCTCGCTTCGCCGCTGGGCGCTTCACGGTGGCGGCCAACGCCGAGCGGATCGTGGCGGCCTTTCGCTCGGCCATGGAGGCGGGGCCCGGCCACCAGCGGGCCCGGGGCTCTCGGGTGAGCCGGTGACCGGCGCCGGGGCCGGGGGCCCGGCCGGGAGGCGGGGCCGGCCGGCCCTGGCCGGCCTGGGGGCGGCAGCCGCCATGGCCCTGGGTGGCGTCATCGCCTACCAGCCGTCGGCCGCCGCCGTGGTCGTGCCCGGGCTGGTGGCACTGCTGGCTCTGGTGGCCGGCGCCCTGGCGCTGGCCCCTCGCTCCGACCCCACCCTGCGACGTTGGGTGGTCAGCTGGACTCTGGCCGCCTTCGGGCTACATCTGGGCGTAGGCCTGGTTGTCTTCTCCAGCCACAGCCTGGCCGGCTACCTGAGCAGCGACGCCACCACCTACCTCACCGGCGGCCTTGGCCTGCTCCAGCATTGGGCGCACGGAGCCCCGATGCCCGGCCCCTCGCTGCTTCCTCCGGGCAAGGCCGGCTTCAGCTACCTGCTGGGCGGGCTGTTCGTGGTCCTCGGGCCCCATCCGCAGGCCGCCCTGGTGGTCAACGCGGCCATGGCTGCGGCTATCGTGCCACTGCTCTCCGACGCCACCTACCGCCATCTGGGCAGGGCCGCCAGCCGCCCGGTCCCGGTGGTGGCCACCTTGCTCCCGGGGTTCTTGATCTGGGGCTCGCAGCTCCTCCGGGAGGCGGGCGTCTATTTCCTGATGGCGGTGGCCATGGCCTGCGCCATCCGGCTGGTACGGCGCCCCAGCCCGGCACCGCTGGTCATCTTGGGCGCCGCCCTCGGTCTCCTGGTCACCTTCCGCGCCGACACCGGCCTGGTCATGGCCGGGGCGTTGGCCGTTGCCGTCATCGCTGGAGGGCCCCAGCTGGCCAAGGGCCTGGCCAGTGGGATGGCAGTGGCTGTGTTGGTCGGCGCCCTCGTGCTGGGTGCGGGCCTGGGGTATTCCGGATATCACCTCGTCACCAAGACCAACCTGCACCAGATCAACAACATCCGCAGCGACAGCAGCCAGTCGGCATCCAGCGGCTTCCTGCCCGAGGCCAGCGTGTCCACTCCCGGCCACGCAGTTGACTACCTGCCTCTCGGGGCGACGTACTTCCTGCTGGGCCCGGCGCCCTGGCAGATCCACCAGGCCCGCCAGCTGCTGGCCCTCCCCGACGTGGCCACCTGGTGGTTCCTGCTGCCCAGCCTGTGGCGGGGTCTGCGGGCGGCCCGGCGTCGACGAGGCCGGGAGGTCCTGGTCTACGTGCTGCCCGCCTTGGCCCTCACCGCCGTCCTCGCCCTGATCGTGGCCAACTACGGCACCTCCGTGCGAGAACGCATGCAGGTCGTCATCATCGTGGTCCCTCTCATCGGTCTCGGCTGGTCGGAGCGCCACGGGGGCCCGGGTTGGCGGCACCCGACAGCACCAGACGGCCGCGCCCCGTCCCGGCTCCCGTCGAGGGCCGGGGCCTCTCCTGGCCCACCGGGCAGCCCGCAGCCACCTCGGGGTGGGGCAAGCGCCCTCCGAGGCACCGGGGCTCCCCGGTCAAATGCCGGATCGCAGTCTGGTCATGAGGCCACGAGCCCTAGCCCGATCGTCACTCGGGAGGAGGAAGCGCCAGACGATCCATGAGTACAGGCCCAAGACGATGACGCCCGCAGGTACCCGCTCGGCCAACGAGGGAAGGACTCCATGGATCACGTAGAGCAGTGCGGCCATGAGGACCATACCGATCATGTACATCCTGGCGTGTCGCGGGACAGGAATCAATGGTAGGCCACTGGTGCGGTGCGTGAAGGCGAAGTACAACCCTGACTGTACGAAGAGCAGGCTGGCCGAGGCCGAGGCTGCTCCGACAATGCCGAACGCGGCGGTCAGACCAGCGGCAAAGGCTATATATGGGGCCAATGCCGCCAAATATATCTTGGCGATAAGACTGGTCTTGCCGGACGCCAGTAGGTAGGTATATGGAACATATGCCAGGGACTGGGACCAAAGCCCAACTACCAGGATGTAGAAGGGGATAATACTGGACTGGGCATAGCTGGGTCCGGCCCAGATCTCCAGGAAGGGCCTGGCCATGAAGGCCAACACCAAAGCGATGGGTGTGACCACGAGCACCGCACCTTGGAGAGCGGTCGCATAGAGATGGCGAAGTGTCGGGTTGGCACCCTGGGACTGGAGGCGCACGAAGGCGGGGAAAAGAGGGGCCGAGGCAGCGAAGGGAAGAAAGGCAAGCGATCCTGCCAGGGAGGAGGCTATCGCGTAGTGGGCGACGGCGACCGTTGAGTCAAAGCGGGCCAGGAAAAAGCGCTCGGCGTTCATCAGCGGGATGGCGGCCAGGCCAGCAAGAGTGAGGCCTCCGCCGTAGCGCAGGAGGGGAAGCACCAGGTGACGGTCGAGGACCGGTTTGCGCAGCCTCGGCTGCAGCCTCAGGCCGAGAACGACGTTGCCGGCCACGCTCAACAGGGCGGCACCGAGTGCCACCGCGGCGGCGGTGGCCACGCCCCCGGCAATGACTGCCAGCGATGCGGGGACCGCCAGGACCTGGACGATCGTCGATCCAGAGGTCACAATGGTGTAGCCCCGCCAGCGAAGCCGCACCAGTTGGGGAGTGTTGGCGGTGGCCGCTACGGCCAGGGCCACGAAGGCGGCGCAGGTGAGGCGCAGACCCAGCACTCCCTCGGCCTCCAGGCGCACGGGCACGTGGAGCACCGATCTGACGATGAAAGGCGCCACCACCGCCACGCAGAGGGCAATGCTCGTAGCCGAGCACACCGTGATGGCCAGGGCGGTCCAGATGACCCGTGCCTCTCCGGTGTCATCAGCCAGGACATGTCGATCGGCGGCAAAGCGGGTGGACGCAGACGACATGCCCATATCTGAGATCGACGCATAGTTGAGCACCGCCAGCAGCAACGACCACAGCCCGTACCGGGCTGGTCCGAGCAAGCGCACGGTGAAAGAGGTGGCCAAAAAGGTGGCGAAGAAGCGACCCGCCTGGCCACCAACCCCCCACAAGCCGCCCCGAGTCACGTCGGCGATGATCGAGCGACTTCCTGGGCCGGTGAGGGCGCCATGGCCGGGCCCAGGCGCGGTCAGACAATCGCTGCGCAATCCCGGCTGTCCATGTTCGAAGTCCTGGACCAGACCGGTCCGGCGCGACGATCCTGCAAGGCCATGGGATCCCCGCCGTCCCATACTGTCCCATTGGCCCATGAGTAAAGCGTAGTACGCCAAAGATTCACCCAGGCCCCGGTCCATGCAGTAGGATGGTGGCGATGCCTCCTGATACAGAAACTTCTTCTCGCTCCCCGCTGATCGAGTACCTGAGCGTATTGCGCCGGCGCAAGTGGACACTGATGGTGGTGCTGGTTGTGTCCATAGCGGTGGCTGTGGGCCTCTCGGAGTCGCAAGCACCCACCTACCAGGCCAGCGCCAAGGTCCTCGTGGTGAACTCTCCCACGCAGGCGTTCCTGGCCAGCGCCTCGCCGTCCGCCCCGCCGAACATCGACGACGAGATCCAGCGCCTGCAGAGCCCCAGCGTGGCCGACCTGGTCCGTAAGCAGCTGGGCCAGGCGCCGCCAGTGTCGGGTAGCAACCTGGCCAACACCGACATCATGTTGGTGACCGCTTCCAGCCGAGCCCCAGCGGCGGCGGCCCGGGTGGCCAACGCCTATGCCAACGCCTACATCAAGCAGCGGCAGACCGAGGTGGCCAACAGCTATCTGAGCGCGGCCACGGTCATCCAGGGCCAGATCAACGGCCTGGAGGGCCAGATCACCGGTCCTTCCAAGCCCGGTTCCCCGGCCCCGGCCGCCAACCCCCAGGCGACCTCGCTGAGCACTCAGGTGGGGCTGCTCCAGCAGCAGGCAGATTCCCTGCGAACGGAGGCCACCGTGGGTACCAGCGGGGTGCAGCTCTTGCAGCCCGCCGAGGTCCCCGGTTCGCCGGCCAGCCCCAACCCGGTTCGCAACGGCCTCCTGGGCCTGGGCGGTGGGCTGGTGATCGGCATCGCCTTGGCCTTCGGGCGCGAGCGCTTGGACGACACCCTCGCCACCAAGGAGGACCTCGATGTGGCCCAGCCGGGCCTGCCGGTGCTAGGCCTCATCCCGGCGGTGCCCAGCTGGAGGGACAGGACCCAGACCGACCTGGTGACGGTGACACGTCCCCAGTCGGCCACGGCCGAGTCCTACCGGAGCCTGCGAACCTCCGTCCAGTTCCTCTCCCTGGATCAATCGCTGCGCACGCTGCAGGTGACCAGCCCCAAGAGCTCCGAGGGCAAGACGACCACCGTGGCCAACCTGGCGGTGGCCCTGGCCGGAGCTGGCCAGCGGGTGGCAGTAGTCTGCTGTGACCTGCGCAGGCCCCGCATCCATCACTTCTTCGGCCTTTCCAACGACACTGGTCTCACCTCGGTGCTGGCAGGGGAGCTGCCCTTGTCCGAGGCCCTGCAGGAGATCCCCGGCCAGGCTGGGCTCGTGCTGCTGGCCTCCGGGCCCCGGCCCTCCAACCCTTCCGAGCTGCTGTCCAGCCCCCGCACCGCCGAGGTGCTGAGCGCTCTGTCCGAGATGGCCGACCTGGTGCTGATCGACACCCCTCCCATCCTGCCCGTTACCGACGCCGTGGTGCTGTCCCCTCGCATGGACGCCACCTTGGTGGTGGTCTCGTCGGGGATCACCACCCGGCGCGACCTAGCCCGCTCATTGGAGCTGTTGAGCCAGGTCGAGGCCCCCCTGGCGGGAGCCGTGCTCAATGGGATCGTCACGGAGCACGGCTACGGCTATCGCTATGGCGCCAATCGCCACAGCTACTACCACGGCGGTGAACCCGAGCCTGTCCGCCAGGACCGAGGCACCGGTGCCGGCGCCAGGGCGCGCTGAGCCGGCCGCCCCGGTCGGTGCCGGACCGCTCGCCGGTCAGGCTGGTGGCCGGTGGGTCCTGGGTGACTACAGGTGCTCGACCCGGTCGCCACTGAGGCGGCAGCGGGTGTCCAGGACAAGCTCGGCCCAAGTTCCCACCAGGGCGTAGTCGAAGCAGTCGTGGTCGGTGAGCACCACTACCGCGTCGGCAGCAGCCAGCTCGGCGGCAGAGAGCGCGGTGCGGACCATCCGGCTGTCGATGTGGTCGTCGTCCACGTAGGGGTCGACGCCCCGGACCTCGGCACCGAGGGCCAAGAGGCGGTCGGCCACCACCAGGGCGGGTGACTCTCGAGCGTCGCTGGTGTTGGGCTTGTACGCCAGGCCCAGCAGGAGGATGCGGCTGCCTCTGACGGACTTGCGCTGCCGGTTGAGGGTCAAGGTCAGCCGGCGCACGACGTAGTCGGGCATGTGGTCGTTGACGTCGTTGGCCAGCTCGACGAAGCGGAAGTTGTAGCCGAGCGATCGCTTGACCCGCCAGGACAGGTAGGTGGGGTCGATGGGCAGGCAGTGGCCGCCTACGCCCGGTCCCGGGTTGAATCGCATGTAGCCGTACGGTTTGGTGGCGGCCGCGCCGAGGGCCTCCCACATGTCGATCTTGAGGTCGGCGGAGAACATGGCCAGCTCGTTGGCCAAGGCGATGTTGACGTGGCGGAAGGTGTTCTCCATCAGCTTGACCAGCTCGGCGACGCGGGTGGAGGACACGGCTACCGTGGCCTCCACCAGCGTGTCGTAGAAGGCCTGGACAGTGGCCAGGGACGAGGCGTCGATGCCGGAGACCACCTTGGGCGTGTTGCACAGGCCCCAGGTGGGGTTGCCGGGATCGACCCTCTCGGGGCTGTAGCCGAGGTGGAAGTCGCTGCCGGCCGCCAGGCCCGAGCCTTCTTCCAGCGCCGGACCGAGCAGCTCCTCGGTGGTTCCTGGGTAGGTGGTCGACTCGAGCACCACGCAGGCCCGCGGCCGGAGATGGCGGGCCAGGGCCCGGCCGGCAACCTCGATGAAGGAGAGGTCGGGAGCTCCGTCCCGCAGTGGCGTGGGCACGGTTATCAGCGCCATGTCGAAGCCGTGGCAGGCCTGCGCCTCGCAGGAGGGAAGGTAGCGGCTGGTGGCCAGCGCGGCAGCCAGTTGGGCGTCGGGCACGTCTTCCACGTAGGACTCCCCAGCGGCCAGTCGCTTGGCCCGCACGGGGTCGGACTCATAGCCCACGACCGTGTGGCCCACCTCCACCGCCCGCATGGCCAGTGGGAGGCCGACGTAGCCCTGCCCCACCACCACGACCCGCATGGTCATCTACCCGACTGGCGGTCCGGTCGCCGGCTCAGGCCAGTCGCCGCCGGCGGACACCCATGAGCCGCCGGCGGCGGGCGATCAGGACCAGTGCCGAGCCGGAGAGCACCAGGGCCAGGGCAACCAGGATCATGGGCACGGCATAGATGCCGGTGAAAGCCACCTGGCCGTTGGACTGCGCCCCATGGCCGGCCTGCCCCTGAGCGCCCCCCTGGTTGCCCTGGCTCCCGGCCTGGCCCTGGTTGCCCTGGTTGCCCTGGCCCTGGGCCACGGGCGAGGCCCCTGCCACCGTGATGTCGGCCACCTGGACCAAGGGTCCCCCGCTGGCGCTGGTGCCGACCGCGGCCAGCTCATGGGTTCCCGGCGGTGTCGATCCGGGGATCGACACCGTGGCGCTGAACGAGCCATCCGAGCCGGCGGTGGCGGTACCGACCTGGGTGACCTGGCTGCAGAGGTAGATGGTGATGGTGCTGCCGGGGAAGAAACCCCTACCGGTGATGGTGATCGTCCCTCCCGGGGTGACGATGCTGATCGACACGGCGAGCGTGGTCCCGCTCGGCGGGTAGATCGCCGCGTGCGCTGCCGCTCGCGCCCGGGCCGCGATGGGGGCTGGGCAGCCCACGATCCGTACCGTGGCCGCCGAGGCCACGCCTCCAGAGCCGAGCGGCGCTATCGTCAAGATGCCGAAGGTTGCCGCAACGATCAGTGCCCGCCAACGAATCCTCATGCCCGCCCCTTCACCTTGTGGAGCTTACCAGATATCAGCATCTCCAGAGTATATGATCATAAAGAGCCTGACAGCAAGTGAAGGGCTTGTCAAGTACAGCTCTGCTTACTAGTGCAGTAATACTAGGCAAAGCGCCTAGCTTTTTGTGCCACCCACACCAAGGTCTGGGTAGCCAAGGTCAGCACCGCAGTTCCAGCGGCGCCCTCGGCCAGGGCACGGCCGTCCCACCGGCCGGCGAGCGCAGCCCGGATCCCGTCACACAGGTGGGAGACCGGGTTGACGTGGGCGATTGCCTGGAGCCAACCGGGCAACAGGGCCATAGGCATGAAGGCGGTCGACATGAACAGGATCGGGAAGAACAGGGGAACCAGCGCCTGGGCGGTCTCGGCGCTGCCGCTGCGCAGGCACACCGCCAGGGCGATGCCGCCGTACGCCACGCCCCACCACGCCCCCAGCGCGATCGCCAGGAACAGGGCCAACGGCCAGTTGGCAACCGCCACCCCGTCGAGGCGGGCCACTATCATCAGCACGACCGCGAAGAGCCCCAGCCGGGTGGCGTCAGCCAGGCGGCGTGCCGTGAGGTTGGGCGCGGTCCCCACCGGTGATATCTGCACACGGTCGAAGAACCCGGTCTGCAACTCGACGGCCGTCGAGATGCCGGCGGTGGGTGAGCCCAGCATGACGGCCATCAGGATCACCGCCGGCACCAGATAGGTGGCGTAGCCGGCGCTGCCCCTGAACCCGTGGATGGTGACGACGGCGGCGAACACCCGAGAGAAGATCACCAGCATGAACACCGGGAGCACGAGGGGAACGAGGGTGGTCGTGATGAAGACCCGCGTCACCTCCCGGATCGCCCGGCGGTAGAGGGCCGCCACCACCTGGTACCGGCCACCGGCGAGCGGGACGGGGGTCCTCACGGTCGCCCCCACGGCGTTGCCGGGCGGGCTCAGGGCTTCCACCGCTTGCCGCCGCCCCGATTGGTTCGGGCGGCGAGGTCCATGCCCCGGCCCCGGCCGAGGGTGGGTTCGACCGCCTTGCCGGTCATCTTCATGAAGACGTCGTCCAGGGTCGGCTCCTTGAGGGCGATGCGGCGGATCGCCCAGCCGCCCTCCTCGATGATGTGGACCACCCGTGCCAGGTCGTGCGCACCTCTACGCGCCCGCACGGCTATCTTGGCGCCGCCGCCGAGGCCGTCTTCGCCGAGGACCTCGTCGCTGCCCAACCGCTCCTGGAGCAGGGGCCGGATGGGGCCGGGGCCGTCCTCGACCTCCACCTCGACCACAGGGCCGCCGACCTGGGCCTTCAGCTCTGCGGGTCTCCCGCTGGCGATGACCTTCCCGCCGTCGATGAGAAGGAGGCGATCGCACAGTAGGTCTGCTTCGTCCAGGTACTGGGTGGCGAACACGACGGCGCGCCCGTCCCGGCCCAGCTCACCGATGGTGTCCCACACCGTGCGCCGCGACCGGGGATCCAGCCCGACGGTTGGCTCGTCGAAGATCATGACCGGGGGGTCGTTCACCAGTGCCAGGGCCAGCGACAGGCGCCGCTGGATGCCGCCGGAGCACAGGCCAGCGGGCAGGCCGGCGAACGACCCGAGCTCGAAGCGGTCGATCAGCTCGGCCGCCCGGCGCTTGGCCCCGGCCACTCTCAATCGGTAGAGCGAGCCCTGTATGCTCAGGTGCTCCTCGACCGTCATCAGCGGATCGAGGCCCACGTCTTGCAGGGAGACTCCGATGAGCGGGCGGACCTTGTCCACCTCTCGGAGGCGGCTCCCGCAGATGCGGGCCCTGCCTGACGTCGGCTCGATGAGCGTGGCCAGTATCTTGAGCATGGTGGACTTGCCTGCGCCGTTGGGCCCCACGACGCCGACGACCTGACCGGCATCGGCCTGGAGGGAGACTCCCAGCAATGCCCGGTGGGTGCCGGCATAGGTCTTGGTCAGCTCCTCGGCCCACACCAGGGTTGGCGCCGGAGCGGGCGCCGGGGCACCACCTGGCATCGAGACTATGGGGGCGGTCACACCGGAGCCCTCGGCGAAGGGGGCGCTCACGCCGTAGCCCCCTGCGGTGCCTGGTCCGGAGCGGTCGGCGCCCGGGTCCTTCGATGACCCAGGTCCGCGCACAGAGAGGCGACCAGCTCGTAGTTGCGGCTGTCGGCGGCCTGCATACGTTGGTGATGGGCCCTCAGCTGCTCGCCGATCTGGTCGGTGCGCTGCTCCAGCGCCAGGTGGCGCTCGACCAGCGCCTCGGACAGGCGAGGAGCGTCATGGGCGATGTAGAGCTCGCCCAGGCCCACCTCGTCAGCAAGGAACTTGGTCCTGGTGTCATGGCCCAGCGCCAGGAAAGGAACGCCCCACGCCAGGGCCAGGACCGCGGCATGATAGCGGGAGCTGGCGATGGTCGACAGCGACCCGATCGCAGCCGACATCGACCGGCAGTCGAGGTCTGCGCCCCCGAGCACTCTGACACGTTCGGAGGAGAGCCGACCGGCGATGGCACGGGCCAGATGGCGGTCAGCAGGATCCATGATGATCACCGCCAGCCGGGCCGAGCGGTCACGATCGAGCAGCCAGCGCCCGTAGGCGGTCCAGGCGTCGGCGAGCGCCTCGGTGCGGACCCGGCCGCCGCCGGCCCATGTCGCCTTGAACGGCCACCGGACGAAGGCGCTGGGCTGGCCCACCGGATTGACCCGGGCCGGCCACATGTAGAAGTCGACCGGAGCGATGCCGTGGACCGGACCGCCGTGCGAACCCAGCTTGGCGGCAACAGGCTGGCGACTGGGCAGCAGCGGCAGGGAGACCGCGCAGTCGGCCGTCACCTCGATCGGGCGCGCTACCCCCATGCCGGCGAGCACGGTCCGAGCGCTGGGAGTGCGCACCGTCAGCACGTCGATGGCATTGAGCGCCTCGACGACCCGGGGCACGTGCCTGGCCGACAGCCTGCCAGAGTCGAGGGCGAGACCGGCCGTCGCCGTTCCGAGGGCTCGGGCCTGCTCCATGGCGGTGGTGAAGGCGAGCACCAGATGAGGGCTGAACTCGTCGGTCAACATGTTGCCCTCGGCCAGGACCATGACGTCGGCCGCGGCGATGTGGGGCCTGGCCGCCCAGTGGTACCTGGCCGGGTGGAAAGAGGCGATCTCGGCTCCGGGCACCTGGCCCAGGTGTGCCTTGTTGAAGCTCGAGACCGTGATGCGGATCTCCGGGAGCCGGCGCCGAAGCTGGTCGACCATGGCGAGCATGCGGCACTCCGCGCCCACGTTGTGAAAGCCGTGATAGCCGTAGATGAAGATCCCACCGTGCCGGTCCCGCCGGGGGCGGGGACCGCCGCTCACGAGACGGTCACCACCTGCTCCAGCGTCTCGTCGTCGATCGAACGGGTGGTCGAGGCAACGTCGGCCAGCTCGCCGGTGATCACCGCGTACTGGGCCTCGCCTCGGTCGGGGATGGCGAAGCGTACGCCGGTGTCCACCGCACCCACCTGTCTCCACAGGGGCAGGAGGGCGAGGCGGCTGTAGGCGACGTAGCGGAGCAACGGAGAATGGCGCAGGACCCAGCGGGCGCTCCATGCGACCAGCAGGAGGCGGATCGACATGGCGTTCGTCCTGCCGCTCTTGAGGGTCGCCACCCGGCCGACCTCGCCACAGCAAAGGTCCCGCGCTGCCCATTGCGGCAAGGGGCCGAGCTGTCGTAGCTCGGTCGCCGGGCAGCTGGTCGGGACGATCCGCACCGTTCCTACCGGTTCTGCGTTGCGCCGCAGGAGGAAGACATGGCCCATCTGGTCACGCTGGGCCTCGCCGGGGATGTCGGACAGGTGTAGACCCAGACGCGGCCGGTAGACGGCATCGCGCAGCGAGCGGGCGATGTCCAGCTGAGCCTCAGAACGGGCGACGTGGAAGGTGAAGAGTTCCATCGGGCTCTGCGCACTGGCGCGTCACGTTGGGATGGACCGGTAGGCGCGCACGACGTTGTCCAGGATCTGGCCGGTCAGGTACAGCGTGGTGCGGGCCACCGCCTTGACCTGGCCGCGCTCCTCGTCGGTGCGCACGAAGCGGCTGATCACCCGCTTGACCTCCTCGGCATGCTTGGTGTCGACCTCTTGATGGGCGACGAAGAAGGTCATCTGGCGATCAGTGAGACCAAGGTCCGCCCGGACCCGCTCCAACAGCTCGGCCAGGTGCCCGTAGCAGGTCTCCGCCCAGTAGCTGTAGCCCAGGCGGGCCACAGCCCCGTACTGGAGCCCCACGCCGTAGAGATAGCCGATGAGGGCCTGGGTGGCGGGGGTGGGCTGGCGGGCGACTGCCTCACTGGACAGCACGCCCATCCTGTCGAGATCGTGGATGATCATCTTCTCGTGGCCGAGCTCCTCGTCCGCGTGGTGGTAGCAGAAGCGCAGCAGGGCCATGTCCTCGGGCGGCACCCGCCAGGCGGCAAGGGCCTGGTTGATGGAATTGTGCCGTGTGTAGTGGTACAGCTCCGCCATCGTGCGGACGTAGAGGTCCTTGTCCATGCCATGGGTGGTCACGTGGACCCAGTAGGGCTCCCGGCGGATCTCGGCCCACCCCTCCTCGGCGATCGCCTCAAGGTCACGCAGCACAGGGTTGTCGCTCATCTGCTCCTCCGGGACTTCTCTTAGCTACAGCACGGCAGTATTACCCTGTGATACTCTACGCGGGGGATTTTACAAGGGTCATGAACCGTTGTCAAGGGAGCATCGGTTAACTAAGGGTGTACATTTATAGTAATTTATACCGTCTGTCAGGAAAATAGTAGTAGGGGGGGGTAGGCATGGCAAAGAGGACTTATGGTCATTACTGTGCACTGGCCAGAGCCCTGGACGTGGTCGGGGAGAGATGGACGCTGCTGATCGTGAGGGAGATGACCAGCGGCAGCCGCCGTTTCGGCCAGCTTCTCGCCGGTCTGCCGGGAATCAGCTCCAACTTGCTGGCCGAGCGTCTGCGCTGGCTCGAGGACAACGGGATCATCGTCCATACCGGAGACGACTACCGGCTGAGCGAGCTGGGCGCTGGCCTGGTCCCCTCGCTGCGGGCCCTTGCGGGCTGGGGGCGCCAGTTCCTGGACGACCCTGCTCCGGGGGTCGTGTTCCAACCCCGGTGGCTGCTGGTGGCCCTTCAAGGCACCTTCAGGCCGGAGCGGTCGGTTGGAGTGCGGGAGGTCTACGAGCTGAGGATAGGTGGCGAGTCGTTTCACGTCATCGTGTCCAACGGGAGCCTGGAGACCTACGAGGGCACCGCCCCCCAGCCCGATCTGGTGGTCAGCGCCGACGTGTGGACGCTGCTTGCCTTGGGCATGCGCACCCTTGACCCCACGGTGGCGTTGCTGGAGGGGCGGGTGCGGATCCTGGGCAGCAAGCAGACCTACCTGCGCTGCATCTCCTTCTTCGAGGGCCGGCCGCTGGGGATCGGCGGCACCGGGTCCGAGGCTTCGAGCCACCAGCCCAGGACCGGACAGCGCGACGCGGCCTGGCAGTAGCGGCAGCGAGCTAACGCCAGGGAGGGGGAGGCTTGGATCTCCTCGATCGAGCTGGCCTGCCGGGGCGCCCGAGCCGGCGAAGCCCCCGAAGGATCGTGACGGTCAGGCCGATGAACGGGATGGTGACGGCCAGCAGCTGCAAGCCGCTCACCAGGCCGGGGACGAGCTCGCCTGCCCGGGCCGCGCCGACCAGCGCCCGACCTTGGATGGTGAGCGAGTACCACCCGACCTTCAACAGATCCGGGGTCGATGCGCCCAGGAGCAACAGGCACGCCACTAGGAGCGGCAGGGTGGTGAGGACCCAGGCGGTGACGACCAACAAAGCGCCCGGTGTCAGCTCGGTCACGCAGCTGTCAGGCATGCGCCACGGGACCAGGTTGGCCAGGATCGGCCGGATACGTGCGAACAGATCGGGTACGCCGGCGAGGTCGCTGACGATGTAGTACCCGTCGAGGCGCACGAACGGCAGGAACTGCTGCAGGATCACCAGGTGCTGGACAGCTACCACCACGAGCAACGGCTGGAAGCCGGTGATTCCATAGAGGGCGGCCAGGACCAGTATGAAGACGACATTGAAGTACACACCTCCGAGGTCGGCTCGAAGGCGGCCGGACCGACTGAGGCGGTATGAGTCGTTGAGGTCATTGTAGAAGACCGGCCAGATGAGGTAGATGCCCACGCCGATGACGCCCGGCTCGGCTCCGCCGTACCTGCTCGCGGTGGCATGGCCCAGCTCGTGGAACCCGGCGGCAAGCAGCGTGAGGCCCAGGACCATCAGCAGCAGGCCGGGCCTGTAGACCAGGTCCTGGATACGCAACCCGACGCGGTGGGCCAGGACCATCCACGCGTCGACGCTCAGCAGCCCAGCCAGCACGATCGCCACCGCCGTGTTGGCGAAGAGCGGCCTCAGCCAGGTAGTGAGGACTCGCACCGCTGACGGCGGCACCACTGCGGCGCGCAGGTGAAGGCCTAGCAGGGGAGTGGGCGAGGCGACGGGGCAGCGGTAGCCGTAGGCGTCGGGGCCTTGGAGGACTTGCAGGGGCCGCAGCTTGTGCTCGACGAGGTAGGCGACGTTGTCGGCACTGACCGTTCGGTGCAGCTGGGCGCTTACCATGGCCGCCACCTCGGGTAGCTGGTCTCGCCCGTTCAGATGCCCCGCCACCAGGTACAGGAGGTGGGACAGCTCCAACATCCGACCGTCGGCTCGACGGAGCAGGAAGGGGCTCTCCAGCCGGCCCGAGCCCCTGCACTGGCCGACCATCTCGGTCCCCTCGGCCAGGCAGGCCGGGACCTGGTGGCGGAGCCTGGCGGCAGCCTCGACCCACCGGCGGTCCCTGGCATCGACGCGACCGGCGCCGGTCAACCGGCTGTCCTTCTGTAAGCGTTGTGGAGGCGGCGCCGGCGGAGGTCGCAGCTCAGCGGCCTCCGCCGGCGTGGCTCCCGCCGCCAACTAAGCGACTTGGCCGACGGAACCGAACAGCCAGTTGGGCCCCGCCGTGTCGATGTTGGCGGTAAGGCCGTCCAGCCCAGCCAGCGGGATCCCGAGAACAGAGATCCCGATCATCAGCTCTCGCGCCGGCAGTTCAGCTGTGTGCTGCCGCTCGAGCTCCTCCATGCTGAGCCCTGTCTCTTGTCTATTGATCATTTTTTCCCTGCTCCTTTTTTAGACGATTACTGGTTTTGGTGATGTGGCGTCCACATAATCTCCGGTAGCGTAGTCCTTGTCCAGATTCAAAAGTACCATTATATCTAGTGCTAACATGCTATGTAATCCTTCTCCGGCGGCTTGCGGATGCGTGCGCTGCCCTGTGGCCGGCTCAGCTGGTAGGGGAGCGGGCCGTACGTCAGGCATGGTGGTTGGCCGGTCGGTGGGCCAGGATGAACAAGCCGGCTTCGTCTCGCACCGCGTCGACCACCAGCCCGGCCCGGTCATACCACCCACGGAGGTCTTCCCAGAGGTAGCGTCGTTCGATGGGCGCAGTGAGGCGGTCGAACGTGTCTAGCCACAGCGAGCGCAGGGGTTTCCCTTGGTAGGTGGCGAGGGGTAGGCGTCGGAAGCTATTGCCCGGCCGACCGCCCAAGACCGAGCCCGGAACGACCACCGTTACCCACAGGAGGGCGGCCAGGGGGAGTGCCAGAAGGCGGACCAGGGGCGCAGGCATCCGTGTTGTCATCCTCCGCAGCACGGTGGCGACTCGGAGGCCCATGGCCCGGGGACCCCAGCCCGAAGGTCGGCTGTACAGGTAGACGAGGAAGATAGCCCCGGGCTCTAGCAGGCCAACGAGCGCACGGAAGCCGCCTTCCGGATCTTCGAGATGATGGAGGACGCCCAGGCAGGAGACAAACCCGAAGGACTCGGGCGCAAAGGGCGCATGGCACAGGTCGGACCTGATCACGACCGTGTTGGCGGCGCCGGCTAGGTTGGCCGCCGCTGCCTGCACAGCGTCGGATCCGTCGAGGGCCGCCAGGGCAGCGAGGTGGTTGCCGGTGAACAGGCTGTAGCGGCCCTTGCCACAACCAGCGTCCAGTCCGACCCGGCCCTCCAGCTGGGAGAGATCGACGTCGGCGAAATACCAGCGCCAGTAGTCCTCGTCCTCGGGATGCACCTGGTGGAACCGGGTCCATTCGTACCCAAACGACTGGAAGGTCTTCTGCGCGAGCGCTGAGGGCGCCTCGCTACGGGCGTCCACATAACCCTCGCAGGCGACCATGAGGTGCCCGGCATGGCAGCGGAGTCCCTCCGGGCCGGTCGTGACCTGGCCCTGGCAGGTGGGGCAGCGCAGCCGCTCGAGGACGAGAGGGGGAACGAGTACGGACCCGGTCCTCCTGCCAGGGCTAGCCAAGGCCTAGCCCTGGCCCTGATCAGTGCGGTATCCGGTGCGCCGGATAATACCCTCCCGGCCGGCTATCGCCACTGCCTCGAGTCTCGAGTGGACGCCCAGCTTGTTCAGGATGCTTTGGACATGGTTGCGCACGGTGTTGGAGGACAGGAAGAGACGCTCGGCGATTGCCCGGCCAGATGCCCCGTCGGCCAGGAGCTCGAGGACCTCGAGCTCCCGGTTGGTCAACCTGGCACCGACACCGCGGTTGACCGGTCCGAGCTGGGGCAGGAGCCGGGGCAAGGAGGCGTTGGTGAAGTGGAGCTGGCCAGCTGCGGCCTGGCGTATGGCGGTGGCGACCGTATGGGCCCCGCAGTGTTTGGTGAGATAGCCCGAACAGCCCGCCTCGATAGCGTGGACGAGGACATCCTGCTGGCTATAAGAGGTGAGCATCACCACCTGCAGTTGAGGGTGGGCTTGCTTGAGCACTCTGGTGGTGGCGGCGCCGTCACCGTCGGGCAGCTCATAGGCGATGAGCAGGACGTCCGGACGGTGGGTGTTGACCATCGCCACCACCTCGGCCACGCTCCGGGCGACACCGGTCACGACGATGTCGCGCTCGGCCGAGAGCATCGCCGACAAGCCGTCGGTAAGGAGTTGGTGGTTGTCGCAGAGCACCACCCTGGTGGGGCCGGTGATCGAAAGGCTCACGGTGAAGAGCGGACCGCGGTGATCGACCGGCTGGCCGGCCGAGGATGGCTGGTATGGTCGGATCTGCGCCACGGAGTCGGGGTCGTCGGCGAGAGGGGGGTGGCCCGCCTGAGCGAGCGTCTCACCGTTCATGGGGGGCGTCGCGGCCATCGCCGAGCGGGGGGTTATCGGACGGTTCTGGCCGGCGATAACCGACGATGCGACCCGACCGCAGCCAGGCAGGGATCCTCACCGAGTCTGGTCAGCCGGTGGGGACCGCCCTACGAGGGCATGGACCCGACCCGTCACCGTAGCCCGACCCTTTTACCATCTCAAGGCTCGCAGTCCGACACGGCCTCGTAGCAGTAGAGCCCCACCATGGTGCGAACATAGAGATTCCAGTCAATACCATTGTCGTCCACGGAGGCGGAGCGGCCGCCTAGTTGCACCCCGTAGTCCTGGGCCGTCCCCACCAGGTCGCGCAACAAGCGGTTCGGCTCCATCTTGTCACCTTTCATGACTTGTGCTCCCAGCCCCCTAGTAGTCCCCTGCATGAGTCTCTCCGGGACCCCTGGTAACAGGGGGTCCGTCTCACTTCAACTACTAATGGTAGCAGACTTCTCCGATCAGTACCAGCCCACGACGTCGCATCGCTACCCCGCTGCCAACGAAGGTCGAACCACTATGGTTTGGCTTGGTCTGCGGCCTGGCCACCGGGAAGGGTCCGGGCGGGTCAGGAGGGGCCGGGGCGCATCGAACGCACCGCGGCGGCCAGGGCGGCGGCGTCGAGGACCTCAGCCATCAGGCCGATCTGGTCCTCCCACACCTCCTCGGGCACCTCGGCCCTCACCGCCTCGTCCAGCATGTGGTACACGTCGAGGCCCAACTGGGCCCCGGCCAGTGCACCTGCGTAGGCCGGATCCCCGGTGGTCACCGTCTCGGCCGCGATCTCGGCGGCCTCCGGGTCGGGGGCGCCGAGCAGCACCAGCAGTGACTTGGGGTCGTTGGCCTGGGCCAGGCGGAGGATGGCCTCCTGGCTCTGCAGGTCCATGGCTCCCGACGCCGTTCAGACGAAGCACTCGGTGGCGACCAGGGCCACCTTGGCCCCCGCCGCCTCGGCGCAGGCGGCAATGGCCGTCCCCGATATGCCGTCCCGCTCGCCCAGGGCGATGACCAACCGGTCCTTGAGCACGGTTCTCAACTCACCCCCTCCCGCTGCTCGTCCACCCACTTGCTTAGCTGGTCCGCCGACAGGGCGGGGTCGCTCAAGCGGGCCACCTCCTGGCCGTCACGGAAGAACAAGAAGGCGGGCATGCCCATGATGCCCATCTCCAGGCACAGCCGCCGGGCCTTGGGGGCTTCCAGCTTGACCACCCGGATGTCGCTGCGCTCGGCAGCCAGGGCCTCCACGTGGGGCAGCAGGGCCAGGCAGGGTCGGCAGTCGGGTCCCCAGACGTCGACCAGCACCGACCCCTCGGCGACCAGGTCGCGGAAGTTCTCCCGGTTGGCCTCGACGACGGCGGCGGTGTCGCTCATGTGGTCAAGCCGTTCCTTTCTAACAGGACGCTCATACCGTCGGACAGCTGGCACATCCGGCCGAGGAAGAGGCTGCCCTTGGCGATGAGCATCACCCTACTGGCCGTCCCGGTGGTGAGCCGGTCCAGGGCATGGGGGAGATAGCAAAGCGACGACGCCAGGTGGCCCTGGGTCGGGCTGTAACCGGGCATCCCCCGCCCGGCGGCAAAGGCTGCTATTTCGCCCTTGGAGATGTCGCCTCGACGGGCGGCCAGGGCGGCGATGGTCCGGTAGTTGCGCTCGGGGACGTTCCCCGATCCCTGCGGCTCGGTCACCTCGGGGTTGTGGAGCTCGGTGGCGTAGTCGTCCACGGCCGTCATGGGCAGGCCCAGGCGGGCCAGCGGCTCGACCGCCAGCGCCTCCATCACCGCCGGGTTGGACCCACCGGCGGCCACCTTGTGGCGGCCCACCCCGTCCAGGCGGATCCGGGGCGAGACGCCGTCGTCCGCCTGGACCAGGGCCGCCGCCCCTCCCAGCACGTCCTCCAGCACCGGCATTCCCGAGCGGAGGTGGCCCTGGAACTTCATCCCCAGCTTGGCCAGGGACCCGCCGCCGACCACCGCCACCCGGCCGAAGACCCCGGCCGACACCAGGCTGGCCGCCATCACCAGGGCGGGGACCGGGGCCGCGCAGAAGTTCTTGACGTCGGCGCCGGACGCCTCGGTCAGCCCAGCCGCCTCGGCCACCGCCTTGGCCAGGTTCCCACCGCCCCGCTGGTAGCGGTCGCCGATGGCCTCCTCGCCGCAGCCCAGCACGTAGTCGACCGACGCCGGTTCGATTCCCTGGCGTTCGAGCAGGTGCAGCAGGGCCAGGGTGGCGGTCGCCTTGGCCGCCAGGTTGTCCAGCAGGACGTGGGCCGACAGGGCCTCGTCTTCAATCTGTCCGCACCGGACGGCGGCTGCTGCGTGGACCACGTCCAGGGCCCCCGCCTCTCCGACCACCCGGTCGACGTCGCCCTGGGACGCCTCCACCCGGTCCAGGTCGAGCCGCTTGGCCAGGGGATGGCGGGCCAATCCCGCCGCCGCCCGCTCGGCGGCACCGGCCGACAGGGTGAGCAGGTCGAACTGGTCGATCGCCGCCATCAGCCCCAGGAGCTCGGCCTCGGGCATGATCTCCCCCGAGGCGCTCCACCGGGTGGCGTCGGGCACCTCGGTCCGCTGCGCCCCGGTCCAGGGCCGGGCGGGGAGGTCCCGGGGATGGAGGCTGTTGATGTAGGCCTGGTTGGCCGGGTAGGCCACCGCCTGGTCGAAGGTGCGCAGCGACGAGGCGAAGGCCTGGGCCACCGCATCGTCCCTCGGCAGCTCCCGGCGAGGCTTGGAGCCGTGCCGGGCCAGCGAGGGCACGTGCGCCAGCACCTGGGCGGCGCCGGAGATCACGATGTCAGGCATGAGCGTCCTGCGGGTGGGCTGGCGGGTGGGCGGCGGCGGTACCGACTTCGGCGGCATCGACTTCGGCGGCATCGACCCAGGCAGCACCGACTTCGGCAGCACCGACCCCGGCAGCACCGACCCCGGCGGTACCGACCTCGGCGGTACCGACCTCGGCGGTACCGACCTCGGCGGTACCGACCTCGGCGGTACCGACCCCGGCGGTACCGACCTCGAACACCGTGGGCTGGTGCACCCGGGTCCTCAGGACCTCCAGTGCCCGCTCGACCAGCCGGCGCCGCCACTGGCTCTCCGCCTCCGGGCTGAGCGAGGGGTCGCCCGTCGGGTACGGGATGCCCCGGGTGGGCACGATCCGGGGAGCCCCCACCCGCTCGGCGATGGAGACCAGGTTGCAGAGCAGGACGGTGGGGATGCCGGCCCGCTCCAGCTCCTTTGCCAGCGTTGCCCCGCAACGCGTGCCCGTCCCTCACGTGGCGGTCAGGATGGCGGCTCGGGCGCCCGAGCGGCGCAGGTCGGCGGCCCACTCGATGCCGAAGCGCCGGGCGTTGGCGATCGACGTGCCGTTGCCGCTGGTGACGAAGTACTCGCCGAACAGGCGACCGACCGCCCCCTCGGCCTCCAGCTCCCGGCCGGCGTCGAGTGGCAGGATCCGGTGCGGGTCCTCGTTGGCCCAGGCGGTGGAGAACCCGCCGTGGATGGAGCGGTACTCGCCGGGCGCCAGGGCGGCGCGGCCCTCCAGCGGGTAGCGAAGCCATCGGGTGGCTCGGGCCGACTCGAGGTTGTCGGGGTTGTCGTCGGGGACCAGCCCTCCCTCGGTGACCAGGGCGACCATGGCCGTGGAGGTGTCGGCCAACGGCGGGGCCGGCGTCACCCGGTCGAAGCGGGGCAGCGGGATCTCGGTGGCCGCCGCGTCGCCACCCAGGCGGGCCAGGGCGAGGTCGACCGCCCGCCGGGCGGCGCTGGCGTCAGCCGTCACCGTCTGGCGGGCCAGCCTGCCGATCCGGCCGTCCTCGGTCGTAAGGGGCTCGCCGGCGAGCAGCTTCCTCACCGCATTGGCCAGACGGTCCAGGGAGGGTCCCATGCGCCGGGCCACCTCACCGCTGGTCACCACCGGCGCCGGGCCCGCCTCGTCCAGGCCCGGGTTGTCCTCGTGCATGCAGGCCAGGACCGGCACACCGGTCTGGCGTACGGCGGCCGCCACCCGGGCGCAGGCCAGTCCGTAGCGGCCGCTGGTGAAGGCCGGGCCGGCCACCACCAGGTCCGGGCGGACGGAGCGAGCCAGCTCGACGACGTCGGTCACCCTCCCCGCCGCCACGTCGTCGCCGCACCACACCGTGGCCACGACCTGGTGCTCGGGCGCCAGCAGCTCGGCCAACCTCCGTCCGGGCCCGGCCGCCCCGTCGACCAGGGCCGGGCCGGCCCCGGCCGAGTCCTCACCGCCGACCCCGGCGAAGAACTGGTTGATGTAGTGGACGATCCTCGCCATGGTCACAGTTTCCCGCGGCGCGAGCGGGTAGGCAATCTCAGACGTGCCATGTCAGG
The DNA here is from genome assembly GCA_039583615.1 of Acidimicrobiales bacterium. Classification (GTDB taxonomy): domain Bacteria; phylum Actinomycetota; class Acidimicrobiia; order Acidimicrobiales; family QHCF01; genus QHCF01. Next base: position 151,581 of record JAVKSQ010000002.1, read on the forward strand.
CAGGGCGGGCCGTCAGGTGGCCCCATCCGAGCGGGCTGAGGGCGCAGTACACCACCGCGGTCGGCACCTCGACAGCAGCCGTGGCCGGAGCCCTCAGCAGCGTCAGCTCCTCTCCCCCGTAGGCTCGGTCCATCTCCGGAAGGGCCAGCCGGTGGTCGTAGTTGCCGGTGCTGACCATGGCCGTGGCCCGTTCGGGGGCCACCACTACCGGGGGACCGGTGCCGTCGGCGCCCGCCATCTCGGCGTACAGGCCGACTGCCTCGATGCCGAGGTCGGCGAGCGCATCCATCTTGAGGGCGATGTCGGCGTCGGCGTTGCCGCCCCCCTCCTTGGTGACGACCGCCGCGTCGAAGCCGGCCGCCGCGCACAGCCTGGCCGCCAAGGCCGAGATCAGCTCCTTGGCCGCCTGGTCGACCGGCTCGGGCGCGATCACCACTCCGGCGAAGTCCAGGTCCTGGCCGTGGCGGCGGCGCAGCTCGGCGACCACCGGGTGGTTCTGGTGCATGAAGGTCGGGTTCTTGAGGGCGGGGTGGCCGAACTGGCCGCTCACCACCGTCCCGTCGTCCAGTTCGCCGGGGTCGAGGAGGGTGGGCAGGGCGGAGCCGAAGCTGCGCCCGTAGACGAAGACGTCCTTGAACAGGCCCTGGGTCTGCAGATTGGTGACGACGCCGACCCGGGGAAGGGCGCCGTGCCGTACCGAGGGCGACGCCGAGGGCAGCTCCTCCACCTCGTCCGGCTCGACCTCCAGGGCGGTCTCGGCCAGCCTGGCCGCCAGGCGGAGCGAGCCACGGCGCAGGGCGGCATCCACCGCCTCCCAGCCGGCCCCCGGGGCGGGGACGAACTCGACGACCAGGTTGTGCGTCGCCCCCAAGGGCGAGAGGGCCGCCGCCGGGCCACTCAGGTCGACCAGGCCCTCTTGGGCCCGGGGCAGGAAGCCAGCGGTGACGACGGCCGAGCCCCGCAGCACGTGGGTCTTCCCGCTGCCCGCCGGCCGGGCCGGGCTGACGAAGCCCGGGAAGATGCCTGCTCCGCCCGGGCCCTTGGTCCGCGGCTCCACCGCGTCGAGGATCTTGACGATGCGGGCGCTCTGGCCGGGGGAGACCCAGGAGAGGCGTACCTCGGCCAGCGCCGGGTCGGCCAGGAGCAGGCGCGCCTGGTCGACCGAGACGGTCAGCACCCCGTCGGCCAGGGAGGTCTGGCTGCCCAGGCCGACCTGGCGGACGTGGTGGACCAGCCGGGTCAGGGCCATGGCCCCATACTGGCAGATCCATACTGGCAGATATGGCTGTCCAGCCCACCGTTTCGCTGGTCCACGACTACCTCACCCAGTGCGGCGGGGCCGAGAGGGTGGTCCTGGCGCTGACCCGAGCCTTCCCGAGCGCCCCGGTGCACACCTCTCTCTACGACCCGGCCGGCACCTTTCCCGAGCTGGCGGCGTGTGATGTGCGCCCCAGCCACCTCAACCGAGTCCGGCTGCTTCGACACCACCACCGCCTCGCCCTGCCCTGGCTGGCCCCCACCTTCTCCCGCCTTCAGGTCGATGGTGACGTGGTGGTGTGCAGCTCGAGCGGCTGGGCGCATGGGGTGCGCACCGCCGGGCGCAAGGTCGTCTACTGCTATACGCCAGCCCGCTGGCTCTACCAGGGCCGCCAGTACCTGGGGGCCCGTCGCCGGCTGGTCGCCCGGTCCGCCCTGTCGCTGCTCGGTCCGGGCCTGCGGGCCTGGGACCGCCGGGCGGCGGCCAGTGCCAGCCGGTACGTCGCCATCTCCAGCCACGTCCAGGCTCTCATCCGAGCGGTCTACGGCGTCGACGCCGAGGTGCTGGCGCCCCCGCCGGCCCTCGACGCGGACGGTCCGGTCGAGCCGGTGGGCGGCGTCGAGCCCGGCTTCTGGCTGTGCGTGTCGCGCCTGATGCCCTACAAGAACGTGGACGCCGTAGTGGCCGCCGCCGCCGCCACCCCGGACCGCCAGATGGTGGTGGCCGGCGAGGGTCCCGGCGGGCCGTCGCTGCGCGCCTGCGCTCCGCCCAACGTGGCCCTGGTCGGTCACGTCAGCGACCCCCAGCTGCGCTGGCTCTACTCCAACTGCGCCGCCGTGGTGGCGGCATCGTACGAGGACTACGGGCTGACCCCCCTGGAGGGGGCGGTGTTCGGCAGGCCCGCCGCCGTCCTGCGCTGGGGGGGCTTCGTCGACACCGTCGTCGAGGGGGAGACCGGCGTGTTCTTCGACCGGCCCGAGCCGGCCTGCATCGCCACCGCCCTGGAGGAGCTGGGCCGAGCCTCCTGGTCGCCGTCGGCGATCCGCTCCCATGCCGCCCGTTACGCCGAGGAGCGCTTCGTCCGCCGATTTCGAGAGATCGTGGCCGAGGAGGCCGGGCTCGGGCGATGACGGTCTGGCATCGCAGCGGCGGCGTCCGCCACCGGTGCCGCCCTACTGGGTGACCTCTCGTTGACCGCCCCAGCCCATGTGGTCCAGGGGACCATGGCCCCGACCCAGCGTCCAGTCGGCTCCCCCGCGCAGGGCCATGGTGACGTAGTCCTTGGCCGCCCGGATGGCGTCGAGGGGGGAGAGGCCCCTGGCCAGGTGGGCGGTGATGGCGGCCGACAGGGTGCACCCCGTGCCGTGGACGTTGGTGGTGACCACCCGGGGGGCGGACAGCACGGTGGTGCTCGTCCCGTCGAAGACGACGTCGACCGAGTCGGGGCCAGCCAGGTGGCCGCCCTTGACCAGCACCCACGTCGGGCCTCCGGCGTGCAGCTCCCGGGCCGCTGCCTCCATGTCGTCCAGGCTGCGCAATTCGGCTCCTACCAGCAGCCCCGCCTCGGCCAGGTTGGGCGTGACCACCAGGGCAAAGGGCAGGAGCCGCTCCCGGTAGGCGGCCTCGGCACCGGCATCGAGGAGGCGGTCACCGCTCGAGGCCACCATCACCGGATCGACCACCAGGTTCGCCAGGCGTCCGCGTGCCGCCAGGCCACCCACGGCGGTGATCGTCTCGGCGGTGGCCAACATGCCGGTCTTGGCTGATCGCACCTCCAGGTCGCCCAGCACCGCCTCCACCTGGGCCTGCACCATCTCGGACGGCACCGCGTGCACCGCCCTCACTGATACCGTGTCCTGGGCGGTGACGGCGGTGACGGCGGTGGTGCCGAACACGCCCAGGGCCGAGAAGGTCTTGAGATCGGCCTGGATGCCGGCGCCGGCTGCCGAGTCAGAGCCGGCGATGGTCAGAGCCACCGGCGGATTGGTGAGGTCGTGTCCTATAATGACGATGGTATGAGGCCAGTCATCAAGCGGCCTTGGACGCCGTGGCCGACGAGCTGAACGACCGGCCCCGCAAGCGATTGGGCTTCGACAAGCCGATCGAGCGCATCCGCGGCATCCTGGCCGCCTGACCCCGGCTCCCTCAACCCCGCTCAACCACAATGGGGAGGGCAGTCATTCCTGACAGGATCGGCGGGGCGGTGGACCAGCCCGGCGGAGCGGGCGAGATCCCAGGTTCGTCGAGGTCCAGGGCCCACAGGACGTGGGCCTATCCCAGGCTGCGAGGGAGGTGCCGATCCGGACCACGGCGGACACTCCGTCGTCGGCGGCCAGGACCCGGGCCCGGGGCGCGGTCATCGCCCGCCGTTAACGGCCAGGAGGTCCCCTTTCCCGACGGCCACCACGGTGGAGGTAAGCGCCGGGAGCGTCCTGCACCAACCGGCGGAGGGAGCGCTACCTCATCGGGGTGCGATAGGACGTTGTCCACCACCAAGAGGCCGCCGGGGCGCAGACCCTGACGGGATGTGGCCACCAGGCGGGGTACGGGGGGCGGCACCTATGCCTCCTGCACGACGCCGGCGATGACCGTGGTCACGACCTTGTGGACCGCTCCAGGGCCGGGCGAGCCGCCTTCCTGGTCGGTCAAGAGCAGGTGCACTGCCCCGATCAGTGTGGGAGCGAGCGCGTCGATGTCGGCATTCGCGGCGATGCGACCCAGCTCTCGTTCGGCGCTGAGGTAGGAGACGATCATGGCCGTCCCTTCCCCAAGGAGCGGGATGCGGGCGGACCCGGCTTGGCGCAGTCGAGCTCGCAGGCCATCGCGTGAGATGACGAGGGCGACGATGGCCACCGTTAGTGGCCGGAACAGGGTCATGAGGGCGCTGGTGAGGTTGTCGGCGACGCTGCCGCTCCCGGCCGACTCGCGCAGCGCGACGGCCTGGTCGTGAAGCCGGGCGATGCGGTCCAGGACGAGACCGGTGAGGAAGGCGTCGAAGTCTGCGAAGTGCCGGTGCAGCACTCCCTTAGCGACGCCTGCCTCCATGGTCACTGCCCGGCTGGTCAGAGCGCCCGGCCCGTCCCGGGCGAGGACCTCCTCGGCCGCGTCGAACAGCAGCTCGCGCGCATCGCGCAGGGCAATCCCCGTGGGCACCGTGCAGCTTCTCCTTGTCTTGACTCGACCGCCCAGCCCGGCAAGTGGGCACATGCCCATCTATAGTGGGCACATGACCACTCTACCGCCCCGCTTCTCCGCCAGAGTCTCATCACGCCCGACAGATCGCCGAGTCGTTCGGCTCCGACGCCGAACGCTACGACCGGACCCGGCCGAGTTACCCCCAAGCCATGGTGAGCCGGATCCTGGCGGCCAGCCCCGGATCCGACGTGCTCGACGTCGGCATCGGCACCGGCATCTCCGCTCGAGCCTTCCAAGCGGCCGGGTGCCGGGTGCTCGGGGTCGACCCCGACGCCAAGATGGCAGCGTTCGCCCGACAGTGCGGGTTCGAGGTCGAGGTATCGACCTTCGAGGAGTGGGCCCCTGCCGGGCGGACGTTCGACGCGGTGATCGCCGGACAGACCTGGCATTGGGTGGACCCGCTTGCCGGCGCGGCCAAAGCGGCCCAGGTGCTACGGCCTGGGGGGCGCCTCGCCGTCTTCTGGAACGTGTTCCAGCCTCCGGCTGCTCTCTCGGAGGCGTTCGCTGCGGTCTACCGCCGGGTGCTGCCCGACTCGCCGTTCTCCCAGGGGACGTCCGGAGGCCTGGAGGCGTACTCGGGCCTGTTCACCAAGGCGGCCGGCGGGATACGTGAGGTGGGCGCGTTCAGCGAGCCGGAGCAGTGGCGCTTCGACTGGGACCGGTCCTACACGAGGGAGGAGTGGCTGGACCAGGTCCCGACCTCCGGAGGCCACAACCAGTTCCCGCCGGACAAGCTGGAAGAGCTGCTGGCCGGCATCGGGGCCGCGATCGACGCGGCCAGAGGGAGCTTCACGATGGGCTACGCCGCGGTAGTGGTCACCGCCACGCGAACCAGCCCTGCCTGACGCGGAGGTCGCGCAGCCCAATCTCCTACTGGCTTGATGGTCGCGGTCAGCCGCCGGAACACGTGGGCCGCTTGCTCAGCGGTCGGCGCCCTGGCGTGGTGCCCGGCCGATGAGCTCAAGCAAGGCCTGAACGGACACGACGCGATGTCCGACGTCGGCCCCATCCTCGGCGATGCCGGCGTCGATCCATCGACGGATCAGGGCCGACGTGGTGGTCTTCCGCCGAGCAGCGATCTCCCGAACGTGATCGAGGACCGCCACCGGCAGGCGTACGGCGAAGGTCGTCATCCGCTCGGCGCCCGGGGGGGCCTCGGGGCCAGCTGGCGTGGCCGCTTCCAGCTCGTCGGAGGTGTCGGCGTCGTCGTAGTGCTCGGCGAGGTGTTCGAGCTTGGTTTTCGTGGTCACGGTGTCAGCGTCCCTTCCTGCGGAACGTGCGCATCTCCTCGATCACCCCCATATCCAACCCCGCCTCGCGTACCGCGGACCGCGCCAACCCCGCCGCGCCAAGTGATACACCTCCTGTCTATACTGGAACATACGTTCCCCAGTGGAGCGCTCGCCGGCGGGAGCCGGCCTCGGTCAGTGGGTCGAGGTCTGGACTTGGGAGGAGGTGCCGGCGATGTG
>JAVKSQ010000003.1:0-115679 GCA_039583615.1 Acidimicrobiales bacterium
GGGGCCCCGCCGGCAACCCCGGCCCACCCGCCGGCCCGGCCCGGCCTCGCCGCCGGCCTCGCCGCCGGCCCCCCCGACGACCCGCCTGTCCGGCCTGATGCTCCACCCTGACGACATGGCCGGGTGGGAGCTCCTCTGACCAGACCACCCCGGCGTCGCGCTGGCGCAGGCGGCGGACCACGAAGGCCACGCCCCCGACCACCAACCACGCCCGGTTGCCCCCCAGCAGGCCCTGGCGGGCGCCCCGGCGGACCAGCAACCGCAGCAAGCGGTCCATGTGACCTCGGACCCTCAGACCCGCCGCACCTCGACCACCGTCGAGCGTCGCCGCCCACGGCGGCGGCCCAGCAGGTAGACCACCACCAGGAGCAGGCCGAGCGCCCCGGCGCCGGCGGCCATCAGGTCGGTCTTGGAGTCCTGGACCACTCCCTCCGCCTGGCCGCCGATCTGGCGGAGCTTGGCCTCGATGTCGCCGATGCTGACGCGGGCGTTGCCGGCGGTCATCGCCTTCCCCCCTTGAGGCCCCCCCGGGTCGCTCCTGGCGAGTGCTGTCCCCGGCCCCGGGTGGCGGCGGCAGCCGCCGCCCCCAGCACGCCCAGGGCGCCGACCGCGCAGATCCCGTAGGGGATCCAGCTCAGATGTCCGGTGAAGAGCGACCCGCTCTCGGTCTGCATGGCCCGCAGCCCGGCGACCAGCAACAGCACCAGGCCTCCGGCCGTCACCGTCATGCCGGCCAGGCCGAAGGCGACGAAGCGGCCCAGCTCCTTGACGGGTTCGATGGTCTCCTGCTTGAGGTAGGCCACCACCAGCTCCCGAAGCTCGGTGACCATGACTGACATGCTCTGGGAATCGCTCTGGTCGGCCACGGCTCCTCCGTTCGGCGCCGCTTTCCTATCCGCCAGCGAGCCGGTGCGCAAGCCCGTCGGCCGCCTGGCTGGCCAGCTCGGCCAGCAGCCTGACCCGCTGGCCGGCCGAGCGCAGCTCCAGCAGCCTTTGCTGGTCCAACGGACCGATCGGGGCGAACGCGCAGAGCTGCCAGATGGCAGTCACCGGATCCTCCGCCAGCGCCACGGTGGCCGGCACCGTCGGTCCCTGGTCGAGCTCGGCCAGGTAGGCCAGGGACCGCCGCACGCCGCGCTCGGCCGTCTCGAGAGCCCTCCGGGTGTCGGGGTCGGACAAGCCCTCGAAGTCCGAGTCGGGCACGGCCCGCACCAGGGCGAGGGGATAGGGATCGTCCGGGAGCCAGCACTCGACCTGGATGCGCCTGGTGCCGGTGGCCATCAGCGCCCAGCGCCCGTCGGGCAGCTCGATCTCCTCGCCGATACGGGCCACGGTGCCGACGTCGAAGCGGCTGTCGCCCCCGCCCACCTCTGAGCCCCGCTCGATGAGCACGACACCGAACTCCCGGTCGCCCCCCACGCAGTCCCGGGCCAGCTGGCGGTAGCGAGGCTCGAAGATGTGCAGAGGCAGGCCCTGGCCGGGGAACAGCACCGTGCCCAGGGGGAACATGGGCAGGGGCAGGGCCGCCTCGCCCGGATCGCTCACCCGAGCGTCCCAGCCAGGCTATGGCTCCAGGGCAGAGCGGAAGAACGACAAGATGTGGCCCACCCGCTGCTCCAGCGCGTCGGGCGCCAGAGGGTCGCGACCGAGTAGCGCCTCCAGAAAGGGCAGGTCGCTGAAGTAGCTGAGCACTGCTCCGTAGCCGGTGAGCAGCAGCTGCTCGGGATCGTGGCGGCGGAAGCGTCCGGCCGTCATCTCCCGCTCGAAGAACCCGCACGCCTGGTCCACCAGGGGCCGCAGGGCGGCCCCCAGCTCGATCCCCAGGTGCCCGCCCCCGTCGAGGGCCTCCCGGCGGACCAGGCGCACGAACTCTGGGTTCTCCACGAAGAAGCGGAAGGCTTCGGTCACCACGCGGTCGACCTGGGCCCAGCCGTCCCTCGGGACCTCGATGGCCTGCGCCACCCGTCGGAACCAGTCGTTGAGCGAGGAGGCGAACACCTCTCGGTACAGGGCCTCCTTGGAGGCGAAGTGGTACAGCAGGCTGGGCCGGCGAATCCCCACCGCCATGGCGATGTCGTTGAGCGAGGTGCCCTCGTAACCGTGGGAGGCGAAGCAGCGCATGGCCTCGGCCAGGATCGTCTCCCGGGTGGAGAGCTGAGTCGCCGGGGCGGCCATGCCGCCACGCTACCTCTTGTGGCGGCCTGGCCGCCTACCGACCGGTCGGTAGGCCGGGCGTGGTAGCTTCTCCGGGCGTGCCCCGCGTCCTTCTAGGCGTCCTGGTCGGCCTGGCCATCTGCCAGGTCGGGCTCCTGCTCACCACCGTGTTCCTGCACCGGGCCCTGGCCCACCGGGCCCTCAGCCTGGATCGCCGGGTGACGATGGTCTTCCGGGTCCTCACCTGGATGACCACCGGAGTACGGCCCCGCCAGTGGGTGGCGGTGCACCGCAAGCACCACGCCTTCACCGATGTCGAGGGTGATCCCCACTCGCCTCTCCTGGTCGGCTTCGCCACCGTGCAGCTGGCCAACGTGGTGCTCTACCGGCGGGTGGCCCGGGACAAGGAGGTGGTCGCCCGCTACGCCCGTGACCTGCCCCCTGACCGCTGGGACCGGCTGCTGTTCGACCATGCCTTCCTCGGCCTGGGCATAGGCGTGACCGCCCTGTGCTGGCTACTGGGATGGCGCATCGGCCTGCTGGCCGGCGCCGTCCACGCCGTGGCCTACCTGCTGCTCAACGCGGCCATCAATGCGGTGGGCCACATGTGGGGCCGCCAGCCCTACGAGAACCTGGCCCGCAACAACCAATGGCTGGCCTGGCTCACCTTCGGCGAGGGGCTGCACAACAACCACCACGCCGCCCCGACCTCTGCTCGCCTGGCCCTGGCGCCCAACGAGATCGATCCGGCCTGGTGGCTGGTGCGCCTGCTGCGGTCCCGGGGCTGGGCCACCGTCCGCCATGCCGAGCCAAGGATCAAGGGCGCTCGACCGGCGGTGGCCGGCCCGGCGGGCGGCTGAGACAAGGTCCGACGCTTGGCCGCCAGGCGCTAGCCTGGCGCTAGATGCCGTACGCATCCGCGCTGTCCGAGCACCCGGTGACCGCCCATGCCACCGGCGAGGTAGCGGGCCAGGTCCTCGAGACGCTGGGCGAGGGCCCAGACCTGGCCATGCTGTTCGTTACCCCGCCTCACGCCGGCGCCCTGGAGGACGCGGCGGCGGCCGTGCGAGCTGTCCTTCGCCCCCGGGTCCTCGTCGGGTGCGCAGCCGAGTCGGTGGTCGCCAACAGCCGGGAGGTGGAGGCCGCCCCGGGCGTGTGCCTGTGGGCAGCCCGCCTGGACCAGGTGGCTGCCCTGGACCTCACCACCTCGGCTGAGCGGGGGCGGGGCGACGACCTGCCGGCGGTGACCGGTTGGCCCGACCCCCTGCCCTTCGAGCCCAAGGCCGTGCTGCTGGTGGCCGATCCCTATACCTTCGACGTGGAGGCCTTCCTCGCCTGGGTAGCTCGGGCGCAACCCGGCCTCCCTGTCATCGGCGGCATGGCGTCTGGAGCCCGTGGCCCGGGAGGGAACCGCCTCGCCCTGGACGGCCGGGTCCTCACCAGCGGCGCGGTGGGCGCCCTGGTCGGTCCGGGAGTCGAGGTGGCCTGTGTCGTGTCTCAGGGATGCCGGCCCATCGGCCGACCCCTGGCCGTGACCAGGGCGGAGGGCAACATCGTCTACGAGCTGGGGGGCAGGGCCGCCCTGGAGCGCCTGGTCAGCCTGGCCGAGCGGGACCTGCCCAGGCGCGACGTCGACCTCATCAACGCCGGTGGCCTCCACCTGGGCCGGGTCATCGACGAGCACCGCGAGGAGTTCGCCAGGGGGGACTTCCTGGTCCGCAACGTGGTCGGCGCCGACCCCGACGTGGGAGCGCTGGCCGTCAACGACCACGTCGAGCTGGGAACCACCGTGCAGTTCCATGTGAGAGACGCGGAGTCAGCCGACGAGGACCTGCGCCACATGCTGGCCGGTCGACAGGCCAAGGGCGCCTTGTTGTTCACCTGCAACGGTCGGGGGACCCGCTTGTTCGACAAGCCCCACCACGACGCCACCGTCCTGGCCGACGCCCTGGGTGGGGCGCCGGTGGGCGGCTTCTTCGCGGCCGGCGAGCTCGGCCCGGTGGGCGGCCGCAACTTCGTGCACGGCTTCACCGCATCGATCGCCCTCTTCGCCGAGAGGACGGACGGGGAGGACAAGGCGCGGCCGCCCGCCCTGGGTAGGCTGGGGCAATGAGCGACGCCGATCTCGAGCAGCTGGGCATCAACGTCATTCGGGGCTTGGCCATGGACGGCCCCCAACGAGCCAACTCGGGTCACCCGGGTACCGCCATGGCCCTGGCTCCCCTGGCCCACGTGCTATGGACCAGGGTAATGCGCCACGATCCCTCGGACCTGCACTGGCCCGACCGGGACCGCTTCATCTTGTCCTGCGGGCACGCCTCCATACTCCTGTACGCCATGCTCTACCTGACCGGCGGGGCCCTCGAGCTCAAGGATCTGGAGCAGTTTCGCCAGTGGGCCAGCAAGACCCCTGGCCATCCCGAGGTCCACCACCTTCCCGGCGTGGAGGTCACCACCGGGCCGCTTGGCCAGGGCTTCGCCAACGGCGTGGGCATGGGAGTGGCCGAGCGCTTCCTGCGGGCCCGCTTCGGCCCGGAGGTGTGCGACCACCACATCTTCGTCGTCTGCAGCGACGGCGACCTGGAGGAGGGCATCAGCCACGAGTCAGCCTCTCTGGCTGGCCACCTGGGCCTGGGCCGCTTGGTCTACGTGTACGACGACAACCACATCTCCATCGACGGGCCCACCGAGCTGTCCCTCTCCGACGACCCGGTGAAGCGCTTCGAAGCCTACGGCTGGGCCGTCGAGTCCCTCGGAGAGGTGGCCAACGACACCGCCATCCTGGAGGGCGCCCTCCGACGGGCGATGGCCGAGGAGGACCGGCCTAGCCTCATCGTGCTGCGCAGCCATATCGGCTGGCCCTCGCCCAACCGCACCGACACCAAGGAGGCCCACGGCGAGGCGTTGGGCGCAGAGGAGGTCCGGACCACCAAGGAGATCCTGGGCCTGCCCCCCGACAAGGAGTTCTGGGTGCCCGACGAGGTGCTGGCCATGTACCGGGAGTGCATCCCCCGGGGCCAGGCCCTGCGCCGGGCCTGGGAGGAGCGCCTGAATGCCTGGCCGGGCGACCGGGCCGAGCTGGAGGCGTGTTGGGCGGGACGGGGCCTGGCCGGCTGGCACGAGAAGCTCCCCCCCGCCTTCGAGGTGGGCGACAGCGTGGCCACCCGCAAGGCACTCGGCGCCTGCCTCAACGCCACCCTCGACGTGGTGCCGGGCGTCATCGCCGGCGGCGCCGACCTCACCGGCAACACCGGGACCAAGCTCGACGACCAGGAGCAGCAGTCGGCCGAGCATCCCGAGGGCCGCCAGATCTTCTACGGCGTCCGGGAGCACGGCATGGGCGGGATCATGAACGGCATGGCCCAGCACGGCGGCGTGCTGCCGGTAGGGGGTACCTTCTTCATCTTCAGCGACTACATGCGCGCCTCGGTCCGCCTGGCCGCCCTGGGCGAGGCCCACGTCGTGTACGCCTGGACGCATGACTCGGTCGGGCTGGGCGAGGACGGGCCCACTCACCAGCCGATCGAGCACCTGGCCGCCATGCGGGCCATGCCCCAGCTGCGGGTCATCCGCCCGGCCGACGCCAACGAGGCGGTCCATGCCTGGCAGGTGGCGGTGGACTCGGATGGACCTACCGCCCTGATCCTCACCCGCCAGGGTGTTCCCGTGCTGGAGGGGACTGCCTCGGCCTTCGAAGGCGTGTGCCGGGGCGCCTACGTGCTGGGCGACGATAAGGGCGACCCCGCCATCGTGCTGGTCGGCACCGGCAGCGAGGTGCAGCACTGCGTCGGAGCGGCATCCCGGCTGGCCGACCAGGCAGTGGCCGCCCGGGTCGTGTCCATGCCGTCGTGGGAGCTGTTCGCCGAGCAGGACGACGCTTACCGCCGCTCGGTCCTGCCCCCCGGCGTCCCGGTGCTGGCGGTCGAGGCAGCCAGCGCCTTTGGGTGGGAACGCTACGCCGATGCCACCGTGTGCATCGACCACTTCGGAGCGTCGGCCCCGGGAGCGGTCAACATGGAGAAGTTCGGCTTCACCGCCGAGAACGTGGTCGCCCACGCCCGTGCCCTCCTGGCCGATGCCGAGTCCGGCGCCAGGCGTTCGCCAACCAGTCAAGAAAGCCAGCGGACCAACTGAACGGGAGGAACAATGAACAAGCTCCACGAGCTCTTCGACGCCGAGGGCCAGAGCCCATGGATCGACAACCTGAAGCGCAGCTACCTGACCGATGGCCACCTGGCTGACATGGTCAGCGACGGGGTGCGGGGGGTGACCTCCAACCCGACCATCTTTGCCAAGGCCATCCAGGGCGGCACCGACTACGACGAGCAGTTCGCCAGCCTGACGGCCACCAAGAACGTGGAGGACGCCTACTGGGACCTGGTGGTCCAGGACATCGTGGACGCCCTGGGCGTGCTGCGTCCGGTCCACGACGCCAGCGGTGGGGCGGACGGCTTCGTCTCGTTGGAGGTGGCCCCGGCCCTGGCTTACGACACCAGGGCCTCCATCGAGGCAGCCCGGTCGCTGCACGAGCGAATCCACCAGCCCAACCTGTTCGTCAAGATCCCCGCCACCGCCGAAGGGGTGCCCGCCATCCGGGCCATGATCGGCGAGGGCAAGAGCATCAACGTGACGCTGATCTTCAGCCTCGAGCGCTACGGAGAGGTCATCGAGGCGTACCAGGCCGGCCTGGAGGATCTGCTGGCCAAGGACCCTGAGGCCGACCTCTCCAAGGTGACCAGCGTGGCCTCGTTCTTCGTGTCCCGGGTGGACACCGAGGTCGACCGGCGCCTGGAGACCATGGCCGAGGACGGCACCAGCCCGGCCGGTGACGACGTGGACCAGCTGGCCGGCAAGGCGGCGGTCGCCCAGGCCAAGCTGGCCTACCAGCTGTTCGTGGAACGCTTCGCCGGGCCCCGCTGGGAGGCCCTCAGCGCCCGGGGCGCCCATCTCCAGCGCCCCCTGTGGGCTTCGACCTCCACCAAGAACCCCGCCTACCCTGACCTGCTCTACGTCGACAACCTGATCGGGGCCCACACCGTCAACACCATGCCCGACGCCACCCTGGAGGCCTTTCTCGACCACGGGACCGTGTCCCGCACGGTCGACCAGGGCGTCCAGGAGGCCAAGTCCGCCCTGGAGGACCTGGCGGCGGCCGGCATCGACATGGAGGACGTGGCGGGCACCTTGGAAGACGAGGGCGTGGCCGCCTTCGCCAAGTCGTTCGACGAGCTCCTCCAGAGCCTCACCGACAAGGCGAACGCCCTCCACAGCGGGGAGTGACGCACTGCCGCCAGAAGGCAGCTCCCTTGTCCCTGGGCATCAGCGGGGGCCATCGGAGGGCTCCGTCCGCTCAGTGACCAGCCTGGATTCGAACCGCCTGGCTTCGAACCCCCTGGCCGAGGGGCTCGACTCAGAGAGGCGGTCCCCGCCTCTGGTCCTGGTCATCTTCGGGGCCTCGGGCGACCTGACCGCCCGCAAGATCCTCCCTGCCCTGGCCCGCCTGGCCACCCGCCGGGCTCTGTCGCCGGCGGTGGCGGTGGTCGGAGTGGCTCGCACCGAGATGAGCGACGACGACTTCCGCAAGCTGGCGATCGACGCGGTGCCCGGTGGCGGCCCGGCGTGGGACTCGCTGGTCAGTCGCTGTCGCTACGTGGCCGGTGGCTACACCGATCCCGGCACCTTCGCGGCTCTCGGTCGGGTCCTGGAGGAGCTGGACGGCTCGGTCGGGACGGCGGGGAACCGAGTCTACTACCTGGCCACCGTGCCGGGGATCTTCGCTGACATCGCCATGGCTCTGGGTCGCCACGGCCTCAGCCGGCCTGGTCGCCAGGGCGCCTTCGTGCGCCTGGTCATCGAGAAGCCCTTTGGCCGGGACCTCCAGAGCGCGCAGCGCCTGGACCGCGACATACACCAGGCCTTCGACGAGGGCCAGGTGTACCGCATCGACCACTACCTGGGAAAAGAGACGGTCCAGAACGTTCTCGCCCTTCGCTTCGCCAACGCTGTCTTCGAGCCGATCTGGAACCGCCGCTACGTCGACCATGTGCAGGTGACGGTGGCGGAGAGCCTGGGGGTGGGCCACCGCGGGGGCTTCTACGAGACGGCCGGCGCCCTGCGCGACATCGTGCAGAACCACGTCATGCAGGTGCTGGCCCTGACCCTCATGGAGCCCCCGGCCACCGTCGACGCCGAGGGCATCCGAGACGAGAAGGTCAAGGCCCTACGAGCGGTGGAGCTGCTGGCACCCGACGCGGTGACGACCGAGGTGGTGAGGGGCCAGTACGGCCCCGGCTGGGTGGCGGGAGAGGAGGTGCCCGGCTACCGCGGCGAAGAAGAAGTCGACGAGGAGAGCACCACCGAGACCTACGTGGCCATGCGCCTCAAGGTGGACAACTGGCGCTGGGCAGGGGTGCCGTTCTACCTGAGGACCGGCAAGCGCCTGGCCCGGAGGGTCACCGAGGTGGCCATGCAGTTCCAACGGGTGCCCCACCTGCCGTTCGCCGGTCGCCAGGCCCGCCAGCTCGGGCCGAACGCATTGGTCCTGCGCATCCAGCCCGACGAGGGCATCACCTTGCGCTTCGGCGCCAAGGTGCCCGGCGCCGCCTTCGACCTGCGCAGCGTGTCCATGGACTTCTCCTACGGCGCCGCCTTCCTGGAGGAGGCACCCGACGCCTACGAGCGGCTGCTCCTGGATGCCATGGTGGGCGACCCCACCTTGTTCATCCGCACCGACGAGGTGGACCAGGCATGGCGCATCATGGAGCCGGTCCTCGACTCCTGGGCTCGGGGCCAGCCTCCGGTGGCCCAGTACGATGCCGGCACCTGGGGCCCGCGGGACGCTGACCGGTTGATCGAGCGGGACGCAAGGCAGTGGCGGACGCCATGACCGACGGTGGAGTACCGGCCGACGCTGCGTCTCCGGGCGAGCGCCGCCGCCACCTGGGGGCCTGGTCGGCCAGGAACGCCACTGTGGGCCAGGTCAGCGGAGCCCTGGACGACCTGCGCCAGGCCGAGCAGCGAGCGGCCACCCGGACCAGCGTGGTCAACCTGGTGGTGGTGGCGGCCGACGAGGACGATGCTCGCCGGGCGGGGACAGCCATGCGCCGTCTCGGCTCCCGCCACCCGGGCCGCACCCTGGTCCTGGCCTGCCAGGACAGCCCCGGAGCCCGGCCCGGCGACCCGGGCGGCAAGGTCGGGCCCAGCGGTGTGGACGCCGAGGTCACCCTCCACCAGGTCGGCGCGGCCGGGAGAACGGTTTGGTGGGACGAGGTGGCCCTGTCGGTGCGGGGCAGGCTGTGCGAGCACCTCGACTCCGTGGTGGAGCCGCTCCTGCTGCCCGAGCTGCCCTTGGCCGCCTGGTACGTCTCCGACCTGCCCCGCCCGGGCGACCCGCTGGCCGTGGTGGCCGACGCCATCTTGGTGGATGCCAGGTCGGCCCGCCACCTGGACGACCCGGCCGACAGCGGGGGCAGCGGGAGCGAGGAGGTTGGCCCCCTCCGGCTGGGCGGCCTCACCGGTCTGGTGGAGCTGACTCGGCGCCACCCGGTGGTGGACCTGTCCTGGGTGCGCCTGGAGCCCTGGCGCCGGGCCCTGGCCCAGCTGCTGGATCCGCCGGACCTGCGCCCGTTCGCCGCCGGCGTGACCGAGGTCGAGGTGGCGGGGCGGCTGGGCCCGCGCACGCTGCTGGCCGGGTGGCTGGCCGACCGCCTGGGACTGGTCCCCTCCTCCATCGCCTTGCGCCGTGACGTCCATGCCGCCATGAGCTTGAAGGCGGCGACCGATCGCCACCGGGCCACCTTCAGGGTCGAGCGCCGCCCGGACGAACGACTGGTCAGGGCCGCCGCCGCCGTGGACGGGGCGCCTGTCCTGGAGGAGACCATGGTCCAGGCCGACGACGCTCTCTCCTGGTCCTTGGCCCGGGCCCTCACCCACCTGGAGCGGGACCCGGTCTACGACCACGCCATTCACGCCGCGCTGGGCCTGGCCGCCTCCCCTCCGGCTGCCTGACCGGCGCCCAGGCCGGTAGCCGCCGGCCGACCGCCGTCGGAGGACCACCGGGCACCCGTGGCTTCCAGCCTGCCTGGCTATGGTGGCCCGGATGAACGGCGACCTGCTCGTCGTCGAGGACGTCCCGGCCGCCTTCGCCGCCCGGGTGATCCTGGCGTTCTCCTCCACCTCGAAGGAGTCCTTCTCCATCGCCCTCTCAGGGGGCGAGACGGCGCGGGCCTGCTACCAGCGGCTGGCAGCCGACGGGGCGGATCGGATCAACTGGTGGACGGTGCAGGTCTACTGGAGCGACGAGCGCTGCGTGCCAGCCGACCATCCCGACTCCAACCAGCTGCTGGGGCGGACCGCCCTGCTCGAACGGGTCGGGGCGGCCGATGCGGTGCACCCCATGTCTTGCGAGGAGGGGCCCGATCCCTACCAGCTGGCCCTGGGCGAGCAGGGGCACCTCGACGTCGTCCACCTGGGCATGGGAGCAGACGGCCACACCGCCTCTCTCTTCCCACGGTCGCCCGCCCTCGAGGCCGACCCCGGGCGGCTGGTGGCGTTCAACTCCGATCCCCTCGGCCACCATCCCCATCAGCGCATGACCCTCACCTTGTCCGGCCTGGCCCGGGCTCGCCTGGTGATCTTCACCGTCTGCGGCCGGTCCAAGAGGGATGCCCTGCGAGCGGTCCGGGCCGGGGTGGATCTGCCCGCCGCTCGGGTCCGAGCCGACCAGGTGGTGTGGCTGGTCGACCCGGCCGCCGCCAGCTGACTCGGGCCGGCTCCCGGCGGGTAGGGTCCGTCTGGTGGCGAGCACCCAGTTGGCCGAGTTGACGGCCAGGGCCCGAGCGGTCAGGGACGTCGCTCACGGGACGAGGGTGACCTGGTCGCCCAAGGTGTTCATACCGCTGACCCAGCTGTGTCGCGACCGCTGCGGCTACTGCACCTTCGCCAAGGCCCCCGCCCGAGTGGCCCAGCCATACCTGACGTCGCAGGCCGTGCTCCACATTGCCCGGGCCGGCGCCGACGCCGGGTGCCACGAAGCGCTCTTCACCCTGGGGGAGCGGCCCGAGCAGCGATATCCAGCCGCTCGCGCCTGGCTGGACGAGGCCGGGTACGCCACCACGGTCGACTATCTGGTGGCCATGTGCGCCCTGGTTGGCGACGTCGCCGGCCTGCTTCCCCATGCCAATGCCGGGGCCCTGGAGGCCGAGGAGCTGGCTCGCCTGAGGACGGTCACGGCCAGCCAGGGCATGATGCTGGAGAGCCTGCGCCCGGGCCTGAACTGCCACCGGGGAAGTCCCGACAAGGCTCCCCGGCGGCGGCTGGCCACCCTGGAGGCCGCCGGTCGGCTGGCCATCCCGTTCACCACTGGGATCCTGGTGGGGATCGGGGAGACCAGGCAGGACCGGGTCGAGGCGCTGGAGGCGATCGCCGCCGCCCACCGGCGCCACGGCCACGTCCAAGAGGTGATCGTTCAGAACTTCCTCCCCAAGGTGGGCACGGCCATGCACCGGGCTCCCCCCTGCCCGGTCGACGATCTGGTGTGGTCGGTGGCGACGGCCAGGTTGATCTTGCCCTCCGACATCCACGTCCAGGCACCCCCCAACCTCTGCGACGACCCCGGCACGCTGCTCGACGCCGGCATCGACGACTGGGGCGGCGTATCTCCGATCACGCCCGACCACGTCAACCCCGACAGGCCGTGGCCGTCGGTGCCCACCCTGCGAGCGGTCACCGAGAGCCGGGGTCTGGCCCTTGCTCCCCGCCTCACCGCCTATCCCTCCTTCGTCCTGGACCCCGGGCGATGGCTCGATCCGGCCATGCGCCCAGCGGTGCTGCGCCACTGCGACGCCGAGGGGCTGGGGCGGGAGCCGGGAGACGCCTGGTTCTCCGGGCTGGGAGCCGAGCCGCCGGGCCTGATCCCCGCCCCCAGCGCCTCAGTGCCTCCGGGCAGAGCCCGGAGACGGACGAGCGGAGCGGTGGCCGAGGTGCTGGGCGGGGTGGGCCTGGGCCAGGAGGTGGGCGAGGCAGAGCTGGTCACCCTCTTCTGCGCCCGGGGGCCCGAGGTGGCGGCGGTGGCCGAGGTGGCCGACGACCTGCGTGAGCAGGCAGTGGGCGGCACCGTCACCTGGGTGGCCAACCGCAACATCAACTACACCAACGTGTGCACCTTCAAGTGCCGCTTCTGTGCCTTCTCCAAGGGCCCGCTCAGCCTCAACCTGCGGGGTGCTCCCTACCTGTTGGACCTGGGCGAGATCGGCCGGCGGGTGGCCGAAGCGCAGGAGGCGGGGGCGACCGAGGTCTGCCTCCAGGGTGGCATCCACCCCAGCTTCGACGGTGACTACTACGTCGAGGTCCTCCGGGCGGTCAGGGCTGCCTCACCGACCATCCACATCCACGCGTTCACCGCCTTGGAGGTGACCGAGGGGGCCCGCCGGCTGGGTGAGCCACTGGAGCACTACCTGCGGCGACTCAAGGAGGCGGGCCTGCGGACGCTGCCGGGGACCGCCGCCGAGATCCTCGACGACGAGGTCCGGGCCGTGCTCTGCCCCGACAAGGTGAGCACCGAGCAGTGGCTGGAGGCTCACCGCCTCGCCCACTCGGTAGGGCTGTCCTCCAACGTCACCATCATGTTCGGCTCGGTGGAACAGCCGCGCCACTGGGCCCGCCACCTGGTGGTCACCCGAGACCTCCAGCGAGAGACGGGCGGCTTCACCGAGCTCGTGCCTCTCCCGTTCGTCCACATGGCCTCACCCATCTACCTGCAGGGCAGGGCCCGGCGTGGCCCCACCTTCCGCGAGGCGCTGCTCATGCACGCCGTCGGGCGCATCGCCTACCGGGGCTGGATAGACAACGTCCAGGTGAGCTGGGTGAAGATGGGCATCCAGGGGGCCCGCCAGATGCTCCGGGCCGGGGCCAACGACCTGGGTGGGACGTTGATGGACGAGAACATCTCCCGGGCGGCGGGGGCCGAGCACGGCCAGATGATGGACGAAGCCGGCTTTCGGGCCCTGGTGGAGCCGCTGGGCCGTCGCCTGGAGCAGCGCACCACCCTCTACGGCCGCCCGCCGGGGGGCGCCGGGCTGGCCGGGCGCACCAGGCCCCGGGGTGGCAGTGTAGGAGCATCGGTACCGCCATGACCGAGGCGGGGCCGCTGGCTGGTCTGGGCCAGTGCCCATGGACGGTGGAACGGCCGGTGATGGTGCAACGCTGGGAGACCCTGACCTTCCTTCACTGGCCCTTCGACCCGGCCGCGGTGCAGCGGCTCCTGCCCCCCGGGCTGTGGGTGGAGACTGCGGGCGGGGCCGCCTGGGTCGGGCTGGTCCCCTTCTTCATGAAGGTCGCCCGACCGCCCATCCGCCCCTTGCCCTGGCTGACCACCTTCTGCGAGACCAACGTGCGTACCTACGTCCACGACGACCGAGGTAACTCCGGGATCTGGTTCTTGTCGCTCGACGCCGCCCGCCTGGGGGCGGTGGTGGTGGCCCGGACGACCTATCGCCTCCCCTACTTCTGGTCCAGGATGGAACTGCACAGGCAGGCCACCAGGGTGGAGTACGGGTGCCGCCGGCGTTGGCCTGGTCCAAGGGCAGCTGGCAGCCGGGTCGTGGTGGAGGTGGGCGACGCCTACCAGGACCGCGCCATCGGCCCCCTGGACCACTTCCTCACCGCTCGTTGGCTGCTGTTCAGCGTGGCCGGCGCCAGACGGCGCCTGGCCCGGGCGTGGCATACCCCCTGGCCACTGTGTAGGGCCAGGGTCGTCGAGGCGGACGACGAGCTGGTCCGGGCGGCCGGTCTCCCGGCCAACCACGACGAGCCCTTGGTGCACTTCTCGCCGGGTGTCACCGTGCGCATCGGCCGTCCGGAGCCGTGGGTCACCTGACGCCAGGGATTCTCACGCCGCCCGCGTTCACCCAGCGCTCGCCGGCCGTGCCACGCTGGGGGCCATGGCGCCGCCTGCCCCCCGGTCCCTGACCGGCACTCCCGAGGTCGACCGCCTGATCGACGACCTGCTCGACGCCGCCGGAGCGGTGGCCAACCGTGACCAGCTGGCAGACATCGTGGCCACCGCGGTTCGTCTCTCTCAGGACGGCGCTGGCCGCCTGGACCTCAAGATCACCACTGCGGCGGTGAAGGAGATGGCCCAAGCCTTTCGGGTCTTCGCCCCGTACCGCCGGGTCTCCAAGGTCACCATGTTCGGCTCGGCCCGCACCCTGCCGGAGGACCCCCTCTACGTCCAGGCCCGAGACCTGGCCGCCAACCTGGCCCGAGCCGGCTGGATGGTGGTCACCGGGGCCGGCCCGGGGATCATGGCCGCCGGCCTGGAGGGTGCCGGGCGCCAGATGGCCTTCGGCATCAACATCCGCCTGCCCTTCGAGGAGGGGGCGAACTCGTTCATCGCGGCCGACCCCAAGCTGGTGGAGATGAAGTACTTCTTCACCCGCAAGCTCATGCTGTTGAAAGAGTCGGACGGCTTCGTCATCCTTCCCGGAGGCTTCGGCACCCTGGACGAGGCGTTCGAGCTGCTCACCCTGCTCCAGACGGGCAAGGCCGAGCCCTCCCCCATCGTCCTGCTGGACGTGCCCGGCGGCACCTACTGGCAGGCCTGGAAGACCTTCGTCGACCAGGTCGAGGCCCGGGGGCTGGTCTCGGCCGAGGACCGGGCGCTTTATCGCATCACCGACGACGTGAGCGAGGCGGCCGCCGAGATCCTGGGCTTCTACCGCAACTACCACTCCCAGCGCTGGGTCGGGGACACCCTGGTGCTGCGCCTGCGGACGCCTCCCCGCCAGGTGGACCTGGACGATCTCAACCGGCGCTTCGCCGGCATCTGCCGACGGGGTGGCATCCGCCTCACCGATGCCCTGGGCCCGGAGCGGGCCGACCGGGACCACCTCGAGCTGCCCAGGGTCGCCCTCGTCTTCGACCGCATCCACTACGGCCGCCTGCGCCGGCTGATAGACGCCCTCAACGCCCGCCCGGACGGACCGCCATGACCGGTCGGTCACTGGTTGGTCACTCGGTGTCGTCGGCCTCGCCCAGCACGCCTATGGCCCGCTCCACCGCCCGGCGGGCGCGGGTCAGGCGCCGCTCGTCGACCGGCAGCTCGGTGCCGCCTGCGTCTATCGAGTCGCGCAGGCGCTGGAGGGCCAGGTCGGCCAGCTCCTCGGAGATGGCTTCCAGGCGCCGGCGGATGTCCTGGGGCTCACCGGCCACGGCGTCCCAAGGCTACCGCCGGCGGCGGTCGATGGCCGATCGGCCGTCGCTTCGGTGCTGGTGGTAGGACCGCTGAGCTGGGTCAGCGTCTAACGTCTGCGAATGGACCCGGACCGGGCACGCGAGTTCCTCTCCCGCAACCATCGGGCGGTGATCATCACCACCCGGTCTGATGGCTCCCCCCAGGCCTCTCCGGTGGTGGCGGGGATCGACGGCGAGGGGCGGGCGGTGGTCAGCACCCGGGAGACGGCCATGAAGGCCGCCCACGTCAGGCACACCTCCAGAGCTGCCCTGTGCGTGATGCAGGACTCCTTCTTCGGCGACTGGATCCAGGTGGAGGGCCCGGCCCACCTGGTCCCACTGCCCCAGGCCATGGAGGGCCTGGTGGCCCTCTACCGCCAGGTGGCCGGCGAGCACCCCGACTGGGACGATTACCGCTCGGCCATGGAACGCCAGCGCCGGGTCCTCCTGGCCATCGATATCGAGCGGGCCGGTCCCGACCGCTCCGGCTAGCTGACGTCAGCTGAGCGGTCGCTCTGGCCCTGACCGCTCAGCCACGTCGTGGCGAAGGGCTACCAGTAGTACCAGCGGTGGCCGGCTGGACGGACCAAGAAGCCCACCAGCCAGATGACGACGGCGGCGATGGCGATCCACCACAGCACATGGATGGCGAACCCGACGCCGAACAAAGCGATGGCGATGAGCGCCACCAAGATCAGGGCAAGCACCAGACCTCACCTCCCTCCGCATGCCTCTGCCGGAGCCGGGTAGCCGAAGGTGAGCAGGCCCTCACTGGCCTGGCTCACAGCGGTTGACCGACCACGAGTCCAACAGCCGCGGGTTCTGGGCGGCGGTGCGGCTGGCAACTTACCCAGCTGGGGGTCGGGTCAAACCATGGCCAGCCTGGCCAGCAGCCTGGTCAGCGGCCGGATCGGGCCCGCCCCGGGCGAGCACTGGCAACCACCTCGGCGGCCACCTCGCTCAGCTTGCGGCGCTGGGAACGGGCGTGGGCCCGCATGCGCTCGTACGCCTCTTGCAGGGTGATCGCCTCCTGGGCCACCAGCACTCCCTTGGCCTGCTCGATGACCGCCCGGGAATCGAGTGCCTGCTGGAGCTGGCTGGCCAGCTCGCAGCGCTGCTGTCCTTGCATGGTGCTGGCAATGAGCAGGGCGGCCAGGTCGGTGAAGGCGATCAGCGCCAGCTCACCCTCGGGCGACCAGTCCCGCACGGCCGTGGAGAACACGACGACCACCCCCACCGCCTGCTGGTTGTAGGGAAGGGGGGTGGCCAGGACGGCCCGCAGGCCCGCCTCGAGGGCCGCCGGGACGAACGCCGGCCAGCGCTCCTCGGCCCGGAGATCGGCCGCTTTGACCAGCTCCTTGTGCTCGTAGGCATCCAGGCAGGGCCCTTGCTGGTAGCGGATCTGCAGGTCCTCGAGCCAGCTCACCGCCGGATCCGACACCGCCACGTTGCGAAGCACCTGCTCGCTGTCGACCAGCATCAGCCCGGCCCCGTCCACTCCGAAGAGCGCATGGGTCTTTTCCACGACCTGGTGCATGGCCGAGTCGAGGCCGTCGGTGGCGAAGCGGAGCCTGCCCAGCTCGGCGAGGGTCTCTCGCACCTGTTGAGTCGAGATCGCCACGCCAGCCGGTCCTTCCTGGGCCTGGGACCCGGATTGGTCGTTCGAGGGTTGCCCGCCCCGCCGGCGCAGCGTAGCCGGCGCCGGCGGTCAGAAGATGCTGTTGATGATGTCGTCGCCGATGCCGAACCCGGCGCCCATGGCGATGGCCCGGCCGAACCCTCCCCCCATGAAGCGCTGGAGCATCCCCCCGCCTTGGCCCTGATAGGCGGGCTGCTGGTACTGGGGCTGCTGGTACTGGGGCTGGACGGGGGGCTGTGACTGGAGCTGGTTGACCACGAAGTCGTGGATGGACTGCAGCAAGGCGCTGGTCTGGTTCTGCTCGTCCTTTATCCCGAGGGCGACCTCCTTCAGGTCGAGCACCCAGTCACGGGCATTCTGATCGCCACTCTGGGCCGCCGCTTGCAGCTTCTGCGCCAGGTCGGTGAGGGCCTGGATCGTCTGCTGGCTCTGGCTCTCCAGCTGGCTGTAGCTGCGGTCGATGGTCTGTATGTCCATTCCTGGTCTCCTGTCGCCGTCTCGGCCGGGCGCATCCGGCACCGGCCATCATCGCCCATCGGGGCGAGCGTGTTGCTCAGCCCTGGTCGGCGGCCCGCAGGGCGGCGGCCAGGGCCGCCGGAAGCTGGCAACGCTCGGGGGCCAGGTGGTGCTGGGCCGCCCAGGCCACCGTCAAAGGATCCGACCCGGCCGCCTCCAGCAGCGCCGCCCCGACGTGCGGATAGCCCAGGTAGCGCCCCACCTGGCCCAGCCAGCCGGAGCGGGCGGCCCACACCTCGGCTCGCCGCCGCCCCCCTGCCAGGCCCACCAGGGTGGCCACCACCCGGCCGGCGGTGCCCAGCCCGGCCTCGACCTTGCCCACGTCGTGCAGCAGGGCGGCGACCAGCACCGGCGACGGGGCAGGGGCGCCACCGGGCTCCCCCGGGGCAGGCGCCGGGGCCGGGCAGGACGGCCCCTCGGCGCCGCTCCCCCGGGACAGGGCCGCTTCCACCCGCTGCGCCACCGTCACCGCGTGGCGGCGGTCGGGACCGCTCATCCGTCCCCACAGGGTGGTCTCGGCCGGGCTGAGGAGCGACGCCACCCAGACCTCGTCCTGGGCACCTGGCCCGCCCGGCCGCAGGGACGTGGCCCAGCGGCGGGCCAGGTGGGCCGCCAGGCCCAGGCCCCGGCCTAGCCGAGCAGGTGCTGCCACAGGTTGAGGGCCGGGCTGAACACGTGGTTGACCAGCAGGGCCGGTTCCAGGAGCACGACCAGCAGCACGAGGGGCAGGGCGAACATGCGCAGGCGCAGGTACCCTGGCCACCACCCCCGCGGCAGGAACCGCTCCACCACCGCCGACCCGTCGAGGGGGGGGATGGGGATGAGGTTGAACGCGGCCAGCAGCACGTTGGCGTAGCCAAGGAAGTAGAGCACCCGCACGCCCGTGGACTGGGCGTCGACCCCGAGGTAGGGATCGGCCAGGGCTCGCACCGCCAGGCCGGCCACCACGGCAATGGCAACGTTGACGGCCGGCCCCACCAGGGAGACCAGCACTCCCTGGTTGCGGGGGCTGCGCAGCCTGGCCGGGCTCACGGGCACGGGCTTGGCGTAGCCAACTCCGCCGAAGCCGACCAGGACCAGGATGGCCGGCAGGATGATGGTGCCGAGCGGGTCGATGTGGGGCACGGGGTTGAGGGTCAGCCGACCCGCTCGCTTGGCCGTGTCGTCCCCGAAGAGAAGGGCCAGGGCACCGTGGGACACCTCGTGCAGGATGATCGAGGGGATCAGCACCGCGAACAGCAGCACGGTGTCAGCGCGGATGACGTGACGGCGGAAGACCAGGTAGACCAGCACCGCTCCCACCACCAGGATGAGCGTCTGGTACCGGCGGAGGCCCCCGGTTCGCTGCGCCATCTGGGACCCGGGCCGCTCAGCGCTGCTTCGACGCGCAGTCGATGCAGAGCCGGGCGGCCGGCTTGGCCTCCAGGCGGGCCGGGGCGATCGGTCGCCCGCAGCTCTCGCACGTGCCGTAGGTGCCCTGGTCCACCTTGGCCAGGGCACGTTCCACGTCGGCCAAGGCATCCCGGAGCTGGAGGGCGAGCCGCTCGGCCTCCCCCCGCTCAGCCGTCACCTGGCTGGAGTCGGCGAAGTTGAGGTCGTAGCTGAGGCCACCGTCGTCCCCGAAGCCGAGCTCCCCCAGCTGGCGGCGCAATTCGGCCCGCTCGGACTCCAAGAGGGAGCGGTAGTCCACGGTCGGTGCGTCGCTGGCCATCGGGGCGATCCTAGTGCAGGGGCCTGGCGCTCCCGGCCCGGGGATGGGCCGCCTCGTAGACCTCCCGCAGGTGCTCGGCCGAGACCCGCGTGTAGACCTGGGTGGTGGCGATGGAGGCGTGGCCCAGCAGCTCCTGGACCACTCGGATGTCGGCTCCGTGCTCCAGCATGTGGGTGGCACAGGAATGGCGCAACACGTGGGGGCTGAGCCGGCCACCAAGGCCCACCTGGTCGCCGTGGCGCCGCACGATGGCCCACGCCCCCTGGCGGGTGAGGCGGCCACCCCTGGCGTTCAAGAACACCGCGTCGGCGTCGCCCCGCCGGGCCCAGCGCCGGGGGACGAACGCACCCCGCCCGGCCGGCGCCAGCCACCCAACGAGGGCCGATCGGGCGTGGCGGCCCACTGGCACCAGGCGCTCCCTGGAGCCCTTGCCGTAGGCCCGCAGCAGGGCCTCCTCCAAGGCCAGGTCGCTCAGCGACAACCCCACCAGCTCGGAGATGCGCATCCCGGTGGCGTAGAGGACCTCCAGGATGGCCCGGTCCCGCCTAGCCCCCGGCTCATCCCCGGTCACCGCCGCCAGCAGGGCGGCGACCTCTGCCTCGGACAGGGCCTTGGGAAGGCCCTGGGGCACGCGCGGCTGGCTCACGTCACCGGTGGGGTCCACGCCGGTCCTGCCCTCGTCCAGGCAGAAGCGGTGCAGGCCGCGCACCGCCACCAGCGCCCTGGCCACCGACGCCGGGCGGTTCCCGGCCGCCCGCCGAGCGGCCAGCCAGCCCTCGATCACCGCCTCGTCCACCTGGTCCAGGGCCAGGCCCAGCTGGGCCAGGTGCGCCTGGTAGGCCGTCAGGTCCCGGCGATAGGCGGCCAGGGTGTTGGCCGCCCGGCCCCGCTCGACCCCCAGCCAGGAGAGATACTCCTCGGCGTCCTGACCGAGGGGGACCGGGGCGGGACGGCTGCCGGCCTGCATCTAGGCCAGGGCGGCCAGAGGGTCGATCGCCACCTGGCCCAGGGCCTCGGCCACTGCGGTGTTGGTGAGCGCCCCCGCCGCGGTGGTCACCCCCAGGCGCAGCATGGGGTCCACCTGGACAGCCTGGCGCACACCGTGCTCGGCCACCTGCAAGAGGTGGGGCAGGGTGGCGTTGGTGAGAGCGTAGGTCGAGGTGTGGGGCACCGCCCCCGGGACGTTGCCCACCGCGTAGTGAAGGACCCCATGGACCTGGTAGACGGGGTCGTCGTGGGTGGTCTCGTGGGTGGTGGCCACGCATCCACCCTGGTCCACGGCCACGTCGACGATCACTGCCCCTCGGCGCATAGCCCTGACCATGTCCTCGGTGACCAGCACCGGAGAGCGGCGCCCGGCCACCAGTACGGCCCCGATGACCAGGTCGGCCTCGGTCACCGCCCGCTCGACCGTCCCCCGGTTGGAGGCCAGGGTCATGATCCGCCCGCGGTGGATCTGGTCCACGAAGCGCAGGCGGTCCACGTCCTTGTCCAGCAGCAGCACCTCTGCCTCCATCCCCTGGGCTATCCAGGCCGCGTTCCAGCCGACGTTGCCCGCCCCCAGCACCACCACCCGGGCCGGCCTCACGCCAGGCGCCCCTCCCAGCAGCACCCCGCGGCCGCCGTTGCCCCGCTCGAGGTAGTGGGCTCCGATCTGGGTGGCCAGGCGCCCGGCCACCTCGCTCATGGGCGCCAGCAAGGGCAGGGCCCCGCTCGGGGCCTGCACCGTCTCGTAGGCCAAGGCCGTAGTGCCGGTCGCCACCAGGGCCTTGGCCAGGTCGGGATGGGCGGCCAGGTGGAGGTAGGTGAACAGGACCAGGCCAGCTCGCAGGTGGGACACCTCGTCCTCCTGTGGCTCTTTGACCTTGACCACCAGATCGGCGCCCCACGCCTCCCCGGCACCCACGATGGCCGCCCCGGCCGCCGAGAAGTCGGCGTCGGCGATGGCCGAGCCGGCGCCGGCGCCTGCCTCCACCAGGACCTGGTGGCGGTGCACGGCCAGCTCCCGGACACCATCGGGGGTCATGGCCACCCGGTTCTCGCCCGCCTTCACCTCGCGGGGCACACCCACGATCACCGACGGCTCACCGGGAAGTTGACTCGGCCCTCGTGTCGCCCATCATGCTGTCGCTGCATCAGGCGCCACCTCCCGCTCCCATGACCTCTCTCGTCCCGGACAACCTACCTGGTCATCCCAGCCGGGCTCAGCCGTGCCACGCTCGCCTCAGCGGCCAAAAGGCGGCGGCCACACCACGGCCAGACCGTGGTCGAGACCACCGATGGGCCCCACTCCCCCTCGTCCATGCCGGCCACCAGGTCATCGACACCACTAGTCCCTGGAGAACATGTCGGCCTTTCCCACCAGCAGGCGGCCGCAATCTGTGACTGCCCGGTCGCCACCATCGGGTCCCGGGTGGCCCGGGCCGGCCTGGTCGATCTGGCCGGCATTAGCGGGTCGAACGACGCCCGCCGGCGGCCCGCCGGCGAGGTGCGCAGCCCTTCCTCATCGCCCTGAGAACCCCATGGCCGCCAGGCGGGGGGCTCGTCCCTCGGCTCGCCCCAGGGCTGCCCCCACCAGCTCCCGGAACAACGGGTGCGGCCGGTCGGGCCGGCTCTTGAACTCCGGGTGGGCCTGCGTCCCCACCCAGAAGGGGTGGCCGGGGAGCTCGATGAACTCGACCAGACGGTCGTCGGCCGAGGCGCCCGAGCACACCAGCCCGGCCGACTCCAGGCGGCGCCGATAACGGGGGTTGACCTCGTATCGGTGGCGGTGGCGCTCGGAGACGGTGGTCTTCCCGTAGGCCGCCGCCAGCTGGGAGCCGGGCACCAGCACCGCCGGGTAGGCGCCCAGGCGCATGGTGCCCCCAAAGTCGACCACCTCCCGCTGGTCGTCCATCAGGTCGATGACCGGATGGGGTGTGCCCGGATCGAACTCCCGTGAGTGGGCAGCAGGGAGCTTGGCCAGGGTTCGGGATATTTCGATGACCATGGCCTGCAGCCCCAGGCACAGCCCCAGGCACGGCACCTGGTTCTCCCGGGCGTAGCCGGCGGCGGCGATCTTGCCCTGCACCCCGCGCTCCCCGAAGCCCCCGGGAATGACCATGGCATCCAGGTCGGCCAGTCGGGCGTCGGCCAGCAGCCCGGTGACCTCCTCGGCTGGTATCCAGTCGATCTCCACCGCCGCCCCGTGGTGGAAGCCGGCGTGGCGCAGGGCCTCGACCACCGACAGGTAGGCGTCGGGCAGGTTCACGTACTTGCCGATCAGCCCGACGCGCACCGGACGGGTGGCTGCCTCGATGCGTTGGTTGAGAGCCTCCCACCCGGACAGGTCGAGCGGGTAGGCCGCCTCGTCGAAGCGCAGCAGCCGGCAGACCTGGTCGTCCAGCCCCTCCTCGTGCAGGGCCAGGGGCAGCTCGTAGATGTTGGACACGTCGCTCGCCGAGGCCACCGCCTCGACCGCCACGTCGGCCCGGAGGGAGATCTTGTTCTTCACCGCCGCCGAGATGGGTCGGTCGCTGCGGCACACGATCACGTCGGGCTGGATGCCCAGGCTGCGCAGCTCGCTCACCGAGTGCTGCGTGGGCTTCGTCTTGTGCTCTCCGGCGGGGCCGATGCTGGGGATGAGGGTGAGGTGGACGTAGCAGACGTTGTCCCGGCCCACGTCCTTGCGGAACTGACTGATGGCCTCCACGAACGGCAGGATCTCGATGTCTCCGACCGTGCCCCCGATCTCGGTGATGACCACGTCGACGTCATCGACGGCCAGGCGCCAGATGCGCTCCTTGATCTCGTCGGTGACGTGGGGGATGACCTGGACCGTCTTGCCCAGGTAGTCACCCCGGCGTTCCTTGGCGATCACCGACCGGTAGATGGACCCGGTAGTGGCGTTGGAGGCGCCGTGGAGGGCCTCGTCCACGAAGCGCTCGTAGTGGCCGAGGTCGAGGTCGGTCTCGGCACCGTCGTCGGTGACGAACACCTCCCCGTGCTCATAGGGGTTCATGGTGCCGGGGTCGACGTTTATGTACGGGTCCAGCTTCTGCATGGTTACCCGCAGCCCCCGGGACTTGAGCAGGCGCCCGAGAGACGAGGCAGTGAGCCCCTTGCCGAGCGAGCTGGCTACCCCGCCGGTGACGAAGATGTGCTTGGCTCCCACGTCGGCTCGCCCTGTCCTCTCGTTCGCCAGAAGGGACGTCGGTAGGCTAGTCCCCCGACCACCCCCGCCGGTTGGATCCTGGGGCAAGCTAGGTGGGCGAGCGGAGGGCGTCGTGGCCCTCCAGCACCGGCGCAGTGCTGGGTTCGGCACCTATTTGGCCTTCCTCGGGCGGCTCGCACGCCGGACCGGGCGTGGCCCGGGCTCGCTCACCTGCCGCGGTGGTGAGCAGCTCCTGGGCGTGGTGGCGGGCGGTGGCGCTGGCCGGCTGGCCCGAGAGCATCCGCGACAGCTCGACCACCCGGCCGGCGCCGTCGAGGAGGGTGGCCTGGGCCACCGTGCGGCCCGCCTCCTCGTACTTGCGCACGGCCACCTGCTGGTCGGCGAAGGCCGCCACCTGGGGAAGGTGGGTGACCACCAGGACCTGGTAGTCACCGGCCAGGGCGGCCAGGGCCCGGCCTACGGCCAGGGCCGCCTCGCCCCCCACGCCGGCGTCCACCTCGTCGAACACGAGGGTCATCGGCACCGGCGCTGGGCCCGGGCCGGGGCCGGCGGAGGGGCCGGCCCGGTTGGCCAACCGGACGGCGAGCATGGTCCGGGCCAGCTCCCCGCCCGAGGCGACCTTGGCCAGCGGAAGGACCGCCTCCCCGGGATTGGCGCCCAGCCAGAACGTCACCTCCTCGCCAGCCCGGTCCTCCCCCACCCTTACCTCGAAGCGGGCCCCTACCATGGCCAGGTCGGCCAGGTGGGCCTCCACCGCCCGGGCCAGGCGGGGCGCGGTGGCGCGGCGGGCCGCCCCCAGAGCGGTCTCGGCGTCAGCCAAGGCTCGACCGGCCTCGACCCGTTGCGCCTCCAGGGCGGCCACCTGGTCCTCGTGGGACTCCAGCTCGGACAGGCGGGTGGCGGCCGCGCCGGCGAAGGCAATGACGTCGGCCAGGGTCTCGCCGTACTTGCGCCGCAGCTCTCGCAGGAGCTGGCGACGCTGCCTGACCGCGGCCAGCCGCTCGGGATCCTCGGCGATGCTCTCGGCGATCTGGCGGACATCGGTGGCCACGTCGGCCAGGTCGGCGCCGATGCCCCGCAGGCGGCTGGCCAGCTCGGCCAGGGGTGCCCGCCCCTCCAGGGCGGCCACCGCCGAGCCCACCGCGTCGACGGCGCCCGGCAGGTCAGCCCCTCCGGTGATGGTGGCGTGGGCCTCCAGGGCCGCCGCCCGGTGGGCGGCGGCCCCAGCCAGCACTTCCTCCAGGCGGGCCAGGTGGTCGTCCTCCTCGGGGTCGGTGAGGGCTGCATCCGCCAGCTCCGCCAGCTGGAAACGGAGCAGGTCGCTCTCCCGGGCCCGGGCCCGGGCATCTCCCCCGAGGGCCGCCAGTGCCCGCTCCAGCGCCTGCAGGCTCTGGCGAGCCGAGTCGCGCCGACCTCGGTCGATCTGGCCGAAGGAGTCGAGGACGCCCCGTTGGGCGGCCTGGCCGAGCAGCGACTGGTGGGAATGCTGGCCGTGCAGGTCGACCAGGGCACCGCCCGCCTCGGCCAGAGCCCCCACCGGGGCCATGCGGCTGTCGAGCCAGGCCCGGGAACGGCCCGACGCGGGGATGCTGCGAGCCATGACCAGCTCGGGGCCGTCTCCCCCGTCGCCGGGCAGCACGAACCGACCTTCCACCAGCGCTTCTGCGGACCCCGGGCGCACCAGCAGAGGCTCCGCCCGCCCCCCCACCAAGAGCTCGAGGGCCTCGACCACCAGCGTCTTGCCGGCCCCCGTCTCCCCCGTCAGGGCGGTCAGTCCGGGACCGAGGCGGATGGACAGGTCGGCAATCACACCGAGGTCGCGCACCCGGAGCTCAGCCAGCATGAGGCCCCTGGCTCAAGTCCCGAGCCTCTCCCCCCGAGGACGGGCATTCTGGGACCCCTGGGGGTGGTGACGGCTCACTTTGCGGTCCCAGTTGCCGGCTCATCCTCTGGCCGCCTGTCGCTCACCGATCTGCCAGGCCGAACTTGGCCTTGAGGATGGCGTAGAAGTCCCGGTCCCGGAAGGTCACCAGCCGGGCTGGGTTGTCACCTGCCCGTGAGGTGACGGCGTCGCCCGGGCACAGCTGGCCGAGGTGGACTCCGTCGATCACCAATACAGCCGGCCGGTCGGCTAGCAGCTCCAGGCGGATCGACTCGTTGGGCGCCAGCACCAGGGGTCGGTCGAACAGCATGTGAGGCGAGACGGGGGTCAGGACGAGGGCCCGGAGGAAGGGCGAGACGATGGGGCCACGGGCCGAGAGGTTGTAGGCGGTGGAGCCGGTCGGAGTGGCCACGATCAGCCCGTCGGCTGCATAGGTGATGAACGGCCTGTCGGCGATGGCCACGGCCAGGCGGATAGTGTGCCCGGACAGCGACTTCTCGACGGCCACCTCGTTGAGCGCCAGCCGGGGGCCAGGCCGGACACCGGGCGCGGCTCCGGCCGCCTCCACCTCCACCTGGAGGGTCATGCGCTCCTCGACCAGGTAGTCGCCATCCAGGAAGCGCTTGAGGGCGGCCTCCAGGTCGGCCGCCTCCACCTCGGTCAGGTAGCCCAGGCGACCGAGGTTGACCCCCATGACCGGCACGCCCGCCGGACAGGCGAGCTCCACCGTACGCAGCATCGTCCCGTCACCACCCAGGCTCACGGCCAGGTCAAGGCCACTGGCGGCCGCCGGGTCAGGCCAGCCGCCGGGAACGGCGCTGGTCCGGGTGTCGGGGACCCGTACCTGGTGGCCCTGGCCGGTGAGCCAGGCAGAGGTGGATCGAGCCAGGCTCTCCGCGGCCTGGCGGCACGGATGGACGACGAGGGCGATGGTGGCCACGGTCAGGCCTCCGCCTGACCCACAGCCTCGGCCACCAGGGCGTCGAGGTCCACCGGCTCGCAGGCGAAGTGCCCAGACAGGTGCCCGGCTGGACGTTCGGCTGAGCACAGTCGCATGTGAAGGAGGAACTCCACGTTTCCCCGAGCGCCGGTGATGGGCGAGACCATGCCCTCCATCATGGCGGCCCCGGCCCTCTGGTAGGCGGTGACCACCTGACCCAGCACCGACCGCCAGACGGCCGGGTCACGGATCACGCCCTTGCCACGGGACGCCTCAGCCGGGCCTGCCTCGAACTCCGGTTTCACCAGCGCCACCAGATCGGCATGGGGCGCGGCCAGAGACCCCAGGAGGATGGGGGCCACCGCCGTCAGGGAGATGAACGACAGGTCGGCCACCAGCAGGGGGAAGGCGACGCCGCCAAGCTGGCGGAGGGCGACGTGGCGCAGGTTGGTCTTCTCCGCCGTCGTCACTCTGGGATCGTCCCGTAGCCGCTGGTCCAGCTGTCCGTGGCCGACATCCAAGGCCACCACGTGCTCGGCTCCTCGTTGGAGCAGGCAGTCAGTGAAGCCGCCGGTGGATGCGCCGGCATCCAGGGCCCGCTTGCCCGACACCTCCAGCTCGAAACGGTCGAGGGCGGCATCCAGCTTGTGGCCACCCCGGCTGACGAACCGGGCAGGTGGCCCCAGCACCGCGATGGGCTCGGACGGGGACACCAGGCGAGCGGCCTTGGCCGCCGGCGCTCCGGCCACCAGCACCCGGCCACCAGCCACCTCGGCCTGAGCCCGAGCCCGATTGGCGGCCAGTCCCCGGCGCACCAGCTCGGCATCGAGGCGACGACGGCGCTGGTTCAGTCCCCTGGTGCCTTCTCGGCTGGGGGCTGCTCGCCGGCAGCGTCCTGGTGGGCGGCTCTCTCGGAGGCTGGTGCCTTCTCGGCTGGGGGCTGCTCGCCGGCAGCGTCCTGGTGGGCGGCTCTCTCGGAGGCCGGGGCCTTCCTGGCCGACGCCGCCCGGTCGGCCACCGCGCCAGCCACGCCGGCCACCGAGTCCGCCACCCGAGCCGCCCACCGGGCCAGGTCCTCCCGGGTGGTAAGTCCCAGGGCATCGACCTGGCGCACCACCTCGTCGCGCACCATCTCGGCCACCGACTCCGTCGTGCGCCGGCCTCGCTCGAGCAGCGCCTCCACCCGCGACTGGGCCTGCTCCGCTTGGACCTCACCTGACCTCACGAGATCTCGCACGATCGCCTCAGCCCGGCCCCGAGTCATCTGCGAGAACTCGACCCCGGCCTCGATCAGGCGCTTGAGCACGTCCTCGGTGTCGGCCATGGCACCACGGTAGCGGTTGCCGGGCAGTGGATGTGAAGGCTCAGGTCACCCGTGAGGACCCAGCTCCCTGGCCACCAGGGTGGCCAGGTCGGCCGCCTCGACGTCGGCAGCCGGATCGAGCGGCCCGTGGTCGGGGGGGGTCACACCGGTGAGCACCAGGGCAAAGCGGGCAGTTAGCCGGCGGGCCAGGCGGCCGTCAGTCGACGGGCGGTCCCCGACCACCACATCCACATGGTCGACGGCGCAGGAGAGCAGGTCGGCCACCGGTTGGTGCGGCTTGCCGGCCACGAGCGGCGTGGCACCGCCGGCAGTGGCCACCGCGGCCAGGATGGCACCGCCCCCTGGCAGGAGGCCGCCGTCAGCGGTGGGATAGGTGGCGTCCTCGTTGGTGCCGATCAGCCGCGCCCCTCCACGCACGGCGTCAGCCGCGGCCGCCAAGCGGTCGAAGTCGAAGTCGGGGTGCCACCCCACCACCACCGCATCGGCGGGGCCAGTGCGCACGGCCTTGACGCCTCGTCGACCGAGCGCCTCCTCTACGCCCGGGCCGGCACACACCAGGGCACTGGTCCCGGCCTCGAGCAGCGTGGCCGCCGCCTGCGCCGAGGTGAAAACCTCCTCGGCCACCGCCGGGATGCCATGAGCGTCCAGCTTGGCCAGGTACTCCTCCACCGTATAGAAGGAATTGTTGGTAAGAAAGACCGGTCTGCGGTCGAGCTCGCGCAGGCGGGCGACAGCCTCGGCCGACCCGGGAATCGGACTGTCGGTCAGCCAGATGACGCCGTCGAGATCTATGACCCAGGCCATGGCTTCCTCCCATCATCGGGCCCCCAGAGTTGGGCGCCCGCCCTGTCTATACCGCCCAGACCAACCACGGCTTGGGCCCGCCCGGAGCCAGGCTCCGCCATTCGGGCCACGCTCTGTCCTGGTGGACCCTCGTCGTAGCCGATCTGGCAGAACAGGCCGGCCAGCGAGGCTTGCACGGGGTCCACCCGAAGGGCCGGCAGAACCATCTCTGCAGACCAGTCCTGCGACCGCCAGGCTACCTGGACAACCCATGGGCCCGGGCTGGCTGTGCTACGCAGGGCAGGTGCCAACCTTCGAGCCTTTTGCCGGCCTTCGCTACGACCTCGACCGCCTCTCGGCCGGGGAGGCCCACGGGGGGGTGGCAGACGGGACGGAGCCCTTGAGCCGGGTGATCGCTCCGCCCTACGACGTGATCAGCCCGGCCGAGCGTGACGCGCTGGCGGCCCGAAGCCCCTACAACATGGCCCGGTTGGAGTTGCCCACCGCCGATGCCACCATCGGCCTGGACGCCTACCAGACCGCCGCCCACCTGCTGGGGGCGTGGAGAAGCCAGGGGATACTGCGACGTGACGCCAAGCCGGCGTATTACGGCTATGCCATGGCCTTCGAGGACGAGATGGGCCGCCTTCGACATAGCTTGGGGGTCATCGGAGCCCTCGCCCTGTCACCGCCGGGCGAGGAGGACGTACTGCCCCACGAGCAGACCATGTCCAGGCCCAAGAGCGACCGACTCGAGCTTCTCCGGGCCTGCCGGGCCAACCTGTCGCCGGTGTGGGGCCTGTCTTTGGCGCCGAGCCTGTCGGCGTTGTGCCAGCCGCCGGTCATGGGTGAGCTCGCCACCGCCGTCGACGACGACGGCGTGACCCACCTGCTGTGGACCATCAGCGACCCGCGGGCACTGAAGGCCCTCGCCGCCCGAGTGGGCGGGTCGCCGATCGTGATCGCCGACGGTCATCACCGCTACGAGACGGCTCTGGCCTACCAGGCTGAGCGCCGGGCGGCGACCGACGACCAGGCCGGCGATCACGACTTCATCATGGCCCTGGTGGTCGAGATGGCCGAGGAGCAGCTGTCGGTGAGGGCCATCCACCGCCTCCTGTCAGGGCTGCCCGGCGACTTGGACATCGTGACCGAGCTTGGCCGCCACTTCGAGATCTCTCAGACCGGAGCCGGCGGAGCGGCTCTGGTGGCGGCCATGGCCGATCAGGGGGCGCTGGGCCTGGCCACTCCGGCCGGCAACTGGCTGGCCCGGCCCCGGCCCGCCACTGATGTCGCGGCCGGAGTCGACCTCGACTCCAGCCGGCTGGACGAGGCCCTGAGGGAGCTTGCGCCCCACGACATCGACTACGAGCATCGGCTGGCCGAAGCCCTGAACGCCGTTCACTCCGGCAGGGCGCAGGCCACCGTGCTCTTGAGACCGGCCAGCGTGGCAGTGATCGCCGAGACGGCCCGCCAGAGGCGGCGCCTGCCCCCCAAGACGACCCTCTTTTGGCCCAAGCCTCGCACCGGGATGGTGATGCGCCTGGTCGAGGACCAAGGCCGGACCTAGGCGACGGTGATCGACTCGTCCAAGAAGACGTCCTGCACGGCGTTGAGGAGCTCCACCCCCTGGGCCATGGGGCGCTGGAACGCCTTGCGGCCCACGATCAGGCCGGTCCCGCCGGCCCGCTTGTTGATCACCGCGGTGCGCACCGCCTCGGTCAGGTCGTCGGCTCCCTTGGATTCTCCGCCGGAGTTGATGAGACCGCTTCGTCCCATGTAGCAGTTGGCCACCTGCCACCGGGTCAGGTCGATCGGATGATCGGTCGTCAGCTCGTCGTAGACCAGCGGATCCGTCTTGCCGAAGCCCAAGGCGTTGAAGCCGCCATTGGTGGTGGGCAGCTTCTGCTTGATGATGTCAGCCTCGATCGTCACCCCGAGGTGGTTGGCCTGGCCGGTGAGATCGGCCGCCGTGTGGTAGTCGGTCCCCTCGTGCTTGAACTCCGAGTTGCGCAGGTAGCACCACAGCACGGTGAACATACCCAGGCGGTGGGCTTCAGCGAAGACCTTCGAGACCTCCTGCAGCTGCCGGGTCGACTCTGGGGAGCCGAAATAGACGGTGGCGCCCACTCCCACCGCGCCCAGGTTGGCGGCCTGGCGGACCGAGCCGAACATGATCTGGTCGTACCGGTTGGGATAGGTGAGGAACTCGTTGTGGTTCAGCTTGCAGATGAAGGGGACCCGGTGAGCGTATCGGCGAGCGACCATCCCGAGCACGCCCAGGGTGCTGGCGATAGCACCGCATCCCGCCTGGACAGCCAGCTCGCAGAGGTTGTGAGGGTCGAAGTACGCCGGGTTCTTGGCGAAGCTGGCCGCCCCAGAGTGCTCCACCCCCTGGTCCACTGGGAAGATCGAGAGATACCCCGTCCCCGCCAACCGACCGTGGCCGAACATGGACGACAGGTTGCGCAGCACCGTCACCGAGCGGTCGCTTTGGACCAGGACCCGATCGATGAAGTCGGGCCCGGGCAGGACCAGCTCGTCGCGAGAGATTGTCTTGCAGGTGTGGGTGAGCAGGGACTCGGCCTCATCACCCAGGATCTGGTGGATGTCCACGGTGACTCCCCTCTATTCGCCATCCTCTGGCGGGCTATGCCATCCAGCTTAGTGGCAACCCGCCAGCCCAGGTGACCTAGCCAGGCATTTCCGCCGGCAGCGGCCGCCAGCGGCCCGAGAACGTCGCCTGCAGGCCCGGCCGAACCTGGTGCCGCCAAGCTACGGCGGGGGTGTGGCACCCTCCGATCGCACGGCAGCTGAGCCGAGCTCGGCGATCCACTCCCAGGCGCGGTCGACCTGATCTGCAAGCTCGGCACGGGTTCCGCCATTGGTGACCACCCAGTCAGCCCGGGCCAGACGCCTGTCCCTGCCAGCCTGGGCCGCCACCCGCGCCTCGGCGTCAGTCCGGTCCATCCCCCGCTGCGACACCAGGCGCTCGACCGCCACCTCGGCCGGCGTGTCCACCACGATCACGCCGGCCAGCAGCCCGCGTCCCTCGGATGACTCGACCAGTAGTGGGATGTCGGCCACCACCACGTGATCGGTTCCCTGGTGGGCGGCAATGCGCTCGTCCATCACCGCCCGGATGGCGGGATGGGTAAGGGCGTTCAGGTCGGCCCTGGCCAACGGATCGGAGAAGACAATCCTGGCCAGGGCCGGCCGGTCGATGCCGCCGTCGGGCGACAGGATGGCCGAGCCGAACCGGTCGACCACGTCCTGGTGGGCCGGTCCTCCGGCGGCCAGCACCTCCCGGGCGATGACGTCCGCATCCACCACCACTGCGCCCTTCTCCCCCAGCAGGGCCGACACTGTCGACTTGCCCGAGCCGATGCCCCCGGTGAGCCCCACCACCACCACGGGCTATGCAGGTGGCGTGGCCGGTCTCTCGTCCTGATCTATGGCCGGCGACCCCTCACCTGGCACCGGCCCATCCCGGGGGACCTCGCCGGCCGTCACCGCGTCGCCCACGGGGACCTGGTCGTCGACCGTTGTCCCCTGCTGGGCGGCGTACTCGGCCCAGGCCTTCTGGGCCTCGGTCTCGGGGGTGAACTCGGTCTCGGAGAATTCGAACGGGCCGATGTAGTTGCCCTCCTCGTCATAGGCATGCTCACCGAAGGCCTCTCGGTACTCGGCCGCCACCTCGCCGCCCTCGGCCGCCTGCTTGATGGAAAGGCTGATGCGCCGGCGTTGCAGGTCGATGTCGATGATCTTCACCCACAGCTCCTCGCCGGGAGTCACCACCTGCTCGGGCAGATCGACGTGGTGCATGGCCATCTCGGAGATGTGGACCAAGCCCTCGATACCCTCCCCGACCTGGACGAAGGCGCCGAAGGGCACCAGCTTGGTGACCCGGCCGTAGACCAGCTCCCCCACCCGGTGCGCACTGGCGAACTGCTGCCATGGGTCCTGTTGGGTGGCCTTGAGGGACAAGCTGATGCGCTCCTTGTCCAGGTCGACATCGAGGACCTGCACCTCGATCTCGTCGCCCACCGCCACCACCGACGCCGGGTGGTCGACATGCTTCCACGACAGCTCGGACACATGCACCAGACCATCCATGCCGCCCAGGTCGACGAACGCCCCGAAGTTCACGACGGACGAGACCACTCCCCGGCGGACCTCACCGGGCTTCAGGTTCACCAGGAACTCCTCGCGTTGCTCGCGTTGGGTCTCCTCCAGCCAGGCCCGCCGCGACAAGACGACGTTGTTGCGGTTCTTGTCGAGCTCGATGATCTTGGCTTCCACGATCCGGCCCACGTAGGGCTGCAGGTCTCTCACCCGGCGCAGCTCGACCAGCGACGCGGGCAGGAACCCGCGCAGGCCGATGTCGAGGATGAGACCGCCCTTCACCACCTCGATGACCGGGCCTCTGACCACGCCGTTGGCCTCTTTGAGGCTCTCGATGGTGCCCCAGGCCCGCTCGTACTGGGCCCGCTTCTTGGACAGGACCAGACGGCCTTCCTTGTCCTCCTTCTGCAGGACGAGGGCCTCGATGCGCTCCCCCAGCGAGACGATCTCACCCGGGTCGACGTCGTGGCGGATCGACAGCTCTCTGACCGGGATCACACCCTCCGACTTGAAGCCGATGTCGAGGAGCACCTCGTCCTTGTCAACCTTGACCACCGTGCCCGACACGATGTCGCCGTCATCGAACTCGACGATGGTGCCGGTGATGGCGTCCTCGAGGGACATCCCATCCAGGTCGTTGGCCACCACCTGGCGGGGGACGTAGTCGTCCACGTCCTCGGTCGATCCGACGGCGACGGGCTCGGCGCCAGGCGGGCTCTCGGCGGGACTGCTCCCGGCGGCGAGCGGCGCGTTCTCGGCCGAGGTCATCTCCACGGGAGCCACCTCGACGAGAGCTCCCTCGGCGAGGGTAGCCTTGCCCTCGCCCATCTCGTCGGAAGGGGTCTCCGCTGGAGACAGATGGATGGGATTGGACATATCGCTAGGTTGCCTTCTTTCCGGACGGGTCTCCGTCGGTGACTGGTCGTGACGAAGAGACGGGGTTGCGAACGGCCGCACTCCGTGGTGGCGAGCGTACCATCTGGTCGTTGCATGAGGCGCCTCTGCAGGGCGGCCGGGCGCCTATCCCTTGGCATCGGCCCAGGTCGTGCCCCACGACAGGGCGACGGCCAACGGCACACGCAGCTGGGCGGCACCCTCCATGGCCTGGCGAGTGAGCCCGGCGGCCTGCTGGCGCTCGCTGGGAGGGACCTCCACAATGACCTCGTCATGGACCTGCAGGATGAGCCGGCTGGACAGGCCCTCCGCTTCGAGGGCACGGTCCAGGCGAACCAGGGCCACCTTGAACAGATCGGCGGCCAGTCCCTGGATACCCGCGTTCATGGCCTGGCGCTCCCCGGCCTGGCGAAGCCGGTAGTTGGACGAGGCCAGCTCGGGGATGAGGCGCCGACGGCCGAGCAGGGTCTCGGTGTAGCCCCTGGCCCTGGCCTCGGTGACGGTGGCCTCCATGTAGGCCCGGACCCGTGGGAAGGCCTCGAAGTAGGCGTCCAGGATGACAGCTGCCTCTTCTACCGGGATGCCCAGGCGCTGGGACAAGCCGTAGGCCTCCATGCCGTAGGCCAGACCGTAGGAGACCATCTTGGCCTTCGACCGCTGGGCCGGGGTCACCGCCTCGGGAGCGACGCCGAAGAGACGGGCGGCCGTGGTGGTGTGGATGTCCCGGCCCGTCTCGAAGGCCTCGATCAGTCCGGGGTCAGAGGCCAGGTGGGCAATGACCCGCAGCTCCACCTGGTCGTAGTCGGCCACCAGCAGCTCGCACCCCTCGGCCGGGATGAAGGCGCGGCGCAGCTGGCGCCCTTCCTCGCTGCGGATGGGGATGTTGTGGAGGTTGGGCTGCTCGGAGGACAGGCGCCCGGTACGGGCCACCGTCTGATTGAAGCTGGCGTGGATGCGGCCATCCGGGCCGATCTCGGCCAGCAGGCTCAATCCGTAGGTGGAGCGCAGCTTCTCCACCTCCCGGTAGCGCAGCAGCGCCTCGATGATGGGATGGGTGCCCCTCAGACGCTCCAGGGATGCCGCATCGGTGGAGTAGCCCGTCTTGGTCCGCTTACGGGGAGCCAGTCCCAGCTTGTCGTACAGCACGGCCCGGAGCTGGGGAGTGGAGTTGACCCTGAACGGCTCACCGGCCAGCTCCTGGATCTCTGCGTCCAGCCGGTGGGTCTCCTGCGTCAGGGAGGTCACGAGACGGTGGAGGTAGTCGGCATCGACTCGGACCCCCACCTCCTCCATGCGGGCCAGGACCCGCACCAGGGGACGCTCCACCTCGGCGTACAGCGGGCCCAGGTGGCGCGCCTCCAGAGCGGCGGTGAGCGGTGGCTGCAGACGGACCAGGACCGCCGCCCGCCGTGCCGCCGCCTCCGGGCCGTCCGTCGACTGCTCGTCGAGGTCCAGTTGTCCGACCGGAGGTCCGCTCGGGCCAGCCAGGTCGACGCCCGCATAGCGCGTCGCCAGATCCTCCAGGAGGTACAGACCGCCGGCCGGGTCCACCAGGTAGGCAGCCACCGCGGTGTCAAGGTCGAGGCCGGTGAGGTCGACTCCCAGCCGGGCCAGCCCCCGAGCCAGCTCCTTGGCCCGATGGGCTATCACCGGCGCCCCATGGGGCCCGACCAACCGGCCCAGCGTCTCGGCCACCTCCGCCTCGCCCAGCAGCCTGGCATCCAGCCACACCACCGGCACACGGCCCTCCCCAGCGGGACCAGCTCCAACCGGACCAGCGCCAGCCGGGCCTCCTCTGGCAAGGGCCAGGCCGGCCAGGGCGGACCGGCCTGGCTGCCCGGTCCAGGCAGCCTCCAGGGCAACCGCGGCAGGGGCCCCTCCGGCCCCGCTGAGCGGGCCGGGAGCGGCTAGGGCGCTGAGAGCGGCCACCGCCTCAGGCACGGATGCCATCCAGTCCAGGGCCACCTCGAGGGTGGCCGCCTTGGGCTCGGAGGGGGCCTGCAGGGCCTCACCCTTCTCCCCAACCGCCTCCACCAGGCGATCCCAAAGGGTGCGGAACTCCAGAAAGCCGAAGAGCGCCCGCACCTCCTGGGGATCCC
Source organism: Acidimicrobiales bacterium (assembly GCA_039583615.1). Taxonomy (GTDB): domain Bacteria; phylum Actinomycetota; class Acidimicrobiia; order Acidimicrobiales; family QHCF01; genus QHCF01. Next base: position 35,451 of record JAVKSQ010000003.1, read on the forward strand.
ATCCACCCATTCGCAGCTGGTCGGGCTCGGTACTCAGGGCCACGTCGCGCACCAGCGGGATGACGGTGGCATTGCGTCGCGTGGCGGCCTCGTGCTCGGCCAGATTGTGACGCAGCTTGGGGGTCAGCTGGTCGAGATGGGCGAAGATGCCGTCCAGTGAACCGTAGGTGTTGACCAGGCGGGCGGCGGTCTTCTCTCCCACACCCGGGACGCCCGGCAGGTTGTCCGAGGGGTCCCCCCTGAGGGCGGCGTACTCGACGTAGCGATCCGGCCTCACCCCGGTGCGGGCCTCGATGCCTGCCTCGTCGTAGAGGACGTAGTCGCTCACCCCCCTTCGGTTGTACAAGACCTTGACCAGGGGATCCTCCACCAGCTGGTAGGCGTCGCGGTCGCCAGTGACCACTATCACCTCCTCCCCCCGGTCCCGGGCCCGGGAGGCCAGCGTGGCGATCACGTCATCGGCCTCGAAGCCGGCGGCCTCCACCACCGGGATGGCCAGCACCTCCACCATCTGTCGAACCAGGCCCATCTGCTGGCGCAGGATGTCCGGCGCCTCGGATCGCCCGGCCTTGTAGTCGCTCACCACCGTGTGGCGAAATGTCGGCTCGGGCCGGTCGAACGCCACCGCGATCCCGTCCGGTCGGTGGTCCTTCAGCAGGTTCACCAGCATGGACGTGAAGCCGAACACGGCGTTGGTGACCTGGCCCGAGGCGGTGGCCATGTCGGTAGGAAGGGCGAAGAAGGCCCGATAGGCCAAGGAGTTGCCGTCTAGCAGTAAGAGCCTTCCCATCCACCTTGCCATGCTATGACGCCAGCCCTCCCGGCCGACCAGGCGGTGGCGAGGTACCATCAGGCATGGCCGACGGCTTTCATCCGCCTGTGGAGGAGTACCTGGAGGCCATCCACGCCCTGGACGAGGAGGGAGTTCAGGTCATCCAGGCTCGACTGGCCCAGCGTCTGGGCCACTCGCCGCCGTCGGTGTCGGAGATGGTGCGCCGGCTCAAGGCCGATGGCTACGTTCGGGTGACCGACCGGGCCGTCACCCTCACGGCGCGGGGGAAGGCCCGAGCCGAGAGCGTGGTGCGCAAGCACCGGTTGGCCGAGCGGCTGCTGACTGACGTCATCGGCCTGGAATGGCACAAGGCTCACGCCGAGGCCGGCCGCTGGGAGCATGTCATCTCCGACGAGGTCGAGGCGCGCCTGGTGGAGCTACTGGGTCACCCGCTCACCTGTCCCCACGGCAACCCCATCCCCGGTGCCGTTGCCCACCCCCCCTCGGGCGTGGCCGCCACTCCGGTGGCTCAGTCGCCCCTGAGCCAAGCCACTCCCGGCGACCGGGTGCGCCTGGAGCGGGTGACCGAGCAGGTCGAGATCGACGCCAACGCCCTCACCTACCTGAGCACCCACGGCTTCCTGCCGGGCACCGCCGCCCTGGTGACTGCCAAGGCGCCCGACGGCACCCTCACCTTGGACTTGGGCGGCCCGACCATTGCCCTGGGTCCGGCGATCGCCGCCCAGCTCTTCGTGGCTCCGATGGCCGGAGAGGTCAGGGTCGGCGACCTCAGGGTCTCAGCTCCCCCTCGATGACCTGGCGGGCCACCTCCTTCATGGTGAGGCGTCGGGCCATGGCGGTGCGCTGCACGAACGAGAAGGCATCGCTCTCCCGCATGGCGTAGTCGTCCATCAAGATGCCCTTGGCCCGGTCGACCAGGCGCCGGGTGTCGAGCTGGTCCTCCAAGGTCCGGTTCTCCATCCCCAGGTTGCGGTTCTCGTGCTCGAGGGCCCGCACCTCGGCAAAGCGCCCCAGGGCCACCTCTATGGCAGGGATGAGCTCGCTCTTCTGGAAGGGCTTGACCAGGTAGGACATGACGCCGGCGTCGCGCGCCTCTTCTATCAGGTTGCGCTGGCTGAAGGCGGTGAGAATGAGGACGGCGCACAGGCGCTCGCTGGAGATCTCCCGGGCGGCGGCCAGCCCATCGAGGCCCGGCATCTTGATGTCGAGGATGGCCAAGTCCGGGCGCTGCTCTCGCACCAGCGCCACCGCCTCGTCGCCTCGACCGGTGTCGCCCACCACGTCGTAGCCCTCTTCCTCGAGGATCTCCTTGAGGTCGAGGCGGATGATGGCCTCGTCCTCGGCGATGACGACCCTCGCGGCCAAGAGGTTGGCTCCTTCTCATCGTGTCGGCTGTTGGCCTGAAGCTAGCCGCTGGAGGGCGCCAGCGCCGCTGGGGCGCCTACCGCGCTGGATGTCCTACCGCGCTGGATGTCCTACCGCGCTGGATGTCCTACAGAACGATCCTGCCCAACAGCTCGTCCTGAGCCCGTTCCAGGTCCGCCATCCGGGCGACCAGGTCGGCCCGGCCCCTGGCCATGGCCTCGGCGTGACGGCGTGCCTCCTGCAATTCCCGCTGGGCTACCGGGGTCTCCGAGACGAGGGCTTTCACCTGGGCCTCGTCGACCGCGCCCGACAGGGTGGTCAGCTGCTCATCGACCACCGCCAGCTCGTCGCGGGACCGCCGCAGCCGGGCGCTGACCTCGAACAACCGCCGCTCGATCGCTGAACGGTGCATGGGCTGGGCAGTCTAGAGCACCCAGCGGACACCACCGTTCCTCGGGAGCAGCCCAGACGGGCCACCGCTGCCCCTCGGAGCAGTCCGAGGGACAGGCATTGCCCCGCCGGGGCAGTGTGAGGGCGAAGCGCGGTTGCCGTCGCGGAGCAGTGCGAGTGTTCAGCTCTACAGCACCAGCTGGCCATCTCCCGTTGGCCTGGCGTTCACCCTGGTTGGTTACCTTGCCGACGTGAGCTCACGCCAGACATCGCCCAGCCCTGCCGCGCCCGGCGCTCCGACGCTCGTCGGAGCAGCCAGCCGGGAGGCGCCCCCGGTGGTGGCGGCCCGAGGCCTGACCCTGGGGTTTGGGGACAAGACGGTCCTGGCCGACGTCGATGTCGACTTCCCTCGGGGGTCCATCACTGCCCTCATCGGGCCCACCGGGTCGGGCAAGACCACCTTCCTGCGCAGCCTCAACCGGATGAACGACAAGGTGCGGGGCTACTGCCGCCACGGGGACGTCCAGCTCGACGGGGCCAGCATCTGGGGCCGGGAGGTGGCCGTGATGGGGCTGCGCCGGCGGGTGGGCATGCTGTTCCAGCGACCCAACCCTTTCCCCATGTCGATCGCCGAGAACGTGATCGCCGGGGTGCGGGCCCATCGGATCGCCGACCGCTCCCAGGTCCATGCCATCGCCGAGACCCGGCTCCGGGAGGTGGGCCTGTGGGAGGCAGTGGCCGACCGGCTGGGTGACTCCCCGTTCCGCCTGTCGGGCGGCCAGCAGCAGCTTCTTTGCCTGGCCCGGGCGCTGGCCATCGGCCCCGACGTGTTGCTGCTGGACGAGCCCACCTCCTCCCTCGACCCCATCACCATGGAGGCGGTGGAGAACCTGATGGTCCAGTTGGCCCCTGCTCTCACCTTGATAGTGGTCACCCACAACCTGGCCCAGGCCCGCCGAGTGAGCCACCGCACGGTCTTCCTCTACCAGGGGCGCCTGATGGAGACGGGCCCGACGGCCCAGATCTTCGAGGACCCCGTGCACCCCGAGACGGCCCGGTACGTCACCGGCCGCATGGGCTGAGGCCACTGCCGATCCCTGAACGACCTAGCTGAGGAGGTCTCCACATGCGATCCACCGGCAAGCTCTCTGTGCTGGCGACCCTCTTGGTCACCGCTGGGATGGCCCTGGCCGCCTGCGGGAGCAAGACATCCAGCTCAACGACCACCACCGCCAGCACCGGGGCGGCACCGTCGGCCCCGGGGGCGACCGACCAGCCGCCCTCCGCCACCGTGAGCCTGACCGAGACCGGCAGCACCCTGCTGTTCCCGCTGTTCTCCGCCTGGGCCCCCGCCTATACCAAGGCCCACCCCAACATCACCATCACTCCGGCCGGCACCGGCTCGGGCGCCGGCATCGCCGGGGCGACCGCCGGCACCGCCGACATCGGGGCCTCCGACGCCTACCTGTCGCCGGCTCAGCGCCAGACGACTCCCAGCCTGGTCAACATCCCCCTGGCCATCTCGGCCCAGCAGATCAACTACAACCTGCCCGGTGGCCCTGGCCACCTCAAGCTCGACGGCAAGGTCCTGGCGGAGATGTACCTGGGCAAGATCACCACCTGGAACGACCCCCAGGTGGCCGCCCTCAATCCAGGGGTCAGCCTGCCAAGCCTCAAGGTGGTCCCCGTGCACCGTTCCGACGGCAGCGGCGACACCTTCTTGTTCAGCTCCTTCCTGTCCAAGTCCGACCCGACCGATTGGACCATCAGCCCCGGTACCACGGTGGCCTTCCCCCCCGTGCCCGGCAACCTGGGCGCCAACGGCAACGGCGGCATGGTGACCACCTGCGGGGCCACCAAAGGCTGCGTAGCTTACATCGGTGTGAGCTTCGAGGACAAGGCGACGGCCACCGGCCTGGGCGAGGCCATGCTGGCCAACCGCTCGGGCAACTACCTGCTGCCGACGGCCGGCGCGGTGAGCGCCGAGGCGGCCAGCTTCGCCAGCCAGACCCCGCCCGACGAGGCCATCTCATTGATCTACGGGCCGCCGGCCAACGGCTACCCGATCGTCAACTACGAGTACGCCATCGTCAACACCACCCAGTCCAACGCGGCCAAGGCCCAGGCCATCCGGGCCTTCTTGGACTGGGCCGTCAGCTCAGCTGACGGGAACAGTGCCACCTTCTTGACCACCGTCCACTTCGTGGCCCTGCCCGCCCGCGTGGTGAGCCTCTCGGAGGCCCAGATCGCCAGGATCGGCAAGGCATAACGACGGCTGATGCCGTCCCTGGCCACCCGAGCGACATCGCCGGATCGCCCGGCTGCCTCCCCCCCGGCCGGGCGAGCCGGCGATGTCGCTGAGGGGATGCTGCGCCGGATCTCCGGCGCAGCCGCCATCGTGCCTCTGGTGGCCCTGGTGTTCATCGTGGCCACGCTGGCCTGGAAGGCCTGGCCCGCTGTCCGCTACAACGGGGCGGGCTTCGTCACCAGGGTCGCCTGGAGGGTTGGCGACTTCTATTCCAACGTCGTCACCACCCACGGGGTGGCCCATCCGCCGGGAGCGCTCTACGGGGCTCTGCCTCTCATCACCGGGACCCTGGAGTCGTCGGCCATAGCCCTGGTGCTGGCCGTCCCGGTCTCCATCGGTGCCGCCCTGGCCGTCACCGAGAAGCTGCCGGCCTCGCTGTCCCAGGGTGTCGGCTTCTTCCTCGAGGTGCTGGCCGGGATCCCGAGCGTGATCTTCGGCCTGTGGGGCATCCTTACCTTCGGGCCATTCCTCTCCCGGGACATCAGCCCGCTGATCGCCAGGCACGCACCGAACGTACCAGTGCTCAGCTTCTTCAGAGGGCCCACCGGGTCCGGCCAGGGGCTGCTCACCGCCGGCGTGGTGCTGGCGATAATGATCGTTCCCATAGTGGCCGCCACCACCAGGGACCTGCTGCGCCAGGTGCCGGTCCTGCCCAAGGAAGGGGCGGAGGCCCTGGGCATGTCGGAGTGGGAGATGACTCGCCGGGTCACCTTGCCATGGGTGCGGGCGGGCATCATCGGCGCCTCGGTGCTGGGCCTGGCCCGGGCCCTGGGCGAGACCATCGCGGTGGCCATGGTGTCGGGGGCCGCGTTGGGGGCCAACGCCCACAACGCCTATTCGACCTTCACCACCATCGCCGCCACCATCGTCTCCCAGCTGGACTCGGCCCTCTCCGACGCCTCGGGCTTCGCGGTTCGGACCCTGGCCGAGGCGGCCCTGGTGCTGGTGGTCATCACCCTGCTCACCAACGTGGCCGGGCGCCTGCTGGTGCGCCGGGTGGCCACCGCGGCCCTGCCTGTCGGCCGGGGCATCTGAGATGGCCGAGCTGGCTTGGCCGAGGGCGGGCGGGCTGGCCGGCATGGAGCAGCCACCCCTTCATGCCGGACCGTCGCTGCGACGCCGGATCAGCAACGTCGCCTTCTGGTCGGGATGTGCCCTGGCCCTGGTCCTGGTGATCGCCCCCGCCGTCTCCGTCGTCGGAGGGGTGGTGGCCCGAGCCGTGCCCCACTGGCACTGGAGCGTGCTCACCACCCTTGGCGTGGGCCTGGGCGGAGGCCTGGAGAACGAGATCGTGGGCACCTTCGTCCTGGTCGTCGGGGTTGCTCTGCTGGCTGGCGCGGTGGGCATCCTGTCGGGGATCTACCTGGCCGAGCTCTGCCAAGAGGGCCGGGGCGGCGTGCTGCGAGGGGCCTCGGAGGTGCTGGCCGGCATCCCGTCCATCGTGCTGGGCTACGTCGGCTACGTCGCCTTCGTGGTGGCCTTCGGCTGGGGCTTCTCCCTGGGCGCGGCCCTGGTGGTCCTGTCGGTCATGGTCATCCCCTACATCGCCAAGACCACCGAGGTGGCGCTACGTCAGGTGCCCAGCTCTTACCGGGAGGGCGCCGAGGCGCTGGGAATGTCCACCACCTACACGCTGCGCCGCATCACCCTGCGGGCGGCCCTGCCAGGGATCGCCACCGGCATGATCGTGGCCCTGGCCATCGCCTTGGGCGAGACGGCTCCCCTGTTGTACACAGCCAACACCAGCCAGGCCCTGCCCCATCTAGCGGTGACCCACTCACCGATCAGCTACCTCACCTATCCGGTGTGGACCTTCTACAACCAGCCCAGCGCCTCGGCCCAGGACCTGGCCTTCGACGCCGCCCTCCTGCTGGTCGTGCTGGTGGTGGCGCTGATCGTGATCGCCCGGGTGGTGGTTGCCTTCACCCAGCGCAACTCCGAGGCCGCCTCCGCCCGCTGAGGGAGGCCCGGCGGGGGCTGTGCCGGGCCTCTCAGGCTGATCGACCCATGAGGACAGCCGCCTCACGGTGCAGACGACCGAAGTTGTAGTAGGCGGCGCAGGCTCCCTCGGAGGAGACCATGCAGGTGCCGATCGGAGTCTCGGGGGTGCAGGCGGTGCCGAAGACCTTGCACTCCCAGGGCTTGATGACACCCTTGAGCACCTCCCCGCACTGGCAGGCCTTGGGGTCGGCCACCCGGACACCGGGCACCTCGTAGATCAGCTCGGCATCCCACTCGGCGAACTCGGGCCGCAGCTTGAGGGCGCTCTGGGAGATGAAGCCCAGGCCCCGCCACTCGAAGTGCGGTCGCAGCTCGAAGACCTCGGCCAAGATGGCCAGGGCGCGGGGATTGCCCTCGTCCCGGACGATGCGGGTGTACTGGTTCTCGACCTCGCAACGGTCCTGGCGGATCTGGTCGAGGAGCATGGCAATGGCGGCCAGGATGTCCAGCGGCTCGAAGCCGGCGGTGACGAGGGGCTTGTGGTACACCTCGGGGACGAAGCGGTAGGGGTAGTTGCCGACCACCGTCGACACGTGGCCTGGCCCGAGGAAGCCCTCCAGGCGCAGGTCGGGGGACTCGAGGATGGCCTTGATGGGCGGCACGATGGTCACGTGGTTGCAAAAGACGCTGAAGTTGGTGACGCCGTCGGCCCTGGCCTTGAGCAGGGTCACCGCCGTGGACGGGGCAGTGGTCTCGAACCCGACCGCGAAGAACACCACCTTGCGGTCGGGGTTCTCCATGGCGATGCGCAGCGCGTCGAGCGGTGAGTAGACGAAGCGGACGTCAGCCCCCCGGGCCTTGGCTTCCAGGAGGTTGCCCTTACCACCGGGCACCCGCATCATGTCCCCGAAGGAGGTGAAGATGACTCCGGGCGTCTCCGCCACCGCGATGGCGTCGTCGACCCGGCCCATGGGGATGACGCAGACCGGGCAACCGGGCCCGTGCACCAGCTCGACGTTGGCCGGCAGCACGTGCTCGATGCCGTGGCGGTAGATGGTATGGGTATGGCCCCCACAGACCTCCATGAACTTGAACTCGTCGTCCCGGGCCAGATCGCGGATGCGCGCCACCAAGGCGCGGGCGGCCGATGGGTCACGGTACTCATCGACAAACTTCATGACTTCTCCCTCTCCCTCTGGTGCTGCCTGCCCCGACCCGAACGGCCGGAGAACCTCTACTCGTCGACCGGGAGGCTAGGCGATCCCGTCGCCGCCCCCATCGGCACGTCAGATCCGCGACTCCATCACCGCGTCTATCTCGTCGGTGTAGGCCTTACCCATGAGCTGGAGCCCCTCCAGGGCTCGCCTGGCCTCCTCCTCGTCGATCTTGGACATGGCGAAGCCGACATGGATCAGCACCCAGTCACCGAGCTCCAGCCGCTCGTCCTCCAGCAGGCCGATGTTGATGGTGCGCCGGACCCCGGCCACCTCCACCTTGGCCAGGTGCTGGTTGGCGTCCACGAACTCGGCCACCTGGCCGGGGATACCAAGACACATGTGACTGCTCCTCTCTGACTACGTCGGACACGCCGACCCCCTCCACCCTAGCGCTCATGACCCGGGCTCAGAGCACAATCCTGACAATCTTGCGGCGCCAGACCGTGGGCGGCGATGGCTGCCTGGCCGACGCTGATGCCGCCGTCGTTGGGCGGCACCTCCTGGTGGACGAGCACGTCGAGGCCGTGGGCTCGCAGGCCGCTCTCGATCAGCATGCTCAGCCTGGCGTTCTGGAAGACTCCCCCCGACAGGGCGACGGTGTCCAACCGGCGCGTCCCGGCCAGCTCGACCGCTGCTTCCACCGCCCCCTGACCCAGGCCCTGGTGGAACCCGGCAGCGACCTCGGCGGCCGGTCTCCCGCTGTCCAGGTCGGCCACCACGGCGGCCACCAGCGGCCTCGGATCGAGCACCAGGCGTCCGTCGGTCCAGGACCGCCCCACCGGATAGGCAGGTGCCCGCCGGCAGGGCACCGAGGAGGCCAAGGCCTCCAGCTCGATGGCGGCCTGGCCCTCGTAGGTCACCACCGAGCGCACTCCCACCAGGGCGGCAACCGCATCGAAGAGCCGGCCGACGCTGGTGGTAACCGGCCCGCTGGGTGCCTCCAGGAGGCCCAGCACGTCGCCAGCCCGCTTGTCCAGGGCCCCGCCGAGGCGCACCGCCTCAGCCGCGCCCAGGCTGGCGTGAGCCCATGACATGGCCATCCGCCAGGGCTGGCGAATGGCGGCCGCTCCTCCCGGCAGGGGTACCGGCACCAGGCTCCCCACCCGGGTGAATCCCTCCAGATCGGCCACCAGCCACTCGCCGCCCCAAAGAGTGCCGTCGGTGCCCATCCCCAGGCCGTCGAAGGCCAGGCCGAGGACGGCCTCGGTGCGGCCGTGCTCGGCCAGGCAGGAGGCGATGTGGGCGTGATGGTGCTGGACGGGCCAGGTCGGCAGGTCCAGGTCGAGGGCCAGCTTGGTGGAGAGGTACTCGGGGTGCAGGTCATGGGCCACCACCTCGGGAGCGACCCCGTAGAGATGGCAGAGGTGGTCGATGGCCTGCAGGAAGGCTCGGTAGTTGGCCAGGTGCTCCAGGTCGCCGATGTGGTGGCTGGCCACCAGGGTGCGAGCCTTGGCCACGGCTACGGTCGACTTGAGCTCGGCCCCCACCGCCAGCACCTGGCGGCGGGCCGGGGCCGGCAGCGCCAGGGGCTCTGGGGCGAAGCCGCGAGAGCGCCGCAGCACCTGGCGGCGGCCGGCCGGAGTGGCCTCGGGCTGGGATGGAGGCCTCACCCGTAGCACCGAGTCGTCGCAGCGGATGTGTATGGGCCGGTCATGGGTAAGGAAGCCGTCCACCAGCGCAGCCAGGCGGGCGACCGCGTCCTCGTCGGTGTGGGCGATGGGATCGTCGGAGAGGTTCCCGCTGGTCATCACCAGGGGCCGCCCGACCGCCTGGGTCAGCAGGTGGTGCAACGGCGTGTAGGCCAGGATCAGGCCCAGCTCCGGCAGGCCGGGGGCGACCCCGGGCGCCAGGAGCCCGCCCCCTCCGGGCAGGCCCCCTCCGCCGTGGACGCCGTCTGCCTTGGGGACCAGGACGACCGGTCGCCGCATGGACACCAGAGCAGCCTCCGACACCGGGTCCATCAGGCACAGGCGGCGGGCTTCGTTCACGTCGGACACCATCACCGCGAAGGGCTTGTCGTCCCGGGCCTTGCGTCGGCGCAGCTCGGCCACCGCATCGGCGTCAGTGGCGTCGGTGGCCAGGTGGAACCCGCCGATCCCCTTGACGGCCACGATGGCGCCCTCTCGCAGGGCGGCGGCGGCGATGTCCATGGCCTCGGGCCCCACCGCCTGCGATCGGCCCTCCCGGTCCAGCCAGGCCAGGCGGGGGCCGCAGACCGGGCAGGCATTGGGCTGGGCATGGAAGCGGCGATCAGCTGGGTCGTCGTACTCCGCCTGGCAGGCCGGGCACATGGTGAACGCCGCCATGGTCGTGGCCGGCCGGTCGTAGGGCACCGAGCGGACGATGGTGTACCGGGGCCCGCAGTTGGTGCAGTTGGTGAACGGGTAGCGGTACCGGCGGTCGGCCGGGTCGTCGACCTCGGCCAGGCAGGCGGCGCAGGTGGCGGTGTCCACGCTCACCGGTGCGGCCGGCGCCCCCTCCTCGGAGCTGTGCTCGATGACGAAGCCACCATCGCCTCCGATCGGTGCGATGGCGGTGGAGTCGACGGCCACCACCCGCGCCAGCGGCGGAGCCTCGTCGACCAGCAGGCGGCACAGAGCGCCCACCCGGTCAGTGGCTCCCTGCACCTCTACCAGGACGCCGGAGCTGTCGTTGCGGACGAACCCGGTCAAGCCCAGAGCCACCGCGTGCCGGTAGACGAAGGGGCGGAAGCCCACCCCCTGGACCGTCCCGGTCACCCTCAGGCGCCGGCGCTGGGGAGCCGGTGGCGCCGGCACCCCCTCGACGTCCTCAGCAGATGCGCGGGAGTGGGTCACCGACCAGCATGTCGACAATGCGCGTGCCGCCGAAGGTGGTCAGCAACACGACGATCCCCTCAGGTTCCGACCGGACGTCGCCGATGCGAGCCGCCTGGCCGCCGTAGGGATGGGACCGCAGGGCCGCAACCGCCGCGTCGGCCTCGTCGGGGGCCACGACGGCCAGGAGCTTGCCCTCGTTGGCCACGTAGAGGGGGTCGATTCCCAGCAGGTCGCAAGCGCCAGCCACGGCTGGGTCGACCGGCAGCAGGGACTCGTCGAGGACAACCGCCAGGTTGGTCTCCCGGACGAGCTCGTTGCAGACGGTACCCACTCCCCCACGGGTCGGGTCGCGCAGCCACCGGGTGGACGGAGCCGCCTCGAACAACACGTCGACCAAGCCGGCCAGAGGGGCGGTGTCCGAGCGGATGTCGGCCTCCAGGGCCAGCTCGCCACGGGCCAGCATGACTGCCATGCCATGGTCGGCGATGGTCCCCGACACGACGACCACGTCGCCGGGGGACACCCGCCCGGTTCCCAGCACCCGCTCGGGGGGGATCAGCCCGATGCCAGCAGTGTTGACGTAGAGGCCGTCGGCCGCCCCACGGTCCACCACCTTGGTGTCCCCGGTCACGATCTGCACGCCGGCGACCCGGGCTGCCTCGGCCATGTCGGCCACCACGGCCCGCAGGTCGGCCACCGGGTAACCCTCCTCGAGCACGAACCCGGCCGAGAGCCAAGCCGGCTTGGCCCCCATCATGGCCAGGTCGTTGACCGTGCCATTGATGGCCAGATCGCCGATCGACCCACCCGGGAAGCGCAGGGGCTTGACCACGAAGGAGTCGGTGCTGAAGGCCAGGCGCTCCCCCGACGCCAAGGTGACACAGGCGCCGTCGGCCATGGTGGCCAGGGTGTCGTTGGCGAAGGCATCCAGGAAGACCGCGTCGATCAGGGCCGCCGACGACTTGCCGCCCGCCCCATGGGCCAGGGTGATGACCTCGTCTCGAAGACGCGGCCGGCGCTTGCGGAAGGCTTCGATCCGGTCGAGGACAGCCGCCTCTCGGCCGCTGGCACGCTCGGGGCTGGCCACCTTCTCGGCCTGCCTGACCCCGCCCGCCCCATTGCCGGACTGGGCGGGGCCGGACTGGGCGGGGCCGGCCTGGCGCTGACCAGCGCCAGGGGCTGAGGGCTCGGTCACTGGTGGGCGCCGGCCCGGTCGGCGCTGAGGGCGGTCTGGACCTCTGACCAGAGGGCAAAGGCCAACGCCGCCTGGGACTCCTGGATGCGGTGAACGCTGTCCGAGCGCACCACCAGGCAGTGGTCGAGATCCTCGCAGGCGGCCATCTGACCACCCTCGTAGCCGGCCAGACCTACCGTGAGCAACCCTCTCCGATGAGCCTCCCCGAAGGCCCGGATGACATTGTTCGAGTTGCCGCTGGTGGAAAGGCCCACCGCCATGTCACCGGAGCGGGCATGGGCGATCACCTGGCGGGAGAAGACCAGCTCGAACCCGACGTCGTTGCCCAGCGCCGTCACCACCGCCTCGTCGGCCACCAAGGAGCGGGCCGGCAAGGGACGCGCCGGTCCCGGAGGATGGGTGAACAGGGCAGCCAGGCTGGCCGCGTCGGTGGCGCTGCCGCCGTTGCCGAAGGCGAACAGTTGGCCTCCGGCAGTGAACCGGTCAGCCATGGCGCGGGCCAAGGCGCCCAGAGCCGGGCGGTGGGCCTCGATGGTCGCGGCCTGCAGCCGTCCGCTGTCGGTGGCCTTGCCCCGGGCGGAGGCAGCCAAGTCGATCAGGAGCGGCCCGGCGTCATCCTCGTCAGCCTCGATGAAGGGGTAGAGGAAGTCGCTGCCGCTCGGCATCCGGGTACCCGGTGGCGTACCGACCGTCCCGCCCCGGGTGGGGGCATCCCCCTTGGAATGGCCGTTGTGAGCGGTCGTGCTCACCGTGGCACCTCGCTTAGCGTCATGTCTGCGCCCCCTCCACCAGCTCGATCGCCGTCCCGGCATGGATCAGTACCAGGTCTCCCAGCGCCACCGGGGCCACCAGGGTGGTGTCGATGAGCGCCGGCCCGGTGGCTGTGCGCACGGTGGCTTCGGCCGAGCGCCCGATAGCCACCACCTCACCCAGATGACCCTCGTCCGAGCAGGTGACACAGACCTCGTCTGTGCAGGAGTCGTCCGCCCGCAGCAGGCCGGGGTGCTCGAAGCAGACATGCACCAGCTCCCACAGCAGGTGGTAGATGAGCACGAAGGAGCCCACATGGGGCGCCCGCCCCGGGTCCTCGTCCGCCAGCCACAGGACGTGGTCGGCAGCGCCGGCATCGGGCCGAGGGCCGGCCCCGATCCACACCGTCTCCAAGCCCCAGGCTCGGCCCCGGCGCATGGCCGCCATGACCTGGCGGTCATCGGCGTTGGCCACTGCCACCAGGATGTCGCCCTGCCTGGCCAGGGTACGCAGCGCCGAGACCGGATCAGGATCGGTGACGGCCACCGCAGGCAGGGCTCGCTTGCCCATGATCACCGGGTGGACGAACTCCACTGCCACGTGATGGGCATGCTGGGGCCAAGCCGGGGCGGTGCACCACATGGTGGCCCCTGTCCAGAACCGCCGGGCCAGGGCCAAGCAGGTCGTGGCCAGGTCGTCGGCCAAGCCTCCGAGTACCGCCTGAGGAGCCTGGGGGGTCTGGATCGCCCTACCTGCCTCCGTCGCCATGCTCGCCTCCCCTACTCCCTCTCGGGGCCCACTCAACCGTCCCGGGAGCCCCAAGTTGGCCAACCCACAACCCGTGTCGCAGACGCCATCCTACTGCCTCGAGACTACCTGCCCGGCTCGTCTCCCCAACCTTGCTCGGCGGCGGCGGTCGTCTGGCTCCTCGTGGGCTCACCCGCGCCATGGCCGGTGCCCGGGGCGGGAGTCGAACCCGCACGCCCCGAGGGGCAGAGGCTTTTGAGGCCTCCGTGTCTACCATTCCACCACCCGGGCGACCCAGGCCCAGGGTAGTGCACGGCTAAGCTGGCCAGGCCGGGTGCCTCCCAGGTCCACCGCGCAGGAGTGCCGATGCCTGCTCGGTCCAGGGCTCTCAAACCTGGGTTTCTTTCAAAACCGGGACTTTGAAACCTTTGCCGCCCAGCCTGGGTCTGAGCCCCATCGAGTCGTGCCGCAGTGGTGGCGATCGATGCCTAGTCGACAAGGAGAGCATGTGGCCGTCTATACCTTTCCGGGACAGGGATCCCAGCGTCCGGGCATGGGCAGGGCGTGGGTCGATCATCCCTCCTGGGAGCTGGTCGGCGACGCCTCGGAGGCAGCCGGCCGGGACATCGGTGCCCTGCTGCTGCACGCCGACGCCGAGGAGCTGACCGCCACCCGCAACGCCCAGCTGGCCACCTTCACGCTGGGCCTGGTCGTGCTGGACGCAATCGAGCGCCTGGGCCTGGAGCCCTCTGCCTTTGCCGGCCACAGCCTGGGCGAGTACACGGCTCTGGTGGCAGCCGGCGCTCTGGCCTTCCAAGATGCGGTGCGCCTGGTTGCCGAGCGGGGCGAGGCCATGCAAGGTGCGGCCGAGGAGTCAGAGGGCACCATGGCGGCCCTGCTCGGCATCGACGCGGCCGGCGCCGACGCCGCCTGCCGGAGAGCTGAGGGCGAGGTCTGGGTGGCCAACGACAACGCCCCCGCCCAGGTGGTCATTGCCGGCGAGACGAAGGCTGTGGCCCGGGCGAGCGACCTGGCCCGGGGAATGGGCGCCCGCAAGGTGCTCCCGATGCCGGTGGGCGGGGCGTTCCACACACCGCTCATGGCGCCAGCCCGTGACCGGCTGCGCAAGACCCTGGGCGAGGTGACCTTTCGACCGCTGGAGGTCGCAGTGACGGCCAACGTGGACGCCAAGGCCCACGTGGACCCGGCCGAGTGGCCGGGATTGCTCTCCTCCCAGCTGTGCAGCCCGGTGCGCTGGCGGGAGATCCTCCTTTCTCTGGTCGCCGAGGGGCCGACCACCCTCGTCGAGGTGGGACCGGGCGGTGTGCTGACCGGCCTGGCGCGCCGGACCGTTCCGACCTGCCAGGCGGTGGCCGTGGCCACGCCCGACGACCTCGATGACCTGGTGGGGGTGCTGGCCGGTGACAGCCCTCTGCACGCCTACGCCACGTCCCACCACGGCGAGCACCTATACGTCTCCGAGCGGGTGGTCCTCAGCCCGGCCGCTGGCATCTTCGAGCCCGATCCCGCCTTGGTGGTGCCCACCCACGATGGTGCGCCAGGGGCGGAGGTGGCGGTCGGTGACCTCATCGGAACGGTGGCGGGAACCGGTGAGCCGGTGGAGGTCCGCTCCGCCTTCGCCGGACCGCTCGTCGGGCTGCTGGTAATGCCCGGAGAGCGGTTGACCGCCGGCCAGCCGGTTGCCTGGCTGCGGGCGCCGGCCGAGCCTGGGCCAGGCGGAGCCCCGGCTGCTCCCCCCGCGTGAGCGGCCGGGGGCGGCACCGCCCACCCGTGAGCCGCGGGTCCGTTACCCGGGGTGCCGCGGTCAGCGGATGGGGGTGGGCGCTGCCGGACAAGGTTGTCACCAACGCCGACCTGGCCAGTCGCCTGGACACCAGCGACGAGTGGATCGTCGAGCGGACGGGGATCCGGGAGCGCCGGGTCGGGGGCACCACGGCCGAGCTGGCCGAGACGGCAGCCCGGCGGGCGCTCACCCGGGCAGGCCTGGAGGCAGGCGACGTAGGCCTGTTGATCCTGGCCACCACGACCCCCGACCAGGCCATGCCGGCCACTGCGGTCGACGTCGCCTGCCGGCTGGGGGTGCAGGCTCCCGCCTTCGACCTCAACGCTGCCTGCTCGGGCTTCGCCTATGCCCTGGTGACCGCCCACGCCATGATCGGCACCGGCGTCGAGCGGGCCCTGGTGATCGGAGCCGAGGTCCTCTCCCGCATCACCGACCAGGACGACCGGTCCACCGTCGTGCTGTTCGGCGATGGAGCGGGCGCCGTCGTGCTCGAGGTCATCGCCGGCGACGACCGCGTCCTGGCCTGGGACCAGGGGTGCGACGGCTCGGCCGGTCACATCCTGTTCTGTCAGCATGGCGGCACAATGCAGATGCAGGGGCGAGAGGTGTACCGGCGGGCGGTGAGGACCACCCTGGAGTCGATCGTGGCCGTCCTGGAGAGAGCCAAGCTGGACCCCGAGGACATCGACCTGTTCGTGCCCCACGGAGCCAACCTGCGGATCATCGAGGGCATCAACCAGCGCCTGGGAATACCCATGGAGCGAACCGCGGTGTTGTTGGACCGCACCGGCAACACCTCGGCGGCCTCGATACCCATGGCCCTGGCCGATGCGGCCGACAGCGGGCGCCTGGTGGCGGGCGACCATGTCCTGCTGTCGGGCTTCGGCGCCGGGATGACATGGTCCAGCGTGGTCCTGCGGTGGGGCCGGTGAGCGAGGCGACAAGCGAGCCGAGCGGCCGGGTGGCCCTGGTGACCGGCGGCTCCCGGGGGATCGGCCTGGCCTGCGCCCGGAGGCTCCGTGCGGGCGGCAACCGGGTGGCCGTCACCTGGAGGACGTCGCCCCCGCCCTCAGCCGACCTGCTGGCGCTTCGCTGCGACGTGACCTCGGCTGGCGACGTGGAGGCGCTCTTCGACCAGATCGAGCAGCGCTGGGGCAGCGTCGAGATCCTGGTGGCCAACGCCGGGGTGACAAGAGACGCCCTGGTCCTGCGCATGGACGAGGAGGCGTGGGCCGAGGTGCTGGGCACCAACCTGACCGGCGCCTGGCGGGTTGCCAGGAGGGCGGCCCGGGGCATGGTCCGGGCCCACTGGGGGCGCGTGGTCTTCATCTCCTCGGTGGTTGCCTATTCCGGCCAGCCCGGTCAAGCCAACTACGCGGCGGCCAAGGCCGGCATGGTGGGCTTGGCCCGCTCCCTCGCCCGCGAGCTGGCCTCCCGCCAGGTGACGGTCAACGTGGTGGCCCCTGGCGCGGTGGACACCGACATGCTGGGCGCGTTGTCCAAGCAGCAGCTCGACCAGATGACCGGGATGATCCCGCTCGGCCGAGTGGCCGACCCCGACGAGGTGGCGGCCGTGGTGGACTTCTTGGTCTCCCCCCTGGCCTCCTATGTGACGGGCGCCGTCGTTCCCGTCGACGGCGGACTGGGAATGGGTCATTAGCACTAACGTCGTGAACCGAGCTACCCACGAAAGGAACAGGCCCCCGTGGACCAGGAAGCTGCCTTCGAGAAGTTCAAGACCACGACCGTGGAGGTGCTCCAGGTCAAGCCCGAGCAGGTCACCCCGGACGCCCGGTTCGGCCAGGACCTCGACGCCGACAGCCTTGACCTGGTCGAGCTGATCATGGCCCTGGAGGAGTCCTTTGACGTCACCGTCGACGAGTCGGAGCTGGAGGGAGTGGAGACCGTCGAGCAGGCCTTCAACGTCATCTCGGCCAAGCTCTGATGCTCCTGGTGGGAGCCAGCCCGGGCGGACCGGACCCGGCCGCCGGGCCCCGGCGGGTGGCAATCACCGGACTGGGAGTGGTGGCCTGCTGCGGCGTCGGCCAGGACGCGTTCTGGGACGGACTGTGCGGGCCGCCGCCCAGCGGTGAGCGCCGGGTCCACGACTTCGACCCAACCATGTTCTTCGGCCCCAAGGAGGTGCGTCAGGTCGACCGCTTTGCCCAGTTCGCGGTGGCCGCCGCCTGCCAGGCCCTGGACGACGCGGGCGACTTGAGGGCGGACCCCGACCGAGCCGGGGTCATCATCGCCACCGGGGTAGGAGGCGTCCAGACCTGGGAGGACCAGGTTGCCGTCTTCTTGGAGAGGGGACAACGGCGGGTCTCTCCCCGGCTCATTCCCATGATGATGCCCAACGCCGGGGCCGCCACCGTGTCCATGCGGTTGGGCTGGCGGGGTCCGTGCGAGACGACCGGAACGGCCTGCGCCGCCGGCACCCACGCCATCGGCAACGCGGCCCGCCTGATCGCCAGCGGACGCTGCCAGGTCATGCTGGCGGGAGGCTCGGAGGCCTCCATGACACCGGTCGCCATCGCCGGTTTCGCCAACATGACTGCCTTGTCGACCTCGGGTGTCTCCAGGCCCTTCGACCTGGAGCGGGACGGCTTCGTGGTAGCCGAAGGGTCGGCCGTGCTGCTGCTCGAGGACCTGGAGCGAGCCCAGGAGCGCGGCACCAGGATCTACGCCGAGCTGACGGGCGCGGCCAGCACCGCCGACGCCCACCACATCACCGCCCCATCGCCGGGCGGCGCCGGGGCCGCCGCCTGCATGGAGTTGGCCCTGTTCGACGCCGGGCTCACCCCTGGCGAGATAGGCCATGTCAACGCCCACGGGACCTCCACCCCCCCCAACGATGCGGCCGAGGCGGAGGCCATCACCAAGGTGTTCGGCTCCCCCGGGCCGCCCGTGACATCGATCAAGGGGGTGACGGGCCACGCCCTGGGCGCAGCCGGTGCCATCGAGGCAGTGGCCTCGGTCCTAAGCCTGCAGAGGTGCCTGGTCCCGCCCACAGCCAACTTCTCCACGCCCGACCCGGACATGAGGATCGACCTGGTGGTGGGAGCGCCTCGCCCGCTGGAGCCGGCGCCGGTGCTCTCGAACTCCTTTGGCTTCGGTGGCCACAACGGGTGCCTGGTGATCACGCCAGTGGACGTCCCCTGACCGATCCGGCCCCCTCGATGCCAACGCCCGGCGGAGGCGGGCATGGTGCTCTGGGGTCGGCCGATGTCGGGTCGGCTCCAGCCGACTCGAGGCCGCCATCGCCGGATCTCGCCATCGGAGCGTTCAGCGAGAGCGGGCCGTGGGTGGTGGACCTGCACGACCTGGCGTGGAGACGGGGGGTGGCGGACCTGCGACAGCGCACCCACCGGGAGGTCCCCCGCCTGCTGCGCCGCCAGCGCCTGCCCCCCGGAGGCCGGGTGCTGCGGGTGGGCAGCCGCTTGGGCGTGGCCCTGGGGGCGTGGTACCTGCTGGAACGGCGCCGATCCTCCCCCGAGTCACGGGCCGGGGTGTCCAGGCGGCTCCGGCTGGCCTTCGAGGCTCTGGGCCCCACCTACATCAAGCTGGGCCAGATCCTCTCCTCCGGAGAGGGAATCTTCCCCGAGGAGCTGGTCTCGCAATTCCGCCTGTGCCGGGACCAGGTCCGGGCCGAGCCGTTGGCGGCCGTGCGCCGCACCGTGGAGGAGGACCTCGGCCGGCCCCTCGAGGCGGTGTTCGCCACCTTCGAGCCGGTGCCGGTGGCCGCCGCGTCCATAGCCCAGGTCCATGCTGCCCGCCTGCGCACCGGAGAGGAGGTGGTGGTCAAGGTCCAGCGCCCGCAGGTGGCTGAGCTGGTGCGCCGGGACCTGGCCGCCATGAGCTGGATCGCTCCCTCGCTGGTGGGCAGGATACCGGTGACCGCCCTGGCCAACCCGCCGGCCCTGGTCGAGCTCTTCGCCGAGACCATCGTGGAGGAGCTGGACTTCCGCCTGGAAGCCGACAACATGCTCGCCATCGCCCGGATCCTGGCCGAGACCGGCCAGCACCGGACGCTGGTGGTTCCCCGACCCCACCCCCGCCTGGTGACGCGGAGGGTGCTGGTCATGGAGCGCCTCGACGGCTACGCCTGGGACGACGTGGTCGGCATGCACGCCGCCGGCATTGACACCTCGGCGGTGGTGAGGGCGGGGCTGGTCGCCTTCATGGAAGGGGCCCTGCTCTACGGCGTCTTCCATGGCGACCTGCACGGGGGCAACCTGTTCGTGCAGCCCAGCGGGAGGGTGGCCCTCCTCGACTACGGCATCACCGGACGCCTCGACGAGCCGCGGCGCCTGGCCTTCCTTCGCCTCATACTGGGCGCCACGGTCAACGACGTGCACCTCCAGATGGCCGCCCTGCGCGACCTGGGGGCGTTGCCGGCCGGCGTGGACCTGGACGCAGTGATCCACGACCTGGGGATCGACCAACCCATCAAGGACCCGACCACCATGACCGCCGAGGAGCTGACGGCCCAGCTCCGCGACCTGACCAAGGCCCTGCTCAGCTACGGCGCCCGCATGCCCAAGGAGCTCATGCTGTTCGTGAAGGACATGCTGTTCCTGGACGGGGCCATGGCCACCCTGGCCCCTGACGTGGACCTCTTCGCCGAGATCACCCAGGTCGCCACCTGGTTCGCCGCCCGCCACGGCGAGCGCATCGCCGCCGACGTGGGCATGGACCCCCGCCAGATGACCGTGGACCTGGACGGGCTGCGGGCCTCCATGGGACTCACCCCCGACGTGGGGGGGATCACCCACCGGGAGCTCCAGGAACGCCGAGAGGTGATCCGCCGCCGAATGGAAGAGCGCCACCGACGCCGTGAGCGAGGTGGTTGGCGCCGCCGCCTGGCCAGGCCGGCCCAGCGCTGAGCGGCCCGGCGGCTCCGCCGCCGACCTGAGATTGCCTGCGCCGCCGGCTGCGACGGCCTAGGCCAGGCCTGCTTGGGGCGTGCGCCTCAGGCGCGAAGGCCAGCTTGACCGTCACCACCGCGTGCCACAGACCGGCACCGGAGGCGGTACTGGTTGATCAGCCCGCCGGCCAGCACGATCTCGACCTGACGGCTGCTGAGCTGGTGCTCGACTCGGAAGGTCCTGCCTGAGGTGCGGTTCTGCACCGTGATCGGGGGCCCCGACGACATGGCCTGGCGCCAACCGGCAATGGCCAGGACGTCCCCCTGCTCGATCCCGTCGAGGTCGCCCGGGCTGGCGAAGGTCAGGGGGACCACCCCATAGTTGACCAGGTTCTGCCAGTGGATACGGGCGAAGCTGACGGCGATGACGGCATGCACTCCGAGGTAGCGGGGCACCAGGGCGGCATGCTCCCGGGAGGAGCCCTGGCCGTAATTGGCCCCCGCCACCACCACCGAGCCGGTGACCTGCCCGGCCAGCATGGCCCGGTCGAAGAAGCTCTCGTCGACCGCCTCGAAGGCGAAGCGGGCGAGGGCAGCGACGTTGGAACGGTAGGGAAGGGCCCTGGCCCCAGCCGGCATGATCTCGTCGGTGGACACACCGTCGCCCAGCACCAGGGCCACGGGCGCCTCGACCGAGTCGGCCAGGGGGGCGAAGCCGGGTAGGGCGGCAATGTTGGGCCCCTTGCGCAGCTGCGTCACCAAGCCGCCGGGGGCCACCAGGCCGTCCTCCCGAGCCGGCCGTCCCGGCCCTGGCGGGGTCAGGCTGGCCTGGTTGGCCGGCTGGTGGTCGGGCAGCGTGGTCCTCGGACAGTCCATGGCGAGCGTCCTGGGGTCGGTGATGACCCCGGTAAGGGCGGAGGCGGTAGCCGTCTCGGGGCTGCACAGGTAGACCTTGTCCTCTCTGGTCCCCGAGCGTCCCGGAAAGTTGCGGGGCATCGTCCGCAGGCTGATCTCGTGGCTGGCCGGGGCTTGACCCATCCCGATGCAGCCCATGCAGCCGGCCTGGTGGACCCGGGCGCCGGCCGCCACCAGCTGGCCCAGGGCCCCGGTGGCAGCCAGGACCCCCAGCAGCTGGCGGGAGGTGGGGTTCACGTCGAAGCTGACCCGGTCGTGGGTCTGGCGACCGGCCACCATGGCGGCGGCGACGGCGAAGTCCCGCAGTCCGGGGTTGGCCGACGACCCGATCACGGCCTGGTAGATGTCGGCCCCGGCCACCTCGGCCACCGGCACCACGTTGGCCGGGCTCGACGGCAAGGCGATGAGAGGTACCAGCGAGGACAGGTCGATCTCCTCCTCCTCGTCGTAGCTGGCGCCGGCGTCGGCCACCATCTCCACCCAGTCCTCTCCCCGCCCCTCGGACTCCAGGAACCGTCGGACCGCCTCGTCAGCGGGGAAGACGGTGGTGGTGGCGCCGAGCTCGGCACCCATGTTGGCGATCACGTGCCGGTCCATGGCTGACAGGCCGGCCAGGCCGGGGCCGTGGTACTCGATGACCTTGCCCACGGCGCCATTGACGCCGTGGCGGCGCAGCATCTCGAGGATCACGTCCTTGGCGCTCACCCAGTCCGGCAGCCGGCCAGTGAGCCTCACACCCATCAGCTTGGGCATGTTCACGAAAAAGGGCTCCCCGGCCATGGCCATGGCCACCTCCAGCCCGCCGGCACCCATGGCCAGCATGCCGAGCGAGCCGGCGGCGCAGGTGTGGCTGTCGGCGCCCAGAAGCGTCTTTCCCGGCTTCCCGAAACGCTGCATGTGGACGGGATGGCTGACGCCGTTGCCCGGCTTGGAGTACCACAGGCCGAAGCGCTGACAGGCGCTGCGCAGGAACAGGTGGTCGTCGGCATTGCGGTAGTCGACCTGTAAGAGATTGTGGTCCACGTATTGGACCGAGACCTCGGTCTGCACCTGGTCGACGCCCATCGCCTCCAGCTCCAGCATGACCATGGTGCCGGTGGCGTCCTGGGTGAGGGTCTGGTCGATGCGCAGCGCGATCTCCGCGCCTGAGCGCACATCCCCTTCGATCAGGTGGTCCTCTATCAGCTTGCGGGTCACACTGGCGGCCATGCTTGGCGTTCTAGCCGGTCCAGGCCGGGGGAGGGACAATGCCACATGGGAAGCGCCGGCCATACGACCACCCCGCCTGGCGAACGGCTGGTGGAGCAGGCCCACCAGGTGGCCGAGCAGGTGCTGGCCCCGGCCGCCACCGCCACCGATCAGGCCGACCGGGTCCCCCAGGCCAATCTCGACGCCCTGGCCGGGGCCGGCCTGATGGCCCTGGCCTGCCCCACTGCCCTGGGCGGCCAACCGGTGCCCCGACCTGTGGTCCGCCGGGTCCACGAGCTGATCGGCGGAGCCTGCGGTGCCACCTCGTTCGTCTTTACCCAGCACCACGGCCCGGTGGCCATGCTGGCGGCCAGTGCCAACACCGAGCTGGTCGAGCGTTGGCTGGACCGGCTGTGCGGGGGCCAGGCTCTGGCCGGCATCGCCTTCGCCCACCTGCGCCGCCCCGGACCGCCGCCCGTGGCCGCGGAGGCGGTACCGGGCGGCTACCGCCTGTCGGGGACCGCCCCGTGGGTGACCTCCTGGGGCATGGCCCAGGTGATCGCGGTGGGCGCCCAGATCGACTCCGCGGCCGGCCTCCAGGGCCGCTCGGGCCCGGCCGAGGTGGTCTGGTGCCTGGTAGGGGCCACCCCCACCGACACGGTGCGTCCCTCTCCCCCGCTGCGGCTGTCGGTGATGCAGGCCAGCTCCACCGTGCGCCTGAGCTTCGACGGGCTGTTCGTCCCCAGCCGGGACGTGGTGACGGTGGAGGCCCTGGATGCCTGGCGTCGCCGTGACCAGGTGGCGACCGCCCGGCCCCGGCCGGCGGTGCTGGGACTGGCCGAGACATGCTGCCGTCTCCTGACGGGACGAGCCCGGCAGAGACCGTCGGCTGGGGTGGCCGAGGCCAGCACCGCCCTGGCCGGCGAGCTGTCCCGGTGCAGGGCCCGTTCCTATCAGCTGGACGACCAGGCCCTAGCACCGGGCAGCCAGGATCTCGACGACCACCTGGCCGCCATGGTGGAGGCCCGGGCCTGGGGGCTGGGCCTGGCCCAGCGGGCGGCGCACGCCTTGGTGGCAGCCAACGGCGGGGCGGCCATGGCCCTGGACCATCCGGCCCAGCGCCTGGCCCGGGAGGCCACCTTCCACTCGGTTGCGGCCCAGGACCAGGCCATGCGAGCCGCCACCCTCGCCCGCCTCGTCGGCCAGCCAGGCCCCGGGCCAGGGGACCGGTGATCCCCTGGCCGCACGACCGGCCGGTCACGGCGTCGCCCCGCGGTCGCCCTCAGCTGTCGAGGGCGGCCCGCAACTCGGCCACGAAGGCGCCTGCCCCCTCCGGCCCTGCTCCCTCCAGCACCCGACGCATCAGGGCCGAGCCCACCACCACCCCGTCGGCCCGCTCGCAGACCATCCGGGCCTGCTCGGGCGTGGACACGCCGATGCCGATGAGGACGGGCTTGTCGGTGACCGCCTTCAACCGGTCGGCCATGACCCGGGCGCTGGCCGCCAGCTGAGCCCGCTCCCCCGTCACCCCCATGAGCCCCACGCCGTAGACGAAGCCCCGGGACCGGTCGCAGATGGCCACCAGCCGGTCGTCGGGCGTGCTGGGAGCAGCCAGCAGCACTGTTTCCACCCCGGCGTGGTCGGCGGCCCGGCACCAGTCGCCGGCCTCCTCCAGGGGCAGGTCGACCAGGATGGCACCGGCCACTCCGGCCTGGACCAGCTGGTGGGCGAAGCGGCGATGGCCGGTCCGGGAGACGATGTTGTAGTAGGTCATCGCCACCAGGGGCACGTCGACGTCCAGCCGGGCCGCCTGGCCGAGGAGCCCGGCCGGAGTGGCCCCCTGGTCCAGCGCCTGGCGGGATGCCTCTTGGATGACCGGCCCGTCGATCATCGGGTCAGAGAACGGGAGCCCGATCTCCACCGCGTCAGCTCCCTCGGCCACCACAGCTCGTACCACGTCGGCCCAGCCGTCGAGGCCACCAGTCACATAGGCGACCAGCAGCCTGCGCCCAGCTGCCCTCGCCCCTCGCAGGGCGGATTCCAGCGGCCCGATGGCCGCCACGGCGGTGTCCCCCGGGCCAAGCGGTCCGCGGCCCAGGCTCAACCGGTCAGCTCCATCACCTGGGCCACGTCCTTGTCGCCCCGGCCCGACAAGGTCACCAGCACGCTCGCTCCGGCCGGGATCTCCGTGCCGGCCGCCCGAGCCACCCAGGCGAGGGCGTGGGCCGGCTCGAGAGCGGGGATGATGCCCTCCGTCTCGGAGAGCAGGCGCAGGGCGCCCAGCACCTCGACGTCGCCGGCCTCCACGTAGTCAGCCCGGCCGATGGCGGCCAGGTGGGCATGCTCGGGGCCGACCCCGGGGTAGTCGAGGCCGGCTGAGATGCTGTGGGCCTCGAGCACCTGGCCGTGCTCGTCCTGGAGGAGGTGGGAGCGCATGCCGTGCACCACGCCGGGCACGCCGCGGGCCAGCGCCGCCCCACCTGCTGCCTCGACACCGACCAGCCTCGCCCCGCTGTCGGCAAAGCCGGCGAAGGTCCCCGCCGCGTTGGAGCCTCCGCCGACGCAGGCGACCACGAAGTCAGGGTCAGCACCACCCAGGAGGGTCCGGCACTGGGCCCGGGCCTCGTCGCCCACCACCCGCTGGAACTGGCGGACCATCCACGGATAGGGATGGGGCCCCATGACCGAGCCGAGGCAGTAGTGGGTGGTCTCGACCGACGCCACCCAGTCCCGCAGGGCCTCGTTGATGGCGTCCTTCAGGGTCCGGCTGCCGGACTCCACCGTGCGGACCTCGGCACCCAGCAAGCGCATGCGGAAGACGTTGAGGGCCTGGCGTTCGACGTCGACCGCACCCATGTACACCACGCACTCCATCCCGAACAGGGCGGCGGCGGTGGCGGTGGCCACCCCGTGCTGGCCCGCACCGGTCTCCGCCAGGAGACGCCGCTTGCCCATGGCCCGGGTGAGCAGCGCCTGGCCCACCACGTTGTTGATCTTGTGGGAGCCGGTGTGGGTGAGGTCCTCTCGCTTGAGCAGCACGCGAACCCCGAGCCGCTCGGACAGCCGCCGGCAGTCGGTGACCGGGGTGGGACGGCCGGCATAGTCCGCCAGGATGGCCGCGTACTCGGCCTGGAAGGCGGGATCGGACCAGGCGGCGCGAAAGGCCACCTCCAGCTCCTGGCAGGCCGGCACCAGCGACTCGGGCACGAAGCGGCCCCCGAACTCCCCGAAGCGCCCCTCGGGGCTGGGGTCGGCCATGAGCGGTGCCGCCTGGGGCCGGGCAACCCTGGCCATCAGACCTCGTCCTGCCAGTCGTAGGGGCCGAGCCCGTCACCCTCGTAACCGGGAGGGGCGGCCGCCTTGGCTGCCGCGATGAACATCCGGAGCAGGCGGGGGTCCTTGTGACCGGGGCTGGCCTCCACGCCGCTCACCACGTCGACACCCCACGGATGGACGCTGGCGATGGCGTCGGCCACGTTCTCAGGGTCGAGCCCCCCCGCCAGCACCAGGCGGGGGATGCCGGCGGCCGCTTCGGCCAGGCGCCAGTCGAAGACCTGGCCCGACCCGGGAGAAGGGGCGTCGAGCAGCACCACGTCGGCGCGATAGGAAAGGGCCCGAGCCAGGGCCGGATGGCCGGCCTGGAAGGCCTTGATGGTGAGCGGGACCCGCTCGCTCACCCAGCGAGAGTCCTCCACCGACTCGCTGCCATGGAGCTGGGCGGCCTTGAGGCCCAGCTCGTTGACCACCTGGACGACCCGCGCCGGGGCCTCGTCCCGGAACACCCCCACCGTGATGATCTCCGGGGGCAGCCGCCGGGCGATGTCACCAGCCAGGCGGGGCATGACCTGGCGGGGGGACGGTGCGAAGACGAAGCCCACCGCGTCGGCGCCCAAGGCCACCGCCAGCAGGGCGTCCTCCTCGTTGGTGGTCCCGCACACCTTCACGAACACGGCGGCTCCCCCTGCCTCGCCTCGGTGGGTCTGGGCAGGCCGGCCTGGCGCAGCTCCCGGACAGCGCCGGCCCGGTCAGGCGCTTTGACCAGAGCCTCTCCGACCAGCACCGCATCGAAGCCGGCGTCGGCCAGCCGAGCGGCGTCGTGGGCGTCGCCCACTCCTGACTCCGCCACCGTCACCACCGGGTCGGCCAGCATGGACACCAGCTCCTCGCCTCGCCGGCGGCGGACCTCGAAGGTGACCAGGTCGCGCTGGTTGATGCCCACCAAGCCCGGATCCAGCGCCATGGCCCGCTCCAGCTCGTGCTGGTCGTGCACCTCGACCAGGGCGGCCAGGGCCAGCTCGTCGGCCAGGCTGGCCAGCCGGGAAAGCTCGGCGTCCGAGAGGACCGCCACGATCAGCAGCACGGCGTCGGCCCCCATGATCCTGGCCTCGCAGACGTCCGCCTCGCACACGGTGAAGTCCTTGCGCAGCACCGGGAGATCGACCGCCTCTCTGGCCAGGACCAGGTCCTGGGGTGAGCCGGCGAAGAACGCCTGGTCGGTCAGCACCGACAAGCAGGTGGCCCCCCCTTCGGCGTACGACCGGGCGGTCCCCGCCGGGTCCAGGTCCAAGTCGATGGCCCCCCGGGACGGGGACCGCCTCTTGATCTCGGCGATGACGCCCAGGCCGATCACGTCCTGGAGCGCCCGGACGAACGGGCGGCACGGCGGTCGGCGCCGGGCCCGCTCCACCAGGGCGCTCACCGGCTCACGGCGCCGGGCGGCGGCAGCCCGGTGGGAGGCGACGATGCGGCCCAGCAGGCCGCCCACCTCTGGCGTTGCGGAGCCATTGGGCGAGGCGACCATTGGCGGCAGCCTACCGGCGCCAACCAGGAGCCACGGGATGGCAGGCTGACCGGGTGGCTGTCGGACCGGGAGCGGCGGGGACGATCGTGGTGGTGGAGGACGACCGCCACATCGCCGACCTGGTCGACCTGTACCTGAGGGCCGAGGGTTTCCGTGTGCTGCTGGCCGCCGACGCGCCTCGTGGGCTCGAGCTGGCCGGCCAGGAGCGTCCACGGCTGGTCGTCTTGGACATCGGGCTGCCCGGCACCATGGATGGCCTCGAAGCCTGTCGGCGGCTGCGGGCCGCCGGGGACGTCCCGGTGCTCATCCTCACCGCCCGCCACGACGAGATCGACCGGGTGCTCGGCCTGGAGCTGGGCGCCGACGACTACGTGACCAAGCCGTTCTCACCTCGCGAGCTGGTGGCTCGAGTAAAAGCCATCCTCCGGCGCAGCTCCGGGCTGGGCCGGAGCTGCCCCGGGATACTGGTGGTGGGCGGGGTGGAGATCGACACCGGTCGGCGCGAGGTCCGCGTCGACGGCCAGGTGGTTCCCCTCGCCACCCGGGAGTTCGACCTGCTGGCCCACCTGGCGGGACACGCCGGCCTGGCGCTCAGCCGCCGACAACTGCTGGACGGTGTCTGGGGCCCGGGCTGGTACGGCGACGACCGTACCGTCGACGTCCACGTCCGTCAGCTGCGCAAGAAGCTGGGCGACAGCCTGCCCCTCGCCACCGTGTGGGGCGTGGGCTACCGACTGGGCTAGGGCCAGGGCCATGCGCCGACGCCTTACCCTGGCCATGGTCGGGCTGGTGGCCGGAGCCCTGCTGCTCGCCGGAGTGGGCACCCTGGTGATCGGCAACCAGGTGGCCCGCAACGACGCCCGCCGCGACGTGGCCACCGAGCTGCGGTCACTCAAGGGCGCTGGCCCCCACCGCCGGCCGGTGGTCTTCTTGGCTCTGTACCGCCAGGCTCGACTGGACGGCGCCATCTTCCGGCCATTGGCACCCGACGGCACCATCTTGGGCCATCTTCCGGCCGGGCTGACCACGGCCGACTTCGATGTCGGCCGGTTGTTGTCCGGCAAGGTCACGACTGGAAGCAAGAGCAGCCTGGCCTATGCCGCCACCCGGGTGACCCTCAGCCCGAGTGAGCGGGCCGCCGCCGGCTTTCCCTACCCGGTCCTGGTCGCCATCCTGGCCCGGCGGGTCACCGGGGCCGGGGCCGGCGTCTTGTACGTGTTGGGGGTCTCCGGGGTCACGCTCCTGGTGGCAGGGATGGTGGCTGAGCGACTCAGCCGGCGGATCACCCGGCCCCTGCAGGAGGCCGCCGCCGCCACTCGGCGCATCGCGGGGGGCGACCTGGGCACCGAGGTCCGAGTGGGCAGGCAGGAGTACCCGGAGCTGAGCTCACTGGCTGGCTCCATCAACACCATGGCTGCCAGCCTCGACCGGGCCCGGGGCCTCGAGCGTCAGTTCCTGCTGTCGGTGTCGCACGACCTGCGCACGCCGCTCACCTCGATCCGGGGCTATGCCGAGGCCATCGCCGACGGCACCGCTCCGGACCGCCAGCGGGCGGCGGCGGTCATAACCAGCGAGGCCCGCCGGCTGGAGCGCCTGGTTCGCGACCTGTTGGAGCTGGCCAAGCTGGACGCCCGACGCTTCTCCCTGGACGTTCGCCGGGTGGAGGTGGGCGAGGTCGTGGCTGACACAGCCGAGGGATTTCGCCCATCGGTGCAACAGGCCGGGTTGGAGATGGCAGTCGAGCTGGGCCAGGGTCAGAACCTGTGGGCGGGGGCCGACCCCGACCGTCTGGCCCAGGTGCTGGCCAACCTCATCGAGAATGCCCTCAAGTTCGCCCGCCGACGCATCCAGGTCAGTGCCGACGGGGACGGCGCGGCAGTGAGGGTGGCGGTCGAGGACGATGGGCCGGGCATACCGCCGGACGACCTGGCCCAGCTGTTCGACCGGCTCTACCTGTCGAAGAGAGCTCCGGCCCGCCAGGTCGGCTCGGGCCTGGGCTTGGCCATCGTCAAGGAGCTGGCCCAAGCCATGGGTGCCACCGTTCGGGCCGAGTCGCCGATCAGCCCCGGCGCGGGAGGCACCCGGGTAGTGGTCGCCCTTCGCCCGTGGGTCGTCTCCTGAGTCCGGCTGGGCCGTCGCTGCCCTCGCCCTCGGCCGGCTGAGAGGTGACGGCTCGAAGACCTTTCCGAGGTGGTCCTGCCGCCGGCGCCGAGCCCCGGCCTCCACACGGGTGCCTAGGTGGTCGCCGGTCCCCCCCCGGTGGTGGTGGTCTGGCCCGGGAGCGGGCTGGGGGTGGCGGGCACGGTGGTCGTCGTGGCCGGGGGGGGCGGAGCCCCGATGCACGCCGGGACCGACAGCGGCACGGTCGTCACGCCATCGGGGACCACGCTGAGGGGCTGCACGCCGGCCGCCTGGCAGACGAGCTGCCAGGTGGCCTGGCCCGAGCCGTTGGTGGCGGCCGGGTTGGGCGACGTCACCTGCCAATGGGCGGACGCCGCCAGGGTGACGCTGGACCCAGCCAGGGGCACCGCCCGCACCACGCCGGTGGTGTCCACCGACTGGCTGGTGACCTCCACCGCCAGCACCGCCGGCAGGCCGATGAAGGGCAGGGAGATAGACGAGGTGACGGCGTATCCGGAGTAGAGCCCCACGTTGAGGTCCACCCGTTGGGCCTGGCCGTCGGTGACGAAGAGGATGTCAGGCTGTACCTGGGCCAGGCTGGGCGCCCTCCAGGCGCGGATCCGGTACCGCCCCCCCAGCACGTGGGGCAGCGTCCAAGAGCCGTCGGCCCCCGCGCTCACCTCGGTGGCAGCCTCGGAGGATCCCACCAGACGCTCGATCTCCACCGTCGCACCGGGTACGGGAGCCCGGCCGCCGGCGGGCGGGCCCCCAGCCGCGGCTCCGGGCGCCGCTCCCGGGGCGGACGCGCCAGCCGGGCCGTTGACGGTCCCCGACAGGGTGGCCGTCCCCGGACCCAGGGTCACCTTGGGAGGAACGGTGGTGCCGCCCACCGACTCGAGGGTGATGGGACGGCCCAGCGGAAGCGTCGTCGACGTCAAAGGGGCCAGGGTGGTCGGCGGGGGTGGCAGCGCCGCCACGGTGCCGCTGACGCACCCGGCACAGACAAGGCAGGTCGTCGCCACGGCCAGGTCGGTGGCCGCCCGGCCGGTGGCCGCCCGCCCGGTGGCCGCCCGCCGGGTGCCGGACCGGCTGAGCAGCCTCCTCAAGGCAGGGTGACCCGCAGCGGGAGCGCCTCCACCCGGGCGGGCACCACCACCCCACCCCACGCCAGCCGGACCTCCGCCGGGGGGTCGACCTCCCGGCGCACGAAGGCCAGGGCAATGGGAGCTCGGAGCCCCGGCGACCAGGCCACGCTGGTGAGCGAGCCCACCACCTTGGCGGTCCCCGGCTCGCCGCTGGGTCCCCCGGCCGCCGGGCGGCCGGGGCCTTCGCCCCCCACCATGATCTCGGAGCCCACGGGCGGCACCACCTCAGCGCTCACCACCACTCCCCTCAGGCGGCGGGGCACCCGGTTGCCCCTGGCGTCGATACGAGCCACCAGCTCCTGGCCGGTGAAGCACCCCTTGGTGAAGCTCACCGTGGCGGCCACCAGGTCGGTCTCGGCCGGGATGGTCCGCTCGGTCAGCTCCGAGCCCATGCGGGCCACCCCCTCCTCCACCCGCACCGCTTCCCACGCCTCGTCGCCGCACAGGCGCACCCCGGCCGGGACCAACGGCTCCTCACCCAGGATGTCCATGCCAGCCAGGCCCGGCCATCGTACCGGCGCAACCAGCCCGCCGGCAGCCTCCGGGCGATGCTCGCCAAGTCCGGGGCCACGCAGGCACAGGCAACGCCAAGCCAGGGCCGTCACCTCCACCTTGACTCGCAGCCGAAACCGCACCAGGCGACCCACCACCGCCTCCCCCCACCCACCTTCGGTGTCGAGGAGCACCTCGTCGTCGCCGGTGCGGGTGACGCGCACCAGTGCGTCGACCTTGCCCTGGGGGGACAAGATGAGGGACTCAGCCGACGAGCCCACGCCCAGGCCGACCACGTCCTGGCTCAGCTGGCCCTGGAGGTAGGCGATGGTGTCGGGCCCGGATACCCGGACCACGTCACGGGCCAGCCAGTGCGCCCCCACGCCGGTGCGCAGGGCCATGTAGTCGGCGACCACCTCAGGAGCCACGCCCCGGGCTGAGCTCATCCGACCAGCTCCGCTCCTGCTCCGGCCAGCCCGGCCCGGGCTGCCGTCATGCGTCTTGCCCCTGGCACCGCGGCCAGCAGGGCGGCCGCCTTGTGCTGGCACTCCTGGTCCTCGCAGGCCGGGTCGCTGTCGGCCACCAATCCTGCCCCGGCCTGGACCGAGGCCCGCCCGTCCGGCCCCACCACCATGGTGCGTATGGCGATGGCGGTGTCCAGGTTGCCAGAGAAGTCGAAATAGCCCACCACTCCCGCATACGGTCCCCGTCGGGTCGGCTCCAGGGCGTCGATGAGCTCCATGGCCCGGACCTTGGGCGCACCCGAGACCGTGCCCGCCGGCAGGGTGGCCCGCAGCACGTCCACCGGGGTACGCCCCGGAGCCAGGCGCCCTGAGACCTGGGAGGTCATGTGCATGACGTGGCTGTAGCGCTCCAGGGTCATCAGCTCGTCTACCGTCTCGGTGCCGAAGGCGACCACCCGTCCCACGTCGTTGCGAGCCAGGTCGACCAGCATGACGTGCTCGGCCACTTCCTTGGGGTCCTCGGCCAGCTCGTCACCCAGGCGGCGGTCCTCCTCCCCGCCCTGCCCCCGGCGCCGGGTGCCGGCGATGGGCCGGGACACCACCACCTGGTCCCGGAGGCGCACCATGGGCTCCGGCGAGGAGCCCACCACCGTCACCGACGGGTGGCGCAGGAAGTACATGTAGGGGCTGGGGTTGACCTGGCGCAGCACCCGGTACACGTCGAAGGGGTCCGCGCCCAGCTCCAGGTCGAAACGCTGGGCCAGGACCACCTGGAACGCGTCCCCTGCCACGATGTGGTCCTTGACCACCTCCACGGCCCGGCGGTAGTCCAGGCTCGACATGCTCCGGGTCACCGGCGGCAGGTCCTCGCCGGGCCGGGGCGGCTCGGCCAGGGGCTCGGAGCCGGGGGGCCGGGCCAGGTCGCCGGCCAGCTCCTCCAGGCGGCCCATCGCCTCGGACCAGGCCCGGTCCAGGTCCCGGTGGCCCCAACCCGGCTCGATGACCACGCTGTCGACCAGGTAGACGCGCTGGCGCCAGTGGTCGAAGGCGGCCAGCTGGCCGATGACCGACAGCACCGCGTCGGGATGGCCCTGGTCGTCGGGTGGAGGGCAGGGCAGGCGCTCCACCTCCCTCACCACGTCGTAGCCGAGGTAGCCCACCACCCCTCCGTGGAGCGGCGGCAGCTGCCCGACCGCCGGCGACCGGTAGGCGGCCAGCAGCCCCTCCAGCGCACCCAGCACGCCGCCATCCACCGGCACCGTCCCGGGCAGGCGGCCCTCGACCGACAGCGTACCGGCCCGGGCCACGATGGTGGCCGACGGCCGGCGGCCCACGAACGAGAAGCGCCCCCAGCGCTCGCCTCCCTCCACCGACTCGAGCAGGAAGCCAGGCTCCTCGCCCACCACCCTCAGGAAGGCAGCCACCGGGGTGAGGGTGTCGGCCGACAGCTCCCGCCACACCGGCACCACCGTGTGACGGCCGGCCAGCTGGCGAAATACCTCGCTACTCGACAGCACCGTCACCAAAGGGGCGATGGAAGCAGCTGAACTGCCCGGTGTGGCAGGCACCGCCGCCCTCCTGGTCGACCACCACCAGCACGGTGTCCCCGTCGCAGTCGTAGGAAGCGGCCCGCACCCACTGGCGGTTGCCGGAGGTCTCCCCCTTGCACCAGTACTCCCGTCGGCTCCGGCTCCAGAACCAGGTCCGACCACTCTCCAGCGTGCGCCGCAAGGCGGTCTCGTCCATCCATCCCAGCATGAGGACCTCGCCACTGCCCCGGTCCTGGATGATGGCGGGCACCAATCCGTCGTCGTTGAAGGCGATCTCCGCAATATCGCCCTCTCTCACCGAAAGGGGCGTGCCCACCCACGCCATACCTGGCTCGGCGGCGGGCGCGGCGGGCCCGTCCGGGGTGGAGGCGGCAGAGACCACGGTTCGCACGGTAGTGCCTGGGGAAGCCGTCGTGTGACACCCGGCCCCCTCAGGTGACAGCCGGGCGGACGGTCACCCCATGGGCGGCCAGGTGGGCCTTGGCCTCGGCCACCGTGTGCTCCCCGTAGTGGAAGATCGACGCCGCCAGGACGGCGTCGGCACCGCCTACGGTGGCTGCCTCCACCAGATGCTCGAGCGTGCCCACCCCCCCGCTGGCCACTACCGGCACGTCGCAGGCGTCGACCACCACCCGGGTCAGCTCCAGGTCGTAGCCCGACCGGGTCCCGTCCCGGTCCATGGAGGTGACCAGCAGCTCGCCGGCGCCCAGGCGCTCGCACTCCTCGGCCCAGGCCCGCACGTCCAGGCCGGTGGGGGCGCGCCCCCCGTGGGTGTGCACCTCGAAGACCGGGCTGAGGCCAGGGGCGGCCCGGCGGGCGTCGATGGCTCCGGACACCCGGCGGGCGTCGATGGCTCCGGACACCCGGCGGGCGTCGATGGCCACCACCACGCACTGGGCCCCGAACTCGTCGGCCAGCTCGGCCACCAGGGCCGGCCGGGCCACCGCCGCGGTGTTGACCCCCACCTTGTCCGCCCCGGCTCGCAACAGGCGCCGGGCGTCGTCGACGCTGCGCACCCCGCCGCCCACGGTGAGGGGGATGAACACCTCCTCGGCCGCCCGGGCCACCACGTCGACCATGGTCTGGCGCGCCCCGGAGGAGGCGGTGATGTCCAAGAAGACCACCTCGTCAGCTCCTTCATGGTCGTAGCGGGCGGCCATCTCGGCCGGATCGCCGGCATCTCGCAGTCCCATGAAGTTGACGCCCTTGACCACCCGGCCGGCGTCCACGTCGAGGCAGGGGATCACCCGGACGCTGCGCACGCGGCCAACGCCTCCTCCACGCTCAGGCTCCCGTCGTGGATGGCCTTGCCCACGATCGCCCCGGCCAGGCCCCGACCTCCCACCTCCAGCCCGGCCAGGGCCACCAGGTCGGCCACCGATCCCACGCCGCCGGAGGCGATCACCGCCATGGTGGTGGCGGCCAGGGCGGACGCCAGCCCGTCCAGGTCGGGACCGTCCAGGGTGCCGTCCCTGGCGATGTCGGTGACCACCACCGTTCCCGCCCCGGCCGACTCGGCCCGGCCCAGCGCCTCGCGCAGCGACTGGCCCGAGCCCTCCACCCAGCCCCGCACCGCCACCCTGCCGTCCCGATGGTCCAGGCCGACCGCCACCTGGCCGGGATATCGCTTGGCCAGGGTGGCCACCAGCGCGGGACGTTCCACCGCCGCGGTTCCCAGCACCACCCGGGCCACCCCCGCCTGGAGGAGCGCCTCGGCGCTGGCCTCGTCCCTCACCCCCCCGCCCACCTGCACCGGTACGGTCACGGCGGCGGCAATGGCAGCCACCGTGGTCCGGTTGGCCGGCTCGCCCGTGCGGGCCGCGTCCAGGTCGACGAGGTGGAGCCAGCCCGCCCCCGCCGCCACCAGCCGCCGCGCCGCGGCCACCGGGTCCCCGTAGACCGTCTCCCGGGCGTAGTCCCCCCTCACCAGGCGCACGCTGCGCCCACCCCGGATGTCGACCGCCGGGTACAGCTCCATCAGCCGGCCTGGCAGGCCCGCACGAAGTTGGCCAGGGTGGCCAGGCCCACCGGCCCCGACTTCTCGGGATGGAACTGGGTCGCCCACAGCCGGCCGCGCTCGAGGGCGGCGACCACCGCCCCGCCGTAGTCGCAGGTGGCCACCGTGTCGGCCGAGCGCTCCACCGAATAGGAGTGCACGAAGTAGACCCATGCGTCCGGTCCCAGCCCGGCCAGCAGGCCGGCGCTGCGCCCGGCCGCCGGCCGCAGGCGGTTCCACTGCATCTGGGGCCGCTTGACCCTGGCCGGCAGGGCCCTCACAGTGCCGGTCAGGACGCCCAGGCCGGCAACGTCGGGCGCCTCCTCCGACTTCTCGTAGAGGACCTGCAGCCCGACGCATATCCCGAGGAAGGGCAGCTCGGCGGCAATGGCCTCCAAGGCCACCTGGTCCAGGCCGGACGCCCGCAGCGCGGCCACGCAGGGGCCGAAGGCTCCCACGCCGGGCAGCACCACCCCCGCCGCTCCCTCGGCCGCCGCCGGCTCGGTGACCAGCACGGCGTCGCCTCCCACGCGCTGAAGGGCCTTCTGGGCCGACCGGAGGTTGCCGATCCCGTAGTCCAGCACCGCGATCATCCCCTTAGAGCGCGCCCTTGGTCGAGGGCACCTCCCCGCCCTCCACACGCACCGCGTCGCGCAGGGCCCGAGCCACCGCCTTGAAGGACGCCTCCAGGATGTGGTGGGTGTTGCGGCCGGCGTGCTGGCGGATGTGCAACGTGATGCCGGCGGCGGTGGCGAACGCCCGCCAGAACTCCTCGGCCAGCTGGGGCTCGAAGCCGGGCTGGCCGAGGGACACGGCATCGGCCGCCAGCTGCACCTGGTAGGCCAGGTAGGGCCGCCCAGACAAGTCGAGGGCCACCTCGACCAGGGCCTCGTCGAGGGGCAGGGCGATGGACGCGAAACGACGTACCCCGGCCTTGTCCCCCAGGGCCTCGTCCAGGGCCTCGCCCACCACCATGCCGGTGTCCTCCACCGTGTGGTGGGCGTCGACCTCCAGGTCGCCGGTGGCCGACACGTCCAGGTCGAAGCCGCCGTGACGCCCCAACTGGGCCAGCATGTGGTCGAAGAACGGCAGCCCGGTGGCCACCTCCGCCCGGCCCGTACCGTCCAGGACCAGGCGCACCTCGATGTCGGTCTCCCCGGTCCGCCGCCGGCACCTGGCCCGCCGGGGAGCGGCGGCTACCGCCGTCATCCCAACGCCTCCGACAAGGCAGCCAGGAAGGCGGCGTTCTCGGCCGGGGTACCCACCGTCACCCGCAGGCAGCCGGCCAGCCGGGGCCAGGAGCTGCAGTCCCGCACCAGCACCGAGCGCTCCAGGAGGGCCCGCCAGACCTCCGACCCATCCCGGCGGCGGGGGCGGAACAGGATGAAGTTGGCGTCCGAGCGCCAGGCGTCAACCTCCATGTGACCCAGGGCAGCGAAGAGGCGCCCGCGCTCCTCGACCAGCAGGGCCACCCTCGCCTCCATCTCCGCCTGGTAGTCGAGGGCCAGGCACCCGGCCGCCTGCTTGACCGCGTCCAGGTGGTAGGGCAGGGCGACCTGCTCCAGGACGGCCACCACCCCGGGCGGGCCCACCAGGTAACCCAGCCGGGCCGCGGCCATGGACCACGTCTTGGAGAAGGTGCGGAGCACCACCAGCTTGTCACTCCCGGGCCGGCCGTTCCCAGCACCTACCGCCAGGGGCAGGGCCGACCATCCACAGAACTGGCCGTAGGCCTCGTCCACCACCACCAGGCCGGGCGCCAGGTCCAGCGTTGCCTCGACCACCTGGGGAGGGTCGGCCCCGCCGCTGGGGTTGTTGGGCGAGCACAGGAAGGTGAGCTCGGGAGCGCTCTCCGAGGCCACCCGGGCCACCTCGTCCAGATCGATGGAGAAGTCATGGCCCCGCTCGCCGGTGGCCACCCCGGTGCCGGTGATCCGGGCGATGTGGGAGTGAAGGGCGTAGGTGGGCTCGAATACCGCAGCGGTTCGCCCGGGTCCCCCGAAGGCCAGCAGCAGGGCCTGGATCACCTCGTTGGACCCGTTGGCGGCGAAGACCTGCTCGGGGCCGACTCCATGGGCCCGCCCCAGGGCGCTACGCAGGGCCCACGCCCGGCGGTCCGGGTAGCGGTGGAAGGCCAGCCGGCCCAGCTCGGCCTGCAGCGCCTCCACCCAGGCCGGCGGGGGGGGCAGGGGCGACTCGTTGACATTGAGGCGCACGGCCACCTCGACCCGGGGCGAGTGGTAGCCGGCCATGAGGGCCAGGTCGCCCCTGGGGGCGATCACCGGGTGCTCCGCACCAGGGCGGTCCGCAGCCGCACCGACTCGGCGTGGGCGGGCAGCCCCTCCGCCTCGGCCAGGACCGCCACGTGGGGCGCCACCCTGGCCAGACCAGCACCGTCCAGGGAGACCACATGGATGCGCTTTTGGAAGTCCTCGACCCCCAGGGCGCTGGCAAAGCGGGCTGATCCCCAGGTCGGCAGCACGTGGCTGGGCCCGGCCAGATAGTCGCCCACGCTGGCCGGGGCCGAGTGGCCGGCGAAGACGGCACCGGCATGGTGCACCATGGGCACCAGGACATCGGGGTCGGCCACCATCAGCTGGAGGTGCTCGGGGGCGATGCGGTTGGCCACCGCCATGGCCGCCTCGGGGCCGTCGACCACCACCGCGTAGCCTCCGTGGGCCAGGGTCGCCTCGATGTCCGCCCGCCGGGGCGATGCCGCCACCATCCGCTCCACCGCCTGGGATACGGCATCGGCCACCTCCTCGGACCACGTGACCAGCCAGGCCTGCCCGTCCGGGCCATGCTCGGCTTCCACGATAAGGTCCACCGCCGCCCAGTCCACCGGTGTGGTGGAGTCGGCCACCACCACCACCTCGGAGGGACCGGCGAACGAGGCCGGCACCCCGACCACCCCAGCCACCTGGCGCATGGCCAGGGAGACGTAGATGTTGCCGGGACCGGCGATCACGTCGACCGGGGGAACGGTCTCGGTCCCGTAGGCCATGGCCGCCACCGCCTGGGCGCCCCCCACCCGGTAGACCTCGCCCACCCCGGCCAGGGCGGCGGCCGCCAGGGTAGCCGCAGCCACCTGGCCGTCCGGGCCGGGCGGTACGCACATGGCCAGCTGGCCCACTCCTGCCACCGAGGCAGGCACGGCCGTCATCAGCGCCGTCGACGGATAGCAGGCCCTGCCCCCGGGGACGTAGAGGCCGGCCCGGTCGACCGGGCGGCGCATGGTCGCCACCCGTACCCCGTCCCGCTCGGTGGGGCCCACCTCGGTCAGCTGGTGGCGGTGATGGGCCTCGATGGCCGCCCGAGACGCCTCCATGGCCTGGCGTAGAGGCGGCGGTACACCCGCCAGGGCGGCGGCCAGCTCACCAGCGGGCACTCGCAGGTCACCGTCCAGCTCCACACCGTCGAGGCGGGCCGTGTGCTCCCGCACGGCGGCGTCACCCCGCGCCGCCACGTCGGCCACGATGGCCGCCACCGCCGCCACCGGCGGCTCCCCTCCCGGGTCCCCGTACACCTCGTTTCCCGGCCTGGCTCCCCGGCCACCCAGCGCCGGGCGAGGCAGGAGAGCGCCGGGTTGAACCGCCCCCCGCAGGTCGAGTCGCTTGAGCATGGGCAAGGTGTCATCCTAATCTTGGCCGGTTGAGCGACCGAGCTGCCGAACTGTCCTCCCTGGCCACCGCGTTGGACGAGCTCACTCGCCGGGTCACCGCCATCGCCGACTCCTGCGCCGCGGCCGACAGCGACGAGATGGCGGCGGAGCTCTACGCCGTGGAGCGGGCGCTGGTGGATGCCCACCGCCGGTTGGTGAGGACGCTGGCTTGACGACCCTGCCTTGACGCGCCGACGGCGCCCCTAAGGGCGCCGTCGACGGAGCGGGCCAGACGGCGGACCCTGGCCCTGCTCGCTGGAACCAGGTGGCGGGAACCGGTTCCGGGGCCCCATCATAACCGCTGGACGAGGCGGGCCGGGCCGCCAACCCTGCCAAATTTTTGGGCGGCCGTGGGACAGAAGTCGTTGAGGAGGCAGTCTCCGCAGCGGGGGACCCTGGATCGGCACACCTGCCGGCCGTGCAGGATGAGGCGAAGGCTCAGCGCCCCCCGCTCGGCCGGAGGAACCAGTGCGTTGATGTCCCCCTCCACCTGCACCGGGTCCACCGCCGTGGTCAGGCCCAGCCGGCGGCTGACCCGGCCCACGTGGGTGTCCACCGCCAGCCCGGGCAGACCGAAGGCCACGCTACGGACCACGTTCGCCGTCTTGCGACCCACGCCGGGAAGGCTGGTCAGCGCGTCCATGGAGCTCGGCACCTGACCATCGAAGTCGTCCTCCAGCGCCTGAGCCATGGCCTTGAGATTGCGGGCCTTGGCCCGAAAGAAGCCCGTCGGTCGGATCAGGGCCTCCAGGCCAGCCGGGTCCGACCGGGCCAAGCGTTCGGGGCTGGGGTAGGCCTGGAACAGCGCCGGCGTCACCTGGTTCACCCGCTCGTCGGTGCACTGGGCCGACAACATGGTGGCTACCAGGAGCTGAAAGGGGCCTTGGTGGACGAGGGCGCAGAGCTCCGTGGCGGAGCCGGGATGCTCGGCGGCCAGCCTGGCCACTGTCTGGCGCGCCCGCCCGGCCGGGCTGCGGGGACGGGCCACGGCCGCAGGCTACCGGGCACCGCCTGGGTGCCGGCACCTGTTGGCCAGGGGTGCCGGCCACTACCCTCGGGACCGTGCACCGGGTGGAGGTCAAGCGGCGGATGGGCGAGGCGGACATCGCCGCCGTCTCCGAGCTGCTGCACCTGGCCGCCCTGGCCGACGGCCACCTGCCCCTTGGCGAGCACCAGTGGCTCGACCTGGTGGAAGGCCGGCGAACGGGGCTGGCCGGCTTCGTCGCCTGGGAGCCGGGCCACGGCCACCCGGTCGGCTACGCCCAGCTCCTGCGGGGGACCAACAGCTGGGCGGTCGAGTTCGTGGTCGACCCCCACCACCGGAGCCCTGGCAGCACCATCGGCGCCGACCTGCTGCGGGCTGCCCTGGACGAGGTCCGCCGCCAAGGGGGCGGCCACGTCCACCTGTGGGTGCCCAAGCCCAGGCCCGAGCACGACGCCGTCGCCGCCGCCAACGGCATGTCCCGCGGCCGCGACCTGCTGCAGATGCGAAGGCCGCTGCCAATGGAGACGGACGGGGCGCTGACAGCCACCACCCGGGCCTTTCGGGTGGGCGAGGACGAGCCGCGCTGGCTGGAGGTGAACAACCGGGCCTTCGCCTGGCACCCGGAGCAGGGGAACTGGGACCTGCAGACGCTGCTGAGGCGTGAGCGGGAGCCGTGGTTCGACCCTGACGGCTTCCTCCTCCTCGAGCGGGAGGCGCCGCCGGGGGATGGGGGCGGGGGGGGGACCAGGTTGGCTGGCTTCTGCTGGACCAAGGTGCATGCCGATCATCGTCCGCCCCTGGGCGAGATCTACGTGATCGCGGTGGACCCCGACTTCCGGGGCCAGGGCCTGGGCCGCCAGCTCCTCCTGACCGGGTTGGCCTGGCTGTCCGACGCCGGCCTGGAGGTGGCCATGCTCTACGTGGACGCCGACAACAGCCCGGCGATCCACCTATACCGCCAGCTGGGCTTCAGCGTCGACCACGTGGACCGGGCCTACGTGGGCGATGTGGCCGCTGCCTAGCCGGCCCCGGAGACGCCCACGGCGCTGCCGACGCCGAAGGTGACGGCGGCTGCGCCGGCCGAGATGGCCAGCTGGCGCAGGGACGAACGCAGCCAGGAGCGACCGGTGAAGGCTGACAAGCTGGCCCCCACCACCAATGCCGCCAGGGCCCCCACGACCACCGAGGCCAGCACGGCGGCGGTGCCGGCGGTGACGAACCAGGGCACCAGG
This sequence comes from Acidimicrobiales bacterium, assembly GCA_039583615.1. Lineage (GTDB taxonomy): Bacteria > Actinomycetota > Acidimicrobiia > Acidimicrobiales > QHCF01 > QHCF01. The sequence goes on from JAVKSQ010000003.1 coordinate 76,176, forward strand.
GGGATGAGCGCACCGAGGGCGAAGGAGGCAAAGGAGGAGGCGGCCGCCTTCACCGGTGAGCCGAGGGAGCCCGGGTCGATTCCCAGCTCCTCTCGGGCATGGGTCTCCAAGGCGAGGTCCGGGTCGGTCATCATGGCGGCCGCCAGCTCGCGGGCCTTGGCCGGCGCCACCCCCCGCGCCTCGTAGATCTTGGCCAGCTCCCGGCGCTCAGCCTGCGGGTGGCGGTGGATCTCCCGCCGCTCGATCTCCAGCTCCCGCTGGAACAGCTCTCGTTGAGCCCGCATGGAGACGTACTCGCCGGCCGCCATGGAGCAGGCTCCACCGACCAGACCAGCCAGGCCGGCCAGGCGGACCACCCCGCCGACCGGATGGGCCCCCGCCACTCCCAAGATGAGCGACACGTTGGAGACCAGACCGTCGCTGATGCCGAAGACCGCCGCCCGGGCCGCACCTCCCTGGATGTCCCGATGGTGGCGCTCGTAAGGGCGCTCGACCACCTGTCGCCCACCAGGCCGCTGGCCACGGGAGGACGGCGGGCTGGAGACGGTGGAGGTGCTGGAGGCCGGGGCGGCCGGGCTCGAGGCGTCCCCGGACCGTTCGGAAGACGAGGCGAAGGTTCGGGGCTCAGCCATGGACCCGAGCTTACCGGGGAGCCCAGTTAGCATGGATTGGCATGCAGGCAGCCGGGACGGGGGCGGTGGGGATCCCCGGAGCAGGGGCGACGGCGGGAGCGGGGACGCCTCGGGGCGGGCCTGGCCGACGCTACGACCTGGACCGCGCCGAGGTGGTTAGGGCCCTGGGTGGTACTGGTCCGCCCAGCGGGGGCGGGGCGCGGATGGCAGACTGAGGCTCATGCAGCGACGGCGGTGGCTCAACCCCTCCCAGCCCCAGACGCTGCAGATCGGGGTGCTGCTGCTCTACCTCAACGCCGCCATCAGCGTCCTGCTGGGCGCCCTGCAGGTGCCGGTGGCCCTGGCGCTGGCCGTGGCCCAGGCCGCGGGGGCCTACGGGATCGCCAACGAGCGCCGGTGGGGCTACCTGACCGGGGTCATCTCGGCCGTTGCCCTGCTCGCCGTCCCCCTGCTCATCACCGGTGGCCTGCTCGGCTTCGGCCTGCTCAACTTGATGTTCGACCTGGCCCTCATCGCCCTCCTGCTGCACCCCCAGAGCCGCCAGTACCAGCGCATCTGGTTCAAGTAGCAGCGCCGACCGCCCGATGAGCGGGGGGCCAAGCCCGAGCGGCGCTCGCCAGGGCAACGGTCACCCGCCCTTGCCGCTGCCAGGCCCTTGGTCGCCGTGGCCGCCACGGCCGGCCGGGGGGGGAACGGTCATAGGTCCGGTGGTGGCGGCGGTCGTAGGCGCAAGCGTGGTCGTGGTGGGAAGCGTGGTCGTGGGCAGGGGCCTGGTGGTGGGCGGGGGCCTGGTCGTGGGTGCAAGGGTGGTCGGGTTGACAAGGTTTGTCGTGCTCGGCGGGCTGGAGGGCACCGGGCTTCGGCCGGTGGAGGACGGCTGGAGGGCAATGGCCACCACCGCTCCCAGCAGGGCCAGGACGAGCACCGCCAGGAGCAGGGCCCTGGACCGGCGCCCTTGGCCCGAGCGCGGTCCGCGGCGGGGGGGCCCGGGCGGCCCGTCCTCGGCAGTGGCGGCAGTGCCGAGGACGGCCGGCCCCAGCCCACCGGCTGGCCCGGCTGCCCCCGGGAGCAGCGAGGTGGCCTGGTACGCCGGGTCGGCGACGGTGGGGTCGACCAGGCCGGGGACGCCAGCCGACCCGGGCGCAGCCCCGGCCGAGATCCTTCCCGCCAGGGCGTCTGCCATCTGGTTGGCCGACTCGAAGCGATCCTCGGGCTGGCGGGCCAGCGCCCGGGTCACCGTGCCCAGCACTGCCCGCCCCAGGTCAGGACGGTGCTGGGCCAGGGGAACCGGGTCGGTGTGCTGGATGGCGCCGGCCACGGCCAGGGGGGTCGCCCCCCCGAAGGGCTTGGTGCCGGCCAGGGCCTCGTAGAGCACCACCCCTACTGACCACAGGTCGGACCGGACGGTGGCCGGCTGGCCAGCCAGGCGCTCGGGCGCCAGGTAGGCAGGGGTGCCGATGAGCATGGCCGTGGCGGTGAGGTCGGTGGGCTCACCAGGTTGGGGCTCCAGGCCCTTGGCGATCCCGAAGTCGGCCACCTTCACCGACCCGTCCCGGCAGACCAGTATGTTGGCGGGCTTGACGTCGCGGTGGATGATGCCCGCCGCATGCGCCATGGCCAGCGCGGCCAGGACCTCGGCGCCCACGCTGGCCGCCGCCGCCTCTGCCAGGGGGGCCGCCCGGATGCGATCAGCCAGGGTCTCTCCCGACAGCTGCTCCATGACGATGTAGGGACGCCCGCCGCTCTCCCCGGTGTCGAACACGCTCACCACGTTCGGATGCACCAGCCGGGCCGCCGACCGGGCCTCGGTCTCGAACCGGCTGCGCAACCCGGCGTCAGCCGCCAGCTCGGCCCTCAGCACCTTTACCGCCACCTGGCGGTCGAGGCGATCGTCGATACCCCCGTAGACGACCGCCATCCCGCCCCGTCCCAGGACCCGCCCGAGCCGGTAACGGCCAGCCAGGACCACCTCGGTCCTCGTACCGGGGGGGACATCTGGTGCTCCCAGGTGCCTCCCGCCCTCGCCCCCGTCGACCACCCACGACAGAATAGGTGAGTGGGCTGCCTGCCTCCCGTACCCGGCCTGGCCGGCATCCTGCTCACCGGTGGGGCCAGCCGGCGCATGGGCACCGACAAGGCGACCCTGGTGATCGGGGGCGAGACCTGCGCCAGGCGGGTCGCACGGCTGCTGGCCAGGGTCGCCTCCGTGGCGTTGGAGGTCGGTCCCGGACACTCCGGCCTGCCCAGGGTGGCTGAGCCTCGGCCCGGGAGGGGACCCCTGGTGGCCCTGGCCCAAGCGGCGGCCCAGCTGAGCCGGGCCGGCCACTCGGGCCCAGCCCTGCTGCTCGCCTGCGACCTGCCCCTGCTGAGCGAGGAGCTCCTGCGCCTGCTGGCCGGGTGGCCGGGGGACACCACCGTGGTACCGGTGGTGGCTGGCCGGGCCCAGCCCCTGTGCGCCCGCCTCTCGCCGGCAGCCCTGGCGGACGCCCCCGCCCTGGCAGCCGCTGGGCGACAGTCGATGACGGCCCTGCTGGAAAGCCATGTCGTCACCTGGCTGCAGGAGGACGCCTGGGGCCACGTGGCCAGCGAGGCCACCTTCGCCGACCTGGACACCCCTTCAGACCTGGACCGCCTCGGCCTGACCAGCCGGTGGGCGCCAGGACACCGACCGGGTGGCGGACCATCGCGCTCGAGCGTCGCCTCCGTCCGGGTGGTCGCCCTGCGGGGAGACCGCCACCTCGAGCTGGGAGACCAGGTGGTGACCGAGGAGCCCATGGAGATCCAGGTGGGCGGTCCGGGTCAGGCGCCGCTGGCGGTGACCGCCACCATGCGCACCCCCGGCCATGACTTCGAGCTGGCCGTCGGCTTCCTGGTCTCCGAGGGCATCATCGCCTCGGGCGCCGACGTGACGGCCGTCGACTACTGCAGCCAGCCGGAGGACCCGGCGCACCGGTTCAACGTGGTGACGGCCCGGTTGGCCCGCCCGGTCGACCAGGACGCCATCCGGCGCAACTTCCCCATCACCGCCAGCTGCGGCATCTGCGGCACGGCGACCATCGCTCAGCTCCTCGTACGCTGCTCGCCCCTGGCCGCCGAGGCCGGCACCGGGGTGCCGGCGTCAGTTCTCCTCGGTCTACCCGCCGCCCTGCGAGACGCCCAACGGCTGTTCTCCCGGACCGGCGGCCTGCACGCCGCCGGGCTCTTCGCCAGGGACGGGTCACTGCTCTCGGTCCGGGAGGACGTGGGGCGCCACAACGCCCTCGACAAGCTGGTGGGCCAGGCCGCCCTGGCTGGCGACCTGCCCCTGTCCGACCGGGTGCTGGTCCTGTCCGGTCGGGTCAGCTTCGAGCTGGTGCAAAAGGCAGCCCTCGCCGGCATCCCCGTCATCGTGGCCGTCTCCGCTCCCTCCAGCCTGGCGGTGGCCACGGCCGAGCGCCTGGGTCTGGCCCTGGTCGCTTTCGCCCGGGGCGACCGGGCCAACATCTACAGCCGGGCCGACCGGGTGGCTCTGGACTGCTAGGTGGGCCGCGCTCGCTGGCGGACCAGCTCGGCCAGCCGTCCGGGTGCCTCGAAGGGCAGCAGGTGGCCGGCGCTGGGCACCAGGTAGAGCTCCGCCCCGGGAATGGCTCGGGCCAGACCTCGGGCCACGCCGGGAGGCACCACGCGGTCACGGCCACCGCCCACCACAGTGGTCGGCGCCTGCACCTCCCCCAGAGCCGCCTCCACGACCGGCAGCTCGGCCAGCATGGCCCGCTGCTCGACGGCAAAGCTCCGCCAGGCCTGGCGCTGGTCGCCCACCGGCTGGTCGGCACCCAGCCAGGCGACTGGCCACCCGGCCACCAAGGTCCCCAGGCGGCGGGGCAGACGGTTGTGGCGGCGCTGCAGCTGCGGCACCAGCCGCCCGGCCAGGGCCAGGGCACCAAACGCCATGGCCTCGCCCACGCCCGGCACGGCGAGGAGCCGGTCGAGCTTTCCCAGGCCGGCCGCCGTGCCGATGGAGGCCACCAGGACCAGGCCACTGACCCGGCCCGGGTGGCGTTGGGCCAGGGCGAGGGCCACACCACCGCCCAAGCTGTGCCCTACCACGGTGGCGGTCGGGATGCCGGACCGCTCCAGCAAGCCGGCCAGGGCGTCGGCGTTGGCCGCCAGGCCCACCGCCGGTCCCCCGGTGGCTCCGTACCCGGGGCGGTCGGGGACGATCACCCGGTGGGACGGCTCCAGCCGGGCGGCCACCGCGCCCCAGTCCCGGTGGCTGCCGGGCTGACCATGGACCAGCAGGACCGGCGGCCCACTGCCCCGGTCGGGCGCGTGCACCCGGCCAGCCTACGGCGACCGCCTGCGCTCGGACGTGGGGTCCGCCAGGACGAGCCATATCTCGCTATTCACTGCCTGCCACCAGAGGCGAGCGAGCCAACAGGAAGGTACCCACGCCCATCACCGCCAGGCCCAGCACCTCGAGGACGGGGTCGGCTCCGGCAGTGGCCACGTGCTCCTGGAGGGCAAAGGCCCCGATGGCGATGCTGACCACCGGGTCGACGACCGTGAGCATGGGCAGCGACACCCGCAGGGGGCCGGCCTGGAAGGCGCTCTGCCCGGCCAGCAGGCCGGCCACGCCACAGGCCACCAGGGCGTAGGGTTTCCAGCTGGTCAGGAGATGGCTCACTCCCTGCTCCAGGAGGCGGGCGGTCACCTTGGTAAGAGCAGCAGTCAGCCCGTACAGCACGCCTGCCGCGGCGGACAGCATGGTGGCCCGGCCGACCCCCTGGCGGGCGGGGGCGGCTGCCACCAGCACGGCGGCCGGCACCAGGGTGACCAGCAACGTCACCAGCCAGGTGAAGGTGGGGGCGCCGTGGCGCCCGGGAGCCGGAGACGCCACCACCAGGAATCCGGCCAGCCCGACGACCACGGCGGCCGACCCCAGCCACTCCAGGCCAGTAAGGCGCCGGTGAGACAGGGCGGCGCCCACCGGAAGGGCGAACAACAGGCCGCTCACCAGCAAGGGCTGCACCAGGACGAGAGCGCCATGGCCGAGCGCGATGAACTGGAGGACGTATGCTGCCACATCGATCAGGATCCCAGCCACCCACAGCGGCCGGGCCAGCAGGCCGACCAGGAGCCCCACTCGCATCGAGGCGGCCGGTGGCTCGGCCCGCGCCGTGCGGTGCTGGAGCACCGACGCCACCGCGTAGAAAAGGGCCGCGGCGAGGGCGGTGACGACGACCATCGTCCAATGACGATAGGTTCTCCGCCCAGGGCTGGCAGCGTGCTGGTCGTCTCGGCCAGCATGGGCGGGGGCCACGACGGGGCAGCCAGGGAGCTGTGTCGCCGATTGGCGGAGCGCGGCTGGCAGGCCCGGATGGTCGACTTCCTCCAAGCGTCCCCGGTCTGCGGCCGGCTGCTGCGCTGGGGCTACACGGCCGAGCTGCGGGCCGCTCCGTGGACCTACGAGGCCACCTACCGGGTATGGGCCCAGTCGTTCCTGGCCCGCCCCCTGGTCGTGGTCCTGGCCTTGGCGTTCGGCCGGAGGATGCGACGTTGGGCCGCCGAGCTGGGCGCCGACGCGGTGGTGACCACCTACCCGCTGGCCTCGGTGGCCCTGGGCCACGACCGCCAGCGGGGCCGTCTGGCCGTGCCGGTGGTGACCTTCGTCACCGACTTCGCGGTGCATCCTCTGTGGGTCCACCCCGGTGTCGACCTGAACCTCTGCGTCCACCAGCAGGCGGCCGACCAGGCGGCCCGGGCCACCGGGCGTCCGGCACGTGCCCCGGGGCCGCTGGTCGCCGAGGCCTTTCGGAGGCCGTCGATGTCCCGCTCGCAGGCCCGGGCGGCCTTCGGCCTGCCGCCTGACGCCCGGGTGGTGCTGGTGGTGGCCGGCTCCTGGGGAGTGGGCGAGCTGGAGGAGACGTTCGACTCCATCCTGGCCTCCGGGCGCTACCTGCCGGTCGCGGTGTGCGGAGCCAACGAGCGCCTGCGCCGCCGCCTGGTCTCCCGCCACCAGGGTGTGGCCCTGGGGTGGACCGACCAGATGGCCACCCTCATGGTGGCGGCTGACGTGCTGGTGGAGAACGCCGGCGGGCTCACCTGCATGGAGGCGTTCTCGGTGGGCTTGCCAGTGGTGAGCTTTCGCCCGATCCCGGGCCACGGCCGCCAGAACGCCCTGGAGATGGACAAGGCAGGGGTGAGCGTCTTCGTCTCGGCTCCGGGCCAGCTCATCGAGGTCCTCGACCAGGTCACCACGCTGGCTGGGCGCCGGATGGTGGATGCCGGCACGGCCATGTTCCGAGCTGACCCGACTGACGAGATCATGGAGCTGCTGGGCGTTGCGGTCCCAGCCGCGGCCGGGGCAGCCGGTCCCGGCGGGGCCGAGGGTACGCCGGTCGGGGGGCGGACGACCCGGGCCAGAGTGCTCCCCCCGGGAACCCCCAGCCGGTCACGGCGCCTGGTGAGGCTGGGCGTGGCCGCTGCCAGCGTGTACGCCGGGCTCAACCTGGCGGCCGACGCGGCGACCGCCCACGGCCTGGGGGTGGCTCACCCCCAGGCCCATGTGGATGCCATATACCTCGGCCTGATGGTCGGGCCCGGCAATGCCGGCGGCTCGGTGCCGGCCCTGCTGGCCCGGGACCACGTCACCGCCATCGTCAACGGGCAGCTGGCCCGAACCGATCCGAGCGCCGTCCGCCGCCTGATGGTGGCCGGGGTGGAGGTGGCCAACGGCGGCTGGGGTGACCGGGACCTCCTGCACCTGCTCCAAGTGGGTGACGGGGTGGACCGCGCCACCCATGTGATCCACCTGGCCGGGTACCGGTGCTGTCGCGACTATGCCCCCCAGCAGGGCGTCAACGGGTCTGACCTGGCTCTGGCCACCATCGACCACGAGCGCATCGTCCATCCCACCCGGGTGGTGGCGGTGGACGCCCCCCTGCCCCATCTCTCGGCCGGGAGGATCTACGTGGTAGACGGGACAACAGCCTCGGCCGGTGCGCTCGAAGAGCGCCTGGGCGAGCTGACCACCGCGGCTCAGCGTCAGGACCTCACCACCGCCCCCTTCGCCTCATTGCGTTGAGCCGGGCCACCGGTACCGGCCCCAAGGCGCTCGGCGCCGCCGCCCTCGCCGTGGCCGCCGCCCACGCCGGGCCGGGCCTGAGCGGTATCTCCCCCCTCCGCCGTTGGTTGCTCCCCAGCCTGGCGGGGCTGGGCGATCGCGGCCATGTGGCCCTCACCTTCGACGACGGCCCCGATCCCGCGTCCACCCCGGCCTTCCTCGACACGCTGGCTGGCCTGGGCTGGCAGGCCACCTTCTTCATGCTCGGGAGCATGGCCCGTCGCTCCCGGTCGCTGGCGGCCGAGGTGGCGGCCGCCGGTCACGAGGTGGCGCTGCACGGTGACGACCACCGATCCCACCTCTGGCGGACGCCGGGCAGCGTCGGGGACGACATACGCCGGGGCCTGGACACTCTGGCCGAGGTCACCGGGTCGCCACCGCAGTGGTGGCGGCCGCCGTACGGAGTGGTCACCGGCGCTGGCCTCTGGGCCAGCCGCCAGGCCGGGCTGCGTCCGGTGCTCTGGACGGCATGGGGCCGGGACTGGCGGGCAGAGGCCACCCCGGCCACCGTGGTTGCCGACGTGGTCACCGACCTGACGCCGGGCGCCACCGTTCTCCTCCACGACTCCGACTGCACCTCGGCGCCCGGGGCATGGCGAGCCGCCCTGGGAGCCCTGCCGCGGCTGGCCGAGCCCTTCGGCCGTCTGAGATGCGCGGTGGGCCCTCTCTGCGAGCACGGTCTCGGGCGCCGCCGCTAGCCGTCCGGCTCAGCGGCTTACCGGGGCGGCCGGGGTGGGGGGGTCTTGCTCGGCGCCTGACTGGCTTGGCCACGGGACGCGGGCCCGGTCGTCGACGGGACGGTCGTCGACGGGACGGTCGTCGACGGGACGGTCGTCGACGGGACGGTCGTCGGGAGCCGCGGCTGTCACGACCGCCGAGCCCTGGCCGGCCTGAGCCGGCTGGACGCGGCGGGGGGCGCCGGCCAACCGGCGGGCCCCGCGGAGCAGGCCCCACCAGGTGACCAGCAGCAACGCTTCGACGATCGTGCGCAACGACATCTTCGAGCGTCCCTCGACCCGGTCCACGAAGCGGATCGGGACCTCAGCCACCTCGGCGCCTGCCTGCGCAGCCCGGTACGCCATCTCGATCTGGAAGCCGTAGCCGTCGGCCCGGACGGCCTCCAAGTCGATCCTGCGCAGCACCGACGCGCCATAGGCCCGAAAGCCGGAGGTGAGGTCGGTAACCTCCATGCCAAGGAGGGCCGCCGCATAGAGGTTCCCGGCCCGGGAAAGGGCCCGGCGGCGGGCCTTCCACTGGGGGATCGACCCGCCTGGGACGTAACGGGAGCCGATCACCACCTCCACCGAGCCTCCCAGCCGGGACAGCAGCTCGGGGATGGAGCCGGGGTCGTGAGACAGGTCGGAGTCCATCTCCACCATGGCATCGAAGCCCCGAGCCAGCCCCCAGGCGAAACCCTCCCGGTAGGCGCTGCCCAGCCCGTACTTGCCCGGCCGCCGAAGGACCTCAATGCGTCCAAGCGCGGCCCCCACCGCCACGGCCAGGTCAGCCGTCCCGTCGGGGCTGGCATCGTCGACCACCAGCACGTGGGCAGCCGGGAAGGCCTCCCGCACCCGGCGCAGCACCGAGACGATGTTGGCTGCCTCCTGGTAGGTGGGCAGCACCACTAGCACGGGCACGCCGGGCAGCTTACGGGAGGCTGACGCTCGTCTCCGCCATCGGTCCAGGTGGGCGAAGGCTTTGCCGCTCGGGCAGGTCTGCACCGCCTCGGCCCGGCCTGCGCCACGCCCGGCCGTGGTCGTGCCCCGGCACTACCATGACGCCATGCTCCTGCCTCGGACACGATGACAGCCGCGTCCCAGGATGGGGTCCAGGCGCCAGGCACGGGCGGCCGCCGGCGTGAGCGGCTGCTCCCCAGGTCGGTGCGGCGCAGCCTCGTCGCCTTTGCCCTCATCCTGGTAGTCGAGCTGCTGATCGCGCCCCAGCTGGCCGGCGCCCACAAGGCCCTCCACCTCCTCAGCAGCGTCCAACCGGCCTACATCGGGGTCGGGATAGTGCTGGAGGCAGCCGCCCTGCTGGCCTACGCCCGGCTGACCCGGACCGTGCTGCCCCAGGGCTCCCTCGGGCTGGCCACGATCGCCCGTATCGACCTGTCGACCCTGGCCGTCAGTCACGTGCTCCCAGGCGGGACGGCGGCGGGGACGGGACTGGGCTACCGGCTGCTCACCGAGAAGGGGGTGGCGGGGGCGGATGCCGGCTTCGCCCTGGCCACCCAGGGCATCGGGTCGGCCGTGGTGCTCAACCTGGTGTTGTGGCTGGCCCTGCTGGTCTCCATCCCGCTGAGGGGCTTCAACCCCCTCTACGGCACGGCTGCTCTGGTAGGCGTCCTGCTCTTCGCCGCCTTCGCGGCCCTGGTCGTCCTGCTCACCAAGGGAGAGGCGCGGGCCGACCGCGTGTTGCGGGCGGTGGCGGCCCGGATCCCCTTCCTGGACGAGGAGACGGTCAGCGGGCTGATGAGGCGGCTGGCCACCAGACTGCGGGAGCTCGCCACCGACCGTGGCCTGCTGGCCCGGGCCATCGGCTGGGCGGCGGCCAACTGGCTCCTCGACGCCGCCTCGCTCTGGGTGTTCCTGGCCGCCTTCGGACACGGCCACTTCATCTCCCTCGACGGCCTACTGGTGGCCTATGGCCTGGCCAACGTCATGGCGGCCATCCCGGTGACCCCCGGCGGCCTGGGTGTGGTCGAGGGCATCCTGGTACCGGTACTGGTCGGCTTCGGCTCCTACCGGGGCGTGGCCATCCTCGGCGTCATCTCCTACCGGCTGGTGAATTTCTGGCTGCCCATCCCGGTGGGAGCGCTGTCGTACCTCTCGTTGCGGGTCGGCTCGGGTGCCTCTCGCAGAGCCCGGGCCGAGGAGCTGCAGCGCCTGGCGGCCGAGTCCAGCTCCGAGTCTGACGCCCCCCGGGACTGGGCCCGCCGCCACGGCCTCAAGTCGCCCTCGGCCGACAAGGCGTTGTCCTGACCCAGGGCAGTCACCAGAACGCATGCGACCACCACAGGAGGATCAGTTGCGTGTTCCTGCCGGCACGGCGGCGCTCACCTCCAGGCGCCGCCCGAACACCTCCTCGAAAAGCCCCCGCTTGCGACGCAGCCCCCACCGCTCGAGCTCGATGTCGCCGTGGCAAAGGGCCCGGAGCCTCACCTGGTCGGCGAGGAGCTCGACGTCGATGCCCTCCACGCTGCCGGCGTGGGAGCGGTCCAGGGCGTCGGCCACCCTCAACAGGGCCACCAGCCGAACCGCCCGGTCGCGGCCTTTCCCGTTCAGGCTGGCAAAGGCATCGAAGGAGACCTTGGGGGAGCCTCGCCGATGGAAACGGCCCAGGCAGGCCAGGAGGTTGATCTCCTCGGGCGAGAAGCCCCTCAGACGGCCGTTCTCGATCAGGTAGGCAGTGTGGCGCTCGTGACCCTCGACCGACACGTGCTCGCCGATGTCGTGGAGCAAGGCCCCGTAGTCGAGCAGCTCCCGGTCATCGGGACCCAGGCCGTGCAAGGGCAGGGTCTGGTCGAAGAGGTCGATCGCCAGCCTGGCCACCTGGGTGGCGTGGGACTCCTGCCAGCCACACCGTCGGCAGAGATCGAGCACCGATGCCCTGCGCATGCCGCGGGCATCGTCTGTCCAGTCGGCCGGGTCATGGGCGCCTATGGCCTCGATCACGATGCCCTCCCGCAGGGCCCATTCGCTGGTAGTGAGCCGGTCGAAGCCGAACATGTCCATGATGCTCATCAGGACCACCGAACCGGTGGGCGCCAGGTCGACCCGGCGAGACTCCAGCCCCGGCAGGCGCTGGCGCTCGGCGGCGGGCAGCGACACCAGCCTCTGGTGGACCTCACCCAGGTCTGACAGGGCCACGGTGAGCTGGTTCACCGAGCTCGGCACCTCCCCCGATCGCTGGGCCACCGCCATTCGGGCGAGGGCGCAGAGGGTCCCGCTGGAGCCGACCAGCATGCGGGGGCCGAGCCGCGCCACCTCGCCGGCGAGAGGGGCAAGATCCCTCTCCACCCTCCCCCGCAGCCGGCCGAGATCGGCCGCCGACAGCGGGTCGTCGTGGACCAGGTCGGCGGTGAGACGAGCCACTCCCAGCTTGAGGCTCTCGGCCAGGCAGAGCTGGGCCCGGTCGCCGACCATCACCTCCAGGCTCCCGCCCCCCAGGTCGAGGGCCAGAGCCGGCCCGGGGTCGATCAGGACGCTGGCCCGGACCGCCCCGAAGATCAGGCGGGCCTCCCGGGCCCCGCTGATGACCTCGACCGAACAGCCGACCTCGGCCTCGATGCGGTCCACCAGCTCGGCGCCGTTCTCCGCCTCCCGCAGGGCACTGGTGGCCAGGGCCACCCGCTCGTCGACCCCCAAGGACTCGGCCAGGGCATCGAAGCGGTGCAGGACCTCCAGGGCCCGGCCGGCCCGGTCGTCACCGATGCGGCCGGTCCGGGCGACGGCGTCACCGAGCCTGAGCATCTCCTTCTCCCGCACCAGCGGGTCGAAGGTGCCGTCAGGGCGCGCCTCCACCACCAGCAGATGGAACGAGTTGCTGCCGAGGTCCATCGCCGCGATCCGCATCCGCCCATGACTCTAGGGACAATTACCCCAGGGACGGCCCCTACGAGGCGGCCGTCGCCGCCCGCTCGGCGATCATGGCCGGCGTGGTGGGATCAGGCAGCACGACCACCACGACAGTGGCGTCGGTGTGGGCCAGGACATGCTCCACGGTGTGGCCGAGGAAGGGGCGGCCCTCCACCAGGCGAGCTGTCGCCCCCATCACCACCAGGTCGGCCTCGACCTCCCGGGCGGCGGCCACGATCTCGGGGCCGGCCGACTGACCATGGCGGACCAGCACCTGGGGCTCCACGCCGAGCTCTCGGGCCAGCGACTCGGCCTCCCGGAGGACGCCCTCGCCCGTACCGGTGGCCGACCGAGCCGCCCCTGGCCCCGGGGTGGCATCCCCGGTCGGAAGGTGGCCGATCACGTCGATACCGGCCACCGGGTCGGTACCGGGCACCGCCTGGGCACCGGTCGCCGGGTCGGTACCGGGCACCGCCTGGGCACCGGTCGCCGCCTGGCTACCGGTCACCGCGTCGGTACCGGGCACACCGCCGGGACGGGTCACCACGTGCGCCACCGTCACGGCGGTGCCGAGATGGCGGCTGATGTTGTAGGCGATCTCCTGACCAGCCCGGGCCGCGGCCGTGCCGGTCACCGGGACCAGTGCCCGACTGAAGGCGGGGGGGAGAGCCTGGTCGGCCTGGCGGGCCCGGCGAACCACCAGCAGGGGAATGGGGCTGGCCGCCAGGAGGTCGTCGACCACCGAGGACAAGAGGTGATCAGGCCCCGGGTGCTCGGCCGCTCCCAGTCCGATGACGCCATAGCCGAGCTTGGCCTCGGCCAGGATGTTGTCCAGCACGTGCTCGGACGAGATGTGGCGCCGCTCCACCCGTCGGGGCTCGAAGACCTGGGAGGCCACCATGGTGTCGGGAGCCCGCCCGTGCTCGTCCTCCCCGATCGACAAGATGGTGATGGCGGACTCCTCGGGCCAGGCACAGTGCATCACCTCGGCGGCGGTGAGCGAGTTGGGGCTGCCCCGGCTGGGCAGCAGCATCCGCTGGCCCCGGACGATCACGTTGCGGTCGAGCTGGCTCTCCTTGTCCAGGCGCTGGCGCTCCTCCTCCGAGCCCTTCCAGTCCCGGACGATCAGGCGCAGCAGGGGCGGAGCGGCGATCGAGGTGGTGATCGACAGGACGATCATCACCGTGTAGGCAGCCGGGCTGAACACGCCGATGCTGAGCCCGGCGGTGGCGATGATCACCTGGAGGGCCCCCCGCCCGTTGAGGCCCACTCCCAGGGCGGCGCTCTCTCGCCAACCCAGCCTGGCCGCCCGCCCCCCCAGGGCGGCTCCCAGGAACTTGGACAGGGCGGCGGCAAGGGTCAAGGTCACGAAGGAGACGAGCACCGGGGCCGGGCCGAGCCTGCCCAGGTCGACCCGGAGGCCAGCGGTGGCGAAGTAGAGCGGAGCGAGGAAGGCGTTCGACAGGCGGGTGAGGAGCTGGCGGACGTCACCCTGCCCAAAGCGGGAGCGGGCCAGCACGATGCCGGCCAGAAAGCCGCCGAGCGCGCCCTCGACCCCGACCGCCTGGGTGGCCGCCGCCATCACCAGGGCGGCGATCAGCCACACGGCCAGGGAGCCCACCACATTGGGCCCGTGCTGGCGGGCTCGGCGCAGGAGGGGGTCCACCACCCGCTGGCCCACCGTGAAGACCACCACGACGAGGACGGCCAGGCCAGCCAGGGCCCGGGGCAGCTGGGAGCCCGAGGCGCCGGCACCAGCGCCAACCAGGCCGGTGGCCAGGGCCACCACGACGAACCCGAACGTGTCGTTGGCCGTCCCGGCCGCCAGGGCCAGCTGGCCGAAGTTACGCCGTACCGCTCCCAGCCCGCTGATCACCTTGGCCACGACGGGCAGCGACGAGACACAGACGCAGCCGGCCACCAACAAGGCGAACACTGCCCGGTTGGGGTGGGGGCCGATCAGCGAGCCGGGGAGCAGCTCCCCGCCGGCGAAGCCGACGGCAAAGGGCACGGCCAGGCTCAGGACCGACACCAGCCCGGCCGCCCGTCCCAGGCTGGCAATGAGGGCCAGGTCGGTGTCAGCCCCGATGACCACCAGGATGAGCACCAGGGCCAGGGCGGTGACGGTGAGCAGCAGGCTGCCCTGGAGCCGGCCGGCGGGCACCAGCCAGTGGAAGCCGGCTGGCCACACCTGGCCCAGCACCGAGGGACCTAGGAGCAGGCCGGCCACCAGCTCGCCCACCACCGTCGGCTGGCCGATCCTGGCCGCCACCGCGCCGAGGAGGCGGGCGGCGACCAGCAGGGCAGCCAGCTCCACCCAGAGGACTACCAGGTTGTGGTTGGTGAGGGAGGGGAGGTCCATGGTCGGTCCGCGCCGCCACCGTGGGGTGGGCCGGCGCCGGGGGCGGAGCACCACCCCCATGGTTCACCAGCGCTCGGCAATCCCGGGGAAGCTGCCTTCCCCGCCAGGCTAATGGGGATTGACGACCGCCGTCTGCCGGTGAGGATGCCCGACTAGCTGGTGGCCAGGGCGGCCGCCGCACTGCGCAGGACCTCACGGTCGCGCTCGTAGGTGAGGGCCGCCCCCGCTGCTTCGACGCTCAGCCACTTGACCTGGTCGACCTCACCGGTCGATTCGGCCAGCCAGGCCTGGGCCGGCCCCTCGGGCTGCATGAGCCAGTAGCGAACCACCTTGGTCCTGCCCTTGCGGTCCGAGTAGCTGCAGCTGGCCAGCTCCGGGCCGAGCCGGCATACCAACCCCGTCTCCTCCTCCACCTCGCGGCGGGCGGCCGCCTCCTCCTGCTCGCCGGCGTCGACCTTGCCCTTGGGGAAGGTCCAGTCGTCGTAGCGCGGCCGGTGCACCAACACCACCTCGACACCGCCCTCGGCACCCGGCCGGGCCACCACCCCCCCACCGGCGCGGATCTGAGCGCTCGAGGCCCCCGCGCTCACCTCAGCCACGAGTGGACCTTGGCCTTGGAGGCCTTGCGCCACACCTTCTCCCACTGCCGGCGCTGGACGCCGGCCCTCCGGCGCGCCACCTCCATCAGGGCCCCGGCCACCATCGCCTGCTCAGGCGTCAGGGGGGCGTCCGGGGAGGTCACCGTCTGGCGCAGTCGGGCCTCGGCCACCACTGCGTCGTGCAGGTCACCCAGCACTCCCTGCAGATCGGCCACTCGCCGGGCCAGGCGCGCCGCCCGCTTGCCGGTCACCGGAGCCACCGCCTCGGCCGCGTAGCGGCAGCGCTTGGCCTTGATCCGCACCTGGTGGAGGGCTTCGTCGCCTGAGGCCTCTCCCAGGTCATCGATGGCTCGGACCAGACGCTTCCAGGCCGCCCCCACCAGCTCGGGCGCCAGCTCGGCGGCCGGGGCATCGGCCGGCGGGCCCAGGCGGGGCGCATTGGCCGCGTCGACCAGGGCATCGAGGAGGGAGAGGTAGCGGGGACTGTCCAACACGCCGGCCAAGACGGCTCTTGCACCCTCCCGGTCACCTCCCAGCGCCTCGAGCAGGTGGGCCGCCGGCTCGTAGTCGCAGGCGGGAAGGAGCCGGGCATCCGCTCTCAGCTGGTCGAGCAGGACGTCGGCATCGCGCACCGCGCCCAGGGCATCGCCCAGCCAGGCCAGCTCGCTGCGCAGGTGCTCGACCCACGACGAGTCGGCCAGGGCGGCCAGGGTGGCCAGGTCAGAGCGCAGGCGCCGGGTGGCCACCCGTGCCTGGTGGACCTCCTCGGGGTCGTCGCCCAGGCGCACGCCGGGGTCATGTCGCAGCAGGCGGGAGGTGCCGGCGCCGACGGCCGCTCTCACCAGTGCCCCGGCACCAGCCTTGGCGTCGAGCCTGACGGTCTGCGCCTCGGGACCAGCCAAGGCCGGCGGTCCCAGGGCTCGCAACGCCTTGGGCACCGGATCGGCCTCGGTGGCGCCGGCGCCGATCAACCGCTCCACCACGGCATCGGCCGCCGAGTCGGAGGCTTCAGGCGCCAGCTCCACCTCGACCTCCCGGAAGCGGGTCGGTCGGCCGTCGCCGCCAGCCACAGGCTGGTCGACGGTCACCTCGTCGTCGTCGACCTGGGCCACTCGGCAGCCGGACCGGTCTCGCAGCTCCAGGCTCACCCGCCGGGTGGTGAGCCGGGCCACCGGGACCAGCCCGGCGGTACGGACCTGGCCCCGCACCAGCCTGGCCACCGGCTCGGGTACCGCCTCCGGGCCTCCCGCCACGTCGATCTCCCGTCGGGTCATCAGGCCACCGACCGGCTGGCCCCGACCCGGGAGCTTCGCCGTCCAACGGTCAGGGCCGTGGTCGCCGGCCCGGTGGCGCACCGTGATCCCCGCCCTCGCCAGACGCAGGTCGGCGGTGTCCCAGTAGGTGGCGTACATCCATCTGGGCGGCTCCACGCTGACCACTGCCCCGGGCAGGACGCCGGTGAGGTCAGGCAGCACGAAGTCGGCCTTCGCTGCCAGCTTCACCTCGCGCTCCATATCGGTACCCGCCATGCCTGTCTCCATCGCCCCATCTTTCATGTCCGTGCGCTTCATGTCCCTGCCATCCATGCAGACGCCTCCCGGGCGGTCGGTGGCCGGCCTTCACCCGCCGGGCGGCGACAGGCGCTCGGTCTCCCGTCGACGCCTCCGGGCCCGCTCCACGGCCAGCTCCTGCTGGCGCCGCTGGGCGCTGAGCCCCTCCCCGTACCCCTCCTCGCCGTGCGCCTCCTCGCTGTGCCCCTCCTCGCCGTGCCCCTCCTCGCCGGCCTCGGCGGCGACGCGGGTCCAGGCCCCGTCGGGACCCAGGCCCCACGCCTGGGTGTCGTCGGCCAGCAGCAGGTCAAGGGTCTCCGACAGACGCTGGCGGGCCTCCTCGTCCAGCACGGGGACCACCGCCTCGATGCGCCGGTCCAGGTTGCGCTCCATCAGGTCGGCCGAGCCGATCAGGAACTCGGCCGGGCGGCCGGCCACCCCGCCGAAATGGAAGATCCTGGAGTGCTCCAGGAACCTGCCCACCACCGAACGGACGTGGATCGTCTCGGACAGGCCGGGGACGCCCGGACGCAGGCGGCAGACCCCCCGGACGAGCAGGTCGATGGGCACCCCAGCCTCCGAAGCCTCGTAGAGAGAGTCGATCACCGCCGGATCGGTGAGCCCGTTGCACTTGATGACGATCCGGCCGTCGACCCCGGCGGCGGCCTCTGCCTGGATGGCGTCGATGACCCTGGCCCGCAGGCCGGTGGGCGCCACCACCAGGCGACGATACGAGGATCGGCGGCTGTAGCCGGTGAGGAAGTTGAACAGGTCGGTGAGGTCGGCGCCCAGGTCGGGATCGGTCGACAGCAGGCCGAGGTCCTCGTACAAGGATGCGGTCTTGGAGTTGTAGTTCCCGGTGCCGACGTGGCAGTACCGCCGCAGCCCATCCTCCTCGGCCCGCACCACCAGGATCGCCTTGGCGTGGGTCTTGAGGCCCACCAGGCCGTACACCACGTGGACCCCCACCTCCTCGAGGGCCCGGGCCCAGGCGATGTTGGCCTGCTCGTCCCCCCGAGCCTTGAGCTCGACCAGGACGGCCACCTGCTTGCCCTGCTCCGCCGCCTTGATGAGCGAGCGAACGATGGGGCTGTGCCCCGAGGTCCGGTAAAGGGTCTGCTTGATGGCCTGGACGGAGGGATCGCCGGCCGCCTGGGCGACGAACGCCTCCACCGAGGTGGCGAAGGAGTCGTAGGGGTGGTGCACCAGCACATCGCGCTCGCGCAGCACCGCGAACAGGTCCACCGGCTCGTCCTCGGCCGTGGCCAGTCGGGGTTGGGTCATGGGCGCCCAGGGTTCGTAGCGCAGGTCGCCCCGGTCCAGGTCGTACAGCGCCATCAGACCACCGAGATCGAGCGGACCCTCGATGTCATAGACGTCGTCGGCGCCGAGCTCGAGCTCACGGGTCAGCAGCTCGCGCACCTCGGGGCCGGCCTGCTCGTCGATCTCCAGGCGCACCGCTCGACCGAAGCGCCGCCGGCGCAGCTCCATCTCCACCGCCACCAGCAGGTCGTCGGCCTCTCCCTCCTCCAGCGTCAGGTCGGCGTTGCGGGTGACTCGGAAGGAATAGTGGGAATCGACGGTCATCTCCGGGAACAGGGCGTCGAGGTGAGCGGCAATGACCTGCTCGACCGGCACGAAGCGCTCACCGTCGGGCAGGGCGACGAAGCGCGGCAGGAGGGGCGGCACCTTCACCCGGGCGAAGCGCTGCTCTCGGGTGAGGGGGTCGCCCACCGTCACCGCCAGGTTGAGCGACAAGTTGGAGATGTAGGGGAAGGGGTGGGCGGTGTCGACGGCCAAAGGGGTGAGGACCGGGAAGATCTGGCGCTCGAAGACCTGGTCGAGGTGGCGGCGGTCATCGCTGCCCAGCGACTCCCAGCCGAGCAGGCCCACCCCCGCATCGGCCAGGGCCGGCACCAGCTGGTGGAGGAAGATGCGGCTCTGCCGGCTGAGCAGGCCCTCCAGCTTGGCCCGGATGACCCGGAGCTGCTCGATGGGGCTCCGCCCGTCGGGGGAGGGGTTCCGTAGGCCGCCTGCCACCCGGTCCTTGAGGCCGGCCACCCGCACCTCGAACAGCTCGTCGATGCCCGTGCTGAAGATGGCCAGGAACTTGACCCTCTCCAGCAACGGCAGCCGCTCGTCCTCCGCCAGGTCGAGCAGCCGGTCCTGGAAGTCGAGCAGCGACAGCTCCCGGTTCAGGTAACGGGAAAGGTCCTCTGGGCGGCCGGTGGCCGCATGGAGCTGCTCGACGTCCAATACCACGCTACGAAAAATACCTCCTGACGCCGGAGCCCCTGCCCCAAGTTGGCCGGTGCCCCGCCCGAGCCAAGGCTAGCGTGGGCGAGGAGCTGGCCTCAGGACCGGCTTTTTCTCGCCGAGCCGCATCTTCGCCAAGCCAATGGCCACCACCACGCGATCACGGACGACCGGGGACCGACAGGGCAGCCCCCGGCGCCGCACCGAGCTGGGCCTGCTCGCCCTGGCCGCACTGGTCACGGTGTCGGCCTACATCCTGGCGTCGCTGGGCAGGACGGCCACCATCCCGGCCAATGTCTTGCCGTTCCTCGGGATGATCCTGGCGCTGGAGCTGCTGGCCCACCTGGCCAACCGGCGCTGGGCGGCCAACGCCGACCCGGTGATCCTGCCCATCGTCGCCCTGCTCAACGGGGTGGGCTATGTGGTGATCGCCCGCCTCGACTACAAGCTGGCTGGCCTCCAGGCGGTATGGACAGCTCTGGGCGTGATCGCCTACGTGGCCACCCTGGCGGTGGTGCGCCGCTCGCGTGACCTGGATCGCTACCGCTACCTGTTGGTGATCGCCGGGCTGGCCACCCTGCTGGTGCCCCTGGTGCCCCACATCGGCCAGGACATCAACGGGGCCAGGCTCTGGATCCGGCTGGGGCCGGTGCAGTTCCAGCCGGTGGAGGTGGCCAAGCTGGCCCTGGCCGTGTACTTCGCCTCCTATCTGGTGGAGAAGCGGGAGCTGCTGTCGATGCCGACGGTCCGGGTCGGGAACCACCTGGTGCCCGATCCCCGGCCCTTCGGGCCGGTGGTGCTGGCCTGGGGCCTGTCCCTGCTGGTCATGACGGCCGAGCATGACATCGGCTTCTCCCTGTTGATCTTCGTCCTGTTCATCTCCATGCTGTGGGTGGCCACCGGGCGAGCCACCTACCTGGTGGTGGGCGCCGTCCTGTTCGCCGTCGGAGCTCTGCTCGCCTCCAACCTCTTCAGCCAGGTCAACGAGCGGGTCGACATCTGGCTCCACGCCTTCGCCCACGCCAATAGCACCGGCTACCAGCTGGTGCAGGGCTGGTACGCCATGGGGACCGGAGGGGTGACGGGGACCGGCCTGGGCCTGGGCCATCCCGGGCTCATCCCGGTGGTGACCAGCGACTTCATCTTCGCCGCCATCGGCGAGGAGCTCGGGTTGCTGGGCACCACTGCCATCGTGGTGGCCTTCGCCCTCCTGGTGGGGGCGGGGATGAGGGCAGCCACCTCTGCCCGCTCTGAGTTCGCCAAGCTGTTGGGGACGGGGCTCACGGTGCTGCTCGGCTTCCAGGCCTTCTTCATCATGGCGGGGGTGCTGCGCCTGCTGCCGCTCACCGGGGTGACGCTGCCCTTCGTGGCTTACGGCGGGTCGTCGCTCCTGGCCAACTACGTCCTGGTCGCCTTGTTGATGCGGATCTCGGCCGAGGCCCGGGTCCAGCCCTGATCAGGGCCCCGAGAGTGCCTCAGGGAGCCCGGGAGCCTCCGGCGGCGGCGCCAGGAGGGCCTCGGACACCAGGATGGGGACCGGGAGCGCCTGGCGCAGGGCGAGGGCGATGGCGTCGGAGGGCCGGCTGGGTACCACGTGGGTGGACGGGCCCACCAGGGTGAGTTCCGCCAAGTAGGTCCTTCCCCTTGCCTCCGTGATGTGGACCACCGCCAGGCTGACGTCCAGCCGGGCCAGGATGTCGGCGAATAGCTCGTGGCTGAGGGGCCGTGGCGTGGGCAGGCGGCGCCAGGCATAGGCGATGGCCACTCCTTCGGGCAAGCCGATCGGTATCCGCAGCTCCCGCCAGGGGGGATCCACCTCCCGCAGGACAAGGAAGGGATGGCTGGCCGGGAGCTCCATGGCCACGTCGACCAGCACTACCTGGCGCATGGCCGGGGCGGAAGCCTCCCCGCCGCCCACGGCCCAGGTCAGCGGTACCTGCGCAGACCGACGTTGAGAACGATGCCCACGGCCATGAAGAAGGCGATGACGGCCGAGCCCCCGTAGCTCATGAACGGCAGCGGGATGCCGGTGATCGGCATGATGCCCATGGTCATCCCGGCGTTCTGGAAGACCGAGACGGCGACCAGGGCCAGCACCCCCACGCACAGCAGTCGCCCCAGGGGGTCCCTGGCCAGCCTGGCATTGCGCAGGACGCGCCAGGCGATGAGCCCGAAGAGGGCCAGCACCGACGCCGACCCGAAGAAGCCGAGCTGCTCACCCACCGCGGTGAAGATGAAGTCGGTCTGCTGCTCGGGTACGAGGGCGGCGTTGGTCACCCCGCCTCGGAGCAGACCCTTGCCGGTGAGGCCGCCGGAGCCGATGGCGATCTGGGACTGGCCCACGTTGTAGCAGGCGGCCTGGGTATGGCTGGATGGGTTGATGAAACACGAGATGCGGTCGCCCTGGTACTTGTGCAGCACGCCCAGGCTCACGATGGCGAACATCCCGATGCCCGCCACCAGCCCCAGGATGGCCAGGTGGCGGCCCCTGACCCCGGCCGCCACCAGCATGGCCAGCATCACCACTGACATGATGATGGCGGACCCCAGGTCGGGCTGGCGGTACACCAGCAAGATGAGCAGCACGCCCATGCCCAGCAGCACGCCCAGGCGCGCCAGGTCGAGCGCCCCCTGATGGCGATGGGCGTAGGCGGCCAGGGCCACTATGAGCACGACGCTGGCGAAGCTGGACGGCTGGAGCTGGAAGGAGCCGAGCTGGAACCACCGCTGAGAGCCGCGGGCACTTGACCCAAGGGGGCTCAACACGGCCAGCAGGGCGAGCACCATGCCTGCATAGGCCACCGCCCCCAGCTCCTCGAAGCGGTGGTAGTCGACCAGGGTGGTGAGCACCATGGCCACCACTCCGACCGCCGCGTAGATGGCCTGGCGCTTCAGGTAGAAGAGGGGGTCGCCACCGCTGGCGGCCAGCTTGGCCTGGGTGGCCGAGTAGACCATGAGCACCCCCAGGGCAGCGACCACCAGGGTGGAGCCCGCCAGGACCACGTCGACATGGGACGCCAGCCGGCTCCAGCTGCCCCTCCTTCGGTCGAGCACTCGCTGCGCCAAGGCCTCACCCCCTCCCGGCATCCTCGCCCTGCCGGGACCCCAGGGCAAGGCGGGGAGGGGCCGCCACGGCCGCCATCATGGCACCCACCGGGGCCTGGCGCCCGGTCCACAGGGCGATGGCCCGGGCCGCCTGGTGGACCAGCATGGCGATGCCACCCTGGACCCCCGCCCCTTGACCCCGGGCTGCTTTGAGCAATGGAGTCTCCCGAGGATGGTAGACGAGGTCGACGACCAGCTGGCCGGGGCCGAGCCGGCCCGGTTCGACGGGCAGCGCCGCCCCGGCCCGTTCCGGGCCCTGCTCCCCGGCCAGGCAGCCGGACGGGCCGCCGAGCATGCCCAACGGCGTGGCGTTGACCACCAGGTCGGCCTGGTCGGCCTGGTCGGCCGACCCCACCCGACCCACCGGCCCGGCCAGGGCAGCTGCTCGCTCGGCCCGAGCCGGGGTGCGGTTGGCCACCACCACCTCCGCTGCTCCTGCCTCGGTCAGGGCCAGGACGACGGCGCGGGCTGCTCCCCCGGCACCCAACACCAGGCACCGCCAACCGTCGGGGTCACATCCGGCGCCCCGGAGCGCATCGAGGAAGCCGGCGCCGTCGGTGCTCTCGCCCACCATCTCACCCCCCTGGCGGACGACGGTGTTGGCCGCCCCCAGGGTGCGGGCAGTCTCCGAGCACCGGTCGACGCTGGCCAGGACCGCCTCCTTGTGCGGCATCGTCACCGACAGGCCGTCGATGCCAAGGGCCCGGACGCCGGCCAGAGCCGCTGGCAGCGCCCCGGTGGGGACCGGGAAGGCCACGCTGGCCCAGTCCAGCCCCAGGCTGGCAAAGGCGGCGTTGTGCAAGGCTGGTGACAGCGAGTGGCGAACGGGGTCGCCGATGACTCCCACCAGGCGGGTGGCGGCGGTGAGGCTCGGCTGCACTAGCCCGTCCGGCACACACCGGCCAGGTTGTGGTCCTGCTCGGCGTTGGTGGTGGAGAAGGCTATGGACCCGGTGAACGTCGAGCAGTAGTACAGCCACGGCCCCGGAGTGGGCGCCAGAGCGGCAGCCAGGGAGGCCTGGCCGGGATTGGCGATGGGCGTAGGGGGCAGCCCCTTCACCCGGTAGGTGTTGTAGGGCGACAGGCTGGCCCGGTCAGAGGCGGTGTCGCCGCCCAGGCCGTAGAGCACCGTGGCGTCGACCTGGAGGGGCATCCCCTTGGCCAGGCGGTTGTAGATCACCCTGGCCACCTTGGGCCGGTCCTGGTCGAGCTTGGCCTCTCGCTCCACCAGCGAGGCCACCGTCACCGCCTGGTAGGGACCGACCCCGACGTGGGCCTTGGCCTGGTCCAGCCCGATCGATGCCGCGGCCTGGTCGAAGCGGCTCACCATCAAGCGGAGCAGGTCGCGGTCGCTGAGGTCGGGCGCCACCTGGTAGGTGGCCGGGAACAGCAGCCCTTCCAAGTCACTGCTCCCAGGCGGCTGGTAGGCCGAGCGCACGTCCCCCCGGCTGGCGGCGGCGACGAAGCCGCTGGCCGTGTGGCCAGGATCGACATGGCCTACCCGAGCGGCGATCTGAGCCAGGGTGAAGCCCTCGGGAATGGTGATGGTAGCCATCAACGGTCCCCGGTCCAGGGTGGCGAAGATCTGGTCAAAGGGCTGGTGGAGGCGCAGCCGGTACTCCCCGGTCCGCAGGGACGAGTGGCCCGCCAGGCGGGCATAGAGCCTGAAGGTCAGGGGATGGCTGATCACCCCGTCTCGGGCCAGCACCCTCGACAGCGAGGAGATGGTCGCCCCGCCCGGTACGTTGACCGAGACGACCGTCCCGGCTCCACCCGGCGGGTTGATCTGGTGCTCGACCACCACCGCCCCCACCCCGAGGGCGAGGAGGATCACCGCCAGCACCCCCAGCAGGCCCACCGCCACTCGCCGCCGCCGCCGCTGGGCGGGCGAGCGGGGCGGGCCTCCCCGGCGGGGAGGCGGCCTCCCCGACCCCCTGCGGCCAGGCCGGGCCAGGCTGGGGGAGGCAGCGCCACCGGGCGTCATGCCTGGCACCGGCTGACCCGGTGATCGAGCCAGCCCTGGAGCATGACCGCCGCCGCCACCTGGTCCACGCTCCGGCGGCGAGTGGCCGGGGCGGCACCGGCGGCCCGCATCGATCGAGTGGCGCTGACGGTGGTGAAACGCTCGTCGTAGGTCTCCACCGGGACGCCCACCACCCCAGCCAGGGCGGCTGCCTCGGCTTGGGCGTCGCCGGCCGACCTGCCCATCCTGCCGTCCAGGGAGAGGGGAAGCCCCACCACCACGCAGGTGGCTCCCAGCTCGCCCACCAGTCGGGCCAGGGCCTGGTGGTCGACGGCCCGGTCGGCGCTGCGGGGTACCACCGAATGGGGCACAGCCAGACGTCCGTCCCCGGCGCTCACCGCCACCCCGATGCGGCGAGTCCCGAGGTCGATCCCGACAGCCCTCACACCAGCCCCAGCTCGACCCGCACCGCCTGGAGGGCGTCCTCGATGCGGGTCGGGTCCCGGCCGCCGGCCAGAGCCAGCTCCTCGCCCCGGCCTCCGCCCCCGCCGACGATGCGAGCCGCCGGCGCCAGCAGGTCGGAGGCCACCAGTCCGGCGCCCCGGGCCACCGCCGCCACCAAGGCCACCCGCTGGCCCTCCGGAGTACCGATGACCACCACTGCTCGCACCCCATCCTGGTCCCTGGCCCGGATGGCAAGCTCGCGGAGCTGGTCCTGGCCCAGCCCGTCCCGGCGGGCCACGACCACCCCGTCGACCGCCCCCTTGACCAGCTGGCCGCCCTCCTCGGCCAGCAGCCGACCTCTCAGGGCCTTGAGGTCTCTGAGCGCCTCCTCCTGGCGGCGGCGCAGCGCCTCGATCCGCTCGGGTACCTCGGCGGGGGCGGCTCCCAGGAGCTGGGCGGCACGGTCCAAGGTGACCTCCAGGGACCTGATGTGCCCCAGGGAGGCCTCGCCGGTGAGTGCCTCGATGCGCCGGATGCTGGCTCCTATGGAGCCCTCGGAGACGATGGCGACCGGGCCGATCATGCCCAGCGCATCGACATGGGTGCCGCCACACAGCTCGATGGACCCAGGGCCCGCCTCTACCACCCTCACCACCTCGCCGTACTTCTCCCCGAAGAAGGCCATGGCCCCCCGCCGCTCGGCCTCGGACCTGCTCATCTCGGTGACCCTCACTGCGTGGTTGTTGATGACCGACTGGTTGACCAGGTCCTCGACCCGGGCCAGCTGGTCAGGGTCCACCCGCTGGTAGTGGCTGAAGTCGAAGCGCAGCCGGTCGGGGGCCACCAGCGAGCCCTGCTGCCTCACATGGGGCCCGAGGACCTGGCGGAGCGCCCAGTGCAAGAGGTGGGTTCCGGTGTGGTTGCGTCGGATGGAGTCCCGGCGCGCCTCGTCGATGATGGCCGTGGCCACCTGGCCCGGCTCCACCTGACCCTCGACCACCCTGGACCGGTGACGGACCAGCCCGGGCAGGGCATAGGTGGTGTCCAGGACCGCGGCGCGACCGGTCTGCGTGGTGATGGTGCCAGTGTCGCCGACCTGGCCGCCGGCTTCGGCGTAGAACGGGGTCCGGTCCAGCACGATCTCCACCTCGTCCTGGTCGAGCTGGCCGCCTTCTCGGCCGCCGGCCGCCGGTGGGATCCACAGCACGGCCAGGACTCGGGCCTTCGAGCAGGGCTCCTGGTACCCGGTGAACTCGGTGGCCCCGGCCTGGTCGGCCAGCCGCCGGTAGGTCTGGTCCCCGGCCGTATGGGCCGATCCCGTCCTGGCCGCCCTCCGGGCCCGGGACCGCTGCTCGGCCATGGCCAGCTCGAACCCGGCCATGTCGACCTCCAAGCCCCGCTCGCCGGCGATCTCCTGGGTGAGCTCGATCGGGAACCCGAAGGTGTCGTGCAGGCGGAAGGCGGCCCGCCCGGCGATGGTGGGCGAGCCCTTGGCCAGCTCCTCCTCCAAGAGGGCCGAGCCCGCCCGTAGAGTCCGGCGGAACCCCTCCTCCTCTCGTACCAGGACCGTGGTGACCAGGTCGCGGTCCCGGCTCAGCTCCGGGTAGGCGTCCCCCATGACGTCGATGACCGCTCCGGCCAGGCGGTCAGTGACCAGGTCGTCGACACCGAGGCGGAAGGCCCGCAGGACGGCCCGGCGCACGACCCTCCTCAGCACGTAGCCCCGGTCCTCGTTGGACGGCAGCACCCCGTCGTCGGCCAGGAAGACCATGGCCCGGGCGTGGTCGGCCAGGATCCGAAGGCTGACGTCCACTCCCCGGTCGGCCCCGTAGCGCCGCCCGGTCACCGACTCGGCGGTCGCCACCACCGGCGCCAGCACATCGGTGTCGAAGGCCGAGCCCTTGCCCTGGAGGATGGGAAGTATCCGCTCCAGGCCAGCCCCGGTGTCGATGTTCTTGGTGGGCAGGTCGACCAGGGACCCGTCGGCCAGCCGGTTGTACTGCATGAAGACAAGGTTCCAGATCTCGACGTAACGCTCCGGGCCGCCCAGGGCCGGTCCGCCGGGGGCACCATGGGCCTCCCCCCGGTCGACGTAGATCTCCGAGCAGGGACCGCAGGGGCCGGTGTCGGCCATCTTCCAGAAGTTGTCGCTGCCCATGCGCTGGACCCGCTCTGCGGCGATGCCCACCACCTCTCGCCAGATCGTCTCCGACTCGTCGTCGTCCCGGTGAACGGTGACCCACAGATCGTCGGCATCGATGCCCAGCACCCCGGTCACCAGCTCCCATGCCATGGTGATGGCCAGGTCCTTGAAGTAGTCGCCGAAGCTGAAGTTGCCGAGCATCTCGAAGAAGGTGAGATGGCGGGTGTTGGTGCCGACCAGGTCGAGGTCGACCGTCCGGAAGCATTTCTGGACGGTGGTGACCCGTGGAGCGGCCGGTGCCTCCTCGCCCAGGAACACCGGGATGAACTGGTTCATGCCGGCGTTGGTGAGCATGGGAGCCGCCCGATGATGGGGAATGAGGCTGGTCGAGGGCAGGACGAGGTGGCCTCGGTCGGCGAAGAAGCGGGTGAAGGCCTGGCGCAGCCCGGGCGCGTCCATGACGGCGAGAGCCTACCGGCCGTTCCCGGGAGGCTTGTGCATCGGGGAGACCGGCTGGCGCCGGCGCCAGCCCCCGCATGTCCCGCCGACCTCCTCCTCCCGGCCATGGGCGGGCGGCCGGTAGTGGCGGCGGTGGCCTCCAGCCCGCTCAGGCCGGTCGAGGCGCCACCCGGAGGCCGAGGTCGGCCAGCGCCTGATCGCCCAGCGCCTTGGGCGCCCCGGTCATCGGGTCGGAGCCGGACTGGGTCTTGGGGAAGGCGATGACCTCCCGGATGTTCTCCTCCCCGGCCAGGATGGCCACCAGCCGGTCGATGCCGAAGGCGAAGCCTCCGTGGGGCGGGGCCCCGTAGCGCAGCGCCCCGAGCAGGAAGCCGAAGCGGGCCTCGGCCTCGCTCCCGGATATGCCGAGCACCGAGAAGATATCGGCCTGGATGTCGGCCCGGTGGATCCTGATGCTGCCCGAGCCCAGCTCCCATCCGTTGAGAACCAGGTCGTAGGCCTGAGACCGTACCGTCAACGGATCGGTGCTCAGCCTCCCCAAGTCGTCGGGATGGGGCATGGTGAACAGGTGATGGGCAGGGATCGGCCGGCTCAGGTCGTCCAGACCTTCGAACAACGGGAAGTCGACCACCCAGGCGTAGCGAGGCGGCCCCTCCCCCACCGGCGGCCGGCCCAGGTCCAGGCGCAGCTGGCCCAGCACCGAGCAGGCGGTATGGTGGGCGTCGGCCACCACCAGCGCCAGATCGCCCACCGTGGCTTGCAGGGCGGCCACCATCCCCGCCCGCTCGGCCGGGCTGAGGAAGCGAGCCACCGGCGACTCGAGGTCCGAGGCGCCGTCGCCGCCCTTCGTGACCCGGCCCCACACCAGGCCCTTGGCCCCCAGTGCCTTGGCTCGCTCCACCAGGGCGTCCAGGCGGGACCGGCCCAGGCCCCCCTGCCCGGGTACCCTCATCCCCTTCACGCACGGTGCCCGCAGGGCGCGCAGCTCGGTCTGGGCCACCACCGCGGTCAGCTCGACCAGCTCCATGGCGAAGCGCAGGTCGGGCTTGTCGGTGCCGAAGCGATCCATGGCCGCCGCCCACGTCATCGACTCGATGGGCGGGGGCCGCTCACCGGTGGCCTCCTCGGTGGCGTCCAGCACGGCCCGGGATACGAAGGCCAGGATGTCGTCCCGGCCGACGAACGATGCCTCCATGTCGAGCTGGGTGAACTCGAACTGGCGGTCGGAGCGCAGGTCCTCGTCCCTCATGCACCGGGCGATCTGGTAGTAGCGGTCCATGCCCCCCACCATCAGGAGCTGCTTGGCGATCTGGGGGCTCTGAGGCAGCACGTAGAAGGCGCCGATCTGCAGGCGCGACGGCACCGCGAACTCTCTGGCTCCCTCCGGCGTCGGGGTCCACAGCAGCGGGGTCTCCACCTCGACGAAGCCCTGGGTGTCCATGGCCCCCCGCAGGGCAGTGTTGACCCGGGCCCGCAGGCGCAGGTTGGCCTGCATGCGGTGGCGGCGGAGGTCCACGTAGCGGTGGCGGAGGCGCACCACCTCGTCGGCCTGGACCCGGTCGGTGACCGGGAAGGGCGGGGCCTCCGCCTCCGCGAGGACCTCCACCGCGCAGTCCCCCACCTCCACCTCGCCGGTGGGAAGACCGGGGTTGGCCGTTCCCTCCGGTCGAGGCCTCACCGTCCCGCTCACCCTGACCACGTACTCGTTGTGCAAGTCGTGGGCCCCGTCCACCACGCACTGCACCACGCCGCGGTGGTCCCTCAGGTCGAGGAAGGCCAGGTGCTCGCCGTGCTCCCGCCGGCCGGCCACCCAACCGCACAGTTGGACGCGGCGGCCCACGTCGCCTGCCCGCAGGTCCCCGCAGTAGTCACTGCGCAGCCCAGCCGCCACTGCGGGCAGGGGTCCGCTCACGGCGTGGTCGGTCGGGCCAGCTGGCCCACCCGCTCGACCAGGGCCTCACGCGGCACCTGCTCCTGGTCGCCACCTGGTCCCCCGCACGGCCCGGCCCGCAGTCGGCGCAGGCTCACCGTGCCCGCCGCCACCTCGTCGGGGCCGACGATCACCGCCACCGCCGCCCCCGAGCGATCGGCCGCCTTGAGCTGGGCCCGGAGAGAGCGGTCGTCGAAGGCCCGGTCGGCGCCCAGCCCGGCCGCCCTCAGCTGGTGGGTGAGGTCCCTCGCCGCCTGCCCGCCGGTCAGGTCGACCACGTAGGCGTCCAGAGGGGAGCCAGGTGGGGGGAAGGCGCCTTCGGCGTCGCAGGCCAGCAGCAGCCGCTCGATGCCGATGCCGAAGCCGATGCCCGGTGTCGGTGGCCCCCCCAGCGCCTCGACCAGAGCGTTGTAGCGCCCACCCCCGCCCACTCCGTTCTGCGCCGACTCGAGGGCCAGGCCGGCGAACTCGAAGGTGGTCCGGGTGTAGTAGTCGAAGCCTCGCACCAGTCGATGATCCACCTCGTATCGCACACCAAGGCGGTCGAGGCCTTGGCGGACCCGGGCGAGATGGGCGGCACAGTCGGCACAGAGGCGGTCCAGCAGCCGGGGGGCGCCGACCGTGGCCTTACGACACTCCTCTCGCTTGCAGTCCAGCACCCGCAGCGGGTTGGCCCGGTAGCGGGGCCCGTGCTCGGAGCAGAGCTGGCCGGCCACGCCGTCGAGAAAGGCCGCCAGTGACTCGGAGTAGGCAGGCAGGCAGGCACGGTCACCCATCGAGCCCAGCCGCAGCTCGACCCGGTCGAGACCCAGCGCCTGGTAGACCCCCGACGCCAGGGCGATCACCTCGGTGTCCAGGTCGGCGTCGTCGGTGCCCAGCGCCTCCACCCCCAGCTGGTGGTGCTGGCGCAGCCGCCCGGCCTGTGGCCGCTCGTAGCGAAAGGCGGGCGTGGCGTACCAGGCCTTCCACACCAGTGGTGGGCGATGCTCCACGAAGGCCCGGACGACCGACGCGGTTCCCTCCGGGCGCAGGGCCAGGTGCCGGCCGCCCTTGTCCGCCAGCTCGTACATCTCCTTGCTGACCACGTCGGTGTCCTCGCCCATGCCCCGCACGAACACCCTCACGTCCTCCAACAGGGGGCTGATGACCAGCCCGTAGCCGGCCCTCTCGGCCAAGCCGGCGAAGCGGGCCACCAGGGCCTCCCAACGCCGGGACTCGGGGGCCAGGACGTCACGGGTCCCGGTCGGGGCCTGAAAGGCCTGGGCGGTGGTGGCCACGACGGCTCAGGCTAGTGCCAGGAGGCAGGCCGCTCAGCTGGCCGAGGAGCCCTGGCCGGGCAGGATCCGGTAGGAGTCGAACACGCTGTCCAGCCGCTTGAGAGAGCCGAGGGCCGAATCCAGGTGCCCGGGGTCGGCCAGCTCGAACTCGAAGCGCATCCGGCTCACCCGGTCGGCATCGGTGGTGGTGGAGCACGACAGGATGTTGAAATGGTGCTCGGCGAGCACCCGGGAGACATCGGCCAACAGGCGTGAACGATCCAGCGCCCGGACCTCGATGGCGGCCACGAAGGACCCGGACTGCTCCTGGTCCCACTCCACGTCGATGAGGCGCTCCTTGGTCCCGCCAGCCAGGGAGATGGCATTGGCGCAGTCGGCTCGGTGGACCGACACTCCCCTTCCCCGGGTGACGAAGCCCATGATCTCGTCCCCCGGCACCGGGGTGCAGCAGCGGGAGAGACGGATCATCACGTCGTCGAGACCCTCTACGTACACGCCGGCGGCCTGGCGCCGGCTGGGACGGCGAGGAGCCCGCGCCGTGCTCGGCAGCTGCTCGTCGTGCTCGCCACCCCGCAGCTCACGGGCCAGGCGCTGAGCCACCGAATGGGCCGAGACATGACCCTCGCCTATGGCCGCCAGCAGCGCCTCCAGGTCGACGTAGCTAAGCGACCGGGCCAGGGCGGCAAGGGGCGCTGATCCGGTCAGCTTCTGCACCGGCAGTCCCTCCCGTCGCAGCGCCTTCACCAGCTCCTCCCGCCCGGTCTCGATGGCGTCTTCCCGGCGCTCCCGGCTGAACCACTGGCGGATCTTGTTGCGGGCTCTGGGGGTGGCGACCGTCTGGAGCCAGTCGCGAGAAGGGGCGGCGGTCGGAGCCTTGGAGGTGACGATCTCCACCGTGTCACCCGAGTCGAGGGGCGAGTCGAGGGGGACCAGCCGGCCGTTGACCTTGGCCCCGATGCAGCGGTGGCCGACCTCGGTGTGGATGGCATAGGCGAAGTCGACCGGGGTGGCGCCGGCCGCCAGGGTGATCACCATGCCCTTGGGCGTGAAGACGTAGACCTCGTCCTGTCCCAGGTCCAGCTTGAGGGTCTCCAGGAACTCGGCCGGGTTGGGGGTCTCCTGCTGCCAGTCGGCGATGCGCTGGAGCCATGCCATCTCGGCCGGGCTGGACCCTCCTGGCTCAGCTCCGTCCATGGGCTGGCGGCCCGGGCCGGCCTTGCCGGTCGGCCGCCCTGGCGGGGCCGTCCTGCCGCCCGGCTGGCGCGCCGCGCTCTTGGCCGCGTGGCCCCCTGGGCCGGTCTTGTAGCCCCAGTGGGCGGCGATGCCGTACTCGGCCCGATGGTGCATCTCCGCGGTGCGGATCTGGACTTCGAGAGGCTTGCCCTGAGGGCCGACCACAGTGGTGTGGATCGACTGGTAGAGGTTGAACTTGGGAGTGTTGATGTAGTCCTTGAAGCGCCCCTGCACCGGGCTCCAGATGGCGTGGATCGAGCCCAGGGCCGCCCAGCAGTCCTTCTCGTTGGCTACCAGGACACGGATTCCCACCAAGTCGTAGATGTCGTCGAACTCCTTGGCTTTGACCACCATCTTCTCGTAGATGCTCCAGAAGTGCTTGGGCCGTCCCGTCACGTCGGCAACCACCCCCAGCGCCCCCAGTTGCTCCCTGACCGACTCGATGACCTGGGCCAGGTAGATATCTCGCTCCGGGGAGCGGAGGGCGACCATCTGCTCGATCTCGGCATAGCGCCTGGGGTGGAGGGTGGCAAAGGCCAGATCCTCCAGTTGCCACTTCATCTCCTCGATTCCGAGCCGGTGGGCCAGCGGGGCATAGATGTCGAGGGTCTCCTGGGCGGTGCGACGCTGCTTGGCCTCCGGCATGGCCGCGATGGTGCGCATGTTGTGCAGGCGATCGGCCAGCTTGATCATGAGGACCCGCCAGTCCTTGGCCATGGCGACGAGCATCTTGCGCATCGACGCAGCCTGTTGCTCCTCCTTGGACTCGAAGTGGAGCCGGTCCAGTTTGGTGACCCCGTCCACTATGGCGGCCACTGCCGGGCCGAAGTCGGCGGCCACCTGGTCCAGGGGGAGCTCGGTGTCCTCCACCGCGTCGTGCAGGAGGGCGGCGGCGATGGTGACGTCGTCGAGGCCCAGCTCGGCCACTGCGGTTGCCACCGCCAGGGGATGGCTGATGTAGTCCTCGCCGGACTGGCGGAGCTGGCCGGCGTGGGCCTGGTTGGCCACGTCGTAGGCCCGGGTGATCAAGGTGGTATCGGCCTTGGGGCGACCGGCCAGGTACGCCCGGGTCACCGGGGTGTTCGGCGTCGCCGGCACCACTTGGCGCCTCCAGGGAAGCACCCGGTCAACAGTGGGCATGGCCAGGACCGCCTTGCCTACTGCTCGCTGGACTGCCCGGCGGCCAGCGACCCGCTGGCCGCCGGGCCGCTCCGGTTGGCTCCCGGAGCTCCGGCCAGAGCTGCCTCGTAGCTGACCAAGGAGACGACCCGATGACCAGGCAAGCGGCGGCGGCCATCCAGACCGACCAGCTCGGCGATGACACCCAGGCCGATCACCTCGGCGCCCAGGAGCTCCACCAGGCCGACCGCGGCAGCCGCGGTGCCGCCGGTGGCCAGGACATCGTCCACCACCAGCACCGCGTCACCGGCGGCGAGGGAGTCGGCATGGACCTCCAGGCAGTCGGTCCCGTACTCGAGAGCGTACTGCCGGCTCTCCACTCGCCAGGGCAGCTTGCCCGCCTTGCGGATGGGCACGAACCCGGCTCCGAGGCAGTAGGCCACGGGGGTGGCCACGATGAAGCCCCTGGCCTCTATGCCCACCACCTTGTCCACCCGGTGGTCGGCGAATTGGCCGACCAGGGAGTCCACGGCGAAGCGGAGGGCCTCGGCGTCGGCCAGCAGGGGCGTCAGGTCCTTGAACACCACACCCGGGCGCGGAAAGTCGGCCACGTCCCTGATGCGGCCCTTCAGCCAGCTGGCGTCGGCACCCATGGCCGCCAGGGTACCTGGCGCCGACGGGCCCAGGAGCTGCCGCCACCGGTGCTAGCGGCGGCGCTTGCCCTTCTTGCGGGACCGGGGCGGAGGCCGGCGCACCTGGGCGGTGGGCTTGCCCGACCGGGCACCACCGGGACGCGACGCCGCTCCCGCAGGCCCCCCTGCCGCTGTGCCCGCTGCCCCTGTGCCCCCTGCCCCTGTGCCCCCTGCCCCACCCGGCTGGCCCAGGTCCATCGGTGGCACCGGGGCGACCGGTGACGGCGGCTCGGTCGACCCGCCTGGGCGCTCCGAGCCGACCGGGCGGCCCCGCGCCGTACCGGGGCGCAGGAGGATCGTCTCCTCATCACCACTGCTCCCCCCAACGAGGTCCACCTCCGTCGGTGACCCACCGTCTCGGGAGGGTGCGCCCACCGGGCTCCTGACGCTTCGGTCGGCCGCTCGGGTGGCCGCCGGGCGGCCCGGCGGCTTGGGCTTGCGGGCCGCCGACCGATCGCCCGCCCGGACGCCGGCTCCCGCTCTCGAGCCGGCGGCCGCCCGGTCGCCTCCCTGGGACGCCCCTCCCGCCAGGGCAGCCGCCGCCGGGGTCAGGAGGGTCAAGGCCTCGCCGCGGGTCTCCAGGCGTTGGCGGATGGTGACGTAGCGCGGCTCCCGCTCCTTCAGGATGGCGAGCAGGGGCGAAGCTACGAAGATCGACGAGTAGGCACCGGTGGTGAGGCCGATGAACAGGGCCAGGCCGAACTCGCGCAGGGTGGTGGCCCCCAGGAACTCGGCTCCGATCACCAGCACCGACAGGATGGGCAGGATGGCCACCAGCGAGGTGTTGACAGACCGCATGAGCACCTGGTTCATGGACAGGTTCACCGTGTCGGAGTAGGTGAGCTTGCCCGACGTGCCGATGCCTCCCCTGGTGTTCTCCTGGACCCGGTCGAAGACGACGATGGTGTCGTAGAGGGAGTAGCCGAGAATGGTGAGGAAGGCCACCACCGTGGCCGGGGTGACCTGGAACCCGGACAGCGAGTAGATCCCCGCCGTCACCAAGATGTCGTGGACCACCGCCACCAGGGCGGCCACCGCCATCTTCCACTCGAAGCGCAGGGTGATGTACAAGGTGATGCCAAGGAAGAAGGCCACCAGCGCCTCGAGGGCCTTGTTGGTGATGTTGCTCCCCCAGGTGGGGCCCACCTCGTTGATGCTGACCTCCGTGGACGGCACATGGGCAAGGGCGGCCAGCCTGGCGCTGAGCTGCTGCTGGAGCCGGGCCTGGTGGGCAGCGGAGCCCGAGTGGGCCAGGTCGGCCTGGACCTCCAGCGTCCGGTTGTGGCCGCTGCCCAACGTCTCGACGGTTGCCTCGGCGATGCCCAGCGACCCGACGGCGCCACGAGCCTGGGCCACGCTCACCGTGCTGGTGGTCACCTGCCAGGAGGTGCCGCCCTTGAAGTCGATGCCGAAATTGAGGCCCCTGGTCCCCAGCGACACCAGTCCCACCAGGATCACCGCGCTGGAGACGGCGAACCAGATCCGCCGGCGGCCTATGAAGTTGAACGCCGTCTCGCCCCGGTACAGCCGGGACCAGATGCTGGGCCGCCCGGCCGTGGCCGGCGTCAGCGCGCTGGCGGTGGTCACGCCCGGCTCCCGGTGGTGACGGGCGGGGCAGGCGGGGCGATGGGCCGGTCGGGGACGGCCAGGCCCCTGGCCACACCCAGCCAGCGGGTCTCGGTGAACAGGCGGCTCTGGCCCAACAGGATGACCAGAGGCCGGGTGAACAGGTAGGCGCTGGCCACGTCGAGCAGGGTGGAGAGTCCCAGGTAGAGAGCGAACCCCTTCACCTGGGCCACCGAGAGCAGGTAGAGCAGGCCGGCGCCGATCAGGGAGACCAGGTCGGCCGCCAGGATGGTGCGAAAGGCCCGGGTGAAGCCCTTGTCCACCGACGTTCGAACGGTCCTCCCCGCCCTTACCTCGTCCTTCAGGCGCTCGAAGTACACGACGTAGGAGTCCACCGTGATGCCCACCGAGACGATAAGGCCGGTGACTCCGGACAGGTCAAGGGTCACCCCCAGGACGGACACGATGGCCCACAGGAGGGCGGCGGTGGTGACCAGGCCGAGCACCACCACCACCCCGAGGGCCCGGTAGTAAACGACCGTGTAGGCCAGCACCAGGGCCAGCCCGGCCAGGCCGGCGATCAGCCCGGCTCGCAGGGAGGACTTGCCCAGGGTGGGCGAGACCGTCTGCACCGTCTGCTGCTGAAGCTGGACGGGCAGGGCTCCGTACCGCAGCTCCAGAGCCAGGGCCTTGGCCTGGCTCTCGCTGAAGTTGCCGGTGATCTGCCCCGACCCGTTGAAGCTCTGGGAGTTGATGGTGGGGGCCGACTCGACCAGGCCGTCGAGGACGATGCCGAGCTGCTTCTGGTAGGTGGCCTTGGCGATGGAGTCGAAGGTGGCAGAGCCGGGGCTGGTCAGGGTGAAGTTGATCAGCCACTGCCCGTTCTGGTTGAGGGCGGCATCGGCTGTCTTGACGATGGTCCCGCTGGCCAGGGCCGGCCCCAGCACCTCACGGCCGCCGCCGCTGGCCGAGCTGACCGGCAGCAGCACGGTGGCGCTGGACCTGTCCAGGTGGCGGGGCGTGGTGGCAACGTGGCTGAGGTCGGTCGAGCAGCTGGGGGCAGAGGGAGCCGGCGTTCCCGGAGGAGGCGGCGAGTAGCCCGGCGCCGGGCACAGCACCTGGCGGAACTCCAGCTGGGCCGTCTGGCCCACGATCTGAAGGGCCCGCTGGGCGTTCTTCACACCGGGAAGCTGGACGACGATGTTGTCGCCCTGGCGTCCGATGTTGGGATTGGCCACCCCCAGGCCGTCCACCCGGTTGCGGATGATGGCGATGGCCTGGTCCAAGGTGTCGCTGGACACCGGATGGGCGGGCTTGTAGACGACCGAGGCCCCGCCCTGGAGATCCAGTCCGAGCTGGGGGGCATCGCCCAGGGCCGTGGTGATCGCCAGCGCCCCGAAGCACACGACGAACGTCCCGAGAACGAACGCCCACAGGGTCGACCGCCTCATGCGTCGCTGGCTGGCGGCTTCACCGCCCCGGGCGGGGCTTGCGCTCCGCCCTCCTCCGAAGCGCCCGGGTGCTCGGTCCGCTCTCCAGCCGCCCGGTCGCCAGTCGTGGCGGTCGGCGGCTCGGCGACCCCGGGGAAGGCGCCGTCCCCACCGCCGCCTGCGACCTCTGGCTCTGGCGGCGTCCCCGGCGAGGCCCCGTCCCCGGCGCCCGGCGGGCCGGAGGGCGGCTCCGGTACCTCCCTGGCCTCCGGCCAGGCCTGGTGAGCCTGCTGGCCCGGGCCCTCCGCGGCGGCCTCCTGTCCCAGACCTTCGGCGGCGGCCTCCTGGCCCGGGCCCTCGGGGGCGGCGGCCCTCGCCTCGGCGGTCGGCTCGCCGGGCAGGGATGGGAGCCCCTCCTGCCCGGTCTCGGAGTGCCACTCCGAGACCATGTCGTCCTCGTCCACCCCCGCCCCGTCCACCCCGCCGCCGGACCTGTCGACGTCGCTCAGGCGCCGGGCCAGGGCCTGGCGCAGGAATACTATGGTCACCCCCGGCGCCACCTCCAGCCACATGCGCTCGGAGTCCAGGGCGGTGACCGTGCCGAACACTCCTCCGGCGGTGACCACCTCCTCGCCTACCGACAGGGACGACAGCAGCCGCTTCTGCTGGCTGGCCCGGCGCTGCTGCGGTCGGATCAGCAGCAGATAGAAGACAACCGCGAGGATGGGCAGGAAGATGAGTGACGACATTGGCTGGTCCCGCCAGTGGGCGGCACACCACGTTAGCTCAGGCTCGCCCCGTGCTTGGTCCCGTCGGCCACGCCTACCGCTTCCAGGGGCCGGTGCCCGCCGCTGGAGCGGGACCGGCCAGGTGGGCCGGCTAGCTCCGCCCCTCGCTCACCGGGTCCCAGGCCGCGGCCACCTCCCGGCGCAGGTGGCTCAGCCTACCGGCCCTCACCGCCGCCCTGGCCCTGGCCAGCAGGTCGAAGGTCCAGGCCAGGTTGTGCAGGCTCAGCAGCCGCAGGCCGCTGGCCTCGCCCACCATCAGCAGGTGGCGCAGGTAGGCACGCGACCACCGGGCGCAGGTGGCGCAGGCGCACCCGGGATCCAAGGCGCCCGGGTCTGACCGAAAGGCCACGTTGCGCAGCTGGAGCGGTCCATCGCCAGTCAGCACCCGACCGTGGCGGGCCCAGCGGGTGGGCGCCACGCAGTCGAACAGGTCGACTCCCATGGCCACCGCCTCCACCAGGCCCATGGGGTCGCCCACCCCCATCAGGTAGCGGGGCCGGTCAGCGGGCAGCTCTGCCACCGCCGCGGCCAGCGCCGCCAGGCGCGCCTCGGGCGCCTCGCCCACCGCCAACCCGCCGATCCC
Source organism: Acidimicrobiales bacterium (assembly GCA_039583615.1). Taxonomy (GTDB): domain Bacteria; phylum Actinomycetota; class Acidimicrobiia; order Acidimicrobiales; family QHCF01; genus QHCF01. The sequence continues at coordinate 113,985 of JAVKSQ010000003.1, forward strand.
GTAGCCCTCGAAGTCCAGCTCCACCGTTCGCCGGGCGCTCTCGGTCCGCAGCGCCTGGTCGGCTCCGCCCTGGACGATGCCGAAGAGCGCCTGGTCCTCCCGCCGGTGCGCCCTCTTGGCCCGGGCCGCCCAGGCGGCGGTGCGCTCCACCGCCGCTCGCAGGGCCTCGGGCGGCGAGGGCAGGGGCAGGCAGACGTCGAGGACCATCTGGATGTCGGCCCCCAGCTGCTCCTGCACGGCCACCGCCCCCTCGGGGCTCAGCCGGTGGCTGGACCCGTCGTAGACGGAGCGAAAGGTCACCCCGTCGTCGTCCACCCTCGGCGCCAGCGAGAACACCTGGTAGCCGCCGGAGTCGGTGAGCAGGTGCCCCGACCAGGACATGAAGGCGCCCAGGCCTCCCAGACTGGCCACCACCTCGGCTCCCGGGCGCAACATGAGGTGGTAGGCGTTGGCCAGCACCACCTCGGCGCCCAGGGCTTCGAGGTCGGCGCTGGACAGGGTCCGCACGCTGGCCCGGGTGCCCACCGCCATGAAGGCGGGGACCGAGAAGCAGCCACGGGTCGTCTCCACTCGGCCCACCCGGGCTGCCCCGTCGGTGGCCTCCACCGTCAGCTTGACGGTCACCTACGGGCCAGCAGCATGGCGTCGCCGAAGGACAGGAACCGGTAGCCCTCGGCCAGGGCCAGGCTGTACAGCTCCCGCCACCTCGGCCCGCCAAAGGCCTCCACCATGGCCAGCAGCGACGAGCGGGGCAGGTGGAAGTTGGTGAGCAGCAGGTCCACCACCCGCCACCGGTAGGCGCCCCGGATGAACAGCGACGTCCGCCCGGCCAGCTCTCCGGTTACCGCCGCCGACTCCAGGGCCCGCACCGCGGTGGTGCCCACCGCCAGCACCCGCCGGGCCCGCCGGCACGCCTCCCAGGTCGCCTCCGGCACGATGTAGGCCTCGCTGTGCATCACATGGTCCTCGGGCCCGGCCCCGCTCATCGGGCGGAAGGTGCCCAGCCCCACCGCCAGGTCCACGGTGACCACCTCCGCCCCGGCGGCCCTGGCCTCGTCCAGCAGGCCGACGGTGAGGTGCAGGCCAGCGGTGGGGGCAGCCACCGATCCTGGGCGACGGGCATAGACGGTCTGGTAGCGCTCGGGGTCGGCCAGCGGCCGGCGGATGTAGGGGGGCAGCGCCACCTCACCCATCTCGTCGGCCGTTCTCTGGTCGAAGATGCGAACCATCCGGCGCCCGTCCGCCTCCCACTCACGGCCCGCCCGCCCCGGCGGGGGTGGGCCGACCTCGGCCACCGCCGCCTTTCCCCACAGCAGCGTCGTTCCCGGGGGGACCCGCCGGCCCGGACGGACCAGCGCCTCCCACTCCCCTTCCCCCGTCGGCTCCAGCAAGAGGAGCTCGATCCGGGCTCCCGTGGCCTTGCGGAGGTGGAGACGGGCTGGGCGCACCCGGCTGTCGTTCACCACCACGACGTCGCCCGGCCGGAGGAGCCCGGGCAGGTCGGCCACCCGCTGGTGGCGGACGGCGCCGCTCGGGTCGATGGCCACCAGCAGCCGGGCGGCGGTGCGGGGCTCCACCGGCACCTGGGCCACGGCGGCGGAGGGCAGCCGGTAGTCGAAGGCGGCCATGCCCCCGCCGCCCGAGGCGGCCATGCCCCCGCCGCCCGAGGCGGCCATGCCCCCGCCGCCCGAGGCG
>JAVKSQ010000003.1:115779-135769 GCA_039583615.1 Acidimicrobiales bacterium
TGCCCCCGCCGCCCGAGGCGGCCATGCCCCCGCCGCCCGAGGCGGCCATGCCCCCGCCGCCCGAGGCGGCCATGCCCGAACCGTCCACGTGTGCGAGCGTAGGACGGGTTGGCCTACCTTTGCGCCCGTGACCGATCTGTCCGGGCGGGTGGCAGTGGTGGCCGGGGGCGCCGGCGCCATCGGGGAGGGGATCGTGCGCGCCTTCCTGGCCGCCGGGGCCAGGGTGGTGGTGCCCTCGCGCCAGGCCGAGCGTCTGGCTGGCCTGCGGGAGCGGGTGGGAGGCTTCGGTGAGCTGCACGGAGTGGTGTGTGACGTCGGCAGTCCGGGGGGCGCCGAGGCCCTGGTGGCCGCCGTGGTGAGATCTGTCGGGCCCCTGGACGCGGTGGCGGCGGCGGTGGGCGGCTGGTGGCAGGGAGGGCCCGTCGTCGACGTGGAGCCCGCCGAGTGGGCGCGCGTGCTCGACGCCAACCTCACCAGCCACTTCCTGCTGGCCCGGGCCCTGGTGCCGGCCCTCCGGGGACGGCCGGGCTCCTCCTACCAGATGGTGATAGGCGACACCGCCGATGCCCCCGTCCCGGGGGCCTCGCTGTCCACCGTGACCGCCGCCGGGGTGCTGGGCCTGTTCAAGGCCCTCGCCGCCGAAGAGCCGGCGGTGCGCATCTACGGCCTCTACCTCGGCCCGGTCGTCACCCGCGCCCGGCCGGAGGGGCCGCCCGAGTGGCTCACCGCCGAGGAGGTGGGCACCTACGCCGCCTGGCTGGCCAGCAACGGCGGCTCGGTCGAGGTCAGCGGCCAGCTGCTCAGACCGCCCAAGCCCGGGCCGCCGGCCGGCCCAGACTGACTCCGCCACCGTTCTTTGGACGCATTCTCTACGAAAAGCACGTTGTATCGTCCAAAGAACGGGCTGGGATCACCGGCTCACCGGCCCGAACAGGGAGGGAGCCTCCGGCGGGGGGACGAGGCCCAGGTGGCCCCAGGCCGCCGGGGTGGCCATCCGGCCGCGGGCGGTGCGCATGAGCAGGCCCTGCTGGACCAGGAACGGCTCGTAGACGTCCTCGACCGTCTCGGGCTCCTCCCCCACGCAGACGGCCAGGGTCGACAGCCCGACCGGGCGGCCGGAGAAGCGCTGGCAGATGGCCTCGAGGATGGCCCGGTCCACCTTGTCCAGACCGAGGTCATCCACCCCGAACAGGGCCAGGCCCTCGGCCGCGGTGGCGAGCGTGACCACCCCGTCCCCCCTCACCTCGGCGAAGTCGCGCACTCGGCGCAGGAGCCGGTTGGCAATCCGGGGAGTGCCCCGAGACCGCCGGGCGATCTCGGTGGCTCCGGCCTGGTCGATGCGAACCCCAAGGATCCGGGCCGCCCGGGAGACGATGGCCTCGAGCTCGCCCGGATCGTAGTAGTCGAGCCGGGCCACCAGGCCGAAGCGGTCCCGCAGGGGCCCGGTCATCAGGCCGGTGCGGGTGGTGGCAGCCACCAGGGTGAAGCGGGGCAGGTCCAGGCGGATGGAGCGCGCCGTGGGTCCCTTGCCGATGACGATGTCTAGCTGGAAGTCCTCCATGGCCGGGTAGAGGACCTCCTCCACCGCCCGCCCCAGCCGGTGCACCTCGTCTATGAAGAGGACGTCGCCCTCCCTCAGGTCGCTCAGGATGGCGACCAGGTCACCGCCTCTGAGCAGCGCCGGCCCCGAGGTGACCCGCAGGCCCACTCCCATCTCGCTAGCCACTATGGCCGCCAGGCTGGTCTTGCCCAGCCCCGGCGGTCCGGCGAACAGGAGGTGGTCGGCAGCCTGCTCCCGCCGCCGGGCTGCCTCCAGCAAGATCCCCAGGTGGTCCTTGACCTGCGGTTGGCCGACAAAGTCGGCCAACCGCCGGGGACGAAGACCGACCTCCTCCACCGCCTCCACCGGCTCGGCCTGGGGAGCGAGCACTCGCTGGTGGGGCTCGCTCGCAGGGAGGGTCTCGTGCCGGGGGCTCATAGCCGCCCCGCCCTCACCGGGCTCCGGCCAGCTCTCGCAGGGCGCAGCGGAGGAGCTCCTCCACTCCGCCACCGTCGGGGACGGCCCGCAGGGCGAGGCGGACCTCGTCGGGTCCGTAGCCCAGCCCGGCCAGAGCGGCCCGCACCTCACCCATGACCCCCTCCTCGGGCGAGGGTCCCCGATCGGCGCTGTGGGCCGGGGGGTCCAGGCGCGCTTCCAGCTCGATCAGCAGGCGGGCCGCGGTCTTGGCCCCCACACCAGGCACCAGGACGAGCGAGTCGACATCGCCGGCCAGGACGGCCCGGCGCAAGGCGGCGGGCCGGTGGACGCAGAGAATGGACAGGGCCAGCGACGGCCCCACCCCGTGGGCAGCTATGAGGGCCTCGAAGCACGACCGCTGGTCGCGATCGGAGAACCCGTAGAGCACGATGGCATCCTCCCGCACATGGGTGTGCACATGGAGGAAGACCTCCTGCCCCGGCTCACCCAGCTCGGCCAGGGTCGCAGCCGGCACCATGACCCGGTAGCCCACCCCAGCCGTCTCGACCAGCGCCTCCCCGGTGTCCAGGCGGTCCAGCAGCACCCCCCGCAGCGATCCGATCACCGGGCTGCCCCCTGGCGGGCGTCGGCCGCCCCCAGCCGGGCCAGGCGGGGAGCGATGGTGAGATGGCACAGGGCGAGGGCCAGGGCATCGGCCGCGTCGGGCGGGCGCGGCGAGACGGTCAGGCCCAGGAGGGTGGCCACCATCCGCTGCACCTGGTCCTTGGTGGCCGCGCCGTAGCCTGCCACCGCCAGCTTGACCTCGTTGGAGGTGTACTGGGCCACCTCGCAGCCCGCCCGGGCCGCTGCCACCAGGGCCAGGCCACTGGCCTGGCCCACCGACATGGCCGTGCGGGCATTGGTCTGGAAGAAGACCCGCTCCACTGCCACCGCGCCCGGCGCCAGCTCGCCGACCAGGGCCGCCAGCTCGGCCGCCAGCTGGGCCAGCCGCTCGGGCAGGGGAGCGGCCGGGCTGGTGGTGATGACTCCGGCGGCCACCGCCGCCGGCCCGTCTGCTCCCGCGGCGACGCACCCGTACCCGCAACGGGAGACTCCCGGGTCGATCCCCAGCACGCGGGGGGGGCGGCGTACCCCCTCCAGTGCCCCTGTGGAGCCCTGTGCGAACACGGGTTCGAGGCTATCGCGCCTGATCAGCCGGACGGCGGATTTGGGGCGATCGTCCACCGCCGCCAGCCGGCCGGACCTCTCCGCCAGCGCCAACGGGGGGCGGATCTAGGTGGCGGGGGTCTCGGCCGACCGGATGGCGTCGACCAGCTCCTCGCTCGGCCGGTAGGTGAGGCCGGTCAGGGAGCGGTGGACGTGGCGGATCACTGCTGAGGCATCCAGCACGAACACCGAGCGACGGTAGAGGCCGGCCGGCCCGACGATGCCGTAGGCCCGCCCGACGGCCTTGTCCACGTCGGCCAGCAGGGGCATGACCAGGCCATGGCTGGCGCGGAACCGCTCGTGGCTCTCCACGTCCTGGGGGCTGATGCCCCACACGGTGGCTCCCAGGCTGTCAAAGCTCCCGATCTCGGCGCTGTAGGAGCACAGCTGACGGGTGCACACCGCAGTGCCGTCACCTGGGTAGAAGACCAGGAGGGCTGGCCCGCCGGCCAAGTCGGCCAGTGCGTAGTGCCGGCCTCCGGTCCCGGCGAGGGAGAAGTCGGGGGCCTCGTCCCCGACCCCGGGCCGGCCCATCAGGGCTCCACCATCTCGAGGACGACGTCGGGGATGTCGAAGTTGGCGTAGGTGCTCTGCACGTCGTCGTGGTCCTCGAGCGCTTCGATCAGGCGCAGCACCCGACGGGCGTCCCCCTGGTTGTCCAGCGGCACCGTGGTAGTGGGCACCATGCTTGCCTCGGCCGACTCGGGAGCCATGCCGGCCTGCTCCAGCGCAGCCCGCAGCCGACCCAGCTGGTTCGGCTCGCAGGTGAGCTCCCAGGTGTCGCGGTCCCCGCTCAGGTCCTCGGCTCCCGCCTCGAGCGCCACTGCCAGGACCTCGTCCTCCTCGACCACCCTGGACGGGGCCGTCTTGGCCAGCACCACCACACCCTTGCGCTCGAACTGCCAGGCGACCGCCCCCGGCTCGGCCAAGGACCCGCCGTTGCGGTTGAAGATGGAGCGCACCTCGGCCCCCGTGCGATTGCGGTTGTCGGTCAGGCACTCGACCAGGACGGCCACCCCCAGCGGCCCGTAGCCCTCGTAGGACACCGATTCGTACCGGACGCCCTCGAGCTCGCCGGTCCCTCGCTTGACGGCCCGCTCGATGGTGTCCACTGGAACCGAGGCGTCCCTGGCCTTGGCGTACATGGAGCGCAGGGTGGCGTTCGAGCTCATGTCCGCCCCACCCTCCCGGGCGGCCACCTCCACCTGGCGAATGAGCCGGGCGAACAGCTTGCCCCGGGCCTTGTCCTGTGCACCCTTGCGGTGCTTGATGGTTGCCCACTTGGAGTGACCCGACATGACTACCCTCTCCCTGAACCTGGATTGGCTGACGGCAGGATGCTCGACACGAAGATCCGGTGAAGGCGCCGGTCAGGGGACAGCTCGGGGTGGAAGGAGCTGACCAGGACCGGCCCTTGGCGGCACAGCACCGCCCGGCGGTCGCCGTTGCCCACCTGGGTGGTGGCCAGGACCTCGACCCCGGGCCCGGCCCGCTCGACCACCGGGGCCCGGATGAACACCGCTGGCAGCGGCCCGCCCTCCAGACCGTCCACCTCCAAGAAGCACTCGAACGACTCACGCTGGCGGCCGAAGGCGTTGCGCCGGACGTCGATGTCGATGGCTGCGAGGCAGTGCTGGTCGACCCGGCCTCCAAGGACCTGGCGAGCCAGGAGGATCATCCCCGCGCAGGTTCCCAGGGTGGGCAGTCCGTCGGCCAGCCGGCTGGCCAACGGACCGAGCAGGCCAGAGGACTCCAACAGCATGGACACGGTGGTGGACTCCCCGCCGGGCAGCACCAGTGCGTCCACCGGGGCCAGGTCGGCCGGCCGGCGTACCTCGACCGGACAGGTACCCACCTCAGCCAGGGCCCTGGCGTGCTCCCTGGCATCGCCCTGCAGGGCCAGCACTCCCACCGTCGGTCGGAGCACCCGAGCCGGCACCTGGCGGCACCTCCTGGCCGGCCCGGCCGGGTCGAGCCGTCACCACCTACCAGCCCCGCTCGGCCAGGCGGACGCCGAGCGTGTCCATCTCGTCGCCGCCCATGGCCTCGCCCAGCCCGGTGCTCACCTTGGCCACGATGTCGGCGTCGCCAAAGTGGGTCGTGGCCTCGACCATGGCCCTGGCCCGGCGGGGGGGATCAGCGCTCTTGAAGATCCCCGACCCCACGAAGACCGCTTGGGCACCCAGCTGCATCACCAGGGCGGCGTCCGCCGGGGTGGCCAGGCCGCCGGCACAGAACAGCGGCACCGGCAGCTGACCGGTCTCGGCCACCTCCTGGACGAGCCCGACAGGTGCCTGAAGGGTCTTGGCCCAGCCGTACAGCTCAGCTCGATCGGCTCGGGCCAGGCTGCGGACCTCCCCGAGGATGGCGCGCAGATGGCGGACCGCCTCCACCACGTTGCCGGTACCTGCCTCCCCCTTGGAGCGGATCAGGCTAGCCCCCTCCGAGATGCGCCGGAGGGCCTCGCCCAGGCTGGTGGCCCCGCATACGAAGGGCACCGAAAACGACCACTTGTCGATGTGATTGGCCTCGTCAGCGGGGGTCAGGACCTCGCTCTCGTCGATGTAGTCCACCTCCAGCGACTCGAGCACCTGAGCCTCGACAAAGTGCCCGATACGAGCCTTGGCCATGACCGGGATCGTCACTGCTGCCTGGATGGCGCCTACCAGAGCCGGGTCGCTCATGCGGGCCACCCCGCCCTGGCGACGGATGTCGGCCGGCACCCGCTCCAAGGCCATCACCGCCACCGCCCCGGCATCCTCCGCCACCTTGGCCTGCTCGGCGGTGACCACGTCCATGATCACCCCGCCCCGCAACATCTCGGCCAGTCCACGCTTGACGAGGGGGGTGGCCGTCCGGCGGGAGGAGGTATCTTTCGACGAGGAGAGGGCATCCACGCCGTCGAGTGTACCGGCGTCCGGGCCCTCAGCCAGTGGACACTGCCGCACCGACCGGGGCCAGCATCACCCAGGTCCGACCGGGCGTGAGGGCGACTGGCAGGCCGGACGCGTCGGTGTAGCTGGTGACCGCCTCGGGAGCGGCCTTGGACCAGGTGGCCCGGGTCATGCGGCCGCCCGAGAGGATCAGGGCCGAGCCGCTGCCCACCACATCGGCATCGGGCACCGGGTTGCCGGCAGGATCGACGAAGCCGGTGTCGTGGTACGCCACCAGCTCGACGATCACGTTGGTGAAGGCGACCGGGGCTCCGCCGGTCACCGTCTGGGGAGTGCCGTTGGTCGAGCGTTGCCACAACCCGCTGGCGGGGTCCCAGCTCCAGGCGGCCATCGTGGCCACGCTCATGGCCAGCTTGAGGTGGCTGATCGCCGTCGCCCCGGCCGCGTGGAAGGCAGTGCCGGCGGCCAGGTGGTTGAACAGGGGTGGCGGCGGTCGGGCTGCCGGAGGGCTCTTCTGGCGCAGGGTCGACACCGAGGTGTAAAGGTTGTGAGGCACCGGCCGGCTGGCGTCTCGCCGGTAGGCGCCGGGGTCGGCGACGGCGCCCACGTCGACCACGCCAGTCCCAAGGACGTCGCTGATGAAGGCGGGGATGCCCCCCGAGTAGGCGAACAGGCCCCCGAGCGGGCTAACCACGTCGGCGTCGGTCTGTCGCACCGAGCGCACCGGGCCCACCGGATCGGCGTCCTGGGACTGGAAGACGGCCAGGTACCGGGTCAGGCCGCCCTCGACCACCTCCTCGTAGACGACGTCGGCCTGGTCCAACCCGGTCTGCGGGCGGGCTTGGGGAGCATTGTCGATCTTCACGACGACGGCCGGGCGGGACAAGGCGGTGGGGCTCGCCGGGGGGAGCCCGGTGAGCGGCGAGGTGGGCGGTGAGGTGGGCGGGGCAGTAGCGGCCGGCACCGCGGTGGTGGTCGGCCGGCGATGACCAGGCGGGCGGTGCTGGCCGGCCGAGCCCGAGGCCAACGCCACCACGATAACCCCCAGGACCACCAGGAGGGCCGGTGTCGCGATGGCTGCATTGCGCCTGCGCCCCCGCTGGTCCCTCACCACGCCGGTTTGGTCAGAGCTCCCGCAGCACCCGGATGCGGTCCTCCAACCCACGGCGCGGGGTCCACAGGTGGTCGATGGCCCGGGCCGTCGTCGGGTTGGGGACCGCTGGGCCCGGCCCCTCCAGCACCTTCTCCAGAGCGGAGACCATCGCCGGCGGATAGCGGGTCAGGGCCACGGCAGCCACGTCTGCGCTGCTCTCGGAGCCATGCCCGGTCGCCCAGGCGGCCAATCCGCCAGCCCGCGGCACCAGCACGGCCAGCGACCCCAGCCCGACCACGGCCACGGTGGCCGGACAGATCTGGTTGGCCTTGATCCTCACCACCTGATGGGCGAGCACCGCTTCCATCTCGACCAGGGTCAGCTGGGCCAACAGGCCGGAGGTGGCCACCACGGTGGCGCGGGCCGGCGACCGGCCCACCGCCATGAGGTCGATGCTCGGGTGGTCGACCACCGCCAGCCCGGGCTTGACCACCCCGGCGCCGGCGCAGATGGCATCGAGAAGGTTGTGGGCCCGTGGCTGATCGAGGGGACTGGCGGCCCGGGCGCCACTGACAGCCAGGACCAGCGGCGCGCTGGCCCACCAGGCGACGGCCACCACCGTCACGGTGGCTCCCACCCCGGCGGCCAACCCAGCCCACCGCGACACCCCGGCTCCGACCGCGGCTCCCAGGACCACCGCCAGGGCCACGGCAGTGGCCAGCGCCAAGGCCAATCCCCGGTTGCGGTTGGCAGTGACCCGGGACCCCATCCGAGCCGGCGCCAAGTAGTTGACCGGTGCGTGGGACTTGGCGGTCATGGGGCCCGTCAGCCTAGCGGCCGGGCTTGCAGACCGGCTGGCCTGCCACCTGGGCTCAGTCCGCCACGATCTCGGCATAGAGCCCGGCGTAGAGCTCGGCCAGCCGGCTCATGGCGAACTCGGCGGCCCTGGCCTCGGCGGCGTCGGCCAGCCCCTGGGCCAGGCGGTGGTCGGTGAGGACGCGGCGGAGTCCGTCGGCCAGAGCGGGGGCGTCGCCCGGTGCGACCAGCAGCGCGTCCTGACCGCCACGGGCCACCCGGCGATACGCCGGCAGGTCGCTGGCCACGATGGGAGTCCGCGCCGACATGGCCTCGAGCAGCACCACGCCAAAGGACTCACCATGCAAGGAGGGGGCGCAGAAGGCATGGGCCCCGGCCAGCCGCGAAGCCGCCTCGTCATCGCTGATGCGGCCCAGCCACTCGACTCCCGCCAGGTGGGCGTGGCGCCGGCGCAGCTCCTCGGTCTGGGGTCCGGTCCCGACCACCCAGAGCCCGGTACCGGCGGGTAGGGCGCAGAAGGCCTCGAGAAGGACGTCGAGTCCCTTGCGCGGCTCGTGGCGACCGATGAACATCACCGTGGGGCCCTTCGTCGGCCACGGTTGGGCCTTGGCGAAACGGTCGACCTCGATGCCGTTGAACACCAGCTCGTAGGAGCCGCCGAGGACGGCGGTGGCGGTGGCCATGGCGTCGGCCGAGACGGCGCACCTCCGGGCCAGGCGGTTGGCCAGGCACCGTGCACCGGGACCCAACAGCGTGTAGGCCCGGCTGGCGCCGGCCCGATGGAAGGTTGCGATGAGGGGCTGAGCGGCAAGGGCCAGCAGGGTGAGGGTGGGACCGGGCGCCAGCGGCTCGTGGAGGTGCACCAGGTCGAAGCCCTCGTCGGCGACCGCCCGCAGGGTGCGCAAGGCGCAGGGCAGGTCGGGCGCGATGGGAGCCACCGAGCCGTTGGAAGCCAGGGGGATCGATCTGCCGAGGGGGGTCACCCCCACGTCCGGAGGCGGACCGTCGCAGGGGGCCAGCACCCGGGTCTCGTGGCCCTGGGCCCGCAGAGCCCTGGCCAGGCCCAGCACCTGGCCCTGCACACCTCCCGGCACGGTCAGGCTGTAGGGACAGACCTGAGCCACGCGCACAGGCCCACGGTACCCGCCCGGCCGGGCCGGTCCCTGGGGTGCCAGCTGGCTCCAAGGCGCACCGGTCCCCCACAGGCCGCTCGCTCACCGCCGGCCCGTCCCGTCAGCTGCTCGGCGACGGGTCTCTGCTTAGACGCCCGATGGCTACGGCGCGGGCCCATTGGTAGTCGGGCTTGCCGGCGGCTCCCCGTCTCACGTGGGGGACCAGCACCACTCGTTTGGGGACCTTGTAGCCGGCCAGCTTGGCCCGGACAGTGTCGATCAGATCGCCCGGCCCAGCGGCCGCTCCGGGGACCAGGGCGGCCACGGCGGTCACCACCTCCCCCCAGTGGTCGTCGGGCACCCCCACCACCAGGCAGTCGGCCACCGCGGGGATGGCCCTCAGCGCCTCCTCCACCTCGTGCGGGTAGACCTTTTCGCCGCCGGTGTTGATGCACGTCGACCCCCGGCCCAGGAGCACCACCCTTGCGTCGGCCTCCAGGCGGGCCATGTCCCCGGGTATCGCGTACCGGCGCCCGTCGTGGACCGGGAAGGTGGCAGCGGTCTCGGCTGGGTGCTTGTGGTAACCGATCGGAATAGGGGCCGAGATGGCCAGGTACCCACTCTCACCCACGCCGGCCGGTCTCCCGTCGGCCCGCAGCACCGCGGCCCGCTCGGTCAGCCGGAAGCGCCCGGTCTGGCTGGTGTCGCCCGGCCCAACTGTGTCGATGGCGAACGGCCCTCCTTCGCTGGAGCCGAGCATGTCCACCATGGTGGCCCGGCAGTGCCTGGCCAGGCCCTCCTTCACCTCCGCCGACCAGACCAGGCCCGAGCTGAACACCCGGACCAGCGACGAGAGGTCGTAGGCATGGCCGGCCGATGCCGCCCGTTCGAGGGCGGCCACCGCCGGGCGGGCCACCACGTCACCCACCACCACCAGCTGGGTCACCGCCTCGGCCACCGCCGTCGACCAGATCTCGTCGGGGCTCATCGAGCGGTCGGCCAGCAGGACCACCGAGCCCCCGAGGACAAGAGCAGCCAGGGAGAAGAAGAAGGCGGTCCCGTGCACCAGGGGGCAGGCGGGCAGGGTGACCGGAGAGATGCCGCTGGCCCTGGCGTGGACGGCCAGTCGGGCTGCTCCGGCGGCGTCGGGCGGCATGGAGAGCCCAGCTGCCTCGTAGGTCGGGAAGGCCAGCCAGCCAGCCAGGTCCCGGTGGTGCCAAACCACCGCCTTGGGCCGGCCGGTGGTCCCGCCGGTGCAGACCATGAAGACGTCCTGGCCTGAGCGGCGGCCCCGGGGCCGAGGGACGCAGCTGGCCACCACGTCCTCATAGCCCGCTGCCCCGGTGACCGGCGGGCTGGCGTCGTCCACCTGGACCAGGGCGGGCAGCTTGGGCAGCCAGGTAACGGCTGATGCCACCACCGGCCCAAGGCTGGCGTGGAACACCAGGGCCTTCACGTCGGCATACTCGATCAGGTAGGCGAGCTCCTGGGGCCCGTAGCGAAAGTTGATGTTGACCGGCGTGGCCCCCAACTTGAAGGCGGCGTAGGTGGCCTCCAGGTACTCGGGGCAGTTCCAGGTGAACAGGCCGACGTTGGCGCCCGGTCCCACCCCGACGGCTGCCAAGGCCGTCGCCAGGCATGCGGCCCGGCGATCGAGGTCTCCCCACGACAGGCGGCGCTGCCCGTGCACCACTGCCGTGCGCTCACCCAGCTGGTCGGCGATGAGCTCCCAGGCCGAGGCGTAGTTGTCGTCCAACTAGGTCACCGCCAGAGCGCGGCCATCAGGCGGCCCGCCGGGCGGTCGTGGGGGCCACGGCAGACGAAGGGACACACCGCCCCGGACTCTACCCACGCCAACGCCGTGTCGACTGGGCGGCGCGGTCCTCGGTAACCTCCTGGCGCCGGTCCTCCTACCGGCGGCCGGAGGGCGGGCGGTGGCTGAGGACGAGGTAGTGGTGTCCACCAGCTGGGCAGCCGCCCACCTGGACGATCCACATGTGCGCTTCCTGCAGGTGGACGATGACGAGCTCCTCTATGCCTCGGGCCACCTGCCCGGGGCCCATCCCCTGCGTTGGGACCGGGACCTCCAGGCCAGCTGGAGCCGCGATGTGGTCGAGCCGGCCGTCCTCGGCGCCATCCTCGGTCGGCTGGGTGTAGGCGCCGACACCACTGTCGTGGTCTACGGCGACCGCAGCAACCTGTGGGCCGCATACGCCTGGTGGGCCCTGCGGCTCCGAGGCCATGGCGACGTGCGGCTGATGGACGGTGGATGGGCCCGATGGGCCACCGAGGAGCGCCCGTTCGCCACCGGCCCGGCCACCCCGCCCGGAGCGGTCACCTACCCGGTGCCGGAGATGGCCGACCGGCCCATCCGGGCGACCCGGGGCGACGTGGAGGCGGTCCTGACCAGCGGTCAGGCCATGGTCATCGACGCCCGGTCCCCGGACCACTACCGAGGCGAGCCCTACCCAGCCATCCTGCCGCCCCTCACCGGCGCCCACCGCTCGGGACGGATCCCCGGCTCGGTGAACGTGCCGTGGGCCGCCATGGTGGACGGTGACACCGGTCGGCTGCGGAGCAGAGGGCAGCTGGAGACGATGTTCGCCGAGGCCGGCGTCCGCCGGGACCAGCCGGTGATCACCTACTGCATCCTGGGCGCCGGGTCGGCTTTCGCCCACCTGGTGCTGGCCGGCTTGCTGGGACATCCGGCGGTCACCAATTACGACGGCTCCTGGCTGGAGTGGGGGTCGTCAGTGGGCCTGCCCATAGAGCGCTGAACCCCGAGGGGCCCGGCCGGCCAGGCGTCGGAGGATCGCCGTGATGTTGTCCGCCTCCCCACCGAAGAACTGGGCGTCGACCGTCTCGACCGCGTCAATCGCCCGGCTGGCCAGCCCGGCTCCCCCGCGGTAAGCGTCAATCGCCTGGCCCTCGTGTCGGATCCGTCCACCCCCCCGGCGCAGCAGTCCCTTGCCTTCGAGCCGGCGAATGACCTGCGAGGCCATCTTGACGTCGATGCCGGCATGGCCGGCGAGCTCCACCTGGTTCGGGACGTGGCCCTGCTCGGCCAGCCACCAGGCGCTGGCGAGGAGCACGAAACCCCCGGTCATGAAGTCAAGGCAACCCCCCCGGGTGGGCGCGGCAAGGGCAGCATCACCCGAACCGTGTTCGTCTCCGCCGACGCCCGAGCCGCCCTGGCCGACTACCTCCGGCTTGACAGGTTCCGTCGACAGGGGCACGGCACCGGTGGACCGGTCAACAACAGCAGCAGTGTCAGTGGGTCAGCGCTACCCCGGCTACTCCACTGACGATTGCGGGCAAGAACGAGCAGGTCAGAGCCGCCGTGGGGATGGGCGTCACCATCGTGGTGCCCGAGGGCAATAGCCCGGACAAGAACGCGGCCATGCGTGCCTTCGGCGCCGAGCTGATCGTGAAGGGACCCGACTTCCAAGCCGCCCGCGAGCACGCCGTCGCGCTGGCTGACGAGCGAGACCTGGAGACGGTGCCCTCCTACCCACCCCGACCTGGTGCTGGGAGTCGCCACCTACGCCGCCGAGCTGTTCCACGTGGCCGCAGAGCTGGACGCCGTGTACGTGCCAGTCGGGCTGGGCTCGGGCATCAGCGGGCTCATCGGCGTGCGGGACCTGCGCAATCTGCGCACCGAGGTGATCGGGGTCGTGGCGGAGCAGGCCCCGGCCACCGCCTTGTCGGTCGCCGCCGGCCGGGTGGTCGCCACCGAGGCGGCGAGGACCTTCGTCGACGGGGTGGCCTGCCGGGTCCCCGAGCCCGACGCCATCGCCGTCATCGCCAAGGGTGCCTCAGGGGTGCTCACCGTCACCGAGGACCAGGTTGCGGAGGCGATGCGGGTTCTCTACGCCACCACCCACAACGGCCCGGAGCCAGCCGGGGCGTTGGCCCTGGCCGGCCTCCTCCGAGACCGCTCCCGGATGGTCGGCAAGCGAGTGGCCGTTATCCAGACGGGCGGCAACGCCGACTCCGACCTACTCGCCCAGGTCCTCGGCGGTCAGACGCCCGCGGCATGAGAAATGCGGGCTGAGCGGTACCCGTGAGGACTTCCGCCCGTCACGCAGGCTCTCGAAGGCGCACACCCTCGGGGGTGATGGCGAGGGTGAAGTCCACGCCGAGCGCAGCGGACAGCCGGGCCAGGGTGGACACCGACGGCTCGTGGTCCCCGGACTCCAGCCGGGCCACGTGGGGCTGGCGCATCCCGACCAGGCGTCCGAAGGCAGTCTGGGTCAGCCCGTGCTCGGTCCGGTAGCGGATCACCCTGATGGCGACCTCGTTGGCGAATCGGGTGCGCTCGTGCTCGGCCCGGTACTCCGGGTCGGCCAGGTCCCGCTCGTGAAGCTCGGCGGCGGTCGTTAGTTCGGACAGTCGTGGCATGGTCGTCAGTCACTCCTTCAGCTCGCTGAGACGCCTCTCGGCGGCGCTGCACACCCGCCGGAAGCCCGTCCTGTTGGGCCTCGGAGCCGACGGCGGCCACCACGAAGCGGTCACCAACCTGACGGTACAGCGCCCGCCACGGACTTCTCCCCGCTCGTGGGCGTAGCTCTCGCAGACCGAGGAAGCCCTGGACGGCACTGGTGTGGGGGTGACCAAGAGCCGGTCCAATGGCCTCCAGCTTCGCCACCGCGTTGTACAAGGCGTTGAGCTCGACGGCCGGCAGTGACTCGCGCTCCTCCTCCGCTTCGGGGAGGTAGACCACGAGCCACACATGGCCAAACTATACCACCATTGGTATCCTCAGGTGCCCGCTCACGGATCGGCTATCGGACAGGGTGTCCCGACAATCGTTCCGCTATTGCGACGCAGTGGTTCCTTGAAGTCTCCTGACGATGCTGGTGACGAAGCGCTCGATGTGCTCCCTGCCGCGCTCGGCATTGGCGGTTCGGACCTCGGCAGCAAGCTCCGTACCAACCTCATCGAGATGGACGAGGTCGGGGCGCAGGGCGAGCATGACCGAAGTCAGCCAGGACCCGGAGTGGGATCCTGGGCTAGGACCAACGTCACCTCGCGGGGCACGCACGGCCACGGAAGGTAGCGACGTCCGAAGTTCGGCCACGGCTGCATCCAGGGCCAGGTCGTTACCCCCATTCGTGGACAGGAGCACCACGGCCGTGAATCCCTGTTGCGCGAGGCCATGTGTCTCGTCGACGGCGACCGCCGTCAGCGTTGCGGCATTGAGTGAGAGGGTGCCCGGGAGGTGCCGGTGCCGCTCGGAGCAACCGACGCGAAGCGTGGGCGCAAGCACCGCGCCCAATCGGTGGGCGACCCCTGCTCCTACCGTGTCAGCGAGTATCGCGTCCGCGCCGACCGGCAGGTGGCTGCCCTGGTGCTCGATCGATCCGAACGGTAGGACGACCGTCGACGCCCCGCCATCGATCAGCTGTTGGAGCTCCCGAGCGCTCAGCGCATCCAGCTCGTACACGACTCCGACCGTATATCGAGACGTCACCGTTGCGTTTGCCGATCCACTACCGGCCAAGGAAGTTGACGAGGGTGTCGGCGAGGAGTCCGGGTTCTTCCTCCATCATGTGGTGGCCGGTGTCGATGGCATGGCCCTCCAGGCGGGTGGCCCAGGGCCGCCAGACTGCGAGCGGGTCATGGTCGTACAGCTCGGCCAGGTCGTCTCTGGAGCCCCACACGACCAGTAGCGGGGCGATGATCCCTTGGCCGGCCCGCCGGTCGGCGTCGTCGGCGGCCCTGTCGACTCCGAGCCCAGCCCGGTAGTCCTCGCACATGGCATGTCTGACACCCGGGTCCGAGACGGCTCGGGCCGCATCGGCGTGGTTCTCGGCTCCCATCGAGGCCGGGTCAAGCTTGTACCAGTCGTCCACGGCGCCGGTGATGAACCGCTCGGGAAGGGGTGCCCGGCTGCGCCAGGAAGAACCAGTGCCACCAGGCGGTGGCAAAGCGGGCGTCGCAGCGGGCGAGGGCCTCACCTATGGGCACGTCACCCAGGATGACGACCCGCTCCGCGGAGCAGGGGTGGTCCAGCGCGGGGCGCTGAACGACGTAACCGCCCCGGTCGTGCCCTACGGCATGGAACCGGTCGTGGCCGAGGGCGGCCATGAGACCCACAAGATCCGCCGCCATGGCCCGCTTGCTGGCCTGGGAGTGGTCGGGTCGGTCCGCAGGAACGGTGGATCCGCCGTAGCCGCGAAGGTCGGGGCAGACGACGCTGAAACCAGCGTCGACGAGCCGTGGAGCGACGGCGTGCCAAGTGGCATGCGTGCGCGGGTGACCATGGACCAGGAGCACCGCTGGTCCGTGACCGCCGTGGCGAACTCGCAGGCGGACCTCCCCCACCTCGAGGTAGTCCAGGGAGAACCTGTCCTGCCCGGACCGGCCAGCTCATGCCGCGGGCACCACCGACTGCGACCGTCGGTTGCGGATCCCCTTCCAGCGACGTGTCCGGCTGTCGCCGGCTTGGTCCCGAGCGTCCTGTAGCGGGTTCGCGCTACGGGACACAGGTCGACCTCCAAGAGGAAGTATCCGGCCAGGACTCTGACATGCTGGCGGGATGGTAGTCCTTGCCCACATCAGCGACCTCCACCTGGACGGCGGCCAGCGGGCAAGTCATAGGGCGAGGCAGGTCGTCGGGTTCCTCGATGGCTTGGCCTCCCCCGTGGATGCCGTGGTGCTGACCGGCGACATTGCCAATCACGGTGCCGAGGCCGAGTACGAGCAAGCCCTGTCGCTGTTCGGCGACAGACATCGGTTCCTGCCCTGCCCGGGCAACCACGACCTCCGGGGGCCATACCGCAAGGTCCTGCTGGGCCAACCGCCCAGCGACGACCCGATCAATGAGGTCCACGACCTGCCGGGGGCTCGTGTGGTGATGTGCGACTCGAGCCTATCGACCCGTCGCGAACGCGCGTCACACACATCTACGATTGGACCGAGCTCACTGACGCGAGCCGCTTTGCTCGTGCGCGGGCCACCACGGTCGACAAGCTTCGGGCGTCGCTCGACCGGCTGGCGGCCCTCGCCGAGCACGAGTGATCCACCCAACTGTCGACCACGGCCCCACGGCCCGAGCCGTGTAGGTTTCGTGGAGCCGGACGTTGTGCGACGCAAGCGGATGGTCATCCGGCACTGACAGTGTATGATGAAAGTATGCAGCGCTCCCGCGTCACCGTGACGGTACGCCCAGAGGTGTTGGCGGCCGCCGAGCAGGAAGTAGCGGCCGGTCGCGCCTCCTCGGTCAGCTCCTGGGTCGACCAGGCGATGGAGGAGAAAGCTCGACGCGAGGAACTGGCGGTACTACTCGCCGAGATGCGCGCCGAGAACGGCCCAGCCGCGCAAGAGGAGGACACGTGGGCCCGGCGGGTCCTGGGTCTGTAGTCCTCGACGCCGGAGCCCTCATAGCCTTCGAGCGCAACGACCGGCGGGTCCGCAGGCTGGTGGAACTCAGCGTCGAGCACGACCGCCGCCTACATGTTCCAGCGGGTGTCATCGCACAGGTCTGGCGCGACGGCGCCCGCCAAGGGCGCCTGGCCCGACTCGTGAAGTCCGGCCTGCTCGACGTGCGGGCGCTGGACCTCGATGAGGCACGGGCGGCGGGAGTGACTTGTGGAGCGACCGGGACTGCGGACGTCATTGATGCCAGCGTGGCGATCCTCGCCCGACGTCACAGAGCTACGGTTGTGACAAGCGATCCCGAGGACCTTCGTCGACTGGACCCCGAGCTGGCGTTGGTCGTCTGCTGACCACACGCTCGTCCGTTGGCTGGCCTGAGCGCCCAGCGTCGGGTCTCATGTGCCAGTAGAGGATGGACTATTGCGACGCAGCTCGCTTCGCGCTTCCAGTTTCGGCGCCATCGGTACTGGTACTGAGCTTGGACTTGGACAGCTCACCGAGGCGGCGCCAGGCCGGGGCGGCGTCAGCGAACTGGGCAGCCATCAGCCCCTCGGCCACGGAGAGGCCGGGGTTGTCGGCTGGGATGGTGGAGCGGGCTCCGACGATCTCGTGGCGCTGGTTGGCTGTCCACTCGACCATGCGGGCGGCGAGTTCTTCCAGCCGGGGGTCGTCGGGGTCCCACTGCCTGGCCTGGTCGCAGGCCAGGTAGAGGCGACGGAACTCAGGGTCGGCCATGGTGGCGGCCTTTTGCCTGGCCCACTCGGGCACCAGGTCGGGGCGGGTGGCGCTGAGCATGATCCACCCGTCGCGTTCGAGGTTGATGGTCCAGTCACTGACACCCATGGCTCGCATCTGGTCGAGGAGGTTGATGATGTCGTTGGCAAGTACCAGCTGGTCCCCGCCGAGCAGCTCGGTGAGCTGGTGACGGTGCTCCTCCAGGTCGGCGATACGGTTCTGGAGGTCCTGGTCGATCTCGGCCACGGCGGCGGAGAACTCGTCCGGCTCGGCGGCGAGGAGCTGGCGGACCCGGGCAAGGGGGACGCCGGCGTCGGCCAGCACCTTGATCCGGATCAGGTCGATGACGGCCTGGGTGCCGTAGCGGCGGTAGCCGGAGGGGTCCCGGCCGGGCTCGGGCAGGAGGCCACGGTGGTGGTAGTGGCGGACCGCTCGGACGGTGACCCCGCAGTAGTCGGCCAGCTGGCCGATGGTCAATGACACCGCCGTCTACCCTGCCGCCGCCGGGGGCCGGTTGTACAGGGCCATCGACCAGACGTAGCCGACCAGGGCGATTCCCACGCACCACGCCACCGCGGCGATGACGTGGGGGGCGACCGGTCCGCCGACGAGCAGGGCCCGGAGGGTGTCGATGATCGGGGTGAACGGCTGGTAGCTGGCGAAGGCCCTAACCCCGGCGGGCATGGTGGCGGGCGGGACGAAGGCGCTGGAGACGAAGGGCAGGAACAGGGGGATGAGCGACAGGCTGTTCGCCCCCGCCGGGGTCTTGGCCAGCAGCCCGAAGGCCATGGTGAGCCAGGTGAGCGTCAGCCCCAACAACGCGAACATGCCCGCCGCCCCCAGCCAGGCCAGTGGGCTGGCCGTGGGGAGGAAGCCGAGGCCGATCGCCACGCCGACCACGGCGGTGCCGGTGAGAAGGCTGCGGGCGACGCTGCCGGCGGCCTGGCCGACCAGGACCGAGGGACGCCAGATGGCCATGGTGCGCAGCCGGGCGATGATGCCCTCGCCCATGTCCATGTTCAAGTTGAGCGCGGTCGCCTCGGCCGCCCCGCCGGCGGCCATGACCAGCACGCCGGGGGTCACGCCGGGCCATGGTCACCGAGTCGGCGAAGACACGAGCGGTACCGGTCGTCGGGCGGCCCGAGGGCGCCGAGTCGACCAGCGCGGGTGCGGCCGGGGTCATCGGGCCTCCTTCAGGCCGACGCCCCCGACCCTTGAGGAACCACCGCCACCGGTGAGGGCGAAGAACACCTCGTCGAGGTCGGCGATCAAGCACCGCCCGTAGAGCCCCAACGTCACCGGCGGCGGCCAGGGTCAGCGACAGACCGTCGTCGGAGCGCCTGGCGTCGGCGAACACGGCCTGCGCGGCGACGAGCGACGCTTCTTCGGGGAAGCGCAGTCGGATATGCCCTACCGGGAGCCGCGCCTTCAGCTCGTCGGGGGTGCCCTCTGCCACCAGCCTCCCGTGGTCGATGAGGGCCACCCGATCGGCCAGGCGATCGGCCTCCTCCAGGTACTGGGTCGTGAGAAGGATCGTCACGCCGCCGGCCACCAGGTCTCGCACGATGTCCCAGAGCACTCGGCGGCTACGCGGGTCGAGTCCGGTGGTCGGCTCGTCCAAGAACACGATGCGGGGCCGTCCCATGAGCGTCATGGCCAGGTCGAGCCGGCGTACCATCCCCCCCGAATAGGTGGCCACCGGTCGACCCGCCGCGTCGGCCAGCTCGAAGCGCTCCAGCAGTTCGGCCGCTCGCTCTCTGCCTGCGGCGCGCCGGAGATGGTGCAGGTCCGCCATGAGCGCCAGGTTCTCCCGACCGGTGAGCAGCTTGTCGATGGCCGAGAACTGCCCGGTGACCCCGATGGCCGCCCGGACCGCCTCGGCGTCAGTGGCCACGTCATGGCCGGCGACGGCGGCCCTCCCAGCGTCGGCCGGCAACAAGGTGGAGAGGATCCGCACCGTCGTGGTCTTGCCCGACCCGTTCGGGCCGATCAGGCCCAACACGGTCCCCTCGGCGACCGCCAAGTCCAGCCCGTCAACCGCTACTTGGTCCCCGAAGGCCTTCCGCAGGCCAACGACCTCGATGGCCAGGCGCGTCGCCGGCCGCGCCTCCATCGCATCCGGGGATTGGTCTCTCGTAGGTGCTCGTCGTTGGTGCATGAAGCCATGCTGCAACCCTGACGCAGGGTCAAGGTCAAGGCCCTCTTGAGAAAACTCTGACGTTCCGCCGGCTGCCCAGGGCGAGGAGCCGTCCTTCAGATAGAGATCCCCTTGCGGCGACGGTCGACCAGTGGCCGCTGGAGCCTCGGCGTCGCCGCAGGCGGTTCCCCTCGAGGAACGAGTGCTCAGCTTCGAGCTCGACTGGAACGCATCGCCTGGAGCTGAGTGAGGCTCGGATCGTTGCGCAACCGGGTGTACTCGGCGGAGTCGACGGCGTGGAGGGTGATGCGCCCCTCGGCGTCGTAGTGAAGTCCCCACCCGTAGGTCTTGGGCAACGGGGAGGCACGCAGGCACGCCCGCGGCTGGGAGAAGTACTTCTCGTGCATCCGCTGTAGCTCCCGGTCGTCGAGGTCCACTCGACCACGGACGTCGGGCGAAGAAGCAAATAGAACATCCTCTTGCGTCCAACGGCCTGGGGCGCCGGCGAGCATCCGGTACTGGGTGGTGGTCACGGTCGGCCTGCCAGCCTTCTCGGCGGGAGTCCAGGAATCCTGGTATGAGGGAATGATTCTGGTGGGCTCCTGAGGCCCTACAAGGCCCTCAGGAGGGCTTGACGCT
>JAVKSQ010000004.1:0-89437 GCA_039583615.1 Acidimicrobiales bacterium
TCCCAGCGCCACCTGAGGGCCTATACCGACCCCGAGGGGACCTGGCACCTGGTGGCCCAGGGCAACCCCGAGGCCGGTGCCCAGGTGATGAGCGCCCTTGGCCCCCTGGCCCAGCTGGCCTTCGCCCAGGCCCGGGCCCAGGGGCGCCGGGAGCCCCCCGAGGCCTACGGCTTTGACGCCTTGGTCCACATGGCCACCTCCGCCGGGGGGGCCCAGGTTGGTGGGGACTCGGGTGGCAGTGGCTCGGCTGACGAGGAGGCCGTCGCTTCCGGTGGCGCCAACGGGGCCAGCGCCCCCGCCAACGGGGCCAGCCGGCCGGCCCGGACCAAGGTGATCGTGCGCATCGACTTCGAGGCCCTGCTGCGGGGCTACCCGACAGCCGGGGAGACCTGCGAGCTGGTGGGCTACGGGCCGGTGGCGGTGTCGGCGGTGAGGGACCTGTTGGACAGCGCCGATCCCTTCATCGCCGCGGTGGTGACCAAGGGCCAGGCCCTGGTGGGGGTGGCCCACCTGGGCCGGCGCCCCAGCGCCTACCAGCAAAGCGCCCTGGAGTGGCTGTACCCCTCCTGTGCCGCCCAGGGCTGTGCGGCCCAGGCCGCCTTGGAGTACGACCACCGAGCCGACTGGGCCGCCACCCACTACACCGTCTTTGAGCTGTTGGACCGGCTGTGCCCCTACCACCACCACCTCAAGACCAGGGCCAACTGGTCCCTGGTGGAGGGCCGGGGCAAGCGGGCCTTCGTCGCCCCCGACGACCCCCGCCATCCCCGCCACCACCGGCCCCCGCCGACCGGGCCAGGGCCACCGCCCGGCCGGCTGCCGCCGGAGCTGCCCGCCGGACCACCGCCGACCCGGCCACCGCCACGAGAACCATCCGAGAGCCCCGCAGCCCGACCGCCCTCGGCCCTCACCCTCCCATTGATCGTGGCTCCGCCATGACCTTCGCAAAGGCTGCCACCTGGCGGCCGGCCCGGCCGGGTCGCCACCCTCCTGCACTGCCGCAGCAGCAGAGGCACCTCGGTGAACCCGGCGTTGGTGGCCGCTGGCTCAGGCGGGTTCGGCGATGGCCGGGTCGGCGATGGCCAGGTTGGCCAGGCCGGTCCTCGGGCTGGACGCCTCGGCGTGGAAGCGGCGGGGGATCCGGCCGGCCAGGTGGGCCAGGCGGCCGGCCTCCACCGCCTTGGCCACCGCCTCGGCCATGGCGACGGGGGAGCGAGCCCGGGTGATGGCCGACGCCACCAGCACGCCGGCGCAACCCAGCTCCATGGCGACGGCCGCGTCCGACGCCGTGCCCACCCCGGCATCGAGGATGACCGGTACGGTGGCCGACTCCACGATCAGGGCCAGGTTGTGGGGATTGGCAATGCCCAGGCCGGTGCCGATGGGGGAGCCCAGGGGCATCACCGCCGCGCAACCCACCTGCTCCAGGCGCCGGGCCAGTACCGGGTCGTCGTTGGTGTACGGCAGGACGACGAAGCCGTCGTCGACCAGTCGCTCGGCCGCCTCCAACAGCTCGACCGCGTCGGGCAGCAGGGTCCGCTCGTCGCCGATCACCTCCAGCTTGACCCAGTTGGTGCCGAGCGCCTCCCGAGCCAACCGGGCGGTCAGCACCGCCTCCCGGGCGGTGTAGCAGCCGGCCGTGTTGGGCAGCACGCCGACCTCGGCGTCGCCCAGGACGTCGAGGATGGAGCCCCGGGCAGCGGCGTCCACCCGGCGCATGGCCACCGTCGCCAACTCGGTCCCCGACGCCCGGACCACGCCACCCAGCACGTCGAGGCTCGGCAGGCCCCCGGTCCCCAGCAGCACCCGGGACCGCAACGGGCGCCCGGCGATGACCAGGCCGTCGTCCACTTACCCGCCCTGCACCGCGCTGAGAACCTCGACCTGGTCGCCGTCGGCCAGCTCGGTGGCCGGCCAGCGGCTGCGCGGGACGACCTCGCCATTCACCGCCACCGCCATCCCGGCCCGGCCCCGGCCCAGGCGGTCGACCACCACCTCGACCGTTGCCGGCTCGGCCAGTGCCAGGGGTTGGCCATTGAGCACCAGCTGGGTCATGGGCCCGCCCCCGCGGTCATCGGCGTCCCGAGAGGGCAGGGTCAGGGGTGCCGCCCGCCACCCGCGCCCCGAACCGGGTGGGCGAGAAGGCGGCGATGGTCTGGGGCGCCGTGCCGCTTACCAGCAGGGATGCCAGGGCGTCGGCGGTGGCCGGCGCCAGGAGGATCCCGTTGCGGTAATGGCCGGTGGCGATCACCAGGCCGGGCAGGGCCGAGGGGCCGAGGATGGGCAGGTTGTCGGGACTGCCGGGGCGCAGGCCGGCGTGGGCCTCCACCAGCTCCAGCTCGGCGGTGCCGGGCACGATCGACCGGGCGTCGTGCAGCAGGTCGTGCACCGCCCCGGCCATCACCGTGGTGTCGAAGCCCATCTCCTCCACCGTCGCCCCCACCACCAGGCGACCGTCGGACCGGGGAACCAGGTAGAAGCGCCTGCCGGCGACCAGGCCCCTCACGTTGCGCCGGAGGAACGGGTGCCCGGCCGGGCTGCGCAGCCGCAGGATGTGGCCCTTCACCGGCCGCACCGGGGGGCGGGCCTCGGGTGGCAGGCCGCCCACGCCGCCCGACCAGGCGCCGGCCGCCAGCACCACCGTGGGAACCGAGGCCGACTCACCGCTGGCCAGGCGCACGCCGCCCACCCGGCCGCCGGCCACCACCACCTCGGTCAACCTGGTGGGCAGCACCTCCACCCCGGCGCGTCGGGCGGCCATCACGAGGGCCCGGTGCAGGGCCCGGCCGTCCACCTGGTGGTCGCCCGCCACCAGCAGCCCACCCCGGACACCCGGGGCCAGCATGGGCTCCAGGGCCCGGCAGTCCCGGCCCGACACCAGCTCGGAGTGCAGACCCAGCTCCTGCTGGTAGCGGTGCAGGTTCTCCAGCACCGCCCGGTCCCCGGCGTCGGCCGCCACCGCCAGGGTGCCGGTGGCCCGGTAGCCGACCGGGAGCCCCGACGCCGACTCCAGCTCAGTCACGAACGACGGGTACCGCCGGGCCGAGGCCAGGTTGAGGCGGAGGAGGTCCTCCTCGCCGTAGTGGGCCTCGGTCACCGGGGCCAGCATGCCGGCCGCCGCCCACGAGGATCCCCGGCCGGGCTGCGGATCGGCCACCACCACCGCCAGCCCGGCCAGGGCGGCGCGCCAGGCAGCGGCCATGCCGATCACCCCGCCGCCGGCCACCACCACATCGGGCGCGTCCCTCAAGGCGTCCCCCCGTTGCCAGGGTCGGTGGCGTTGCCAGCAGTGTCCGTCGCCACGACCAACGATCCTACCGACCGGTCCCCGGCGTCGGGCCGTCCAGGTATCGGGGGCGGCCCTGCCGGTACAGTGAGGACGACATGGCCGCCGCCAGTCTCGGTCGACACGGGGAGTGGGGAACCTTCGGGGCCTGGCTGCTCGTCGGCACCGCCTACGGCGTGGCGGTGGTGGGCATTGCGTCGATCGGGCTGTTCGTGCTGCCCTTCGTCCTGGCGGTAGGCGGGATCGCCACGCTTGTCCTGCGCTCCCGTCGCGGCCCGCCCGCAAGCCCGGCGCCGGCCCGAGGAGGGCTCAGGCCAGGCGGCTGAGCACCAGGAAGGCGACGCGCCCGGCGGCCAGGTAGACGGCGGCCGCGATGCCCCAATTCACGCTCGTCGCCACCTTGGCGCTCCTGGGCCTGAACATCTGGTCGAACGGTCCGGCCAGGTCCCTGGCGAAGCGCTCGAAGGCCCGCACGATCGTGTTGCCCGCATTGGCGTTGAGGTCCTTGAACACGATGCCCACCGCCAGCACCACCACCACCACCGCGGTCGCCCCCACCACCAGCCGGGCCACCAGGCGGACCAGGCCGCGGCCCAGGCCGACGGCCCCGCTACGAATGCCCACCCGAAGCCCCCCACGAGAAGCTGCTCAGGGCCGACCACTCGGCGCCGTCCATCGACTGCCACACCCACAGGGACGCCCCGACCGCCCCGTCCGCCCTGGCCACGTCCAAGAAGGCCACCACCTCGGCGGCACTGGGGGACGCCGGGCGGCCTCCCTCGTCTGCCATGTTGTAGCCCTGTCCGACCAGGTGCACCGGCGCCAGGGGGGTCAGGCGCCGCAGCGCCAGGGCCGCGTAATGCCCCGGCTGCTGGCAGCCCCAGTAGACCATCGGGGCGTAGGCGTCGACGTACGGCGCCATGGCCGCATAAGGATATACCGGTAGAAAATGGTCGGTCGGAGGGAACACCGTCGCCACCAGCGGGCGCCCGGCGTCGGCCGGCCGGACCAGTCCCAGGTAGGTGACGACCCGGCGAGGGGAGAGGGCCACACCCTCGCTGGCCGTCTCGATGTCGGGGCTGAAGCCGTCCAGGGCGGCGCCTCCGGGCCCCCGCCAGTGGAGGGCGGCCTGGCTCCACCGGGCGTCCTTGACCGGGTCGTACAGGTAGGGGAAGCCCCACCCGATGACGGCCAGGCCCTCCCGGTGGGCGGCGGGGACGAGCGAGCGCAGCTCCGCCCCGGCGTAGAAGCCGTCGACCGAGTCGCCCACCCGGACCCACAGCTGGTGCAGGCCAGCCGACCGGGCCCGGGCCACGATGCGGGCGGTGTCCCCGCCCTCGGTGGAGCTCAGCTTCCAGGTCCACAGGCCCTTGCCCGACAGGGCCGACAGCCGCCGGGTGCGAGGCGCCGGTGGGGGAGGGGTGGGCAGGGAGGACTCCGGCACCAGCTGGGGCGGGTGGGGTGGGCTGACGGGCGGCCCGGTGTACGGAGGCCGGTAGGGCAGCGGGCAGCCGGCCAGGGCCACCGGGCCAGCTGGGACTGTGGCGGCGGACCCTGGCAGCGGCGACCCGGCGAGCGCCGGGTGGGCAGGCGGCGACCGGGTGGTTCGGGCCGCCGGTCGCCGTCCCGGCTGGCCCTGGCGGGAGGGACTGGCCAAAGCCGTGCCCAGAGCGATCGGGAGGGCGGCCAGGGCCGCCACCAGCAGGGCCAGGGACGTGGCCAGGGGCGCGATAGGGACCCGGTGATGTCTGGCCTGCGGGGGGCTGCCCTGGGTGTCCGGAGCCATCTCGTGAGATACTGGCACGGTGGCCGTGGCGAAATGTGGTCTTTGGCGGGTTGGCGTCCCCGGGCGTGGGGCTGGGACACCTCCCCAGCTGGTGAGATAGCCGGCCTTGATCCCCCGGGTGCCCGGCCGACGGGCGTGGCTGGCCGCGCTGGCCGTGCTGGTCGGATGTGCCATGGCGCTGGGCGCCTGCGGGGGCTCGGGCAGCCAAGGGGCGGCGCTGGCCCCGGTCGCCCGCCAGGATCTGAGCCTGAGCTTCGGCGACTACCAGAGCCACGCCCAGCTCACCTACCCGGCCACCGGGGGTCGCCACGCCGCGGTGGTCCTGGTCCCCGGCTCCTACGCCGAGGACCTCAACGCCGACGTGTGCTCGCCGTCGGGCAGGCCCCTCTCCCACATCTTCGCGGACATCGCCGACTACCTGTCGCCCCGGGGCTACGCGGTGCTGCGCTACGACAAGCACTACGTGACCGGATCGTGCCAGGGCAGCACCGACGCCAGCCTCGGCCAGCTCCTCCACGACGCCGGCACGGTGCTGCAGGCGGCGGAGTCGGATCCCCACGTCGACCCCCGACGCATCTTCGTCTACGGCTGGAGCGAGGGGTCCACGGTCGCCGCCGCCCTGGTCCTCCAGCACCCGGAGGTGGCCGGCCTGGTCGTCCAGGGCCCGGTGGTCTACCCCTGGCAGCAGGTCTTCGCCTATCAGGACCTTGACGTGGGTGTGGCCTACCTGCGATCCCTGGCGCCGGACGGCAAGGTGACCGCCCAGGTCCTGCGGAGGGCGGCGGCCGGGGACGGAGGGCTGGTGGCCAAGAGCATCCTGCGCTACGTGGCGACGCCCGGCTCCGGGCCGGGGCACTACGCCGTCAACCCCGCCCTGGACACCAACCACGACGGCGTCCTGGACATCGGCACCGAGGTGGTGCCCGGGCTCCAGCGGGAGCTTGGCAGCCTCCTGTCGCCGGCCGGCCCTCTTCACGACTACGGGCCCGGCCAGGCTCTCCCGGTGCTGGGGGATCAGGCCTCCAAGCTCACCCTGCCCACCCTCATCCTGCAGGGAGAGAACGACGGCAACGTCGCACCCTCGGGCGCCACCGAGCTCGACAACACCCTGGCCGCCTCCCAGAAGTCCGTGATCTTCTACCCAGGGCTGGGCCACTCGCTGGGCCCGGCGGCGAGCCCCGTCCGGGACGACTTTGCCCCCATCGCCCACCCGCCCCTGGCCAACCTGACCAGCTGGCTGGACCGGCACCAGAGCTGACCCGGGCGGGGCGCCGGTACCGCCCGGCGTCTATAATCGCTACTGGCAGATGGGCCAGTGTCGTCCCGGCCAGCGGAGCATTTCCTACTGTCGGCTCTCCTCGGGAAGACGCCAAAGATGACCAGCCCCACCGCCAACCCCGGCCCTCAGGGCCTCTACGACCCGAGCCTGGAGCACGACGCCTGCGGGGTGGCCTTCGTGGCCGACCTGGGCGGTCGGCCCAGCCACGCCATGGTCGACCTCGGCCTGACCGCCCTGGCCAACCTGGAGCACCGGGGGGCCAAGGGTGCCGAGACCAACACCGGCGACGGGGCGGGGATCCTGGTCCAGCTGCCCCAGCGGTTCCTCGCCGAGGAGGCGGCGGCGGCCGGCATCGACCTGCCGGCACCGGACCGTTACGCCACCGGCATCGCCTTCCTGCCCCAGCAGGCGGGTGAGGCAGCCCAGGCCCAGGGCGCGGTGGCCAAGGTGGCCGCCTCGGAGGGGCTGGCCGTCCTGGGCTGGCGGGAGGTGCCGGTGGTGGACGGGTTGGTGGGAGAGATGGCCCGGCGGGTCCAGCCCACATTTCGCCAGGTGTTCATGGCCGGAGACGGGCTCGCCGGGGACGACCTGGAGCGGCGGGTGTTCGTGGTCCGCAAGCGGGTGGAGCACGAGGTGCCCGGCGTCTACTTTCCCAGCCTGTCGAGCCGGACCATGGTCTACAAGGGCATGCTCACCGCCCCCCAGCTGCCGCAGTTCTTCTGCGACCTGGCTGACCAGCGGGTGGAGAGTGCCCTGGCCCTGGTCCACTCCCGGTTCTCGACCAACACCTTCCCGTCCTGGCCGCTGGCCCACCCCTACCGCTACCTGTGCCACAACGGGGAGATCAACACCATCGCCGGCAACCGCAACTGGATGCGGGCCCGGGAGGCGCTGATGCGAACCGACCTCATCCCCGGGTACCTGGAGCGCATCTTTCCTGCCCTCACACCCGGGGCCAGCGACTCGGCCACCTTCGACGAGGCCTTGGAGCTGTTGCACCAGGGAGGTCGCTCCCTGCCCCACGCCGTGCTGATGATGATCCCCGAGGCGTGGGAGAACCACGAGTCGATGGACCCGGCCCGGCGGGACTTCTACAAGTTCCACGCCTCGCTGATGGAGCCCTGGGACGGCCCGGCCGCCATCGCCTTCACCGACGGGCGGCTCATCGGGGCGGTGCTCGACCGCAACGGGCTGCGCCCGGCCCGCTGGTGGGTCACCGCCGACGGCGTGGTGGTGATGGCCTCCGAGGTCGGGGTGCTGGACCTGGACCCGGCCCGGGTGGTGCGCAAGGGCCGGCTGGCACCGGGGCGGATGTTCCTGGTGGACACCAGCGCCGGGCGGATCGTGGACGACGCCGAGATCAAGGCCGGCCTGGCGGCCCAGCACCCCTACGGCGAGTGGCTGCACGCCGGCCTGGTCGATCTCGACGCCCTGGCTCCCCGGGAGCCCGACCGGCCCAGCCACGGCGCGCTGGTGGCGGCCCAGCAGCTGCACGGCTGGACCCAGGAGGACATGCGCATCCTGGTCGGACCCATGGCCGCCAAGGGGGTAGAGCCCATCGGCTCCATGGGCTCGGACACCCCTCCGGCGGTGCTGTCGTCCCGGCCCCGGTTGATGTTCGACTACTTCAGCCAGCTCTTCGCCCAGGTGACCAACCCGCCCCTCGACGCCATCCGAGAGGAGCTGGTCACCTCGCTGCGGGCCACCCTGGGGCCGGAGGGCAACCTGCTGGAGGCCTCTCCCGCCTCGTGCCGCCAGGTGGTGCTGGAGAGCCCGGTGCTGGACAACGACCAGCTGGCCCGGCTGGTCCACGTCAACGACGACGGCGACCACCCGGGCCTGGCGGCGGCCACCGTCACCGGCTGTTACGCGGTCGAGGGAGGGGGAGAGGCCCTGCGAGCGGGTATCGAGCGGGCGCGGGCCGAGGTCAGCCGGGCCATCGCCGCCGGGGCGTCGACGGTGGTCCTCTCCGACCGCTGCCGCTGCCACCCCGACCCCGACGCCTCCGCCCGGCCCTCGGCCGACGGCTCCGCCGGCGACCCGGCGCACCGCTCGGCCGCCCCCTGCGCCCGGCCCTCGGCCGACGGCTCCGCCGGCGACCCGGCGCACCGCCCGGCCGCCCCCTGCGCCCCCATCCCCTCCCTGCTGCTCACCTCGGCCGTCCACCACCACCTGATCCGAGAGCGCACCCGGACCCGGGTCGGCCTGGTGGTGGAGGCGGGCGACGCCCGGGAGGTCCACCATGTCTGCCTGCTGCTGGGCTACGGAGCCAGCGCGGTCAACCCCTGGCTGGCCTTCGAGACGGTGTGCGAGCTGGTGGCCTCGGGGGCGGTCGAAGGCCCGGTGGACGAGGCCCTCCACCGCTACGTCAAGGCCCTGGGCAAGGGCGTGCTCAAGGTCATGTCCAAGCTCGGCATCTCCACGGTGGCCTCCTACACCGGTGCCCAGGTGTTCGAGGCCCTGGGCGTGTCCCAGGCGGTGGCCGACGAGTACTTCACCGGCACGGTGAGCAAGCTGGGGGGCGCCGGCCTGGACGAGATCGCCGCCGAGGTGGCCGCCCGCCATGCTCGCGCCTACCCCGCCGACGGGCGCATCCCCGTCCGGTCGGACCTCGAGAACGGGGGCGAGTACCAGTGGCGCCGGGACGGCGAGGTCCACCTGTTCAACCCGCGCACCGTGTTCAAGCTGCAGCACGCCACCCGCTCCAAGCGCTACCAGATCTTCAAGGAGTACACCCAGGCGGTGGACGACCAGGCCGGGCGGCAGGCCACCCTGCGCGGCCTGTTCCGACTGCGCACCGGCGGGGAGCCGGGGGCCCGCCCCTCGGTGCCCATCGAGGAGGTGGAGCCGGTCTCGTCCATAGTCACCCGCTTCGCCACCGGAGCCATGTCCTACGGCTCCATCTCGGCCGAGGCCCACGAGAACCTGGCCATCGCCATGAACCGCCTGGGCGGCCGCTCCAACACCGGCGAGGGCGGGGAGGACGCCGAGCGCTACATCCCCCTTCCCAACGGCGACTCCCGGCGCAGCGCGGTCAAGCAGGTGGCCTCCGGGCGCTTCGGCGTCACATCCGAGTACCTGGTCAACGCCGACGACCTCCAGATCAAGATGGCCCAGGGGGCCAAGCCGGGGGAGGGCGGCCAGCTGCCGGGCCACAAGGTCTACCCGTGGATCGCCCGCACCCGCTTCTCGACCCCCGGCGTGGGCCTCATCTCCCCGCCCCCCCACCACGACATCTACTCCATCGAGGACCTGGCCCAGCTCATCCATGACCTCAAGAACGCCAACCCCCGGGCCCGGGTCCACGTCAAGCTGGTGGCCGAGGTGGGGGTGGGCACGGTCGCCGCCGGGGTCTCCAAGGCCCACGCCGACGTGGTGCTGATCTCCGGCAACGACGGCGGCACCGGCGCCTCGCCCCTCACTTCCCTCAAGCACGCCGGCGCCCCCTGGGAGCTGGGCCTGGCCGAGACCCAGCAGACCCTGCTGCTCAACAACCTGCGGGACCGCATAGTCGTCCAGGTGGACGGCCAGCTCAAGACCGGCCGCGACGTGGTGGTGGCAGCCCTGCTGGGGGCCGAGGAGTACGGCTTCGCCACCGCCCCCCTGGTCGTCTCCGGATGCATCATGATGCGGGTCTGCCACCTCGACACCTGCCCGGTGGGGGTGGCCACCCAGAACCCCGAGCTGCGCAAGCGCTTCAACGGCAAGCCGGAGTTCGTGGAGACCTTTTTCGAGTACCTGGCCGAGGAGGTGCGCGAGCATCTGGCCGCCCTGGGCTTTCGCAGCCTGGAGGAGGCCGTCGGCCAGGCCGAGGCGCTGGACGTGGCGCCGGCCCTGGACCACTGGAAGGCGTCAGGGCTCGACCTCTCCCCGATCCTGGCTGTGCCCGACCTGGTGGCCGACGGGCGGCCCCGACGGTGCGTCCAGAGCCAGGACCACGGCCTCGACCGTGCCCTCGATGCCATGTTGATCGAAAGGTGCCGCCTCTCCCTCGACTCCGGCGCCCCGCTCAGGCTCGACCTGCCCATCAACAACACCAACCGGACCGTCGGCACCATGCTGGGCTCCGAGCTGACGCGCCGGTGGGGGGCGGAGGGGCTGCCGGACGACACCATCGACCTGCGCTTCAGCGGTTCGGCCGGCCAGAGCTTCGGGGCCTTCCTGCCGAGGGGCATCACCCTGCGCCTGGACGGGGACGCCAACGACTACGTGGGCAAGGGCCTGTCGGGGGGCCGGCTGGTGCTGCGTCCTCCCGCCCAGGCACGCAACCTGGTGGCCGAGGACAACATCATCGCCGGCAACGTCGTCCTCTACGGGGCCACCGGCGGCGAGGCCCTCATCCGCGGCCAGGTGGGGGAGCGCTTCTGCGTCCGCAACTCGGGCGCCACCGCCGTGGTCGAAGGAGTGGGCGACCACGCCTGCGAGTACATGACCGGCGGGCGGGCGGTCATCCTGGGCCCGACCGGGCGTAACGTGGGGGCGGGCATGTCAGGCGGGATCGCCTACGTGTGGGACCCCGACGGGACCCTGGCCCGCCGCCTCAACCCCGAGATGGTCGACCTGGAGCGCCTTGACCCCGACGACCGCCAGTGGCTGCACCGGATGGTGCGGCGCCACCTGGCCGAGACCTCCTCGGCCCGGGCCGAGGCGCTGGTGGGCAGCTGGTGGTTCGAGGCCAAGCGGTTCGTGAAGGTGATGCCCAAGGACTACCGCCGGGTGCTGGAGGCGACGCGGCTGGCCGAGGAGCATGGCGAGTCGGTGGACGAGGCGATCATGGCGGCGGCCCGTGGGTGAGCTGGGCGGCTTCCTGCGCTACCGGCGGGAGGGGCCGCCCCGCCGGTCGGTCCCCCTGCGGGTGCGGGACTGGCGAGAGGTCTACGAGCCGTTCCCGCCCGAGCGCCTCCAGGTGCAGGCGGCCCGCTGCATGGACTGCGGGATCCCCTTCTGCCACGAGGGGTGCCCGCTGGGGAACCTGATCCCCGACTGGAACGACCTGGTCTACCGGGAGGACTGGGCGGCCGCCATGGACCGCCTGCACGCCACCAACAACTTCCCGGAGATGACCGGGAGGCTCTGCCCGGCGCCGTGCGAGGAGGCCTGCGTGCTGGGCATCAACTCCCAGCCGGTGACCATCAAGCAGGTGGAGCTGGGCATAGTGGAGAGGGCCTTCTCGGAGGGTGGGGTTAGGCCGCGGCCGGCTGCGTCGTCTACGGGCAGGCGGGTAGCCGTGGTCGGCTCGGGGCCGGCCGGCCTGGCGGCCGCCCAGCAGCTGGCCCGGGCCGGGCACTCGGTGGTCGTCTACGAGCGGGGGGAGCGGCCGGGAGGGCTGCTGCGCTACGGCATCCCCGAGTTCAAGATGGAAAAGGCGGTGCTGGACCGCCGCCTGGAGCAGCTGGCGGCGGAAGGCGTCGAATTTCGCTGCCGGACCGTGGTGGGCCGCCCGCCAGGTTGGTCGGGCTCAGGCGCGTCCGGGCCGGACGGCGCGGGGCCGGGTGGGGCCGGAGCGTCCTGGACGGCCGAGCCGCTGGCCGCCCCGGCCGACGCCTCGGTGGTCGGCGGCGCCGCCCTGCGCACCGAGCACGACGCCCTGGTGCTGGCGGGCGGGGCCACCCTGCCCAGAGACCTGGACATCCCCGGGCGCCACCTGGCCGGCATCCACACCGCCATGGCCTTCCTCAAGCCGGCCAACCTGGTCCAGGAGAAGTCCTCTTCCGTTGCCCCTGCGGAGCAGTGGGGTGCGCTGGAGGAGTCGCCCATATCGGCCCAGGGCAAGCGGGTGGTCATCGTGGGCGGGGGAGACACCGGGGCCGACTGCCTGGGAACCGTGCACCGCCAGGGAGCGGTGTCGGTCCACCAGCTGGAGATCATGCCCCAGCCTCCCGAGCTGCGCCCGGAGTCCAACCCGTGGCCGACCTGGCCCACCATCCTGCGCACCTCGGCGGCTCACGAGGAGGGCGGGGAGCGGCTGTTCTCGGTCACCGCCACCCAGTTCCTGGACGACGGGCGAGGGGCGGTGGCCGCCTTGGCCCTGCATCAGGTGGAGCTGGTGATGGAGGGCGGACGGCCGAGCTTCGTGCCGGTGGCGGGCAGCCAGTCGGTGCTGGAGTGCGAGCTGGTGCTGCTGGCCATGGGCTTCCTAGGCCCCGAGCGGGCCGGCCTGGTGGAGGAGCTGGGCCTGGAGCTGGACGCCCGGGGCAACGTGGCCCGCGACGAGGCCTGGGCCACCAACCTGGAGGGCGTCTTCGTCTGCGGCGACATGGGCCGGGGCCAGAGCCTGATCGTGTGGGCCATAGCCGAGGGTCGGGCGGCCGCCGCCTCGGTCGACCGCGCTCTCATGGGCGACAGCCCCCTTCCTGCCCCGGTCAAGCCCACCCAGATGGCCCTGCGCTAGGCGGCTACCCACCGCGGCCAGGCGGGTTGTCCGCCTCGGCGACCAGGTCATCGGGTACCACCCGGATCGGGAAGGGGTCGTCGGTCGCGTAGGCCTCACTCCCGATCACCCGGGCTTCCTGGTGGTACTCGCTTCCGGACAGCCGGAGCACGGTGAGGCTGGGCTCGGCCGGATCGACGACCCAGTAGGTGGGCGCACCTCCGTCGGCATAGATCCGCCGCTTCTCACTCAGGTCCCGACGCCGCCCAGTGGGGGAGAGGACCTCGACCACCAGCACTGGCTGGCCTTCTATGGAGCGAGGGGTAATGCTCGACCGTTCCACCACCATCAGGTCCGGCTCGGGGACCTGGCCGGGGCCGATGTGCCAAGCCACTGGTGCGACGAAGGTCCGCAGGCCCCGGGTCATGGCGGCCTGGCGTACCAGGACCAGCAGCTCGACCAGGGCGCCCTGGTGAGCGGTCCCGGGCGGGGGGGTCACGACCAGGGCGCCGTCCAGGACCTCGTAGCGATTCCCGTCGTCAGGGGTGTCGAACAGGTCGTCCAGGTCGAAAAACTCACGGTCGAGGATCCGGGCCACCCCCCAAGCATGCCATGGCGCTGACTCGGGTGGACAGCCCTGGCGGACGCCTGAACGCCTGCTGTTCCAGGTGCCCGGCGGGATAAGGTGGCGGATCGACAGCCAGCAGGCTTACCGGGCGGGCGGGCCTGCCTCGCAGGGCGACGGCACTGGCGGGCACCCGGCGTGACCGCGGGACGACGTCTCTGCGCGGCAGTGGTGCTCGCCGGCATCGGCGTTGCCGGTCTGGCTGCCTGCGGACAGCGTGCCGACAGCGGGGCTGGCGCCCACAACAGCGTGGGGGCGGTGCAGGGGAGGGCCACCACCACGGTGCCGACAACCTCGGATGCCGGTGGGTCCAGTGTCGGCGGGTCCAGTGTCGGCGGGCCTCGGGGCACCTTCCCTCACCTCCTGCCCGACGGCAACGGCCGTGCACCTGTCTTCTCCCACGGTCGACGGGACGAGCCCCTGGTGGCGTTGACCTTCGACTCCAACCTCACCGACTACATGATCCGTGAGCTGGATCGAGGGACGGTACGGTCGTTCGCCAACACCACCGTCATCGACGTGCTCGACCGCTACCAGGTGCCGGCCACCATGTTCCTGTCGGGCAAATGGGTCGAGCGCTACCCGCAGGTGACGATGCGCCTGGCCACCGATCCACTGTTCGAGCTCGGGAGCCACTCCTATGCCCACGTCGGGTTCGCGCCGCGCTGCTATGGCCTCGGGCTTCTCCCGCCGAGCGAGATGGCGCCGGACGTGCTGGCGTCGTTCCAGGTGCTGGCCCGCTTCACCGCCCATCCGACCCCGTACTTCCGGTTTCCCGGAGGCTGCTACACCAACCAGGCTCTGGCGGCCGTCGAGCCCACCGGGGTCACCGTCATCGAGTACGACCTGCCGTCAGGTGACGCCTTCAGCCACTCGGTGCCAGCCATCGTGCAGACCACGCTCAGCCACGTCCAGGACGGCTCGGTCGTCGTGCTGCACCTCACCGGCGGCAACACCGCCCCTCTCACCGCCGACGCCCTGCCCGCCATCGTCACTGGCCTCAGGGCTCGAGGCTTCGAGCTGGTGCGGGTCTCCGAGCTGATCGCCCGTTCCCAGCGGGTACCGCCCGGCGGGTCTCGGGCGGTGTCCCAGGCACCACAGCCGGCCGTCACTGACCACCCGGCGGCGGGATAGGGCGGCGGCGGGACGAGGACGGTGGCCTGGGTCAACACGGTCAGGGGGCCGGTGGACACCGCCCGCCTCGGCGCCACCCTCATGCACGAGCACGTCTTCGTCCTGAGCACCGAGATCCAGCACAATCACCCAGCGCGATGGGGGACCGATCAGGCCAGGGTCGACGACGCCGTGCGCCAGCTCGACCAGCTCAGGGACTCGGGCGTCGACACCATCGTCGACCTGACCGTGTTGGGCCTGGGCCGATCCATCCGCCGGGTGGCGGCCGTGGCGGCCCGCACCGACCTCAACATCGTGGTCGCCACCGGCTTGTACACCCACCGGGACCTGCCCATGTACTTCCGTTATCGGGGGCCGGGGACCATGCTCGGCGGTCCCGAGCCCATGGTCGAGATGTTCGTGGCGGACATCGAGGCAGGGGTGGCCGGCACTGGCGTCAGAGCGGGCATCCTCAAGTGCGCCACCGACGAGCCGGGCCTCACCCCGGACGTGGAACGCGTTCTGAGGGCAGTGGCCCAGGCCCATCGCCGCACCGGCGTGCCCATCTCCACCCACACCCACGCCGCCACCAGGCGCGGCCTGGACCAGCAGCGGGTGTTCGCCGAGGAGGGGGTCGACCTGGGTAGGGTGGTGGTGGGCCACAGTGGCGATACCACCGACCTCGGCTACCTGGAGGAGCTCATGGCCAACGGCTCGTTCCTGGGCATGGACCGCTTCGGGGTGGACTTCATCCTGGCCTTCGAGGACCGGGTGGCCACGGTGGCCCGGCTCTGCCAGCGGGGCCACGCCGACCAGATGGTGCTGTCTCACGACGCCGCCTGCCACATCGACTGGCTGGGGTTCGACGAGCCCCCCGGCTCTCCCACCCGGTTCACCCAGATCAGTGACCAGGTGGTCCCTGCCCTGCGCCAGCTCGGAGTCACCGAGGAACAGCTTCGCCAGATGCTGGTCGACAACCCCCGCCGAATCTTCGAGCGACAGGATGCCTACTGAGGCCGGCCGTGGAACTTGTGATCGCCCGCAACCCTGATCCCGAGTCCAGCCTGGGCTACCTGCTGCGCCTGCCCTTGGGGGAGGGGATGCTGTTCCGCACCTCGGGGACATGGCCCCGCACCAACGCCCTCTACTGCCATCCGATGCCGCTGGCGGAGTGGCCGCCCGAGGCGGAGGTGGTGGAACGGGTGGGCGTGCGATCGTGCGCCAGGCGAGGAGCAGCGGTCGACCTGGTGCTCGACCGGGGCAGGGAGAACCGCTCCCAGCTGGTCTTCACCGTGGCGAGAGGCCGGGAGATGGTCTTCTGGCAGACGCCCCGGGTCCGCAAGCAGGCTCGCCCCAAGGTACGCGTCCCGACGGCGCGGGCGGCGGGCATCCCCGAGTTGGAGATCCTCGTCGACTCCCACGAGCAGTACGCCTACCGCTTCGGCGGCAAACCGGTGCGAACGGTGGCCCGGGCCCTGCCCTGTGGGGACTACGGCGTGGCCGTCGACGGGCGGCTGGTGGCCAGCGTCGAGCGCAAGTCGCTGGCCGACCTGGTGGCCAGCCTCACCAGCGGCAGGCTGCGCTATGCCCTCGGCGAGCTGGCTGCCCTGCCCCGAGCGGCGGTGGTGGTGGAGGAGCGCTACTCACGGCTGTTCAGGCTGGACAGGCTCCGTCCGGCCCTGGTCGCCGACGGGCTGGCCGAGTGCCAGGTGCGATGGCCGGGGGTGGCGGTGGTGTTCTGCGAGACCCGCCCGTTGGCCGAGGAGTGGACCTACCGCTACCTGGCCGCCGCCCACGTGTGGGCCACCACCGAGCCCGGCGCCCTCCAGCGGTTGGGCGGGGGTGGGGGCGAGCTGGAGGCCGCCCCGGCCGCTCCGGAGCCCTCCAGCGCCGAGGTGAGGGCCTGGGCCCGGGCCAATGGGATCACCGTGCCCGACCGAGGCCGGCCGGGTCGGGACGTGTGGGAGGCGTGGCGAGCCAGCCGCGGGACCCGAGAGGATTAGGACCCCCCGTGGGAAACGTTGGTGGATCGCCCGTCGCCCGAGCGGCATCCACGACCCGCAGGGTTGGACGATATGTGCGGGGTGTAAAGCGGTTCTTGTCGTGCCCGGTGGACGGAGCCGAATGCCGTCGGCAGATTCGTGCGCGCCTCGAGCAGCGCGAGCAGAGCTTCCTCCGCATGGTCGATCGGGCGATCTATCGCAACGCCGCGAGTCCGTATCGCCGGCTGCTCGACTGGGCGGGCGTGGAGTACGGCGACATTGTGCGCCTTATCCATGAGAACGGGCTCGAGGGCGATGCTCGAGGAGCTCTTCGTGGCAGGTGTCTCGGTCAGTCTGGAAGAGGTCAAGGGCAAGCGCCAAGTAGTGCGTCCCGGACTTGAGATCTCAGTTGAAGCGAGCGACTTCGACAACCCGCTCGCCACCTGCCATTGGAAGGCCACGACCGGGGGCTCCACCGGCAGTCCGCAGCGACTGAGCGCCGACTTCGACGGCCTAGAGGCCGACACTGCCTACTACCGGCTCTGTCTCGAGGCATTCGACGGGCTCGACCGGCCTGGTGGGCTGTGGTTGATGGCCCCGCCGGGTATGGCGAGCCTCCAGCAGCTCTTCCGCAGCCTGAAGATCGGCGAGGGCTTGGAGCGTTGGTGGACGCCCACCCCGTTGTCGTGGCATGGGCCGTCGGCGCGGTATGCGGCGTTCACGGCGCTCACTGTGGCGCTGGCGCGGCATGCCGGCAAGCGCGTGCCCTATCCGCTGCACCTCCCTGCCGAGTCGGCGGTGGTGGCGGCGCGGTGGCTGGCCGAGAGCGCTAGTCGCGCAAGACCCGCGGTCCTCTCTTGCACGGCCAGTGCCGCAGCTCGGTGAGCGTCGCCGCAGTCGACGCCAATCTCGACATCGCCGGAAGCCTTTTCGTCGTGGGCGGCGAGCCGTACACACCGGCGCGATCAGCAGCTGTTCAACAGGCAGGGTGCTACGCGGCGTCCAACTACTACGTCTCCGAGCTCGGCCAGATCGGCGTCGCATGCGCCGAGGCGGAGGACATTGACGATGTTCACTTCGCCCGCGACACAGTTGCTGTCATCCAGCGCCAACGGGAACTGGCCGGCGGGCAGGCGGTCGGTGCCCTCTTCTTCACGACGCTGTCAGCCAGTGCGCCCAAGCTCATGCTAAACGTGGAGAGTGGCGATCACGGGCTCCTCGACAGCCGATCCTGCGCTTGCCCGGCCGCCGAGGTTGGGCTCACACTGCACGTGCGTGCGATCCGCAGCTACGAAAAGGTCACGGTGGAGGGCATGCAGTTCTTCGGGAGCGAGCTCGCCACGTTGATCGACGACATGCTGCCGGTTCGCTTCGGCGGTCGGCCGCAGGACTATCAGTTCGTTGAAGATCGAGGCGGACAGGCGAGCGGGCTCGAGATCGTCGCCAGCCCGAGCGTCGGCCCGCTCGAGGACGACCGGGTCATCGAGGCTGTGCTCGTCCACCTGCGCTCGCTCGGTGGGGGCCAGCATGCAATGGCCGAGGTGCTTGCCCGAGCGCGGAGCCTCAGCGTCGTGCGCGCCGTCCCGTTCGTGAGCGACGCCGGCAAGACGCCGTATCTACGCGTCAGAGTCGTCGGAGGCGGACCGGGTCCCGATAAGGGGTAGGAGTCAGGCCGACCGCCAGCATCACGGCGCGCCGATGGGTCGGCGCGGTTTCCGCTGTAGGCGCCTCGGCCTCAGGCGCCGCCTGGCAGCCCCGCTCTCGGGCTCAGACGCCGCCTGGCGCCAGCAGGCCCATGGCCCGGCTGGCCCGGGTCAGCGTGACGGTGGCCACCTCCCGGGCCTTGGCCGCCCCCTTCTCCAGCACGGCCTCCACCGCCCGGGGGTCGCCGGCGAGCATCGCGTAGCGCTCCCTCACTGGGCGCAGCAGCTCGGCCAGGGCCTCGGCGGTGGCCGACTTGAGCGATGCGTAGCTCGTCTGCTCGGCGGCCACCTCCCGGCGGGAGCGCCCTGTCGCCACCGCCAGCAGCTCCACCAGGTTGGAGATGCCGGGCTTGGCCTCCCGGTCGTAGCGGACGACCGTGTCGCCGTCGGTGACCGCTCTACGCACCTTGCGGGCGATGGTCTCGGGTTCGTCGAGCACCCGGATGGTGCCGGAGGGCGACGCCCCAGACTTGGACATCTTGCGAGTGGGATCGGCCAGGTCCATGACCCTGGCCCCCACCGCAGGGATGGCGGCCTCGGGGACCACAAAGGCGTCACCGTAGCGAAGGTTGAAGCGGGTGGCCAGGTCTCTGGTGAGCTCCAGGTGCTGGCGCTGGTCCTCGCCCACCGGGACCCGGTCGGCGTCGTAGAGCAGGATGTCGGCCGCTTGGAGCACGGGGTAGCTGAACAGGCCCACCGGGACGGACTCCTTGCCGGCCGTCTTGTCCTTGAACTGGGTCATGCGCCCCAGCTCGCCCATGGTGGCGGTGCACTCCAGCAACCAGGACAGCTGGGTGTGCTCGGGCACGTGGCTCTGCACGAACAGGGTGCAGGAGTCCGGGTCGAGGCCCATGGCCAGGAGGAGGGTGGCGACCTCCAGGGTGTGCCGGCGGAGCTGGTCGGGCTCCTCTTCGGCAGTGAGGGCGTGCAGGTCCACCACGCAGTAGAAGGCGTGGTGGGTGCGCTGCATCTCCACCCACCCCCGAAATGCGCCCAGGTAGCCGCCGATGTGCAGATCGCCGGTCGGCTGCGTGCCCGAAAAGACCCTCTTCATGGCCAGCCAGCGTACCGCCGGTAAACCTGGCGGCTGGGCGCCGGCCGTCCGGTCCCACCTGGGGGCGCCTTGCGCCGGTAGGGTTGGGCGATGCCCTACGAGGTCAGCACCCCGGTGTTCGAGGGGCCCTTCGATCTGCTCCTCCACCTGGTCACCGTCGACCAGGTGGACCTCTATGAGGTGTCCATCAGCCGCATCGTCGACGCCTACCTGGCCGAGATGGCTCGTATGGAGGCCCTGGACCTGGAGGTGGCCACCGAGTTCGCCCTCATCACGGCCATCCTGATCGAGCTCAAGTGCCGCCGGCTGCTGCCTGGCCCCGGTGACGTGGACATGGACGAGGAGGTCGCTGTATGGGAGGAGAGGGACCTGTTGCTGCGCCGCCTGCTGGAGTGCAAGACGTTCAAGGACGCCGGCGCCCTTCTCAGCCGCTTGGCCGACCGGGCGTCCGCCTCCCTGCCCCGGACCGCGGGCCTGGAAGAGCGCTTTGCCCACCTGGCCCCCGACCTGCTGGCCCAGGTGACACCCGAGGATCTTCGCCGGGCCATGGGTCGCCTGGTTGCTCACCGGCCTCGACCCCGGGTGGACGTGTCCCACCTGGCGCCCATCTCGCTCAGTGTGGCCGATGCCATGGCCGTACTGCGGGAGCGGCTGGCACCCCGGGGCCAGGTCACCTTCGCGGAGCTGACGGCCGACCTGGACGACCATCTGGAGGTCATCGTGCACTTCCTGGCCATCCTCGAGCTCTATATGGAAGGCCTGCTCGAGCTGGAGCAAGCGGCGCCCTTCGGCACCCTCCTGGTCGTGTGGGTGGGTGAGGGCGTCGCGGCCAGCGCCGCAGCTGGCCTGCCCGCCAGGTCGTCGCTCAGCTAGCCAGGTGTCGCCCAGCGAGCAGGCCAGAGTCGTCGAGGCGGTGCTCATGGTGGCAGCTGAGCCAGTCCCCCCCGGCCTGCTGGCCGAGCTGCTGGAGACGCCCGTGGGCCAGGTGGAGGCCCTGTGCCACCGCTTGGCCGAGTCCTACCGGACCGAGCAGCGGGGCTTCGTGCTGGCCCGGGTGGCCGGCGGCTACCGGTACCAGAGCCACCCCCACCTGGCTCCGTTCGTGGAGCGCTTCTTGCTGGACGGGCAGTCGGCCAGGCTGTCGGCGGCCGCCCTGGAGACCCTGGCCATCGTGGCCTACAAGCAGCCGGTGTCCCGCGCCCAGATGTCGGCCATCCGGGGCGTGAACGTCGACAGCGTGGTACGCATGCTGGCCCAGCGGGGCTACGTGGAGCCGGTGGCGAGGGACTCCGGACCGGGCCAGGCCGTGCTCTACGGCACCACCGACTTGTTCTTGGAGCGCCTGGGCCTGGACAGCCTCGACCACCTGCCGCCACTCGGTGACCTGGTGCCGGGACCGGACGTGGTGGAGACGCTGGAAGCTGGCCTGCGCGCCGATTGAGCGAGCCCCCCATCACCGACTCCCCGGCCCCCGACTCCCCGGCCCCCGACTCCCCGGCCCCCGAGGTCCCGGCCCCCGAGGTCCCGGCCCCCGAGGTCCCGGTCGGCGAGGCCGTCGAGCCAGCCCATGGAGAGCGCCTCCAGAAGGTCCTGGCCCGGACCGGTTTCGGCAGCCGACGGGCCTGCGAGGAGCTCATTGCCGACCGTCGGGTCCGGGTCAACGGGGCGGTGGCTCGCCTCGGCCGGCGGGTGGAGGTGGAGCGCGACCAGGTGGAGGTGGATGGCGTGGCCGTCGGCGTCCGGGCCGACCTCGTCCACTACCTCCTCAACAAGCCGGCTGGGGTGGTGACCACTACCGTCGACCCCCGAGGACGCCCCACCGTCGTGAGTCTGGTGCCGGAGGTGCCCCGCGTGTTCCCGGTCGGCCGGCTGGATGCCGACAGCGAGGGGCTCCTGGTCCTCACCAACGACGGGGCGCTGGCCCAACGCCTCACCCATCCGTCGTTCGGCGTCGAGAAGGAGTACCTGATCGAGGTGGCTGGCCGTCCAGGGCCAGGGGTGCTGCGCCAGCTGCGAGAAGGGGTGCTCCTGGACGATGGCCCGACCGCCCCGGCCCGGGTCTCCCTGGTTGGCCCCCAAGTGATCCGGTTGGTCCTCCATGAGGGACGCAACCGCCAGGCGCGGCGCATGTGCGAGGCCCTGGGTCACCCGGTCCGGCGCCTGGTCCGCACCCGCATCGGCCCCTTGGCCGATCGCTGGCTGGCGCCAGGCGGTTGGCGGGCGCTACGTCCCGGCGAGGTGAGGGCTCTGTCCGACGCCGCTGGGCAGGGCCCCCGTCCAGGGCGGGCACCGGCCACCGGCCACCGGCCCGGGGGGACATCGGGCACTGGCCACCGGCCGGCCCGGTCTGGGTAGGCTCCCGGCCTGATGCCTCCCGCCTTGCGGGCCCTGAGGGGTGCCACCACTGTCGATGCCGATACCGCCGAGCAGGTGACCAGCCGGGTCCAGGCCCTGATCCGCGCCATCCTCGATCGCAACCAGCTGACCAAGGACGACCTGGTGAGCATGGTCTTCACCGCCACCGAGGACGTCCGGTCGATGTTCCCGGCGGCGGCGGCCCGGGCCATGGGCCTGGGCGACGTCCCCCTGATCTGCGCCCGGGAGCTGGCCGTGGTAGGCGCCCAGCCCCTCTGCGTCCGGGTCCTGCTCCACGTGGCTACCGAGCTCCCACGAGACCAGCTCCACCACGTCTACCTGGAGGGTGCCACCGGTTTGCGCGATGACCTCCCCGAGTGACCCACGCCGGGCGGCGGTGGTGGGCACCGGGCTCATCGGGGGCTCCATCGGGATGGCCCTTCGAGCCCGAGGCTGGCATGTCAGCGGCACCGACGCCGATCCCGCCCGGGCCGCCCTCGCCCACCAACGGGGGGCGCTCGACGCGGTGGGCGACGATCCGGGGGCGGAGGTCGTCTTCGTGGCCACGCCTGTCTCGGAGGTGGCCGCCGAGGCCGCCAGGGCCCTCAGGCGGGCGCCCCGGGGCCGGGTGGTCACTGACGTCGGGGGGGTCAAGGCGCCCATCGTGGCCGCGGTCGACGACCCGATGTTCGTGGGCGGCCATCCCATGGCCGGCTCCGAGCAGGAGGGAGTAGAGGGAGCCGACCCCACCCTGTTCGACGGGGCCACCTGGGTGCTCACGCCCACCGCCGGCACCGACCCGTCGGCCTACGCCCGTCTCCGGGCGGTGGTGTCATCCCTCGGGGCCGACGTGGTGGCCATCCCGCCAGAACGACACGACATGCTGGTAGCGGTGGTGTCCCACGTCCCCCATCTGACCGCCGCCACCCTCATGGGGCTGGCTGCCGACGGGGCCGAGGAGCACGCCCCCATGCTGCGCCTGGCCGCCGGCGGATTTCGTGACATGACCCGGGTGGCGGCTGGCCATCCCGGCATCTGGCCCGATATCTGCGCCGAGAACGCGGCGGCCATCGTGGCCGCTCTCGATCGTTTGATGGCTGGCCTGGCCGAGGTGAGGGACACGGTGTCCAGCGGCGACCGGGCCGGTCTGCTGGACCGCCTGGAGCGAGCCCACTCGGCCCGGCGCAACCTGCCCGGGCGCTTGGCCCGTCCCGAGGAGCTGGCCGAGGTCCGCCTGGCCGTGCCCGACCGCCCTGCCGTGATCGCCGAGGTGACCACCCTGCTGGGCGAGATGGGGGTCAACATCGAGGACCTGGAGATCGCCCACTCGGCTGAGGGCGACCGTGGGGTCATGGTGCTGGTCGTCGACGCCCGGGCCGCCGAGGCGGTGAGGGCCGCGCTGGTGGCCAAGGCCTACCGCCCCTCCCTGCAGCCCCTGGTGTCCCAGTGAGGCTGGTATC
The DNA here is from genome assembly GCA_039583615.1 of Acidimicrobiales bacterium. Taxonomy (GTDB): domain Bacteria; phylum Actinomycetota; class Acidimicrobiia; order Acidimicrobiales; family QHCF01; genus QHCF01. The sequence goes on from JAVKSQ010000004.1 coordinate 23,014, forward strand.
AGGTTGAGGCCAGGGGCCCGGCGGGCGCTTACCGTCGGGGGCGGACGACCGCTGCGGGGAGAGGTGTGGGTGCCCGGTGACAAGTCCATCTCGCACAGGGCCCTCCTCCTGGCCGCCCGGGCCGAGGGGACGTCGGTGCTGCGGGGGCTGTCGGACGGAGACGACGTAGCCCGTACCGCCAGGGCCATGAAGGTGGTGGGGGCTGACCTCCGCGGGGAGCTGGGGCCGGGTCGGACCATGGTCGTCAACGGAGCGCTCGAGCGGCTCGGCGAGCCGGACCAGGTGCTGGACGTCGGCAACTCCGGCACCGCCATGCGACTGCTGGCCGGCTGGCTGGCTGGCTTCCCGTGGTTGTGCGTGCTGGAGGGGGACGCGTCGGTCAACCAGCGGCCCATGGACCGGGTCCTCGTCCCCCTGTCGGCCATGGGCGCTCGGGTGGATGGCCGCCGCGGTCGCCGTTTCCCGCCGCTGGTGATCCGGGGCGGGGGTCTTCAGGGGATCGACTACACCCCGCCGGTGGCCAGCGCCCAGGTGAAGTCGGCGGTCCTGCTGGCTGGGCTGGGCGCCGAGACCCCGACCGTGGTGCGAGAGCCGTTGGCCACCCGGGCCCACACCGAGGAGATGCTGGCCGCCTGCGGGGCGTCGATCGAGGTGGCCCGCCACGGGCCCGGGCAGGTGGTCCGCCTGCGGCCCGCCAGCCACCTGAACCCGTTCGAGCTGGACGTTCCCGGCGATCCCTCGGCGGCCGCTTACTGGGTGGTGGCTGGGTGCGTCGTGCCGGGCAGCGAGGTGGTGGTGGAGGAGGTGTACGTCGGTCCCGGTCGAACCGGCTTCCTCGACGTCCTGGCCCGCATGGGCGCCGACGTGTCGGTCGAGCGCCGAGACGCCACCACCGCCGACATCGTGGCCCGCCACCGCTGTCTCCGGGGCACCCACATCGAGGCAGAGGAGGTGCCCGGCTTGGTGGACGAGATCCCGGTGCTGGCGGTGGCCGCCGCCCTGGCTGACGGCACCACCACGCTGCGGGGGGCAGGGGAGCTGAGGGTCAAGGAGTCGGACCGGCTGGCCACGGTGAGCAGCGAGCTGCGAGCCCTGGGGGCCCAGGTGGAGGCCACGGCCGACGGGCTGGTGATCGTGGGCCAGGGCTCGTTGCCCGGGGGCAAGGCGCGGTCCCACGGCGACCATCGCGTCGCCATGGCCATGGCGGTGGCCGGGATGGCCGGCCTGGGCTCGACCAGGGTGGAGGGCTGGGAGGCGGTGGACACCAGCTACCCGGGCTTCGAGGACCAGCTGAAGGCGCTGACATGAAGGGGCTGACATGACGGGGCTGACATGACGGGGCTGACATGACGGGGCGGCGGTGAGCGGACCAGGCGTTGCCCGGGCTGGTGTCATCGCGGTGGACGGGCCGGCCGGGGCAGGGAAGTCCACGGTGGCCGCCGCGGTGGCCAGCCAGCTCGGGCTGGACCGCCTGGACACCGGGGCCATGTACCGGGCGGTGACCTGGGCCGCCCTGCGCCAAGGGATCGACCCCGAAGACGGGGATGCCCTTGGCCGCCTGGCCGGCCGGTTGACCATCGAGGTGGGCCCGCCGGTTCTGGTGGAAGGCGATGACGCCACCACCGGCATCCGGGGCCCGGAGGTGACCGGCGCGGTGTCGGCGGTGGCCGCCCATCCGGGCGTGAGGGCCGAGCTGGTCCGCCGCCAGCGGGAGTGGGCGGCGGCCCGGGGCGGGGGAGTGGTGGAGGGGCGGGACATCGGCACGGTGGTCTTCCCCGACGCCCGGCTCAAGGTGTTCCTCACCGCCGACTGCCACGAGCGGGCCCGGCGCCGGGCCCTGGAGGGGGCGGGTACCGGGACCACCGAAGAGCTGGCTCGCCGGGACCGCCTCGACTCGGCCCGCCAGGCCTCCCCGTTGGCGGTGGCCGAGGGGGCTCTGGTCATCGACACCACCGGGCGCAGCGTCGACGAAGTGGTGGAGGAGATACTGGGCGCATGCTGATGGAGCTGCCTGGTCCCGCCCGGCCGGCGGGCAGGCCAGCGGAGGCGGTCCTGGAGCAGGCCCCGGGGCCGGCCGCCCGGGCGTGGTACGGGTTGGCGTCGGCGGTGGTGAGGCTTTGGTGCCGGGTGTGCTTTCGCCTGGCGGTGGAGGGACGGGAGAACCTGCCGTCATCGGGTCCCTACGTCCTGGCACCGGTGCACCGGTCCAACATCGACTTCCTGTTGGTCTCCACCGTGGTCCGCCAGCGGGTGAGGTTCATGGGCAAGGAGTCGCTGTGGAAGGTGGCCGCCCTGGGCCGGTTCATCGCCTCGCTGGGGGCCTTCCCGGTGCGCCGGGACAAGGTGGACCGGGTGGCGCTGCGGCGCTGCGTCGAGATCCTGGCCAATGGGGAGCCGCTGACCATCTTCCCCGAGGGGGCGCGCCAGTTCGGTCCGGTGGTCTCCGAGCTGTTCGAGGGAGCGGCCTACGTGGCCGCCCGCGCCGGGGTGCCGGTCGTCCCGGTCGGCATCGCCGGGTCGGAGGCAGCCATGCCCAAGGGAGCCAAGCTGATCCGACCGGTCAAGATCCACCTGGTCCTGGGACGTCCCCTGTGGGGCCAGCCCCATGGGCAGGCGGGCGCCGGGAAGGTGTCCCGCTCCGAGCTGCGCCAGCGCACCGACCAGCTGCGGGTGGCGCTCCAGGAGGTGTTCGATCAGGCCCGGGCGCTCCGGGGACGACGATCCGACGGTAGTCCCGACACATGATCCCGCTCCCGGCCACCCGACTGCGGCCCAACAAACTGTGGGGGACTCTCTTATCCAAAGTTCGACCATGGAACGCGGCTCGAGACGGGTACTTGTCGCTGACCTCGCTCCTCGGCCCCCTCAGGAGCCTGCGCCCACTGGCTCTGTGCTGACCCTTGTCGTTGACGCGACGTCTCAGGCTCGCGCTACCAGCCTGCGCAGGGGGAGGTCGATCTGGCGGCCCATCCAGCCCTCGGCCACCCGCATGGTCGCTCGCTCAGCCCAGGGCAGCGGGTCGCACTGGTGGTCCCGGGCGCCGGGCTGGTTGGCGGGCGGCCGAAGTACACAGCGGTTTGGCGTCTGTTTCTCCCCCGACGGTACTCGTGTGAGGATCGTCGACAAGGTCCCCGTCCTCGTCCCGGTCATGCTGGCCCTTCTCGGTTCCTTGGGGGCAGGCACAGCGGTGGGCGGCGTCTCGCTTCCGCCAGCTCAGTTATTGGGACGGTTGCTGGAGGTACACGAGGCGGTCCTCGAGTTCCTCGTCGAGCAAGGCGCCGATGGCTGCAGCGATCTTGGGAATGCCGCTGGGACGGCGGGAGAAGCGGGAGGAAAGCGCGATCAATACCCCCGGATGATGTCCACCTGCGGTGAGGCGCTCGGTGGCGATCCGGGCGAAGTCCGCGACATTCTCGGTGAGCAGCACGTACCCCTCCGTCGTGGCGGAGGCCAGGACATCGGGGTCGGACCGTCCGGCCAGCCCCCGTTCGGCAACGGTGGACGTCTCGATACCATCGGCCTGTAGCGCCTGCGGGTACATCTCATCGAGCAGGAGTCTCAGGCGCTGGATGCCGCAGCCGTCTCGCGCCGGTGCAGTTCGACTCGGGCATCAACTTCATCCGGGTAGGCAGCCCGGTAGCGCAGGGCGGCATCGATGTGTGGCCGGGTGAGGGTCGACTCCTCGGCAAGAACAGCCGCTGGGTCCCGCTCGCCCGATAGGTCCTCCACCCACATGACCACCTCCCAGACGTCAGGACCGCCGATCACCCCGGCTCGGCGGCCGGTGGGTCCGTCGCGGAAGGTGATCAAGGGATGTTCGTCCTGGCGAACCCCTTCCTCGGCGTAGCGCCGCAGCCGATCTGACAGCGTCTCTCCTGAGGCTCGCGCCCTGAGCCGCAGCCGCTGGGCCAGGCTGTCCTCCAAGCGGACCGACACGTTCTCAGACATGTCGTTAGTGTAGTACTTTGTCCACAACAGCTTCCAGCAACATGCTCTGGGCGGCCATGTACATCACAAGGCGCTGCCTCGCACCACTTGACCTATCTCAGGCGAGCGGGTCAGTCACGGTCCCCACTTCACGGGGAGAGAGCCACCATGCGTACTCCGGCGTGTGGTCAGAGTGACGGTTTGCCCTGGGGCCGCGCGTAGGGAGGTAGGAGCCGGGACAGGGTGGCCGCCGCTGGCGGCAGGGTGGCCGCCGCTGGCGGCAGGGCTAGCCCCGAGCGGCGCCGCCGGTGTCGACCTGGCAAAGCCGCCGCCAGCCGCCCGGAACGCGGCCCCGGCGGAAGATCCCGGCGTCGAGGACCGCTCCCAGTACGGGCCGGGTGGCCTCGACCCGGAGGGTGACCCGCTCGGGGGTGCGGTTGGCCGCCCACCAGGTTCCCCACCGGGGCAGGCCGGCGGCCTGGTAGACGCCGGGGTGGACGATGAGGTCGAACATCGCCCTGACCACCCACGGCGCCAGGTGGCGAACGGCGAACCGGTCGGTCCAGTCCGACCTGGCCCAGTGCTCGGGCAGCACGGTGCGGGCGAATGCCAGGTGCCGGGCCTCCTCCTGGCGGTGGTACAGGTTGACCTGGACCAGGAACGGGTCGCTGTCGGGGTGCCCGGCGACCAGCTTCTGGAACAGGTCGGGGATCTCCTCGCCGGCCAGCACCAAGACGTCGAGCAGGGCCGGCCGGCAGATGACCATGAGGACGCCCAGTCGCAGCAGGCGCCGGGCCAGCCAGCGGTCGAGCGGGTTGCGCGCGGTCGGGGCAAGCTGGCCCAGGAGGCGGCAGAAGAGCCGGGAGTGACGGCTCTCCTCTCCCATCTCGTGCAGGGTGTAGACCACCCGGGCATCGGTCAGCTGCCGAGCGCTCACCAGCGCCAGAGCCAAGCCACTTACCAAGACGGCCTCGAATCGAAGTCCTACCTCGACGATGGAGGCCACCTCCTCCCTCGACAGCCGGGCTATCTGGCCCGGGCTGAGGGGCAGGCCCAGGCCGCACACGCTCAGGAGGTCGGTGCCGATCACGGCTCCCGGTCCGAGCTCCCCGGGGATGTCGAGGTCCGGCTCGACCACCCGCCGGAGGGAGGCGGCACAAAGCCGCTCGACACGCCCGTCCGTGCTGGTGGCGCTGGCCATGGCTCCTCCGCCCGCTAGCGTATCGCCACCAGGCGGCGGAGCGGCAGCCCGATCTGGCTCCCCACCCAGCCCTCGGCCACCCGCACGGCGGCCCGCAGCCGGCCGGCGGGGATGCCGGGAAGGTACAGGGAGCGAACGAGGGACCGGGCCTGCTCCGGGCTGTCGACCGAGAAGGTGAAGCGTCGCCGCTCGTCGGCCACCAGGCCCAGACCGGCGCGGCCCAGCGGGCCAGCCGGCTCCTTAAGCTCGGCGTCGTTGGGATAGCTGAGGCGGCTACGACCCAGCGCCGCCAGGAGGTGGGCGTAGCGGGCCCGGTCGCCAGGCGTAAGTGGTTGCGAGGACGCCAGCAGGGCCACCAGCGTGCCGCCGGGGCGCAGCAGCCGGCCCACCTCGCCCAGGGCGGCCCCCAGGGGCTGGACGAGCATGAGGGCCATCGAGCAGGCGACCACCCCCACCGCGGCGGTGGCGACGGGAACGGCCAGGGCATCGCCTCGCACGAGCGGGGCCGCCCCCCGGTCCCGCGCCAGGCGCAGCTCGGTCGCCGAGCTGTCCAGACCGACCCAGCGTCGACCTTGCAGGTACGGCCACAGCGGGCCGTTGCCGCAGGCCAGGTCCAGCACCGCCCGGCCAGGTGGGATCGCCTCGCCCAGCCACTGATAGGGGGACTGGCCTCCGTGGCGGGCGTGGGCCAGGACCATCTCGGTGATGCCGGGACGCTCCTGGTGGAAGCCCTCCAGGTAGCTGCGCCAGTCGACGTCCTCGCCGTGGCGGCGGGACGGAGTCAGGAAAAGCAGTAGGAGTCGGAGGAGGCGTCGCCGCCCTGGAGGCGAACCTGGTGGACACGCAGGCCGCGGAAGTCGGTGACGAAGAAGTCGGGATCCAAGGCGATTCCCCCGCCAGGGTCGGCGTCCGCCTTGACCATCCAGGCTCCCACCCCGTCGGGGTAGAACTGGTCGTCCCAGGCGCCGTAGAGGGAGTTCGTGAAGTAGACGCGCCGCCCGTCCCGGCTGACCTCCACCATCTGGGGGCCGCCCCGCAGCTCGGCGTCCGACGACGGGTGAGGGGCCTTGGCCACGATGCCGCCGATGTTGAGCGAGCCGGCGAGCTCGGGGTGGAGGGGATCACTGACGTCGTACTGGCGCAGCTCTCCCGTGCCCCAGCAGGACACGTACAGGAAATGATCGTCAACCGACAGGTCGATGTCGGTCACCAACGGGGGAACGGCCCCGAAGCCCTGGAGCAACGGCGGCAGGACGCTGGCCTCGGCGGGCTGGGCCGGGATGTCGATGACCTTGGTGATCTCCCACTTTCCATGGTCACGGTGCCAGGCCCAGATGGACGCTGACAGGTCCTCCACGCTGACCACCACGCCGAGGAAGCCGTAGGTGTGGTCGGGGTGATGGGCCGGGCGCAGCTCCAGGGCCATCTGGTACTGGTCGCCGAGGTCGAGGGTCTGGAGGTGGCGCCGCCCGGCCATGTCCCAGAGATGGATGGCGTGGCCGTACTGGCGGCCCAGCAGCAGCTCGGGCACGATGCCGTCCTCGATCATCGACGGCGTGCCCCATTCGCTGGTCACCATCACGCCTGCCTTGAGGTGCCACCAGAAGTCGTAGGCCAGGTACTGAGGGCCCCGATCGAGCTCCCAGCGCTCCGTTACGTCGAAGGTGGAATGGTCCAGCATGGCGATGCCGCCAGGGCCGTCCTGGCCGGCCCCCCCGAGGGCCGACAGGAACAGCCCGTCGGGGCCGCAGTGCAGGGTGTGGGGGCGGGAGTAGCCTGCTCGGCGGGCCAGCTGGTCAGCCTGGATGACCCGGTCGAGCCTTGGCCGGCGGGGATCGGGCTTGGTGTCGACCACGTTGATCCGAGACGACCGTATGCCGGGGACCAGCAGGTACCGGCGCTCCATGTGGCCAGGGTCGTGCCCGGAGTGGCAGAGGGCCGAGCTGCAGGCGTTCCAGCCGAAGTGGTGCAGCTCGTCTCCCACCTCGGGCATGTCCAGCCAGCCGACCACCTGGCCGAAGTCGGAGGCCGACTTGTCCACCCCCACCACGGCCAGGGCGTCGGGACGGCTGCCGCCGCCCCGGTGGAAGGCGGCCACATAGGCCACCTCCTCGGCCGGCGCGGCCGCCGCCTCCTGCGGGGTGCGGTAGAAGGTCGGATCTGCCACGTGGCCTCCTTGGCTCGGTCGCTGTCTCGACTGGTCGCTCGGGTCGGTTCTATCAGTTGCCGTCGGTCTCGGGGCCACGCGCCGGGCGTTTCTTTGGACGCCTCACTACGAAAAGCGCCTAGAAGCGTCCAAAGAACAGGAGCCGCCCAGAAGTATCCAAAGAAGGTCAGCCGGGTACGACAGGGCGCGGCCGGGTACTACCTGGAAGGAGAGCCGGAGGCCGGGCAGCCAGCCCGGGGAAGGCAGGGTGAGCCGAGCAGTTGTCCACCGAGCGACCGGTGCGGGTGCGCCGGGTCTACGAGGAGCCTGGGGCCGAGGACGGCACCCGGGTGCTGGTCGATCGCCTCTGGCCCCGCGGGCTGAGCAAGGCCGACGCCCACCTCGACCAGTGGTGCAAGGCGGTCGCCCCCTCCGCCGAGCTGCGCCAGTGGTACGCCCACCAGCCGGAGCGCTTCGAGGAGTTCGCCCGGCGCTACCGGGACGAGCTCGAGGACCCGGAGCCCTCGGGGGCCCTGGCTGAGCTTCAGGAGCTGGCCCGCCAGGGCACCCTCACGCTGCTCACCGCCACCAAGCGAGTGGACCTGAGCGCAGCGAGGGTCCTGGCCGACCTCCTGCCTGGCTGACGGGCGGCGGTGCCCCTCCGGCCGGCGCCTAGGCTGCGGGCCTGTGCTGGGGCTACCGGAGGGAGTGAGGGCGTGCCTCTTCGACCTCGACGGAGTCCTCACCCAGACGGCCAAGGTCCATGCCGCTGCCTGGAAGGAGATGTTCGACGCCTATCTGCGGAGGCGGGCCGATCGGACCGGCGAGGGCTTCGTCGCCTTCGACCCGCACGAGGACTATGACGCCTACGTCGACGGCAAGACCCGGGCCGACGGGGTCCGGTCGTTCCTGGGTTCCCGCCACCTCCAACTGCCCGAGGGCAGCCCCGACGATCCGCCGGCCGCCGAGACGATCCAAGGCCTCGGGAACGCCAAGAACGAGATCCTGCTGCGCCGGATCCGAGCCGACGGGGTCGAGGCCTACGAGGGGTCGGTCCGCTACGTGAGGGCGGTCAAGCAGGCAGGCCTGCGTCGAGCGGTGGTTTCCTCCAGCGCCAACTGCGCCGACGTCCTGGCCGCGGCGGGCATCGAGGACCTCTTCGAGGAGCGGATCGACGGCGTGGTGATCGAGCGGGACAACCTGGCCGGCAAGCCGGCGCCCGACACCTTCCTGGCCGGGGCGGACGCCCTGGGGGTGGCGGCGGCCGAGGCGGCGGTGTTCGAGGATGCCCTGGCCGGCGTGGCCGCCGGCCGGGCCGGCCGGTTCGGCTACGTGGTGGGGGTGGACCGGGTGGGCCAGGCGGAGGCTCTGAGGGCCCACGGGGCCGACGTGGTGGTGGACGACCTGGCCCAGCTGCTCGAGCCGGCGTGATCGAGCACCCGGCCTTCGACGTCGAGGCCTGGACCCTGCGGGAGAGCCGGCTCGACCTGGAGGTGCTGGCCCAGGCGGAGTCGGTGTTCGCCCTTTCCAACGGCCACGTCGGCTGGCGCGGCAACCTGGACGAGGGAGAGCCCCACGGCCTGCCCGGCTCTTACCTGAACGGAGTGCACGAGCTTCGTCCCCTTCCCTACGCCGAGGCGGGCTACGGGTACCCGGAGTCGGGCCAGACGGTCATCAACGTCACCAACGGAAAGATCATCCGACTGCTGGTGGACGACGAGCCCTTCGACGTCCGCTACGGCGAGCTGGTCGACCACGAGCGAGTGCTGGACCTGCGCGCCGGCGTGCTGCGCAGACGGGCCGAGTGGATATCGCCAGCCGGCTGCGGGGTCCGGGTGTCGTCCACCCGGCTGGTCTCCTTCGTCCAGCGCTCGGTGGCTGCGATCGAGTACCGGGTGGAGCCGCTCGACGCGTCCGTCCGGGTGGTCATCCAGTCCGAGCTGGTGACCAACGAGCAGCTCCCTCCAGCCAGGGGCGACCCCAGGGTGTCAGCAGTGCTGGAGGAGCCGCTGCGGGCGGAGGACCACGGCTGGCATGACGCCAGGGCGGTGCTGGTCCACCGAACCCAGCGAAGCGGCCTGCGGGTGGGGGCGGCCATGGACCACGTGGTGGGAGGGCTGCCCTCGGTGGAGCTGACCGCCGAGAGCTTTGCCGACCTCGGTCGGGTGACGATGACTGCCACCCTCGAGCCTGGCCAGGCCCTGCGCCTGGTCAAGTTCGTCAGCTACGGATGGTCGGCCCAGCGGTCCCTGCCGGCCGTGCGGGACCAGGTCATCGCTGCTCTGACCGGGGCCGTCAATACCGGGTGGGAGACGATGCTGCACGAGCAGCGGGCCTATCTGGACGACTTCTGGGAGCGGGCCGACGTCGAGCTGGATGGTGATCCCCAGATCCAGCACGCGGTGCGCTTCGGGCTCTTCCACGTCTTGCAGGCGGGGGCCCGGGCCGAGGGGCGGGCCATCCCGGCCAAGGGCCTGACCGGCCCTGGCTATGACGGACATGCCTTCTGGGACACCGAGACCTTCGTCCTGCCGGTGCTCACCTACACCGCCCCGGAGGCAGTCGCTGACGCCTTGAGGTGGCGGCACAGCACGCTGGCGCTGGCGCGGGCCCGGGCTCGCCAGCTGGGCCTGGAGGGGGCGTCGTTCCCCTGGCGCACCATCACCGGGGCCGAGTGCTCGAGCTACTGGCCGGCTGGCACCGCCGCCTTCCACATCAACGCCGACATCGCCCACGCCGCCATCCGCTACGTCGAGGTCACCGGGGACGAGGCGTTCGAGCGCGCCGTGGGGCTCGAGCTGCTGGCCGAGACGGCCCGGCTGTGGCTGTCGGTGGGCCACTTCGACTCCCGGGGGGGCTGGCGGATAGACGGGGTGACCGGCCCCGACGAGTACAGCGCCGTCGCCGACAACAACGTCTACACCAACCTCATGGCCCGCCACAACCTGCGTGGCGCCGCCGACGCCGCCCGGCGCCACCCGGACCAGGCCCGCCAGCTGGGCATCGGCCCGGAGGAGCTGAGCGCCTGGCAAGCAGCCGCCGAGTCCATGGTGATCCCCTACGACGCCCGTCTCGGCGTCCATCCGCAGGCGGAGGCGTTCACCGAGCACCAGGTCTGGGACTTCTCCGCCACCGCACCCGAGCAGTACCCGCTCCTCCTGCACTTCCCCTACTTCGACCTCTACCGCAAGCAGGTGGTCAAGCAGGCGGACCTGGTGCTGGCCATGCACCTCTGCGGCGAGGCGTTCACCGCCGAGCAGAAGGCACGCAACTTCGCCTACTACGACCGCATCACGGTCCGGGACTCCTCGCTGTCGGCGTGCACCCAGGCGGCGATGGCCGCCGAGGTCGGCCACCTCGACCTTGCCCATGCCTACCTGGGCGAGGCCGCCTTCATGGACCTGGAGGACCTCGAGCACAACACCCGTGACGGCCTGCACGTGGCCTCCCTGGCCGGGGCCTGGATAGCTCTGGTGGCCGGGCTGGCGGGGATGCGGGAGAGAGCCGGCGCCCTCAGCTTCGCCCCCCGCCTTCCCGATGCGCTCACCCGGCTGACCTTCGCCGTGTGGTTCCGGGGCCGGCGCCTGCGCGTCGAGGTGACCCACGGCGCGGCTGCCTACTGGCTCCTGGCGGGGGCCCCGCTGGAGCTTCGCCACCACGGTCAGCCGCTGAGCGTCACCACCGCCCGCCGGTCGTCGGCCCCCATCCCACCCGCTCCGGACGTGGGCCCGGCGCCCGCCCAGCCACCCGGACGGGAGCCGACTCAGCGTCGATCGGGGACGGCCGCCGGCTGAGGACCCGGAGACCTCGTCCACCGGGAGCGGATGGGGCACTCCGGCACGGGCCGGGAACAAGCGGGAGTGGACGGGGGTTGTGACAATCTCAGACTCAACTTTTCGAGGTGCCACATGCCTAACACCGACATCAAGACTGTGCTTCCCCTCCTGCCGCTGCCGGGAGCCGTGCTCCTGCCCGGCATGGTCATCTCCATGGCGGTCGACAGCGACGAGGCCAAGGTGGCGGTGGAAGCTGCCGGCCGGGCGGGCGGCCGCCTGGTCTGCGTCCCCCGGGTGGGCGGCGGGTTCGCCAGGGTTGGGGTGGTGGCCGGAGTGGAGGAGCTGTCCACCCTGCCCAACGGGGCCCGGGCGGTGGCGGTGCGGGCCTTGCATCGGGCCGTGGTGGGCGCCGGGGTGGCCGGGCCGGGTAAGGCCACCTGGGTGGAGGTCGACGAGGTCGAGGAGGTGGCCGTCCAGCGGGCCGGCGAGCAGGTCGGCGAGGAAGCCTCCCCCGGCGAGCTGGCCCGCCAGTACCGGGCGGTGGTCGAGTCGATCCTGGAAGCCAGGGGCGCCCGTCCCTGGACCGCCTCCCTGCGCAACGTGACCGAGCCGGGGGCCCTGGCCGACACCGCGGGGTACCTGCCCGAGCTGTCCTTCGAGCGTCGGGTGCAGCTGCTGGAGACCATCGACCCGGTGGCGCGCCTGCGCCTGGCCCTGGGCTGGGCCCGGGACATCCTGGCCGAGGACAGCCTCAAGCAGCGCATCCGCACCGACGTGGAGGAGGGCATGGAGACGGCCCAGCGCCAGTTCCTGCTGCGCCAGCAGCTGGCTGCCATCCGCAAGGAGCTGGGGGAAGGTGACGACATCGGCCTGGTGGAGGAGTACCGGGCCAAGCTGGCCGAGACACCCCTGCCGGAGAAGGCCCGCCAGACCGCCAACCGGGAGATCGAGCGACTGGAGAAGATGAGCGAGGCCAGCCCTGAGCACGGCTGGGTGCGGACCTGGCTGGACACGTTGCTGGGCCTTCCCTGGGGGAAGCGGTCGCCCGAGACCGCCGACATCGCGGCGGCGCGGGCCACCCTGGACGCCGATCACAACGGCCTGGACGACGTGAAGGAGCGCATCGTCGAGCACCTGGCCGTCCGCCAGCTGAGAGCCGCCCGCGGGCTCGGGCCGGCCGAGGAGCGCGGCGCCGGCGCGGTGCTGGCCCTGGTCGGGCCGCCCGGGGTGGGCAAGACTTCGCTGGGGGCCTCGGTGGCCGGCGCCCTCGGTCGGCCCTTCGTCCGCATGGCCCTGGGCGGGGTGCGCGACGAGGCCGAGATCCGGGGCCACCGGCGTACCTACGTGGGCGCCCTGCCCGGACGGGTGGTGAGGGCGATCGAGGAGGCCGGCACCATGAACCCGGTCATCTTGCTGGACGAGGTGGACAAGCTGGGCGCCGACTGGCGGGGGGACCCCTCGTCGGCCCTGCTGGAGGTGCTCGACCCGGCCCAGAACCACACGTTCCGCGACCACTACCTCGACGTGGACCTGGACCTGTCCGACGTGGTCTTCCTGGCCACGGCCAACGTGGCCGACACCATCCCGCCGGCTCTCCTGGACCGCATGGACGTGGTGCGCCTGGATGGCTACACGGAGGACGAGAAGGTGGCCATCGCCACCGACCATCTCCTCCCCCGCCAAGTCGAGCGGGCCGGGCTGGACCCCAGCGAGGTGAGCATCGACGAGGCGGCCCTGCGGGCGCTGGCCGGCGAGTACACCCGTGAGGCGGGCGTGCGCGGCCTCGAGCGCCACCTGGCCCGCGTCCTGCGCAAGGTGGCCGCCTCCCTGGCCAGCGGGGCGGCCACCGCCCCGGTGAAGATCGGACCCGGGGACCTGGCTGGGCACCTGGGACGGCCCCACTTTGCCGACCGTCCTGACGAGCGTCCTGACGGCCCGGGGGCGGCTACCGGCCTGGCTGTCACCGGCGCGGGGGGCGACGTCTTGGTGGTGGAGGCGGCTGCCCTGCCGGCGGGGGTCGGCCCGTCCGGGGGAGGCGGCTGGGGCTCGGGCGCCCTGGTGCTCACCGGCCAGCTGGGCGAGGTGATGAAGGAGTCGGCTGAGATCGCCCTGTCCTGGGTGCGCTCCCACGCCGTGGTCCTGGGCCTCGATCCCGGAGGGGCGCTGTCCGGGCGCTTCCACCTCCACGTGCCGGCCGGGGCAGTTCCCAAGGACGGCCCGTCGGCCGGCGCGACCATGGTCACTGCCCTGGTGAGCCTGCTGAGGGACCAGCCGGTGCGGGCCGGGCTGGCCATGACCGGCGAGGTGAGCCTTCAGGGCCGGGTCCTTCCGGTGGGTGGCATCAAGCAGAAGGTGCTGGCCGCCCACCGGGCGGGCATGACCGACGTGGTCCTGCCGGGGGCCAACGGTCCCGACCTCGACGACGTTCCCCAGGCCGTGCGGGAGGGTCTGCATATCCACCTGGTGAGCCGCCTGGAGGAGGTGGTGGCGCTGGCCCTGGACGCTGACCAAGTTCAACCCAACGGGTGATGCCAGCCGGATGGAGTTGCCAGTACGCTGTTGGTAGGCCCAAGCCAGCTGGCCGCCGAGGGGTGCAGAGGGCGCCCAGTCCGCGCAGTTACTGGAGAGGAGCTAGGTGAGCCTGCACTCCCTGAGGGCGTTCGAGATGACCATCCACATCCCCGCGGTCGGGTCTCCGGTCGTGACGCCCGGCGGGGAGGTCGACCAGGCGAACGCCACCAAGCTGGCCCGAAGCCTCGCTGCGCTGGCCGACGCCGGCTGGCCGACGGTCCTGGTGGACCTGAGCGACACCGAGTTCCTCGACCTGTCGGGAGCCCGTGCCCTGGCCGACGCCCATGCCTACCTGGCCCGGCGGGGCGACGGCTCGTTGGTCCTGCGCTCACCGCCGAGCGCGGTGAGCAGGCTGCTGGCCTTCACCGGCCTGGATCGCCTGCTGGCGCCGGGGATGGACGGTAGGGTGCCGCCCGAGCTGAGGGACCGGATCAGCGCCTAGGCCCTCCGAGCTGGTGCGGGCCGCCCCTAGCTCAAGCAGCCGGACAGCAGCTCGTGCCCGGGCGGGCGATCCTCCCCGACCGGCCGGGACAGGTAGAAGCTCGAGTGATGCCAGCCGTCGGTCTCCCTCCCGGCGGGGTCGATGCCCTGGCTGTCCAGCTGGGCGAGCACGTAGTCGCGCTCACCCTCGTCGGCGAAGCGGCGTTGGCGAAAGCTCTTGGCGGTGGGCTGCTCGGTTACCAGCCCGTAGCCGGCCAGGACATCGGCCACCCGATCGTACGGGACCCAGCGCAGGACGAAGGCAGCGACCCAGCACTTGGCGGCCGAGCTGGCGTGGCGGAGCACGCGCTCGAAGGTACGCTCGGTTATGTAGCCGATCCCTCCGGTCACCGTGACCAGGTCGACGTCGGTCAGTTGGTCGGCCAGCGCCGCGCTGGGCTCGGCCGTCTCCAGGTTCTCGCTGCTGCTCGCCCAGTGCAGCCCGACCCGTTGGGCGTAGGCCACGGCCCGGTCGGCGACGTCGATGCCCACCACCGGGGCAGGACGGGGGTGGCGATGCTCGCCATAGAAGGCTCGGTCTGCTTCGACCAGCTCGTCCGTCGACAGCTCCGCCAGCTGGGGCGCCCGGTAGCGATCGTAGAGCCGGTCCAGGGTGAGATCATGGTTGAGCAGGGCGGCGTTGATGCCATAGGAGCAGCAAAGATCGAGCACCACCACCTCCTGGCGGCGGAGATGGCGCCGCCGCTGTTGCAACAGGCGGGCGAAGACCCGCTCACCGTGGGCTGGTGCCTGGTAGTCCAGCTCTCCTAGGGTCTGGAAGTACCCGCGCGGGTCGCTCTGGTTGTACAGGTGTCCGAACTGCGCCTTTCCGGCCTGGACGTGCGAGGAAGTCTCTGGCATGGCACCTTTCGTTGTCATGGATGGTCGCGGCCGCGCTGGTCAGCTGCCCCAGGCCCAGCCGGCAGCCTCGTCGACTCCTGGCTGCCCGCTCGGGCCGCCACCGCCGACGCCACCGCCGCAATCCATAATACTTGATTGCCATGGAATTCGGTCAGCCGGCGCCCCGGGAGGCCAGACTGGGCGCCCAGTCCTGGGAGCGCCGGGACGTGGCCCGGCACAAGGGGGGGAGAGATCCATGTTCGCCAGCCACAAGATCCGCATGCCCGGCCAGCACGAGGCGCTGGCCGGCCGGGCGAAGGCAATGGCCGTCGCCGACCGGCATCTCGTGAACGGCCATCGCCTCACCCCACCGTTTCCCCCAGGAGCACAGCGGGCGGTGTTCGCCATGGGCTGCTTCTGGGGGGCCGAGCGGCAGTTCTGGGCGGTCGAGGGAGTGTTCACCACCGCCGCCGGCTACGCCGGCGGCTTCACCCCCAACCCGAGCTACGAGGAGGTGTGCAGCGGTCGCACCGGGCACGCGGAGGCGGTACTGGTGGTGTTCGAGCCCGACCGGGTCAGCTACGCCGCCCTGTTGGCGATCTTCTGGGAGGGTCACGACCCCACCCAGGGCATGCGCCAGGGAAACGACGTCGGGACCCAGTACCGCTCGGCCGTCTACACCACCACCGATGGCCAGGTGGAGGCGGCGCTGGCTTCCAGGGACGCCTATCAGGGTCGGCTGCAGGCGGCTGGCCACGGACGGATCACGACCGAGCTCCGCCCCCTGCCCCAGTTCTTCTACGCCGAGGACTACCACCAGCAGTACCTGGCCAAGAACCCTCACGGCTACTGCGGGTTGAGCGGCACGGGCGTAGCCTGCCCGGTCAGCCTGGACGCCGGCTGACGGTGCCGACGGTGAGTCGCCAAGCGGCGGTGGTGACGGCCGGGCTGGGTCTGCTGGCGTGCGGTTGCACGCACCAGCCAGTGTCCTCTCCAACGGCCGGGGCCCATGGGGCACCGGCAGCCATCACCACGTCAACCGCCCCGCCTCTGCCCACCGTCATCGCCCCCCTCACTGGCTTGGCCGTGCCGGTGTCGCCGGCGGACAACCGGCCCGCCCTGTCAGTCAAGATCGGCAACCAGGCGGGGGCCATGCCTCAGTCAGGCCTGGACCGGGCCGACCTGGTCACCGAGGCGCTGGTGGAAGGCGGGCTCACCCGTCTCCTGGCCACCTTCCAGTCTGAGGACGCCCCCCGGGTGGGACCGATTCGCTCGGCCCGGCCGGTCGACGGGCCGCTCCTGCGGGAGCTCGGAGGCGGGATCTTCGCCTACTCCGGGGCGGCCGCCGGCGAGATCGCACCGGTGAAGGCCACCTCGACCGCCACCTTGCTCTCCTATGGCGCCGGGCTGGGGGTGTTCGAGCGCCTGACCGGTCGGGCAGCTCCTGACGACGTCGTCGCCTCCACCGCCGGGCTGGAGCAGGCGGGACTTCGAGCCGGTGCTCGCCGGGCCCCACCTCCGCAGCTGTTCACCTACGCAGCCTCCGGAGCCACGCCGGCCTCCGGGGCGGCGGTAGCGGCCGCCCCCGGGGCCGAGCCGGCCAGCCGGGTCTCGGTAGTGATGTCCCCCCAGTCGAGCGCGGCCTGGGCGTGGGACCGGGCCAGCCGTGCGTGGCAGAGGAACCAGGACGGGTCACCGGACGTGCTGGCGGGCGGGGCCCGGGTGACGGCCGCCAACGTGGTGGTGATGTCGGTGGCCATCGGCCACACCGGCATCTTCGACTCCCTGCATCACGAGGATCCTCTGGTCGAGGTGGTGGGCAGCGGGCCATGCTGGGTGCTGAGAGACGGCACGGTCATGGTCGGGACCTGGCAGAGGCCCTCTTTGGACACTTCGCTGAGGCTGGTCGACGCCTCGGGAGGGGTCATCCCCCTCGCCCCGGGGCGGACGTGGATCGAGCTGCAGCCCCGTCCCTATCGACCCAGCTTGGGACCTCCCGGTCCGGGTAGGACAAGCCCATGACCGAGATAGTGGTCACGCCGGCAGCACCGGGGCAGTACGGGGTCGAGGTGAGAGAGGGCTCGCAGACCAGCCGCCACCAGGTGGAGGTTCCCGACGACTTCCTCGAGGGGCTGGGCCCGGGCACGGACCCGGTCAGGGTGGTCCGGGAGTCGTTCGCCTTCTTGTTGGAGCGAGAGCCGGCCAGCTCGATCCTGGGGCACTTCGCCCTGCCGGTCATCGCCAGCTACTTCCCCGAGTACCCCTCGGAGCTGGCCCGCCGGCTGGGCTGAGGGCGGAGATGCGCCTGGTCATCCTGGGCGACACCCACATCCCCGGGCGGGCCGCCGAGCTGACCCCAGAGCTGTGGACCGCCATCGGTGACGCCGAGGTGGTGATGCACACCGGCGACTGGACCGAGCCCGCCCTGCTGGACGAGATGCAGCAACGCTGCCGCCAGCTGGTAGGCGTGTTGGGCAACAACGACGACCCAGGCCTGCGAGCCCGCCTGCCTGAGGTGGCGGCGGTCGAGCTGGAGGGCGTGCGCTTCGTCGTGGTGCACGAGACCGGGCCAGCAGCCGGTCGCCAGCAGCGGTGCCGGCGGAGGTACCCCGACGCTCAGGTGGTGGTGTTCGGTCACAGCCACGTCCCTTGGGACTCCACCACCGTCGACGGCCTTCGCCTGCTCAACCCCGGCTCTCCCACTGACCGGCGCCGCCAGCCGGTGTGCACCTTCATGGAGGTGGAGGTGGTCCAGGGACGAGTGGTCCGGGCCCAGCTGCACCCGCTGGCGTCCCCGCAGCTCCCGGCCACGGGCTAGGACTGGTCGCCGGCAGTGGCGGGGACGGTCGCCGTCAGCTGGGCCTGGAGCAGGCGCCGCATCTGGTCGCAGTCCGGGACCGCGGTCGACGTGGGTTGTGCCCCCCCGGCCGCCGCCAGGTCGGAGCCGGGATCCTCCGCCAGCGGCAGGTCGGGCACCTGCCAGGCCGACGACGCTGGTCGGATGACCTGCTCGGCTATCGACCACACGCTGGTGGCGGAAGGCGCCTGGCCGGCCAGCACGGTGGAGACCAGCCGGTGGTCGGCTCCGTTGCCCAGCAAGCCCCCGTGGAACGCAGGCACCACCGCGGTGGGGATCGACGCCGGGAAGGGACCTGGGGCGGCCACCGCGTCAGCCAACGGGAGGACCGCGAACTGGCGCACCCCTGGCAGCGGGCAGGAGAGGACCGTTCGAACCAAGGCGGCGTCGGCCACCAGCGAGCGAAGGAACGGCGCACCCGGGGACAGGCTTATGGGGGCCACGCCCTGCAGACCGGCGCTCAGGTCCGCCAGGCCGAGGCCCCCGGCCAGGCCCCACCCGGCGGTGCCCGTCGGCGGGTAGTAGACACGGGCCGGCTGCACCAGGGGGCTCAGCATGACGAGGGTCTTCACCGGTGCCCGAGGAGTCGCCTCCAGGTAGGTCTTGGCCACCAGTGCCCCCTCGCTCTCGGCCACGATGCTGATCGGTCCGCCGGCCCGGCGGCTGAGGGCATTGACCTGGGCGGCCATGAGGCGGTCGAGGCGGTCCAGGGACCGGTTGCTGTCGGCGCCCGTGTAGGGCAGCGGGTGACCGCTGGGAGCGAGCCCGGCGTAGGAGAAGCGACGCTCGAGGTAGGGGCCGGGGAGCAGGGCTGGGCCCCCGCCGTCCCAGCTGTTGCCGAAACCGGTAGCCACCAGGACCGCGCCACCAGATGCGGACCGGCCGCCGCCATCGGCCACCGCAGCACGGGGGGCCCGCTTGGCGTGGGCCACCGTCGAGAAGCCGAGCACGGCCCCGCCCACCGCCAGGGCGAGGAACAGGGCCAGGGCGGCTGGGGCGACCGGGCGGAAGGACCCTCGGAGCCCCCGGCACACCAGCGCCTTGGTCATGCCTCGCCAGGCCCAGGCGTTGAACCATCCGGCCAAGGCGGCCAATGGTATGGCCAGGGCCACCGGTGCCACCGAGATCACGCCGGCGCCGGCGCTCAGCGCGACAAAGGCCGACAGTACCCAGGCCAGGGCCTTGGGGGCAGGGGTCCGTCGCCACCAGCCGGCGGACACCGCCCCGGGGTGAACCAGCAGGGCGATGATCAGGGCAGACGGGACGGCGGCGATGAACAGCCACGAGACCGAGATGACGGCCAGCCCGAAGAGCAGCACCGTCCACGGGGCCAGCAGGACGGCCGCCAGGGCGGTGAACACGGTGCTGCGCACGACCAGGCGGGCCAACGCCGGTCGGGGCCTGGTCTCAGGCCAGGCGGCGGCCACGGTGGCGGCGGTGAACATGGCGCGCCCGACGAGCAGGGCCAGCGCCTCCCCGGCAAACCCTGGCCAGGAGTTGTGGTACACGATGAGCCAGCGGAGGTCACAGAACACCCCGAACGGGGCCAGGGCGCTGGCCTGAGGAGCAAGCCCCATGGCCGATCGCGGACCGGCCAGGCTGAGCAACACCGCCTCCAGCACCGTTCCACCGACGCACAGGGCCACCAGCCAGGGCTTGCCCAGCAGGGCCCGCCCGGGCCGGAGAGCCCCCAGGCGACGCCAGGTCATGGGGCGAGGTTAGGCGCCGGCAAGCCAGCGCGGCAGGCGGCACCGGGCTCGGGGGCGGCCAGCGGTTAGCCCGACCCGCACCCGACCGGGGCTGCCGGCCGCCAGCTCAGCCCCCCCACCACCATGCCAGCCCGGTAACCCCCGGGCCGGTGTGGGCGACCATCACCGGGCCGAAGCTCTGGACGAAGGCGGTAGCCGGCTGGACCTCGGCCCGGATGGCCTCGAGCAGTCTGACCGCTGACTGAGGGTCGAGGGCATGCAGGGCGCCCACGTGCAACGGGGCGCCGGGGATCCTTGTGCGCCGCCACTGTGACAGGAGGTGGCTGGTGGCTGCTGGCTGGCTGAGAGACGGCCGCAGGGCGTGGATCCGACCGGCCCGGAACTCGAAGAGCGGCCGCACTCCCAGGCGCCGCCCCGCCCAGCCGGCCACCTCGGGCAGGCGCCCTCCGCGCACCAGGTACTCGAGCGTGTCGACCGCCGCCACCAGGCGTACCCGGGCGGCCACGCTCCGCGCCCGGGCGGTGACCTGCTCGACGCCCTGGCCCTGCCCGGCCGCCTCGGCGGCGGCCAGGACGACCAGGCCCTGGGCTCCGGCCGCGGTGGCGGTGTCGATCACCTGGACGTTCCCGCCGGTCTTCTCGGCGGCCAGCTTGGCTGTGTGGTAGGTGCTGCTCATGCGGGACGACACGGTGAGCACGACCACCCCGTCGCCGGAGTCGGCCCTCTGGATCGCCTCCACGAAGGCTCCCGGGGTCGGGCCGGAGGTGTGGATGCCCTCGTCGATGCGGGCCACCATCTCGCCCAGAGCAACCTCGTCGTCCCGGTAGCTGGTGCCGCCGATCGTGAGGTGCATGGGCACCACGGTGATCCCCCACCGCCCGACCAGGTCGGCCCCCAGGGCGGCCGCGCTATCTGTGATGACGGCGACTGCCATGTGCCTCGTTCCCGGAGCTGTCGGCGGAGAGGAGCGGGCTCGACGCGGTGCCTGACCCAGCTGCCTCGCGAAATCCGGCTGGTGCCGCCGAGCGTCCTGCTCCCACGCTAGCGGATCAGTGCCCGGCAGGTGCCGAGGCGTTGCCGGGGCCAACGCCGGCCGCCGGATCACGGTCGAAGATCAAACGGCTGAGGTAGGTGGAGCCCCGGGACGGCCCGGTGGGGACCTGGTTGCCGAGCAGCCGCTTGGCCAGGAGGGGCAGGGTCACCGCTGTTCCGGCCCACCAGCCGGACCGGCCGCGCGTTCTCGCCAGGAGGGGCGGCAGGCCGAGCATGGCCACCAGGCAGCCCACCGCGGTCTGGCCGACCAGGCGGCCGACTCCCAGTCCCAGGGACAGGACAACGGTTCCCTCGGGGGCGAGGACGGCGGTGGCCCCCAGGGCGGGCGAGATTCCTCGCCCGCCGGCGCCCCGCAACCACGGAGACCAGTTGTGGCCGGCCACCCCGAGCCCGGCGGCCAACGCGCCCAGCCCGGGCCGGCAGCGGCCGGCCAGCGCCGGGCCCACTGCCCCCTTGGCCACCTCCAGGCAACCGACCAGGGCCAACGGGCCGAAGCTGGTCACCTCGTAGAGGGAGGTGCCCGACACCGTGCCGGTGCCGAACCGACGCAGGTCGATGCCCGCCAGCCGTCCGGCAGCCAGGTTGGCCAGAGGCAGTGACCCTACCCCGAAGGCGGTGGCCAGCACGGCTGGGGCCGGCAGGCCTCGCCCGCCCGCGCCGGCACCGGCGTCCGATGGTGGGGGGCCAGCTGGGCCAGCGCACCCCAGTGCACGTGGATGCCGTCGGTGTGCAGGGCCCGCCTGAACCACAGGGTCGACACTGCCACAGCCAGGCCGATGACCGCTACCGAGATGGCGGTCTTGGCCACGACAAACGTGCCTACTGACACGGTGAGGAGGAACAGCAAGGTGGCGGTGGCATTGGCGAGGAAGGCGACCGTCCACAGCAGCGAGACCCTGAGGAAGAAGCGGCGCACGCACGGCCGGGCCAGCAGGTCGGGGTCGAGCGGGCAGAAGTCGCGGGCCATGCGCTCGGCCAGGGGCTGGCCCGCCGGCACGGAGACCAAGAAGGCGGCCGCCACCAGGAAGGTCCCCACCGTTGGCTGGAGAAAGTAGACGAAGGCGCTGCCAGTGGCCCACGACACAGCCGTCCGCACCGTCAACATGGCAGTGCCCACCAACAGCATCCCTGAGACCCGGCTGCGGGTGATCAACCGACGGGCCACCGCCGCCCAGGACCAGGCCAGGGCGGCGATGAGAGCATTGCGGAAGCCGAGGCCCATCAGCACCCCGTAGAACAGGGCGGCGGGGGCGAGGGTGCTCTCCACCAGGGTGGGCAGAGCATGGCGCGCCAGGGCTCTGGGCGATGGCAGGTGGATAGTGATAGCCATGGCAGCACGAGCTCTCCAGTCGGTGAGCGGAGACGGCGCCCGCGGGGAAGCGGACGAGATGGTGTCTGGGGCCCAAGCTAGCTCACCGACGTCCGGTTGGCCAGCCATCCGACGTGGCGTTCCCAACCTTCTCTAAGGTGGGTCCATGCGGTTCGTGGTTGAGCAGCCCATCGCCGCCCCCCGGGAGGCGGTGGAGGCCGCCTTCGCCGATCCCTCCTTCTACGCCCAGTTGGGCACCCTCGACGACATAGCCACTCCCGAGGTCCTCACCACCCGCCGTGATGCCGCCGGCCTGGTGCATCTCCGGGTCCGCTACGCCTTCGTCGGGGACCTGGGAGGGGCGGCCCGAGCGGTCCTCCACCCGGCCAGGCGCACCTGGGTCGACGAGTCGTGGTTCGATCCGGCCGTCCACCGGGTGAACTTTCACATGGTCCCCGAGCACTACGGGGGGCGCCTGGAGTGCTCGGGTAGCTACACCTTCGAGGTGCTCGCCGCCGATCGGACCTCGCAGGTCATGAGGGGCGAGGTGCGGGTCCACTACCCACTGGTGGGAGGCTTGGCGGAGCGGGCCATCGTCACTGGCCTGCGCCACCACCTTGGCCAGGAGGCAGCTGTCATCGAGCGGTGGGCGGCTGCCCATGCCTGAGGGCGCCGCTGACCCAGCCTGGTTGCTCGAGGGGTTCGCACAGTCCCTCACCGGTCAGGCCGATGCCACTGTGGAGGCCTACGCCAGGGACGTGGGCGCCTTCGTCACCTGGGCCCAGAGAGGTGGCCTGGTCGGACCGGGGGAGGTCGACCGCCTCCTGCTGCGCCGCTACCTCGCCTACCTGTCGACCCGGCGCTACGCCCGGCGCAGCATCGCCCGCAAGGCCGCCGCCCTGCGCCGCTACTTCGCCTGGCTCAGCCGCCGCCAGGTTATCGGCAACGATCCCTCAGCCCGTCTGTCCGCTCCGGCCGGAGAGGCCCGGCTGCCCCGGGTGCTCAGTCGCTCCGAGGCAGCCCGCCTGCTCGACGGTCCTGACGGAGCCGCCCGGGAGAGGGCCAGACCCGGCGGCCCCCAGGCCGAGGCGGTACAGCTCCGGGACGACGCCGTGCTGGAGCTTCTCTATGGCAGCGGGCTGCGGGTGGGGGAGCTGTGCGGACTGGGTGCCGGTGGCCTCGACATGGCGGGGAAGACGGTCACGGTGTGGGGGAAAGGCTCCAAGCAACGCCGGGTCCCTATGAACGCGCCGACGGTAAGGGCGCTGGAAGCCTGGATGGAGCGGGGCCGGTCTCACCTGGCTGGCCCGCAGACCCCTGAGGGCGCCCTCTTGGTCAACCGGCGGGGCCGGCGGTTGAGCCCCCGCGACGTCCGGCGCATCCTCGACCGGCGAGCTAGCGCCCCCACCCACCCCCATGCCCTGCGCCACAGCTTCGCCACCCACCTGCTCGACGGCGGGGCAGACCTACGGGTAGTCCAGGAGCTGCTCGGGCACTCCAGCCTCCAGACCACCCAGATCTACACCCACGTAAGCAAGGAACGCCTGATCGGCGTCTACGGCCGGACCCACCCGCGGGCGTGAGACCTGGCGCTTTTGGCGCCCTATGCTCAGCCGCGGTGCTGGGGGTGTCACTGCGACGCACGGGTGCCGCCGTGCTGGGGGTGATCCTCGGTGCCGGCGGGCTGGTCGTGGGCGCCCGCCCGGTGGCAGCCGGGCCCGATACGAGCTCGGGCATGGTGAGCTGGGTCACCAGCCAGGTCAGCTTCGAGCCCCTCGGCCCGCTCACCGTCGCCGTCCCCTTCAGCGTCGGAGGAGTCGGCAGCTATCGAGGTGCGATCGACGTGGGACCGGGCGGCGGCGGCCTGGCGCTGGTGAACGAGGTTGGCCTGGAGGACTACGTGCAAGGCATTGCCGAGATCCCGCCCACCTGGCCGTCGGCGGCCGAGGAGGCCCAGGCCATCGCGGCCCGCACCTACGTCCTGCACGAGGCAGCCCAGCCGCCGAGCGGTCCGCTGCACGCTGAGATCTGCGCGACCGATGCCTGCCAGGTGTACGTGGGGCTGGCTCGCGAGCGTGAACCCGGCGACGCCGGGTGGGCGGCGGCGGTGAGGGCGACCGCCGGGCAGGTCGTGGAGTACGGCGGCCAGCCCATCCTGGCCATGTACTCGTCGTCCAACGGGGGACGCACGGTGGCCGGCTCGGAACCGTACCTGCGATCGGTGGCCGATCCAGAGGACGCCGCCAACTCCCCCGACAACTGGCGCGTGTCCATTCCTCTGGCCGATCTGGCCGGCGTCTTCGGCCTGCCCGGTCCGGTCACGGCGGTGGACCAGCAAGGCGACCTGGTCACCCTGACCTGGCATTCGAGCCCGCCACCGACCGGGCCGGCACCTTCCACCACCAGCCGGTCAGAGTCCCCCGCCACTGCCTCAGGCGCCCCCCCGACCAGCTCCACCGGGCCGACCATCTCCGCCTCGGCGGCCCCGCCCGCCCCGAGCGGGCAGGTCCAGCTGAGCGCCGAGAGCTTTCGCCAGAAGATCGACTCCGACTTGTCCCCTCCTGCCGGGTTCAGCCAGACCCTGCCGTCGGCCCTGTTCAGGATCACCACCTCGGGACCCGACATGATCGTCAACGGCGGCGGCCGGGGCCATGGCGTGGGCATGAGCCAGTACGGCGCCCTGGGCAAGGCCCTGCGGGGGATGAGCGCCTCGGACATCCTTGCCGCCTACTACGGGGGGTTGCGGCCCAGCGCCCCTGGTCACCTGGCGCCCAGTGTCCGCGTTGGCCTGGATGACGGCATGGCCCAGGTGTCGGTGGGCGGTCCCACCGCGTTCCGGGTGGTCGACGGGCAGGGCCACCGCTTGGCCGTGGCCACCAGCGGTACCTGGCGGGTGACCCCGGGGCCGGGCTCGGGGACGGTGAGGGTCATCGCTGCTCCGGGGCAGGGAGGGACCCCGGCGCTGGTTGCCCTGGGCGTGGACCAGGCTGGCGTGGGGCACCCGGCGAGGCTCCGGCTCCGCCTGTCGGCCCCCGCTGCTGTCCGGGCCACTGACCAGGGACCCTCGGGCGGGGTGACCCCGGTGGACGCCGGGGTGGTGGCCGCCGGCGCGTCGGCGGTCACGCTGCCGGCACCGACCGCGGTTGGCTCGTATCGGGTGACCGTGACCGCCGATGCAGGTGGCGGGCGCCAGGCCCGGGTGGCCCTGTCCTTCAAGGTCGGGTCGGACTCGTCGGCATCAGCCTCGACGGCTGGCCCCTCCGCCCGGCCAGGATTGCCGGTCGGGGGCAGGGCCGCCGTCTCGTTGGCGAGAACCGGGCTGGGCCGCTCCGACCTGGCCCGCTGGGCCGCGGCCGCCGCTGCCCTGGCCGCTCTCGGGCTGGCGTGCGCCACCGCCGCTCGAGCCCGGGGCTCACCCCGGCCGGCAACGCCGCGTCACTCCTGAGTGTAAGGTTTGGCCGGCCGGGCACAGCCCGTCACGCCGTATATCCGCCGTGCGCTCCCACGGTCGCCCAGAGGGGCGCAGCGCACGGTACGTCCAACCGATGGGAGGAGCTCAGTGGCTGTCGTCACCATGAAGCAACTACTGGAGGCGGGTGTCCATTTCGGCCACCAGACCCGGCGCTGGAACCCCAAGATGCGCCGCTTCATCTTCGGTGAGCGCAACGGCATCTACATCATCGACCTCAACCAGACCCTGGAGCGTATCGAGACGGCCTACGTCTTCCTGAGGGACCTGGTGGCCCAGGGCGGCACCATCCTCTTCGTGGGGACCAAGAAGCAGGCCCAGGGCCCGGTGGCCGACGCTGCCCAGCGCTGCGGGATGCCCTTCGTCAACGAGCGTTGGCTGGGCGGCATGCTCACCAACTTTCCCACCATCCACGCCCGAGTGCGCAAGATGCAGGAGTACGAGCGCATGAAGGCGGCCGGCGACCTGGAGGCCATGCCCAAGAAGGAGGCTCTGATCCTGTCCAGGGAGCTGGAGAAGCTCCAGCGCAACCTGGGAGGCATCAAGACGATGGAGCGCCTTCCCCAGGCCATCTTCGTCATCGACACCAAGAAGGAGCACATCGCCGTCACCGAGGCCAACAAGCTGGGGCTGCCCGTCGTGGCGGTGGTCGACACCAACTGCGACCCCGACGTCATCCAGTTCGTCATCCCGGGCAACGACGACGCCATTCGCTCGGGCACCCTGATGTCCCGCATCGTGGCTGACGCGGTGGACGAGGGCCGCCTCATTGCCTCCCGCCGGGCCGCCCGTAGCGCCGCCCGGGCTGCCGCCTCGGCCGGACCGGCGGCGGTAGCCGATGCGGCCGAGGAGGCTCGCCGGCGCGGGCACCAGCGGGAGGCACGTCGCCAGGCGGCTGTCCAGGGCCAGGAACGGGAGGCCCGCCTGGCCTCCCGGGCAGCCCGATCGGTGCCGGCCGGGCTGGCCGAGCAAGGCGCCGCCCCGGCGGCCCCGCCGGACTCCCTGCCCGGACCTACTGGCGCGCCTGCCCCGGCGGCCGCGGCATCACCAGCGTCGCCCGAGGCCGCCCCGCTGGCCAGATATCCCGAGCCACAGCTCTCGGGGGGATCTCCGGGGACGGAGCCACCCGAGGCTTCGCCGGGCCCCGAGGCCTGAGATGGCCGATGTGAGCGCCCGGGACATCCAGGCCCTGCGCCAGGCGACCGGGGCGGGGATGCTCGATTGCAAACGTGCCCTCGAGACGTGCGGCGGTGACGCCGATGCCGCCCGTCAGTGGCTGCGGGAGAAAGGATTGAGCCGGGCGGGCGGCGAGGCTGCCCGGGAGACCAACCAGGGAGCGGTGGCGGTTCATGCCGTCCCCGGGGACGAGAGCCCTGCGGCCGAGGGTCATGGCCCGGCCACGTCCGGGCCCGCCCCCGGCCCGGCGGCCATCGTCGAGTTGCGCTGCGAGACAGACTTCGTGGCCAAGTCGCCGGAGTTCGTCCGCCTGGTCCAGGAGCTGGCCGAGCGGGTGGCAACCGCGGGCGAGCAGGCCATCTCCGAACGTCAGGCTGAGGTGGACGCTCTGCGGCTGAGCCTCAAGGAGGCCATCTCGGTGGGGCGGGTGGTGCGCTTCGCGCCGGCCCCGGAGGCGGCGCTGGGCACGTACCTGCACGTCCAGAGCGACCGGGGCGTCAACGGCGTAATGGTGGAAGTGGCCGGAGGCTCCCCGGAGCTGGCCCATGAGATCGCCGTCCATATAGCATTCGCCCGCCCGGACTACCTGTCCGCCGACGAGGTGCCGGCCGAGCAGGTGGCCGCCGAGCGGGCGACGCTGGAGACCCTCAGCCGCAACGAGGGCAAGCCCGAGGCCAGCCTGGACAAGATAGTGGAGGGTCGGATGCGGGGCTGGTTCGCCCAGCACTGCCTGGTCGACCAGCCCTACGTCCGGGAGGAGAAGCTCACCGTGGCTCAGCACCTCGGTGCGGCCCGGGTGACCCGGTTCGCCCAGGTGGTGGTGGGGTCCTGATCACCCAGCCCGACCCGTTGGAGACCGCCCCCGCCGTGCCTCGGTGGCGGCGGGTAGTTCTCAAGATGTCGGGTGAGGCCCTGGCCAGCGCCGCCTCGGACGAGACGATCGACGCTGTGGTAGTCGAGCGGGTGGCCACCGAGGTGGCCCAGGCCCGGGCCGAGCTGGACGTGGAGCTGGCCATCGTGGTCGGTGGTGGCAACATCTGGCGGGGCACCGACGGGTCGGGATCGGGGATCGATCGTGCCACCTCCGACACCATGGGAATGCTGGCCACGGTCATCAATGCCCTGGCCCTCCAGGACGCCATCGAGCGTCAGGGCCAGCCCACCCGTGTCCTCTCCGCCATCCAGATGGCAGAGGTGGCCGAGCCGTACATCCGCCGTCGGGCCATCCGCCACCTCGAGAAGGGACGGGTGGTCATCTTCGCCGCCGGGATGGGCAATCCGTACTTCACCACCGACACGCCGGCGGCCCTGCGGGCGGCCGAGATCGAGGCCGAGGCCATCCTCAAGGGAACGCACTCGGGGGTGGACGGGGTCTACAGCGCCGATCCCAAGCTCGACCAGCGGGCCACCCGCTTCGAGGAGATCAGCTTCATGGAAGTGGTCTCCCGGGACCTGCGCGTCATGGACCTGACCGCCATCACCTTCTGCAAGGACAACCGGCTTCCCATACTCGTGTTCGACCTGATGCGGCCCGGCAACATCCGCCGCGCCCTGCTGGGTGAGCCGGTCGGTACGCTTATCCGGTGATGGACGACGACTCGCTGGCGGAGGTGGCTCTGGCCGAGTGCCGGGACAAGATGGTGAGGGCAGTCGCCCACGCCCGCTCCGAGTTCGCCGGGGTCCGCACCGGGCGGCCCTCGCCGGCCCTCATCGAGAAGCTGAGGGTTGATTGCTACGGCAGCGACGCGCCCCTCCAGCAACTGGCGGGGCTCACCGTGCCGGAGGGCCGCATGCTGGTGGTCGCTCCCTACGACAAGGGCCTCATCAAGGTCATCGAGAAGGCGATACTCCAGTCAGACCTCGGGATCAACCCGTCCAACGACGGCCAGGTCATCCGCCTCGTGTTCCCACCGCTCACCGAGGAGCGCCGCAAGGACCTGGTGAGAGTGGTCCGGCACAAGGCCGAGGAGGCCCGGGTGGCAGTACGCAACCTGCGCCGGGCCGCCCGCCACGACCTGGAGTCCTGGGAGCGAGCGGGCGAGATCTCCTCCGACGAGCTGGAGCGAGCTGAGAAGGACCTCGAGAAGCTCACTCACGATCACGTGAGCGAGATCGACAAGCTCCTGGGTCACAAGGAGCAGGAGCTGCTCGACATCTGAGACGACAGGCGGGGACCGCCCGGGGAGGGACCGTGGACCACACTCAGGACCAAGAGCCTGGCCAGCACCCAGACCGAGGGCAGGGGACCCCCCGGCCGAGGGGCGAGGGGGTGCGCATCATCGGCGCCGAGGAGGCAGCCGCGGCGGTGGAGGCCGGCCAGGTGGCCGGGCGTCGGCCCGAGCACGAGCCTCGCTTCGGCGACGTGCCGGTGCCCCCTCCCGGGCCCCGGGCCCCCCACCGCTTCCCCCTGCCCGACTCCGTGGACCCGGCTGCGGTGCCCCGTCCACCGCTGGCCGGCCAGCCCTCGCCCGAGCGGGGACGACGGGTCCACGGCGACACTCGGGTCGACGCGTCCGACCTGCCCGGTCCGCTGGGCGACGCGCCCCAACGGCCGGCCCCAGCCGGTGCCGGCCAAGATCCAAGGGCTCTGGACCAAGAGCTGGCCGACTGGACGGCGCTGGCCGGCCCCGACCCCGGTCCCGAGGAAGACCCCGGACCGCCAGCCCGGCCGGGGGACATGGCCGGCTGGGCGGCCGGGCGGCCTCTCGGCGGGGAGCCGCCACCGGAGATGCTCCACTGGGCCGATCCGCCCACTGGTGAGGTTCCCCGCATCCTGGCGGGCGAGCCGTCCGCAGAGGAAGACGACCTTCGCGCCTGGTCCAGGCTGATCGGCCGCGGGCCGAGCTGGCGGGATCGCCACTCGGGCTGGGAAGACGGTGGCTACGAGCCGGCCATGCTGGCTGACGATCATCAGGCGGGGTTGGGCGCCCACGGGCAACCGACCGACGATCCGACCGATCTGTTCTCCGCCGACCCCGGCCCGGGGACGCCAGCCGAGCCCGCCCGGCGGGGGGGGCCGCCCGGGGAGCCGGCTGCGCAGGAGTATGGGCCCCCACCCTCCCGCCGTATCCGCATCGGCCGGCAGCCACCTACCTCCTCCCCCCGGCCGCCCGGCGGCCGCCGCCCGGACATGGGTTTGCGGCTGGCCACCGGTTTGGGGATCTTCGTCTTGACCCTTGTCTTGCTCAAGGTGGGTCCGCTGCCCAGCTTCGTCCTGGCCCTGGCGGTGGTGGTCCTGGCCGCCGCCGAGGGCTTTGCCGTGCTGCACCAGGCCGGGTACCGCCCGGCCACCCTCCTGGGGCTCACTGCCACCGCCTCGCTCATGATCGCCTCCTACCTCAAGGGTGAGACAGCGGTGCCGCTCATCCTCGCCCTGATGGTGGCCTTCAGCCTGCTGTGGTACCTGGCCGGGGTGGTCCGAGGCCGTCCCACCGTCAACGTGGCCGTCACCTGGCTGGGGTTCATGTGGGCCGGGTTCCTCGGATCCTTCGCCGCCTTGCTCCTCAACCCGCGTATCTTCCCCGACCGTCATGGCGTGGCCTTCCTCCTGGGGGCGCTCTTGGCGTCGGTGGGCCACGACGTGGGGGGCTGGTTGATCGGTGGCCAGTTCGGCCGGCACCCCATGGCCCCCCGCATCAGCCCCAACAAGACATGGGAGGGTCTCGTCGGCGGGATGGCCGGGGCCATCTTGGTGTCGGCCATCGTGACCAGCCAGGTCCACCCCTGGAACCTGGCCCGGGCAGTCGCCTTGGGGGTGGTGGTGGCGGTGGTCGCCCCCCTCGGCGACCTTTGCGAGTCCATGATCAAGCGGGACATCGGGGTAAAGGACATGGGCTCCCTGCTGCCTGGACATGGCGGCATGCTGGACCGGATAGACGCCCTGTTGTTCGTCCTGCCGGCCACCTACTACCTCGTTCGGGTGCTGAAGATCGGGTGAGTGAGGTGCGCACCTTGAGCCTGGTGGGGTCGACCGGCTCGATTGGCATCCAAGCCGTCGACGTCGTTCGAGCTGCCCCTGACCGCTACCGGGTGGTGGCCATCGGAGCGCACCGCTCGGTGAAGGAGCTCGCCGCCCAGGCCGCCGAGCTGCGTCCCGACCAGGTGGCCATAGCCGATGCCAGCCTGGCCGGCCAGCTGGCCCAGGTGCTGCCGGCCGGCATCGAGCTGCTGGCCGGCCCCGAGGCCATGGCGGCCATCGCGGTCACTGCCGACACCGTGGTCAACGGGGTGGTCGGCTTCGCCGGGCTGCCGGTGACACTGGCCGCCCTGTCGGCCGGGCGCCGTCTGGCCCTCGCCAACAAGGAGTCCCTGATCGCCGGGGCACCAGTGGTCCAGCCCGCCCGGAGGACCCCCGGGGCCGAGATCGTGCCGGTCGACTCCGAGCACTGCGCCATCCACCAGTGCCTGCGGTCCACGCCGGGCGGGGCAGACGATGCCTCCCGGGTGGTGCTCACGGCCAGTGGCGGTCCCTTTCGCGGTAGGAGCCGGGCTGAGCTGGCCTCGGTCACGGTAGCCGACGCCTTGGCCCACCCGACCTGGTCGATGGGCCCGAAGATCACCGTCGACTCGTCCACTCTCATGAACAAGGGCCTGGAGGTGATCGAGGCTCACGAGCTGTTCGGGATCCCCTACGACCGGATCGAGGTGGTGGTTCATCCCCAGTCGGTGGTCCACTCGATGGTCGAGCTCTGCGACGGGTCGACGATGGCCCAGCTGTCCATGCCCGACATGCGCCTGCCCATCGGGTACGCGCTGGCCTACCCCCAGCGCCTGGACCGGCCGATCGGCGTCATCGACTGGGCCCGGCTGTCCCGTCTCGACTTCGAGGCTCCCGATACCCTGGCCTTCGCCTGCCTCGACCTGGCCTACCAGGCGGGACGGGTGGGCGGCACTGCCCCGGCCTGGCTCAACGCGGCCAACGAGGTGGCGGTGTCCGCCTTTCTGGACGGTCGCCTCGACTGGCTGGGCATCGCCGACGTGGTGGCCGAGACCCTGGGATCCCATGTCGAGCAGGGCCCGGTGGAAGATCTGGAGGCAGTGCTGGAGGCCGACCGCCAGGCCCGCCGAGTGGCCAGCCGAGCGGTGCTGGCCAGAGCGGCGTGATCGGCTCCCAATCGTCGAAGATGTCGAAGATGGAGAGGGAGCCAGCCTCCTCCCGGGTGGACAGCCAGGAGGCAGCCCCCGCTCCACGCCCGGGGCCGGTCAATCCCCGAGGGGCGCTGGTACGCCTCGCCCTGGTGGTCGCCGCTGGCGTCGCCGCCGCCGTGCTCACCCACGCGGTGGCCACCCTGGTGGTGGTGGTGGCCATCGTGGTCATCATCATGCTCCACGAGGGGGGCCATCTGGCCATGGCCAAGTGGGCAGGGATGAAGGTCACCGAGTACTTCGTCGGCTTCGGCCCGCGAGTGTGGTCCATCCGCCGGGGAGAGACCGAGTACGGGGTCAAGGCCATCCCGGCCGGCGGCTACGTGAAGATCATCGGCATGACCAACCTGGAGGAGGTGGACCCGGTCGACGAGCCCCGGACCTACCGCCAGGGCACCTTCTGGCGGCGGCTGTCGGTGGTGTCGGCCGGGTCGGTGGTGCACTTCGTCCTGGCCCTGGTCCTGATGTGGTCGATCTTCGCCCTGGTGGGGGCGCCCAACCCGTCGAAGGTATCAGTCGGGGCCCTGAGCCAGCTGCAAGGTTCGCCCAGCCCGGCCCGGGCCGCCGGACTGGTTCCAGGGGACGTCTTCGTCTCCGTGGGCGGCCACCGGGTCACCAGCCCGGACAGCCTGGTCAAGTTGATCAAGTCCCACGCCGAGGACCCGCTTGCCGTGGTGGTCGACCGCCACGGCCGGCTGGTGCGTCTCACTGTCACTCCGGTAGACGGCCGGTCGGTGAGGATCGGGGGCCAGCCGGTGGACACCGGCAACGCCCCGGTGGGTCTCCTCGGCGTCGACCTGACGTCACCGACCGAGACGACGGGACCAGTTGCCGCCGCGGGCAAGGCAGCCAGCGGCTTGGCCAGCACCGCCAGCGCCACCTTCGGCGGGCTGGGCAGCATCTTCTCGGCCCACGGCCTCTCGTCGTTGGGCCACCAGGTGGTGTCGGCGGCGTCAGGGAGCAACTCTGCAGGGTCTGGCTCCTCGTTCCGGCAGGCGGAGGAGAACCGGCCGGTGTCGATAGTCGGCATCACCCGGGTGGCCTCGCAGGCGGCCAGTGCCGGGGTCGGCGACTTCCTCGGGATCCTCGTGGTGTTCAACGTCTTCGTGGGCATCTTCAATCTGCTGCCGCTGGTGCCTTTGGACGGCGGCCACGTGGCCATCGCCGTCTACGAGCGCATCCGCTCCCGGCCGGGTCGCCCGTACCGGGCCGACGCGGCCAAGCTGGCCGCTCCCACCTATGCCGTGCTGGCCGCCATCTTGCTGCTGGGTGCCAGCACCCTCTACCTGGACCTGGTCCGACCGATCCCCAACCCGTTCCAGTAGGATCGAGGGTGGTGCCGAGATGAGCCGTCCCCCCGTGAGCCTGGCGACCCGTCGCTCCACCCGCCAGATCATGGTGGGCAATGTGGCCGTCGGCGGCGGAGCACCGGTGTCGGTCCAGTCCATGACCGTCACCAAGACCGCCGACGCCGACGCCACCCTGGCCCAGATCTACGCCCTGGCCGGGGCGGGGGCCGACATCGTGCGCTGCACCTGCAACGAGGCGGCGGCCGCCGAGGGGCTGGCCAGGATCGTGCCCCGCTCGCCGGTGCCGATAGTGGCCGACGTCCACTTCCACCACCAGATGGCCCTTGCTGCTCTGGAGGCCGGCGTGGCCTGCCTGCGCCTCAATCCTGGCAACCTGCGCAAGCCGGCTGAGATCAAGAGCGTGGCCGCCGAGGCCAAGGATCGGGGCGTGCCCATCCGCATCGGGGTCAATGCCGGCTCGCTTCACCCCGACCTGTACAAGAAGCACGGGGGAGCCACGCCTGAGGCGCTGGTGGAGTCGGCTCAGATGGAGCTGGCCTATTTTGCCGAGGTTGGCTTCGAGGACGTCAAGATCTCGGTCAAGGCGTCCGACGTGGCCCTCATGATCCAGGCCTACCGCCTGCTGGCCGACACGGTCGACTACCCGCTGCACCTGGGGGTCACCGAGGCCGGGCCGCCGCCGGGGGGGCTGGTCAAGGCCACTGCCGGCATCGCCACCCTGCTGGCCGAGGGCATCGGCGACACCATCCGCTACTCGCTCACCGCCGACCCCGTGGAGGAGGCCAGGGCTGGCCGCCAGCTGCTGGAGGCCCTGGGCCTGCGAGAGCGCACGGGCCTGGACCTCATCGCCTGTCCCTCCTGCGGGCGGGCTGAGATCGACGTCATAGGAGTGGCCAAGGCTGCCCAGGTGGCCTTGGAGCAGCGAAGCCTGCCGATCCAGGTGGCGGTGATGGGCTGCGTGGTCAACGGTCCGGGCGAGGCCAGGGAGGCCGACCTCGGCATCGCCGCCGGGCGCCATCGGGGCCATCTGTTCATCAAGGGCAGGATCGTAAGGGTGGTGCCGGAGGAAGAGATGGTCGACGCCTTGGTGGCCGAGGCCGAACGCATCGTGGCCGAGGGGGTCGAGGCCCGCCTGGCGGCGGCCGACGCCGGAGCGCAGGAGGCCGCCGCCGACGACCGCCGGGCCCTCCTGGAGTCCAAGGACGAGGACGTCAATTCCTCCGAGGCGCGGGTCGAGATGATCCGCAAGAAGCTCGAAGGCGACTAGGTCAGCCCCGAGGGGCGGCGCCGCCGGCGCCTCTCGGCCTCATTGGGCGAGGATGGGGGCGCAGCCACGCCGGTGGCCTACCCTTCGGCCATGCGCATGTCCCGCCTGTTGCTGCGGACCTTCCGAGACGCCCCGGCCGACGCCGAGGTGGCCAGCCATCGCCTGCTGGTGAGGGGCGGGTACGTCCGCCGGCTGGCATCAGGGATCTACACGTTCCTGCCCCTCGGACTGCGGGTCCTCCACCAGGTGACCCGGATAGTGCGGGAGGAGATGGACGCGGCCGGGGCCCAGGAGTTGCTGCTGCCCGCCCTGCATCCGGTGGAGCTGTGGGAGCGAAGCGGCCGGACGGTCACCATGGACGACGTGTTGATCCGGGTGCACGCCAAGGGAGGAGAGTTCGTGCTGGCCCCGACCCACGAGGAGGTGGTCACCGCCACCGTGGCTGGCGAGGTGGACTCGTGGCGGGACCTGCCGGTGAGCGTGTACCAGGTCCAGACCAAGTTCCGGGACGAGGCTCGCCCCCGCTACGGCCTGCTGCGCACCCGCGAGCTGATCATGAAGGATGCCTACAGCTTCGACGTGTCGGCCGAGGCCATGGGCGCCTCCTATAGGGACATGTACGACGCCTACTGCCGGATCTTCGCCCGCCTGGGCTTGGCGGTGACCCCCGTGGAGGCGGCATCGGGCGCCATCGGAGGCGACGTGAGCCACGAGTTCATGGTGGCCTCCGAGATCGGCGAGGACCGCTTCGCCAGGTGCCCGGCTCTTGGCTGCGGCTGGGCGGCGAGCGTGGAGGCCGCCCCCCACCTGGCCGAGGGAGGCGCCTGTCCCCGCTGCGGGGCGGCAGTGGAGCTGGTCCGGGCGGTGGAGGCGGGCCACACCTTCCAGCTCGGCCTCACCTACTCGACCAAGTCCCCGGGCGCCACCTTCACTGACGAGGCAGGTCGGGAGCTGCCGTACTGGATGGGCTGCTACGGCATGGGCCTCTCCCGACTGGTGGCGGTCCTCGCCGAGGAGCACCACGACGACGCCGGGTTGCGCTGGCCCGAGTCGGTGGCTCCCTACCAGGTCCACGTGGTGGCACTGGGCGTCGAACGGTCGCCGGCGGTGGCGGGTGCCGCCGAGCGAATCTACGCCGAGCTGGGCACGTCGGGGACCAGCGTCCTCTACGACGATCGGGACGCCTCGGCCGGGGTCAAGTTTGCCGACGCCGACCTGCTGGGCGTGCCCGTCCAGGTGGTGGTGGGGGCCAAGGGCCTGGAGCGAGGGGTGGTCGAGGTGAGGTACCGGCCCTCGGGTGCCAAGGACGAGGCGCCGCTCGACCAGGTGGTGGCGGCTGCCGGGGCCGGGCGGCCGGGGCCGGAGGCGCCCCGCCGGCCCGCCACGGGGAGCACGCCCGCCGCAGGCGGGACGGTGCCTTAGGGAGACTGGGGCGGAGCCCCGCGAGTGGCGTTATACTGGCGAAGCCTTTCGTTCGAGAAGCATCTGTGCGCAAGCGTGGGCGAGGGCCCACGCTTTTGCTTTGGGGTGCTGACGTTGGCGGTGGAGAGGGGCGGCAGTCCTGGGCTGAGCGATCGAGGAGGAGGTTGGAGATGGTGGCGCCGGAGCGGGTGCTTGTTGTCGTCGAGCCGGTGCTGGGGGAGTTCGGCATGGAGGTAGTGGACGTGGAGGCCAGCCGGGACGGCCTTAGGGTGGTCGTCGACCGGCCGGGTGGTGTCGACTTGGACGCGCTGGCAGAGGCGACCCAGGTGGTGTCGGGAGCCCTGGACGACAAGGAGGTGGCCGGCCCGAGGGGCAGCTACACCCTGGAGGTCTCCAGTCCCGGGGTCGAGCGGGTGCTGCGCACGCCCGAGCATTTTGGTCGTTTCGTGGGAACCATGGTGGCCGTCAAGACCCTTCCGGGCACGCCGGGGGAGCGCCGGGTCCAGGGACGCCTGGTCGAAGCCGGCGACGAGGCGATCCTCTTGGAGTCACCGGGCGACGGTGACCGGCGGCAGGTGAGCTACGCCGACATCGAGAGGGCCAGGACCGTGTTGGATTGGGGGCCGGCAGCCCGTCCCGGCAGGGGAGAGCATCGCCGGGGAGGCGGCTGGAGCATCACCAGCGGCCTGGGGCGCACGCCCGACAGCGGCGACCGAGTGGCCTGCTGCCAGACCCGGTCCCCCTTGAGCGGCCGGTCACCGACAGTTGACGTCCGATGAGCCGTAACTTCGAGTTCCTGGAAGCCCTCCAGCAGATCGCCCGCGAGAAGGGGATCGGGGTGGACACCCTCCTGGCCGCAGTGGCTAACGCCTTGGTGGTGGCGTACAAGCGGCTCCCCGAGGCGGCTGAGGAGGCGGTGGTCACCATCGATCCCGACAGCGGGGAGATCATCGTCTACGGCCAGGAGCTGGATGAGGACGGCAACGTGGTGAGGGAGTGGGACGACACCCCGGAGGACTTCGGGCGCATCGCAGCCCAGACGGCCAAGCAGGTGATCCTCCAGTGCATCCGGGAGGCCGAGCGGGACCTCAAGTACGAGGAGTACGCCGGCAGGGAGGGCGACATCGTCACCGGCATAATCCAGCAGAGCGACAACCGTTACACCCTGCTCGACCTGGGCAAGGTGGAGGCTCTGCTGCCCCAGGCCGAACAGGTCCCCTACGAGCGCTACGAGCACGGCTCCCGGCTCAAGGCTTACATAGTCGAGGTGCGCAAGACGACCAAGGGCCCCCAGATCGTGGTCAGTCGCACCCACCCGGGCCTCATCCGGCGGTTGTTCGAGCTGGAGGTCCCCGAGATCAGCAGCGGCGTCGTGGAGTTCAAGGCGGCCGCCCGGGAGCCGGGCCACCGGACGAAGATCGCGGTCTGGTCCAACGACCCCAACGTGGACCCGGTGGGGGCGTGCGTGGGGGCAAGGGGGGCGCGGGTCCGCATGGTGACCAACGAGCTACGGGGGGAGAAGGTCGACATCGTGCCCTTCTCGGAAGACCCTGCCGAATTCGTGCAGCGGGCCCTGCAGCCGGCGCGGGTGAAGGAGGTGCGTCTTGACGACGAGACCGGTACGGCGACGGTGATCGTCCACGACTTCCAGCTGTCCCTGGCCATTGGCAAGGAGGGCCAGAATGCCCGGCTGGCTGCCCGACTGACCGGCTGGCGGGTCGACATCAAAAGTGAGTCCCAGCTGGCCGAGGAGGAGGCAGGCTACGCGGGGGAGGAGTGGGCCGAGGGAGAATGGGTCCGCACGCCTGCGGGCGAGATGGTCTGGCAGCCGGCGGAGGGAGGCGAGGCGGTGTCGGCCGAGCAGTGGTCGATGGGGGAGCCGCCGGCTGAGGATGGGGCACCAGCTCACGATGGGATGACCGCTCCCGGTGCCACTCCCGCCGAGGATCGGCCGTCTGGCGAGGTCGACCGGCCGGGCGAGGAGCCGGCCGGGACTGGCGGGCCGGACCAGGAGCCGACCGAGGCTGCTGCCCCAGCTGGGGACGGAGCAGCGGCCGGACCCTCGGCGGCCCACGAGGAAGCGGTTACCGCACCGGGGGCACCTACGGGACCCGAGACGGCTGGGCAGTCCGCATAGCTCCCCGCCGCACCTGTGTAGGTTGCCGCCGGAGCGCGCCTGCGAGCGAGCTGGTCCGGGTGGTGTCGACCGGCGACGACGGCTCCCTGGCCGTGGGACGGGCCCTTCCCGGGCGGGGAGCCTGGCTGTGTGCCGGGTCGACCGGGTGCCTCGACCTGGCTGAGCGCCGTCGGTCCCTGAGCCGGGCGCTGCGGGCCCCGGTGTCTCCCGACGCGCTGGCTGGTCTGCGACACAGGTTGACCGGCGAGGTACCGCCGCCGCGTATCCTGGGGGTGTGCGAGGATAAGAGCCGGGCACCAGCGAGGTTGGCAGCGGGCCCGAGCGCCGGAGTGGGGTGCGGCGGTGCCGCACCCCACGGAGAGGATTGACGCAGCAGTTGGCCAAGAAGATTCGGGTCTATGAACTCGCTCGCGAGCTCGGGCTGACCAACAAGGAGGCCCTCGACCTCTGCCAGGTCCTGGGGATCGGGGTGAAGAGCCACTCGTCGAGCATCGAGGACGCTCAGGCCGACCGCGCCCGTCGCCGGGCCGATGCCGACGGGCTGCGGCGGGACGTCTCCCCCGCCGAGCCCGAGCCGGTGACGGCCCGCTCCGCCGCCAGGCGGCCGGGCGGCCGTCCCGGCCCGGCCGGGCGCTCGGGGACCGAGACCTCAGCCAGACCGGGCCTGGGCCGTCCCGGCACCCCTGACCTCACGCCCCCGTCTGCACCGCTCTCGGGGCGCCCGGTCGAGCCGTCGCCGACGGCTGTCGGGGCAGGGGCGGTCGGATCCACGTCCAGCGCCGAGGGTGCAGTCTCCACCGAGGTGGTGCTGGGCGACGAGCGGGCCAGCATCCCGCCCGCCCCGCCGGCCGTGCCCCCCAGCCCCGGGTCGCCAGCACCAGAGGCGCCCACCCCTCCCGCTCGACCCCAGACGGGTCGGCCGTCACCTGGCGACCCGGCGGAGACTCCCGCCTCGGGACGACAGCTGCCCGGGCGACCAAGCGATCCTCGCCTGGTCACCAGTGACCCGGTCGCACCCAGCGAGGCGCCGTCTCCCAGCCCGTCCATAGGATCCGGGGGAGCATCCGACTCAGCTCCCACCAGCCCCGCCGCTCCCACCAGCCCCGCCGCTCCCACCAGCCCCGCCGCACCGACCAGCCCCGCCGCACCGACCAGCCCCGCCCCCCCCACCAGCCCCGCCGCACCGACCAGCCCCGCACCCCCCACCAGCCCCGCCGCACCGACCAGCCCCGCACCCCCCACCAGCCCCGCCGCTCCAACCGGGCCAGCACCGGCCACCAGCCCGGCGTCGGCTGCGGCCCGGGCCACAGAGCCTCGAGAGGCGGGTCCAGCTCCCAGCCCGACCGGACCCCGCGCTCAGGCACCGGGTCTGAGGCGCCCTCCCACCAGCTTGTCGGGAAGGGCGATCCCACCGCCGCCTGGCTCCCCCCGGTCGGCCAGCACCGGCCGGCCCATCCCTCCCCCGCCCGGCCAGGGCGGACGCGCCCCGTCGGGTCAGGTGGGAGCGCGCTTCGGCAGCCCAGGGGCCAGGACCCGCCCGGCCCCTCCTGCAGGTGCCCCGCGGCCAGGCAGCCGGCCAGGAGGCCCGTACCCAGGGCAACGCCCCACCGCCAGCCCAGGCGGCTACGCCGGTCGGCCAGGGCCAGCCCCGGGGACCGGCTTGAACCGGGGGCCGATGGGCGGGCCGCCCGGGCCCGGCCGGGGAGCAGGCGGTCGGGGCCGTCCGGCTCCGCGCCGACCCCGCCGACGCCGGCGGAACCTGGAAGAATTGGAGCCGACCCAGCTCACGACCTATACACCATCCAACGCACCGGTTCCCGAGCACGAGGTGATCGTGGAGCGAGGCTCCACCGCCCAGGACCTCGGGCCCAAGGTCAACCGGTCGGCTGGCGACGTGGTCCGCTTCCTGCTCCTCCAAGGAGAGATGGTCACGGCCACCCAGTCGCTGTCGGACGACATGATCGAGCTGTTCGCGGCCGAGATCGGTGCCAAGGTACGCCTGGTCGACCCCGGCGAGGAGCAGGAGGCGGCCCTCCAGGCCAAGTACTTCGACGACGAGGAGGAGGGTGTCGACGACGCACCGGCCCTGGGTCGGCCGCCGGTGATAACCGTCATGGGCCACGTCGACCACGGCAAGACCAAGCTGTTGGACCGGATCCGTCTCACCAACGTGGTGGCTGGCGAGGCCGGCGGGATCACCCAGCACATCGGCGCCTACCAGGTGAACAAGGACGGCCGGCTCATCACCTTCATCGACACACCGGGGCACGAGGCGTTCACCGCCATGCGGGCAAGGGGTGCCGAGGTGACCGACATGGTGGTGCTGGTGGTGGCGGCCGACGATGGTGTCATGCCCCAGACGGTTGAGGCCATCGACCACGCCAAGGCGGCCCAGGTGCCGATCGTGGTGGCCATCAACAAGATCGACCGGGAGGATGCTGACCCGAACCGGGTGATGCAGCAGCTCTCCGAGCACGGCCTTGTCCCCGAGCAGTGGGGAGGAGACACCATCACCGTGGAGGTCTCTGCCCTCCAGGACCTGGGTGTGGACGACCTGCTCGACCAGCTCCTGGTGCTCTCCGAGGTCCTGGAGCTGACGGCCAACCCCGACGGCCGGGCCAGGGGGATCGTCCTCGAGGCCAACCTGGACGTGGGCCGGGGCCCGGTGGCCACGGTCATCGTCGAGCAGGGCACCTTGCGAGTGGGGGATCCGGTCGTGGCCGGGTCGGCGTGGGGCCGGGTCAAGGCCCTGGTCGACGACCAGGGCCACAGCGTCAAGAGCGCCGGACCCTCGGCACCCGTGCAGGTTCTCGGCTTCTCCGAGGTTCCCAGTGCGGGAGACGAGTTCCGGGTCACCGCCGACCACGGCACCGCCCGCACCATAGGCGAGGCCCGGGAGCAGCGTTATCGGTTCGCGGGCTATACGCCGACGCCCTCCGCTTCCCCCGGCGCCAAGCTGGAGGACATATTCGAGCAGATCCAGCGGGGGGAGAAGGCGACCCTCAACCTCATTGTCAAGGCCGACGTCCAGGGCTCGCTGGAAGCGCTGACCGAGAGCCTGCGCAAGCTGGAGCGTGACGAGGTGAAGCTGGGCTTCGTACGCCGGGCGGTGGGCGGGATCACCGAGAACGACGTACAGCTGGCGGCCGCCTCCAATGCCACCATTCTGGGTTTCAACGTTCGCCCGGACCGCCGGGCCCGGGAGCTGGCCTCGGTCCACGACGTGGAGATCAGGACGTACGAGATCATCTACAAGGTCCTGGAGGACATCGAGGCGGCCATGGTGGGGATGCTGGCTCCCGAGCTGGAGGAAGTGGTCACGGGCGAGGCCGAGGTCCGCCAGGTGTTCCGTGTGCCCAGGGTGGGGGCGGTCGCCGGCTGCTGGGTTCGCAGCGGTACCATCACCCGGGGATCGAAGGTCCGCTTCCTGCGAGAGGGTGTGGTGATCTGGAAGGGTTCGATCACCTCGCTCAGGCGCTTCAAGGATGACGTCCGTGAGGTGCAGGCCGGGTTCGAGTGCGGGATCGGGCTCTCCGCCTTCCAGGACCTCCGGCCCGGCGATGTCATCGAGACCTACCAGGAACGGGAGATCCCACGCACGTAGCAGTCCTCGAGCTCGACCTCCACCTGCCCCAGAGCCGATCGCTCAAGGCCAAGCGAGCGGTGATCAAGCCGATCCTGGAGGGTGCCCGCCGCCGCTTCGCGGTGGCCGCCGCCGAGGTGGCTCACCAGAGCCGCTGCCAGCGAGCTGGGCTGGGGATGGCCGCGGTGGCGACCACCGCCGGCCACGTCGGGGACGTGTTGGATAAGGTGGAGCGGTTCGTATGGTCGCATCCTGAGGTCGAGGTGCTGGCCGCCGAACGGTCCTGGCTGGCGCCGGGCGACTAGGGGGCCACGGGCGTGGCCGGGCGACGCCGGAGCACCAGCCGGCGGGGGCCGACAGGGGAGCGGGCCCGCTATCCGCGGACAGCACGCGTCAACCAGTTGCTGCGAGAGGTGCTGGCCGAGGAGATCGAGCTCCTGGCGGACGGCGACGAGCGCCTTCGCCTGCTCACCGTGACCGCGGTCATCACCAACCCGGACCTCCGCCGGGCGACGGTGGCGCTCGCCTCCCTGCCCGAGGGGGCGCCGGAGGCGCTGCTCCAGCACCGGGTCCGCCTCCAGGCCGCCGTCGGGCGGCAGGTGAGGCTCAAGCGGACGCCCCAGCTGTCGTTCGTGGCGGACCCGGCGGTGGCCGCCGGCCAGCGAATCGAGGATGTCCTGGGCCGCCTCCAGCCGCCGGCGGGAGCTGGCTGAGGGTGGTCACCGGGGTTGTGCTGGTGGACAAGGCGGCCGGGAGCACCTCCCACGACGTGGTGTCACGCTGCCGGCGGCTGTTCGGCCAGCGCCGGGTCGGCCATGCCGGGACGCTCGACCCCGACGCCACCGGGCTGCTGGTGGTCGGGCTGGGCCAGGCCACCCGGCTGCTGGGCTACGTCGTGGGCCTGCCCAAGTCCTACACGGCGGAGGTGGTCCTGGGGGTGGCGACCACCACCCTGGACTCCAGCGGCGAGGTGGTTGGGTGCTGGGACATGGAAGGCGTCAGCTTGGCCGACGTTCGCCGGGCCGCCGCCGGTCTCACCGGGGACATTCTCCAGGTTCCACCCATGGTGTCGGCTCTCAAGGTCGGCGGCCGGCGCCTACACCAGCTGGCTCGTCAGGGCCTCGAGGTCGACCGGCCGGCCCGGGCGGTGAGGGTGAGCCGCTTCGACGTGGGGGACCTGATCCGCACCGAGGCCGGCGGCCGGCGGGTGCTCTCCGCCAGGGTCGACTGCTCGTCTGGTACCTACGTCCGGTCCCTGGCGGCGGACCTCGGCCAGGCCCTGGGAGGGGGAGCCCACCTGAGGTTCCTGCGCCGGGTCGAGGTCGGCCCCTTCACCGTCGAGCAGGCCCGTGCGGTCGGGAGCCTGTCAGTTGCGGACGTCCTGCCGCCCACCGCCGCCGTCGGCCACCTGTCACGCCTGGAGGTGGATGGAGAGCTGGCCGAGCGGGTGAGCCACGGAGCCCCTTTGAGCAGGGAGGTGCTCTGCCGGGCCGATCCTGGGCCCGACTCCCGGAGGCCGCCCGGCTCGCTCGACGGACCGTGGGCGGTGTTCGACCCCCATGGTCGGCTGCTCGCCGTGTATCGGGCCCGGGGGGAGGAGCTCGGGGCCGCCTTGGTCCTTTCTGTACCCAACTAGCCTGCACCGCCATGGAGGTCATCGGCGACCGGGACGACCGCCCTGGGCCGGCGGGGGGCACCGTGGTGACGATCGGGGCCTTCGACGGCGTGCATCTCGGCCACCAGGCCCTTCTCGCCCGCCTCGGCCAACGTGGCCGGGCAGCCGGCCTGGCCAGCGCAGCGGTGACCTTCGATCGCCACCCGGCAACAGTGGTGAGGCCTCAATCGGCGCCAAAGCTGCTCACCGACTTGGACCAGAAGCTCGAGCTGCTGGCCGAACGGGGCTTGGACTATGTGCTGGTGATCACCTTCGACCGGTCCCGCTCGGAGGAATCGGCCGAGGACTTCGTGGCCCGGACCCTCGTCGGGCGCCTCCGTGCCCGCCATGTCGTGGTGGGTGAGGATTTCCACTTCGGCCATGGTCGGCAGGGCGACGTCGCCCTGCTGGCTGACTGCGGACGCCACCTGGGCTTCGAGGTGGAAGAGGTCAGTCTGGCGGGCTGCCCAGCACCGCACCCGGACGACCCCGTTGCTCCGGGCCCGGGCGTCGTGTCGTCGAGCCGCGTCCGGCGGCTGGTGGCCAGCGGCCAGGTCAACCAGGCCGCCAGGCTCCTCGGCCGGCCCTATGAGATGCGGGGGGTGGTGACCAGGGGTGACGCACGGGCCGGTCCGCTGCTCGGCTTCCCCACGGCCAACGTGGCCGTTCCCCCGGAGATCCTCCTACCTGCCGACGGTGTCTATGCCGGTTGCTACCAACGCCCGGGTGGGTCGGTTCACGGAGGTGCCATCTCCATCGGTCACCGGCCGACCTTCCACCGCCCCGACGCGCCAACCGTGGTGGAGGTCCACCTGCTGGACGGCTTCTCGGCCGACCTGTACGGCGAGGCCGCCAGGGTGCGGGTGCTCGAGCGCCTGGGTGACCAGCAGCGCTTCTTGGCCGTGGAAGACCTGGTCGCCCAGATCGGCAGGGACGTCGAGGCGGCTCGAAGCGCCCTGCGGGGCTCGCACTGGCGCCCCTGACCCGG
Source organism: Acidimicrobiales bacterium (assembly GCA_039583615.1). GTDB lineage: Bacteria > Actinomycetota > Acidimicrobiia > Acidimicrobiales > QHCF01 > QHCF01. The sequence continues at coordinate 67,034 of JAVKSQ010000004.1, forward strand.
TTGGCGCCGTGACGGCCCAGGGCCGGGCGCCGGCACGGTAAGCGCAGTCGCCCCCGGGCCTGGGGCGCCATGGCTGGCTGCTAGCATGGTGTCGAGCATGCCAGACAAGACGGCCATCATCGCTGAGTACCGTCTACACGACACCGACACGGGGTCGCCCGAGGTGCAGGTGGCCATCCTCAGTGACCGGATCAGCCACCTGACCGAGCACCTCAAGGTCCATGTCGGAGACCACCACACCCGGCGAGGGCTGATGATGCTCATTGGCCGCCGCAGACGGCTCCTCGACCATGTCCAACGCAACGACGTGGAGCGCTATCGGGAGCTGATAGCCCGCCTCAGCCTCCGCCGCTGAATGCCGACACGGCTCCGCCGGGGCAAGGGAGCTTGGCACTCGACATCGGTCTGCGGGGATGAGCGGGAGGCCCCTTTGGCGCCGAGCAGCGTCAACAACATTCGAGCAACCGGCTACGCCTGTCGTCAGCTGCCAGTTGCCGAGCACCATGGCTGGCCCCTCCAGGCCGGTGCTCGACCACTGGGAACTGGCCGGGCCAGCCGCCAGAGCACAAAGGAGGGAAATGGCAGACGCCATCACCGTTGCCGGCCCCGTCAGTGGTACCGGCCGCACACTCTCGTTCGAGACAGGCAAGCTTGCGCCCCAGGCCGATGGGGCAGTCGTCGCCCGGCTGGGCGACACCATCGTGCTGGCGGCTGCCACCGCGGCCAAGACCATCCGTGAGGGGATCGACTTCTTCCCCCTGACGGTCGACATCGAGGAACGGATGTACGCGGCCGGGAAGATCCCCGGGTCGTTCTTCCGGCGGGAGGGACGCGCCAGTGACCAGGCCATTCTGACCTGCCGGTTGATCGACCGGCCGCTGCGCCCGTCCTTCCCGGCCGGGTTCCGCAACGAGGTTCACATCGTCGGCACCATCCTCGCCGCCGATCAGGCCAACCCCTACGACGTGGTGGCCATCAACGCCGCCTCGGCTGCCCTCACCGTTTCGGGCATACCCTTCGACGGACCGATTGGCGCCGTCCGCCTGGCCTGGTCGACCGAGGGCAGCTGGACCCCGCACGCCACCTACCAAGAGGGTGACGCATCCACCTTCGAGCTGGTGGTGGCCGGACGCTCGGTGGGCGACACTGACGAGGTGGCCATCATGATGGTGGAGGCCGGCGGCACCGAGGACGCCTGGCAGTACTACCAGGCCGGTGCCCCCAAGGTGACCGAGGAGGTCATCGCCGACGGCTTGGAAGCGGCCAAGGTATGGATCAGAGAGTCCATCGACCTGCAGAGCCAGCTGGTGGCCAAGGCCGGGAGCAAACCGGTCATTGCGTTCGCCCCCCAGGTCGACTACGGCGAAGACGTCAGGGAGAGGGTCGCGGCGGTGGGCACCGGCTGGTTGGAGACGGCCAACGCCACCGCTGGCAAGGCGCAGCGGGCCGCCGCCCTGGAGAAGGCGGGGACGGCCATCACCTCGGCGCTCTCCGAGGAGCTGGCCGGGCGGGAGAAGGAGCTCAAGGCGGCCATCCGCGCCCTCACCAAGAAGGTGGTCCGCCGTCGGATCGTCGAGGAGGGCCTCCGCATCGACGGGAGGAGGGCGGCGGACATCCGCCCGCTGTCGGCCGAGGTCGGCCTGCTCCCGACTGCCCACGGCTCGGGGCTCTTCCAGCGCGGAGAGACCCAGGTGCTAAACGTGACAACCCTCGGCATGCCGAGGATGAGCCAGCTGCTCGACACCATCGGCGTCGACGCCTCCAAGCGCTACATACACCACTACAACTTCCCGCCGTACTCGACCGGGGAGACCGGGTTCATGCGGGGCCCCAAGCGCCGGGAGATCGGCCATGGGCTGCTGGCCGAGCGGGCACTGCTCCCGGTCATACCGCCGGTGGACGACTTTCCCTATACCCTGCGCCTGGTATCTGACGTGCTCAGCTCCAACGGCTCCACCTCGATGGCCTCGGTGTGCGCGTCCACCTTGTCCCTGATGGACGCCGGGGTGCCGATCAAGGCGCCGGTGGCCGGCGTCGCCATGGGTCTGGTCCATGCCGAGGGCCGCTACACCACCCTCACCGACATCCTGGGGGCGGAGGACGCGTTCGGGGACATGGACTTCAAGGTGGCCGGCACCGCGCAGTTCGTCACCGCCCTGCAGTTGGACACCAAGATCGACGGCCTGCCGGCCCATGTGCTCTCCCAGGCCCTCCAACAAGCCAGAGACGCCCGCCTGCTCATCCTGGACGTCATGCGGGCGGCCATCGCCGAGCCGCGTCCGGCCGTCAACGAGAACGCCCCGAAGATCGTGACCCTGGAGATCCCGATCGACAAGATCGGCGAGGTGATCGGCCCCAAAGGCAAGGTCATCAACCTCATCCAGCAAGAGACCGGAGCCGATGTCAACGTCGACGACGACGGGATGGTGGGCACTGTGACCATCGGCTCCAAGGACGGTGCGGCGGTGGAGGAGGCCCTCAGGCGGATCACGCTCATCTTGGACCCGCCCCTGGCCGAGGTGGGTGCCAGCTACACCGGCAGGGTGGTGAACATCACCAAGTTCGGCGCCTTCGTCAACATCCTCCCCGGGCGCGACGGCCTGGTCCACATCTCCAAGCTCGGCCAAGGGCGCCGAGTCAACCAGGTGGAAGATGTGCTGAGCCTGGGCCAGGCCCTCGACGTTCGAGTCGACGAGATAGATCCTCAGGGCAAGGTGTCCCTCTCCTTGGCGGGCGACCGGGGGGGCGGCGAGGCGGCGGGGGCAGGACCGGGCGGCGCCGGCTCAGCGGGGGCGGCAGACCCGGCCCATGCCGCCACCGGTACAGGTGCCCCAGCTGTCTCAGGTGGCCGCAGCGCCGGGGGCGCCAGCGCCCCCGGCGTCCCCGCTGGCCCAGCCATCCCAAGTGGTCCCACGATCGCTCCGATGGCCCCGGCAGCCGGCACGATTGGCCCCGCCGGCCGGCCGGAGGCTGTCCGCCCCGCCCCCTCGTTCGAGGAGAGCTTCGAGGCCGAGCTCCAAAGCGAGCTGGGCGACCTCGGCCCCGGGGCGGGTGCCGGGATCGGTGCCAACCGGCCGGTACCCGGCCCGTCTCAGTCCGGGCGCGAGGGCACCGGCGATGCCAGGAGAGGGCCCCGGCGCAACCCCAGGCGCGGGGGCCGGCGCTGAGGCTCGTCCGGGCTGACCCCGCCGTTGTGGTCCGCCGGCTGGTGGCTGGGCAACCACCGGGCGGACCACAAAGACCAAAGAGAGGTGGCCGACCGGCAGGCAGGACCCTCCTGGCGCGGTGCCCCTGGCGGTGATCCGCACCACCACGCTCGGCTCCGGGTTGCGGGTCGTGACCGAGGCCATGGCGGACGTGAGGTCGGTGACGGCCGGGTACTGGGTCGGCACCGGCGGCCGCGACGAGGAGCCCGATGTCCTGGGCGCGTCCCACTTCCTGGAGCACCTCTTGTTCAAGGGGACACCGACGCGCAGCGCCCGGACCATCGCTGAGGCGGTGGACGCGGTGGGAGGCGACATGAACGCCTTCACCACCAAGGAGTACACCGCATTCTACGTCCGGGTGCTCAGCGAGCACCTCGACGTCGGCCTCGACGTGCTGTGCGACATCATGTGGTCGCCGTCGCTGTCTCCTCGAGATGTCGACTCCGAGCGCCAGGTGATCCTGGAGGAGATCCTGATGCACGCCGACGAGCCGGCCGACCTGGTCCAGGAACGTTTCTCGGCCGCTCAGTTCCCGAGGCATCCCCTGGGTCGGGAGGTCCTCGGCAGCGAACAGAGCGTGGGGGCCATGACGGTGCAGGACGTGCGAGGCTTCTTCGAGTCCCACTATCGACCGGCCAACATGGTGCTCTCAGCTGCTGGCGACCTCGACCACGAGGCGGTGGTGAGGGCGGTCGAGGAGCGCTTCAACGGTGCTCCCGGTGGGCACAGACCAGCCCGTGCCGCTCCTGACCAGCCACCGGATGCCCTAACGGTGACCTCCCGGCCCACCGAGCAGGCCCACATGGTGCTGGGGGTGAGGGGCCCGGACCGCCACGATCCGCAGCGCTGGGCGGTCGCCGCCTTGAACCACGCCCTCGGTGGTGGGCTGTCCAGCCGGCTCTTCCAGGAGATCCGGGAAGCTCGGGGGCTGGCCTACGCGGTGTACTCCGACCAGGTGTCCTTCGAGGACTCCGGATCGGTGGCTGTCTACGTCGGCACCTCGCCGGAGCGGCTGAAGGAGGTCATCGACCTGGTCATCACCGAGCTCGACCGCCTGGTCGAGGACGGGATCACCGAGCGGGAGCTGGTGGTGGCCCACGCCCACCTGCGAGCCGAGACACTGCTGGGACTGGAGGACTCCGGCTCCCGGATGAGCCGCATCGGACGCAGCCTCCTCCTGCACGGAGAGGTCCTGGAGGTAGCCGAGGTGCTGGCCCGCATCGAGGCAGTCACCCGGGAGCAGGTGCGCCAGGCAGCCCACCGAGTGCTGGGCGGGCCGCGGACCCTGGCAGTGGTCGGGCCGTTCGACCCCGAAGAGTTCGCCGGCCGGCCCTGACGGGTCGAGGGCCGCCGGTTCCACCCGGTGGCGGGCCCGTTGCAGCAGTTAGGGTGCAGCCATGTTGCGGGTGGGCGTCCTGGGCGCGGCCGGGCGCATGGGGGTGGCGGTCTGCCAGGCAGTGGCCGCCGACCCCGCTCTCAGCCTGGTGGCCGCGGTGGACCCCCGGCTGGCCGGCCGCCACCTGCGCCAGGCCGCGGGTGTCGAAGGGGCCGATTTGGCCCTGGAGGGCGGCGTCGACGCCCTGGCAAGGGCGGCGGTCGAGGTGGCAGTGGACTTCACCCAGGCCACCGCGGCCATGGAGAACCTGCGGTGGTGCGCAGCCCATGGAGTCCACGCGGTGGTGGGCACCACTGGTCTGAGCGCCGACGACATGGCCGAGCTGGACCAGCTCTTCAGCCCAGGGGGGGTCAATTGCCTGGTAGCCGCCAACTTCGCCATCGGAGCGGTCCTCATGATGTGCCTGGCCGAGATGGCTGCCCCTTACATGGACAGTGCCGAGATCGTCGAGCTCCACCATGATGCCAAGGTCGATGCCCCCTCGGGCACCGCCCTGCGCACCGCCGAGCGGATGGCTGGCGCCCGCCGGGCGGCCGGCCGGGGCGATTGGGCGCCCGATCCGACCCGCACGGAGGTCCTGGCCGGAGCCCGGGGCGGCCTGGGCCCGGCCGGTGCGAGGCTGCACTCGGTGCGTCTCCGGGGCCTGGTGGCCCATCACGAGGTCCTCCTGGGGACGGCTGGTCAGAGCCTGGCCATCCGCCATGACTCCTACGATCGCAGCTCGTTCATGCCCGGGGTGCTGCTGGCGGTCAAGTCGGTGGCCACCCGACCCGGCGTGACCGTCGGTCTGGAGCCGCTGCTCGGGCTGGGCCGCCAAATACCCTGACTCCCATGCGCATCGGCGCCCGCCGCCGCCGAGCCGTGCTGGGCGCCGCCACCGTGGAGGACCTGGACTCCATGCTGGAGTTCGAGCCGGCCATCGCCAAGGCTCCCTACGAATGGCTGGAGGAGCGGGCCACCAGTCACAGCCCAGCCCAGATCAACTCGGCGGTGGAGAAGCTCGACTACCTCAAGTGGTTGGGGGCCGACCAATGGGACCTCGGTTGGATGGGGCCCAATCGGCTCCGGCGGCTGGCCGCCCGGGCCCACCAGGCCGGTCGCGAGGGCCTGGCCCGCATGCCTGCCCGCCGGCGCCAGCGGCACCTGGTCGCCTTTTGCGCCGACGCCCTGGTGACGCTCACCGACGAGGTGGTCGACCTGTTCGACAGGGCCATCCACGCCGCCGAGGGACGCGCCGAGGTCCGCCTGGACGACGCCAGGAGGCACACCGTGGAGTCGGCCAGCCACAAGGTCGAGCTATTCTCGGTGATGGCTCAGGTCCTGTTGGACCCGAGCGTGGCCGACGAGCGGGTGCGGTCGGCGATCTTCGCCCGGGTGCCTCGCTCCCGGCTGGCGGCGGCCGAGACAGAGGCCGACGAGGTGGTAAGGCCCCTGGACGACAACCACATCGAGCTGCTGGCCCAGGGCTACGCCCACCTGCGCTCGTTCGTGCCTGGCGTCCTGGCCACCCTCGACCTGCGCTCGGGGGAGGACGGCGCCGAGCTGCTGGAGGCGGTGGCGCTGCTGCGCCGCCTGGACGCCGGGGGCTCGTACCGGGAGCGGGCGCTGCCGCCCCGGACCCCGGTGACCTTCGTGCCCCGGGCCTGGCGCCCCCATGTGATCGACGAGCTCGGCCGTCTGTCCCGGCGCCACTGGGAGCTGTGCCTGCTGTCCCAGCTGAGCACGGCCTTGAGCTCGGGCCAGGTGTGGGTGGCGGGCAGCCGGCGCTTCGCCGACCCCATGACCTCCAGGGGCCGGGGCCGGGCCGGGAGCACCTAACCTGCGCCCATGACGGTGCGCACCCGGGTGGCGGCGAGGACCGGCGCCGCCGTGGGCATGCTGTCCCGGCGCCTGGGGGCCGGGGGCGGCACGGTGATCGGGGGTCGAGTTAGCCTGGCCATCGACCGCGGAGCACTGGGGCGCCTGGCTCTCGGACGCCGCCTGGCGCTGGTGAGCGGGACCAACGGGAAGACCACCACCACCCGCCTGCTGACGGCCGCCGTAGCCAGCGCCGGGCCGGTGGTGACCAACATCGGAGGGGCCAACCTGCCGTCGGGTCTGGTGGCCGCCCTGTCGCGCGACAGGTCCCGATCGCCGGCCGTCCTGGAGGTCGACGAGGGCTACCTGGGCCCGGTGGCCGGCGCCGTGCAGCCGGTGGTGGTGACCCTGCTCAACCTCTCCCGGGACCAGCTGGACCGCATCAGCGAGGTCCGCATGCTGGGAGCCAGATGGAGGGCGGCGTTGGCCGGTCTGCCGGGCACCCATGTGGTGGCCAATGCCGATGATCCCATCGTGGCCTGGGCGGCCGGGGCGGGGGGCGGGATCGGCGGCCCGGTCACCTGGGTGGCCGCTGGCCAGCCGTGGCGAGCCGACTCCTCGGGCTGCCCCCGCTGCGAGGGCCGCATACATTTCCACTGCTCCGCAGGGACAACGGAGTGGGCCTGCGGGTGCGGGCTGTCCCGGCCGCCACCCGACCTGTGGCTGGACGGGGACGTGCTGGTTGGGGCCGACGGCCGGCGGCTGCCCATCTGCCTGGCCCTGCCCGGGCGCTGCAACCTGGCCAACGCAGCCATGGCCACCGCCGCCGCCGCGGTGATGGGAATCTCCGAAAAGCAGGCCCTCTCGGCCATGGCCTCCACTGCCGAGATCGCCGGTCGCTACCAGGTGGTAAGGGCCGGGCGGGGCTGGACTCGGTTGCTGCTGGCCAAGAACCCGGCGGGGTGGGTGGAGACCTTCGACCTGGTCGCCCCGGCGCCGGCCCCGGTGGTGGTCGCCATCAACGCCCGGGTGGCCGACGGGCGCGATCCCTCGTGGCTGTGGGATGTCCCGTTCGAGCGCCTGGCTGGACGCCTGGTGGTAGCCAGCGGGGAGCGGGCCTTGGACCTGGCCGTCCGTCTCGCCTACGCCGAGGTCGACCACCAGGTGGTGCCCGAGGTGACGGCGGCCGTCGAGGCCGGGCTGGCCGGCGGCCCAGGGGCCTCGGCACCGCTTGACTTCATAGGCAACTACACGGCCTTCCAGGACCTGCGCAAGGCACTGGCCCGGCACCGGAGGGGAGCCGGCGATGGGAGCTGAGGGTGCTCCGGTCCGCCAGCGAGACTCGGCGGTGAGCATAGTGGTCGTGCACCCCGACCTGCTGGGCACCTACGGCGACGGTGGGAACGCGGTGGTGCTGGCCCAGCGCCTGCGGTGGCGGGGGATGGCGGCCCAGGTGGTCGAGGTGGCGTCCGACCAGCCGGTGCCGGCCAGCGCCGACCTGTACTGTCTGGGAGGCGGGGAGGACGGCCCCCAGGCCCAGTCCGCCGGTGCCATGGCTGCCGGCCGCCCCCTCAGCCGGGCCGTCGAGGGCGGGGCGGTGGTGCTGGCGGTGTGCGCCGGCTACCAGGTTGCCGGGGAGTGGTTCGCCGGCTCGGACGGCCGACCTCGGGCCGGCCTGGGCCTGCTCGACGTGCGGGCGACCAAGGGGAGTGGCCGGCGAGCGGTGGGCGAGGTGGTGGCCGAACCGGTGCCCGACCTGGGACTGCCGGTTCTCACCGGCTACGAGAACCACGGAGGGCTGACCACGCTGGGGCCCTCCGCCCAACCGCTCGCCACCGTGCGCACCGGCGTGGGCAACGGCGGGGGTGACGGCACAGAGGGCGCCCTCGGGACCCGGGTGATCGGCACCTACCTCCACGGGCCGGTCCTGGCCCGCAACCCGGCCCTGGCCGACCTGGTTCTGTCCTGGGCGGTGGGCCCCCTGGGGCCCCTGGACGATGCCGAGGTGGAGGCGCTGCGCCGGGCCCGCCTGGCGGGCGCCCGCTCCGGCCGGGGGACACGCTGGCGCCGGCCAGCCCTCTCCGTCCGCCCGGTGGCCCCGCTCAGCTCCTCGACGAGCGGGGCCGGATGAGGTTGAGGGCGCTGCCGGCCCGCCACCACTCGATGTGCTCTTCCGACATCGTGTGGTCAGCCTGAAAGTCGACGGTAGACCCGTCGCTGCGGGTGACCCGGCACGACAGCGGACGATCGGCGGCCAGGTTGGCCAGCCCCAGGACCGATATCCTGTCTCCCTCGGCCACCAGGTCATAGGTGCAGGGGTCGGAGAAGGTGAGGGGCAGCAGGCCCTGCTTTTTCAGGTTGGTCTCGTGGATCCGGGCGAAGGAGCGGGCCAGGATGGCTCTGGCTCCCATGTGGCGAGGCTCCATGGCGGCGTGCTCCCGAGACGAGCCTTCCCCGTAGTTCTCGTCTCCCACCACCACCCAGGCGATGCCCGCCTCCCGGTAGTGGCGGGCGATGGCGGGGAAGGGCTCGGTGACCCCGTGGACCAGGCAGCGCCCCTGTCCGGTCTGACCGCTGAAGGCGTTCACCACCCCCAGGAACAAGTTGGCCGAGATGGCGTCGAGGTGGCCCCGGCGGGCCAGCCACGGACCGGCAGCGGATATGTGGTCGGTCGTGCACTTGCCCTTGGCCTTGAGCAGCACCGGCAGCTCGCAGAGGTCCTCGCCGTCCCACGGGTCAAAGGGCTTCAGCAGCTGGAGCCGTTGGCTGTCGGGGCGGACCACCACCTGCACTCGGCGTCCGTCACCAGGAGGGCTCACGAAGCTGGCATCCCCGGCCTCGAAGCCGCTCTCCGGAAGCTCGTCGCCCCGGGGTGGATCGAGCTCCATGCCGTCGATGGCATCGGTCAGCGGGACGCAGGCCAAGGTGCCGGCCAGGGCATAGGCCACCACCACCTCGGGCGAGGCGATGAACGAGAGGGTCCCGCTGTTGCCGTCGTTGCGCTTGGGGAAGTTGCGGTTGTAGGAGCTGAGGATCGAGTTGGCCTGCCCGTCGGAGACGTCCCCCCGCCTCCACTGGCCGATGCAGGGACCGCAGGCGTTGGCCAGCACCGTTGCCCCGATGGCCTGCAGATCGGCGAGTAGGCCGTCGCGCTCGATGGTGGCCCGCACCCTCTCCGAGCCGGGGGTCACCAGCAGGGGGACCTTGGCCTTGAGCCCCCTGGCGGCGGCCTGGCGGGCCACATGGGCAGCCCGGCTGATGTCCTCGTACGAGGAGTTGGTGCAGGACCCGACCAGGCACTGCGAAAGCTCGGCCGGCCATCCCTCCTGGGCCACCTCGGCAGGCAGGCGGGAGACCGGTCTCGACCGGTCGGGAGAGTGCGGCCCGGTGACACGGGGCTCCAGGCTGGACAGGTCGATCTCCACCACCTGATCGAAGAAGCGGGCAGGCTCGGCTTCGACCTCGGGATCGGCCCGGAGATCGTCCGCCACCGTGCCAGCCAGGTCCACCACCGCCGAGCGCCCGGTGGCAGCCAGGTAGGCGGACGTTCGGCCGTCGAAGGCGAACAGCGAGGAGGTGGCTCCGATCTCGGCGCCCATGTTGGCGATGGTGGCCTTGCCAGTGGCGCTCAGCGACGCCGCCCCCGGGCCCAGGTACTCGATGACGGCGCCCGTGCCCCCCTTCACGGTGAGCGTCTGCGCCACCTTGAGGATGATGTCCTTGGCCGAGGTCCAACCCCCAAGGGTGCCCGTCAGGTACACGCCAATGGCTCCCGGCCAGCGCAGCCCGAAGGGCTCGCCGACCATGACGTCCACGGCGTCGGCCCCGCCCACTCCCATCCCGATCATGGCCAGCCCCCCGGCGTTGGGCGTGTGGCTGTCGGTGCCGATCAGCAGCCCTCCCGGGAAGGCATACTGCTCCAGCACCAGCTGGTGGATGATGCCCGAGCCGGGCGGCCAGAAACCGATACCATGGCGGGCCGACGCCGTCCGCAGGAAGTCGTAGACCTCGGCGTTGGCATCCTCGGCCGCCGACAGGTCCTCCTCGGCCCCGTCCCGGGCCTGGATGAGATGGTCGCAGTGGACCGTGGTGGGCACCGCCACCCTCTCCAGACCAGCGACCACGAGCTGCAGCAGGGCCATCTGGGCGGTGGCATCCTGCATGGCCACCCGGTCAGGGAACAGCTTGGCGTAGCTGCGGCCTCGCTCGACAGCCTGGCCCTCGGGGTCGGCCAGGTGGTTGAACAGGATCTTCTCGGCCAGAGTGAGCGGTCGGCCCAGCCGCCGCCGCCCCAGGGCGACACGCTCGGTCAGGCGGGCGTAGACGACCTCGATCAGCTCGATCGGCGTGCTGGCGGCGACGGACATGAGACATTCTGCCCGCCGGCCCGGCTCAACCCGGCACTGGCCCGAAAATGCCATCTGACTGTCACGTGGGCGCAGGGGCGGGTATCAAGTGCCCGCTACTGGCCGGCCGACGGACCTGAAAGGATTGAAGCCATGCCTGGCGTTCCCAACGTGGTGCTCAACAACGGCGTCGAGGTTCCCCAGCTGGGCTTCGGCGTGTTCCTGGTACCTCCCGAACAGGTGGTGGAGGCGGTGCGCACGGCCATCGGCGCCGGCTACCGCCTGATCGACACGGCCGCCGCCTACGGCAACGAGGAGGGTGTCGGCCAGGCCGTCAGGCAGAGCGGGGTTCCAAGGGACGACGTCTTCGTCACGACCAAGGTGTGGAACGACGACCACGGCTACGACAAGACGCTGAAGGCGTTCGACCGCAGCCGGGCCCGCCTGGGCCTGGGGGTGGTCGACATGTACCTGATCCACTGGCCGACCCCGGCCCGAGGCGACTACCTGCAGACCTGGCAGGCGCTGGAGAGGATCTACCAGGACGGGGACGCCCGAGTGATCGGCGTGTGCAACTTCACCGGCCGCCACCTGGAGGAGCTGCTGGCGGCCACCAGCGTGGTGCCGGCGGTCAACCAGGTCGAGCTCCACCCCTACCTACCTCAGGACGACCTGCGCGAGGTCCACGACCGGCACGGGATCGTCACCGAGGCCTGGAGCCCGATCGGGCGGGGCAAGAGCCTGCTGGACGAACCAGTGGTGGCCAAGGTGGCTGCCGCCCACCGCGTCTCGCCGGCCCAGGCGGTGCTGCGCTGGCACATCCAGCTCGGCAACCTGGCCATCCCCAAGTCGGTGACACCCGAGCGCATCCGGGCCAACATCGATGTGTTCGGCTTCCAGCTGACCCCCGGGGAGATGGCGAGCCTGGCTGGGCTCGGTACCCAGCCGCGCCGCCTGGGCCCGGACCCTGACCGGTTCAACGGCTAGCGGCCGCCCCTCGTGGCACTCGGCCGGCCAGGGCGTCGAGTACGTCGCTGGCGGCGGTGACCCGATCCTCGGCCATCAGGGCCCCGACGTCGGCCGGGCCCCCTACCGCCAGGGTGGCAGCGGTGGCCGCCGCTCGCAGGAGGTCCCGCAGCTCGGGCGGAGGAGGGAAGTACTCGTCCTCCCGGCCCACCTGGACCACCTCGACGCCCGACCGGGGGGCCAGCCGCTCGATCACCTGGCACACGAGCTCCTCCGGGGCCGACGCCCCGGCCGTCACCCCGACCGTGCCTGACAGCTCCTGGGGCAGCTGGTCGGCGTGGTTGACCCGGTACACCGCCGAGCAGCCCTCGGCCCGGGCCACCTTCTCGAGGGCGACGGTGTTGGAGGAGTTGGCCGAGCCGATGACGACGACGACGTCGGATCGGCCGGCTATGGCCTTGAGGGCGGCCTGGCGGTTGGTCGTAGCGAAGCACAGGTCGCTGCGGCCCGGCATCCACAGCTCGGGGAACCGCTCCCTGGCCCGCTGCATGATCCCCGACCACTCGTCATGACTGAGGGTGGTCTGGGCCAGGAGGGCCACAGGAGTCTGAGGCTCGGCGATCGAGGCCACGTCGTCCTCGTGCTCCACCAGCCGCACGGCCCCGGGTGCCTCGGCCATGGTCCCGATGGCCTCCTCGTGACCCTGGTGGCCCACGTAGAGCACGGTAAAGCCCTTCTTGGCCCGTACCTTCATCTCGTGGTGGACCTTGGTCACCAGCGGGCACACGGCATCTATCACCACCCCGCCGTTGGCCCGGGCGGCGGAGATCACCGAGGGGGCCGAGCCGTGGGCGCTGAGCATCAGGGGAGCGCCGGGCGGGACGTCGGCCACGTCGTCGACGAACACCACTCCCAGGTGGGCGAAGCGCTCCACCACCGAGCGGTTGTGGACTATCTCGTGGTAGCAGTAGACCGGCGGCTCGTAGATCCGGACCATCCAGGCCAGAGCCTTGATGGCCATCTCGACCCCGGCGCAGAAACCACGGGGTTGGGCCAGCAGCACCTTCTCCACGTCCACCGGCCCAAGGCTACCGGCCAGCCTCGAATGCCCTGTCGACCCGGTCCCGTATCCTGGCGGCATGGCTCTACCTCGGGTGGTGGCCGTGGAGGAGGGCTCACCGGCCGCCCGAGCGGGTCTCATGGCCGGCGACGAGATCGTCTCCATCAACGGTTCCACACCCCGCGACGTCATCGCCTACCAGCTACTGGTGGATCAGGCCGAGGTGGAGCTTGACGTGGCGCGAGGCGGGCTCGAACGAAGCCTTGCCGTCGCCAAGGCCGAGGGCGAGCCTCTGGGGTTGGAGGTCTCCTCGGCCGTCTTCGACCGGGTCCGCACGTGCGACAACCACTGCGAGTTCTGCTTCATCCACCAGCTCCCCAAGGGCATGCGCCGCAGTCTCTACGTGAAGGACGACGACTACCGGCTCTCCTTCCTGTACGGCAACTTCACCACCCTCACCCGCTTCACGGAGTCCGACCTCGAGCGGGTGGTGACCGAGCGCCTGAGCCCTCTGTTCGTGAGCATCCACGCCACCGATCCAGAGGTGAGGGCGCGCATGCTGCGCAACCGCCGGGGGGCCACCAGCCTGCGCTGGCTGGGCGCCCTGCTGGACCACGGGATCGAGGTCCACGGCCAGGTGGTGGTGTGTCCGGGAGTCAACGACGGGGCGGTCCTGCACGACACCCTGGCCGGCGTGCTCGACCAGTACCCCGAGCTGGCCACCGCCGCGGTGGTCCCGCTGGGCGTGAGCCGCTGGTCCAAGGAGGCAGCCATGCGGCCGCACACCCCCCGAGAGGCCGCCGCCGTGCTGGACACCGTGGCCGAGTGGCAGGAGGCCTTCCTCGACGGGCTGGGCCGCCGGCTGGTCTTCGCGGCGGACGAGTACCACCTGCTGGCTGGTCGGCCGTTCCCAGAGGTTGACTCCTACGAGGGCTTCCCGCAGCACGAGAACGGCATAGGGATGGCCCGGGCCTTCGCGGCCGCCTTCGGGGGTCGGGCCGACGCCGCCATGGGTGTCCGCCCCGGCTTCTTCGCCTGGGTGGACGGAGCGCCAGCCGAGGGCTACCGGGCCGACAGAGAGCATCGGGGGCCGACCGGGCCGGGCCAGCCCCAACGGGCGGGACCGTATGACGCCCCTGCCCGGGCGCCGGCTGCCGCCCCGGTCACCCTTACCCCGCGGCCCGGGCCGGCAGCACCGGTCGGGATCGTCACCGGCACCTACGGGGCGGCCGTGCTGGGCCCCTTGGTGGCCGCCCTGCGCCGGCCCGACGTGCGGGTGGTGGCGGTCGAGAACCAGTTCTTCGGGGGCAACATCGGGGTGGCAGGTCTCCTGGTGGGCGCCGACCTGGCTCGGGCGCTGGCCGCTGAGCCCACCGGCCACCGCTACCTCCTCCCTGACGCCTGCCTCTCGCAGGGTCGCTTCCTCGACGGGACGCGGACTGCCGACCTGCCCCGCCCGGTCGAGGTGGTGGCCGCCGACGGCCTGTCGCTTCGCCGGGCGCTGGACAGGCGCTGACTTGGGAGCGACCGCGAGCAGCACGGAGCGACCGTGAGCAGGACGGTGGCCGTGGTGGGGCGCCCCAACGTGGGCAAGTCGGCGCTGGTGAACCGGTTCGTGGGCCACCGGGTGGCCATCGTGGAGGAGCACCCGGGCGTTACCAGAGATCGCAAGGCCCTGCCGGCCGAGTGGAACGGCCGCCTCTTCACCGTGGTAGACACCGGCGGCTGGCTCGACACGGACGATCCCCTCGACCACCAGGTGAGCGCCCAGGCCGAGCGAGCCGTGACCGAGGCCGACCTGGTGCTCCTGGTGGTCGACGCCGCAGTGGGGATCACCGCGCAGGACGAGGCGGTGGCCCGTCTGTTGCGCCGGGGCGGACGCCCGGTGCTGGTGGTGGCCAACAAGGTGGACTCGGGCTCGCGGGAGCCCGACGCCTGGACCTTCGCCCGGCTGGGCCTGGGCGATCCCTGGATGGTCAGCGCCGTCCACGGCCGGGGCACGGGGGACCTCCTCGACGAGATAGTGGCCCGCCTGGGGGAGGAGGGCAGCGTGGAGGTGGGAGAGGCAGGTGCGCAGGAGGAGCCAGATTTCGATCCTCCTTGCCCTGCGGTAGCGGTGGTGGGCCGTCCCAACGTTGGCAAGTCCACCTTGTTCAACCGGCTGGTGGGGGAGGACCGGGCCATCACTGACGACCGGCCGGGGACCACGAGGGACAGCGTCGACACCGTTGTCAGCACCGACCAGGGGCTGCTGCGCCTGGTGGACACCGCCGGCATGCGCCGGACGTCGAGAGTGGGCGAGGGGCCCGAGTACTACTCCGTCGTGCGGGCCCTGCAGAGCATCGACCGGGCCGACATCGCCCTGCTGGTGATCGACGCCACCGAGGGCATCACCCACCAGGACCAGCGACTGGCTGAACGGGTCGACGCCGCCGGCAGCCCGGTGGTGGTGGTGCTCAACAAGTGGGAGTGCCTGGGGACGGAGGCTCGCCAGGCGGTGCTGGCCGACGTGGAGGACCGGCTGGCCTTCCTCGGCTACGCACCGGTGGTCAAGCTGAGCGCCCTCACCGGCCTGGGTGTCCATCGGCTGCGCCCCATCATCGACCTCGCCATCGAGGCCTACCATCGTCGGGTGCCCACTGCCGAGCTGAACCGGGTCATCCGCGCCGCCCAGACGGACCACCCCGCCTCCGGAGCCCGCATCCTCTACGCCGTCCAGGGCACCACCGACCCACCCACCTTTACCTTGTTCGCCAACCATCGCCTGCATCCGACCTACCTGAGGTACATCGAGCGCCGGCTGCGGGAGCACTTCGAGCTCGGCCCGACGCCCCTGCAGCTACGGGTGCGCCGTAGATCGAGCGCCTGAGAGGCGAGGGGCTTGGCGGCCCCGGCAGGTTCACCCGACCATCGGGCCCGGAGGGGATTAGGGTTCGGTCGTGGAGGTGGCGCGGCCGGTCCTGGTGGTGGTGGCCCTGGCCTGCGGGGTGGCCGCCGTGGTGTGGGGCAGGTCCTGCCGGCGCCTCAACCGCGCCCGCCGGCGAGTCGAGGACGACGTCCGGGAGGGTCGCACCGCCGACGACGCATTGGTGCTGGCGGTGTCGGCCTACATCAAGGAGGCCCACACCACTCTGCTGTACCTGGTGCTGGGGATCATCTCTCTGGCCACGGCCATCGCCGCCAAGACGCTGCTGTCCCTTCCCTTCCTGCTCATCCTGGTGCCGGTGGCCCTCTCGGTGTGGTTCGGCCCCCAGTTCCTGTCGGCCGCCCGGCTGGCCGAGCGTCGTTCCCTGCTCGAGCAGCGGGCCGAGGAGGTGCTGGCCCAAGAGGAGCTGGCCCCCATGCGATGGGCCGCCCGGCTGGCTCCTGGCGCCCTGCCCGACATCGACGGCTTCCAGGTGGGCCAGGTGTACCAGCCCGGGACCGGCGCTATGGCGGGGGACTTCTACGATCTGTACCCAACCGCCGTCACCCGCCTGACGGCGGTGATCGGCGACGTCACCGGGCACGGCATCGAGCCGTCGATCACCGCCTTCCAGGTCAAGTACCTGCTGCGGGTGTTCCTGCGCCAGTACCGGGACCCGGGCCAGGCCATCGAGGAGCTCAACGTGTTGCTGTCCTCCTCCCAGGGCCGACCGGAGGAGCTGGTCTCGTTGTGCGCGGTCGTCTTCGACCAGGTGGCTGGGACCTTGCGATTTGCCTCGGCTGGCCATCCGCCGGCCTGGTTGTGGCATGACGGCCAGGTGCAGCCCCTTCGTTCGACCGGACCTCTGCTCACCTTGGACCCCAAGGGCAGCTACACCAGCCGGGAGGTTGGCCTGGACCCGGGCGACGTGCTGCTGCTCTACACCGACGGGCTGAGCGAGGCTCGGGCCGGCGAGGCCCTCTTCGGGGAGGAACGCGTCGCCGCCGTGCTGCGCCGGGATCCAGGCCAGGACGTGGGCACCTTGTGCAAGTCGCTGCTGGAGGCGGCTCAGGACTTCGCCTCGGACCCCCTCAGCGACGACGTGGCCATCCTGGCCATCCGGCGGACCTGAGGGTGGCCGGGCCGCTCGCCCGGTGCTGGAGCGGCTGGGCTCGATCGGGCAGCATCGAGCTCCCGGGAGCAGCGTGGTGGAGGCACCAAGGGCGAACTTTGGACCCGTTTGCTACGAGAAAGCGCGCCGCAGCGTCCAAAGAACCGCCTGCCAGGGCCGGCACTGGCGGCGGCCGGCACTGGCGGCAGCGGCCGTCGGCGCGGTGATACCCCCAGGCGACCCGAGTCGGCCAAGATCGAGTCGATGGGCTCCGACTCGACGGTCGACTCGGTGTGGTGCGAGGAGTGCGCCGCTGCCTACCAGCGAGATGCCCTGGGAGAGGATGGGACCTGTCCGGTATGCGGCCGGTCGATCGTGGTGGCCCCGTCCCGGCTGCCCTGGCATTTTCGGCTGCTGGCGGGGGCCACCGTGATCTACCTGGGCTATCGCCTGTACCAGGGGGTGGAGTGGGTGGCCCACCACCTCCTCTGACTGGCGGCCGAGGGCGGCCGGCGCAGGCCCGCCGGGGCGGTCGCGCCGGCCGCCTGGCGGAGCGGCGCCAGGCACTACGATGCGGGCCCACGGGCTGTGGCGCAGCTTGGTTAGCGCGCTTGACTGGGGGTCAAGAGGTCCCGGGTTCAAATCCCGGCAGCCCGACGAGGTAGGTCCAGGTCAGACGGGGTGGGCCGGTCCGCAAGGGCCGGCTTTCTTCGTGAAGTGCTGCCGAAGTGCTGCCGGTGCGCTAGCCTTCTGGTGGGAGCAGGAGGCAGGACATGAAGGGACGCACCTACCAGCGGACACCGGGCCGAGGCCATCCCTGGACGATCGTCTACGACGCCCACGATGGGCCGACCGGCGCCCGGCGCCGGGTCTCCAAGGGCGGCTTCGGCACCCGCAAGGACGCCGAGGCTGCGCTCTCCAAGGCGTTGGCCGACGCTCAGGTTGGCATCTACGCGGCCCGGCCCGCCCAGGTCACCCTCGGTGAGTTCCTGGAGGGGGAGTGGCTGGCCGTCCAGGCCAGCCGGGGGCTGCGGCCGGCAACGCTGGCCCAGTACCGATCGGTGGTCCAGCACTGGATCGTGCCCCATATCGGATCAGTCCCGCTGGCCCGCCTGACCCTCAAGGCCGTCCAGGGCCTCTATGACAGCCTACGAGCCTCGGGCTCGACTCTCGGCCGGGGAGGGCTGTCCGCCCGCAGCGTCCAGCTCACCGCCACGGTGTTGCGCATGGCCCTGGAGCATGCCGTGCGAGGTGGCCTGATCCCTCGCAACCCGGCGGACCTGGTGGGCCGGCCCCGCGTCGCCCACCGGGAGATGGCGGCTTGGACCAACACTGAGACCCGCCAGTTCCTGGCCGCCACCGCCGGTGACCGCCTGGCTGGTGCCTGGCGCATCTTTTTGACCCTGGGGCCTCGCCGGGGCGAGGTGGCCGGGCTGCGCTGGGCGGACCTGGACCTTGACGCCGGACGGGCCCGCTTCGTGCACACCCTGGTGGTGGTGGACGGCAAGGCGGTGGAGTCAACCCCCAAGACGGCGGCCGGGCGCCGCAGCGTCCCGCTGGACCCGGTCACGGTGGCTGGGTTACGGGCGCGCCTGGTCTGCCAGAGCACTGAACGGGAGGCTGCCGGCCCGATCTGGACCGAGACCGGCTATGTCTTCACCCGGGAGGACGGCCAGGCCTACCACCCCGACTTCTACTCCAACCGCTTCGACGCACTGGCCAAGGCTGCCGGCCTGCGCCCTATCCGCCTGCACGATGCCCGCCACACCGCCGCCACCGGCCTGCTGGAGGACGGGACGCCCACCAAGGTGGCCGCCGAGCTGCTCGGCCACGCCAGCCCCACCATCACCGCCACCCTGTACCAGCACGTGCTGCCGGGCATGACCGAGAGCGCGGTGGCCCGCCGGGCGGCCGCCCTGGACGACGCAAGAGCCTGAGCCAGGCACGAGGCGTGAGCCCTCCTGTGCCACGCCACCCTCGGGCTATGGATGAACAAGGTGGCTGGGTGGTCCGCGGCCCAGCCAACGCCATGGTCGAGGCCTGGTCAGTCACCCGGCTGCCCTTCGAGCCGCGTGGCTCGATGCTCGAGCTCCGGACGTCGCTGCGCCTGGCCCTGCGGAGCCTGGCGGACCGGGCTGGGCCCTCCTATCGGCTCAGCTGTACCTACACCAGCCAGCAGGTCGGGGTGGTCGACACCGAGAACGTGCTCCTCTACAACGTCGGTGCCTCCGCCTTCGGTCGTCCGAGCACCATTCATATCGAGCGCCGCTTCGAGCTTCCTGCGCTGGTACCACTGAGGCGGGGAAGGGTCGAGCACCACCATCGCTACCTGGCCGCCGAGGACACGCCCGAGTGCGGGTGGTCGAAGGGGCCCATCGCCTGTCGGTGGCAGGCACCGCTCATGGCCGGTGCCCCGGCGTTGTCGAACGTGGCAGCGATCTTGGCTCTCCGTCAGCCGGGCACTGACCGTCCTCACCGAGCTGGCCCCTGACCAGCTGTTCGCCGTGGACGTCACCATCTGGGGGCCGGGAGCGTCCAGGCGCTCGCTGCCGGAGGCCACCAAGTCCGTCCTGGATGGCGTTGTCGCCGCCTGCCATCGCCACGATGGCACCGACGGGGCAGAGCTGGCAGGCCGGGTGGCGGACAGGGCGGGTACCGACCCCACCGAGGTCCTCGGTCTCCTGACCAGCCACGGTCCGGCTGCTCTTGGTGGGCGCCGCCTCCTGCACCGTTTCGGAGAGGGAGTGCAGTGGGACCCGGCGGACGAGCGCTGCGTGGTCGCCGACATCGGCCTGGCCGAGTCGCGGGAATGGTGGATCACCGGGAGCTTGTGGCCGGCGTTGGCCCATTGACGGCCGTACGGCGTTCTGGTCGCAGTCGGTGGTGTCATCCCTCCGAGCGTGGGGTGACGTCGTTGAGCAGGGCCTCCAGTGCTGTTCGGGGAATGACGATGCGTCTGCCGAGGCGTAGGTGAGGCAACTCACCACGGGCCACCAGCTCGTAGGCCAGGCCTCGGGAGATGCCGAGGAGGCGACCGGCTTCCTCGACGGTAAGAATTAGCGAGCGAGCCTCACACCGCCGAGCCTCTCGCGGCGCGATCTGGCCTTGGTGTGGGCTTGGGGGTGTGAGCCTCGCTCGGTTGGGCGCTGCTCGGTGCCCAACAGGCCGGTGCCGGGCCGGCAAAGCCGGCCCTGTGCGCTCCATCGGTGAGAGACCAGAAGCGGTGACCTGACGCGACGCGAGAGGGATGAGCGCGTCACCCCTCTCGCGTCGGCGCCGCTGACTACCGTCCTCCTGGCAAACACCTAGACCTGCCGACCGTGCCAGCGGTCGGGGGAGGAGGACGTGATGGGCACCGTCGACAGCTTATTGGCCGAACATGTGAACTTCCGAGTCACCTGCGTGGACCGCGTCGGGGTCGCCGGCTACATCCGGGGCCTACAGTTCGAGGGCGGGGTGGTGAAGTTCATCCTTCAGCGGGGCTACCCCATCCCGTCGCCGGTGGTTCTGAGCCGCAACCACGACCGGCTGGTCGACGACCTGGAGCGCTTCGTCACCCGCTCGGGCCTGGATGTCATCCGCTTCAAGAAGGGCGACGTGAAAGAAGACATCGCTCGCCCCTACCAGGAGGCGGCCGCGGTGGCCGACCGGCCCGGTGTGGTGCTGGTGGGCAAAGCCCAGGAACGGATGGAGGCATGGGTGGGCTACAAGGACCCCCACTCCCCGTTCCACACCGAGCGCCACCCGCACTTCGCGTTCTCCCGCCAGGCCAAAGTCCCCGACCACTGGTACTTCTACGGCCACGACGACCAGTGGGGCCCGGTGCTGGTCAAGCTGTGCCCCTTCGCCCCCTACCCGCTGTGGATCGTCGCCAACGGCCACCAGTGGCTCAAGCGCCAGCTCGCCGCGGCCGGCGTGGAGTTCGAGGCGTTGGACAACGGGCTGCGCTCCGCCGCCGACCCTGGCCTTGCTCGCCGCTTGGCCGCCCGGCTGTCGGCCGGGCATCTGCGTGCCGGTATCGACCGTTGGCTGGCCTGGATCCCCAGCCCCCTGATCCCAGAGGACCGCCGGCGCGGGTTCAGCTACGAGTTCTCCGTGCGTCAACTGGAGATCTCCGACACCGCGGTCTTCGACGCCCCCCGCCGGGGACGGGCGTGGTTCGAAGCGGCCATCCGCGACCACTTGGACCTGGGTCGCCCCGAGCAGGTCGCCCTCGTGGTGGACCGAACCGTGCGCTCCCAGGGCAAACTTCCCACCCCCGGCCGCTTCGCCACCGAGGTCGTGGCCCGCGACGTCAACCCCAAGCTCCAGATCCACTACAAGTCGTCCAAGGCCAAGTGCTACCTGAAAGAGGGCCGGGCGCTGCGGGTGGAGGCCACGATCAACAATCCGGCCGACTTCGACACCCTCAAGACCCTCAACGCCGAGAACTGGAAGGCGCTGCGCAAGATCGGCGCCGACACCAACGCCCGCTTCCTGGCCGCCCTGGGCGAGGGCCAAGCCGGTCTCCCCGACCCCGCCACCCTCGAAGCGTTGGTCATGCCCACCCTCCACGACGGCCAGCGCGCTCCGGGGCTGCGCTTCGGCGACCCCCGGGTGATGGCCCTGCTCTCCTCGATCGCCGCGTTCGCCCACGTGATCGGCGGGCTCACCAACCGCACCCTGCGCCAGCACATGGCCGCCCGTTGGACCCCCGACTACACCACCAACCAGGCCACCTACGACCTGCGCCGCCTCCGGCTCAAAGGTCTGATCGAACGGGTGCAGGGAACCAACACCTACCGGGTCACCCCCCGCGGGCGCAGCCTGGCCACCTTCCTCACCAAGCTCGCCGCCCGCGTCATCATCCCCGCCCTCACCGACCTCGACAACGCGACCAGCCCCCGCCCGCCCGCACCCCGGCCACTCACCACCGCCTGGCACGACTACGAACACCGCCTCGACGACCTCATCGCCGCCGCAGGCCTGGCATCCTGAAAACTTGCCTCAAACGTCCTGAAGGCAAGCCTCAAGGAAAGCTAGAGGGTTGGAACCCTCGGTATGACGAGACTCAGTCATGGACATCGATTGCCTCCTGGTTGGTACGTGGGTTGGGGGACGTTGAAGACGACGGCTCCAGACCTTGGATGCCTGGAGCCAGACTGGCGAAGTGGTGGCCAGCAGCGGCCAGGGATGGCCCGCCGGTGAGGGAAGGTCGGCCGTGGGCGATCAGCAGCACGGTCACGCGTCTGGGGTCGAAGACAATCCACGGCGGTGCTGTCCGACACTGGGCTGGCTGAGGGCTCGCGCCTCCCAGTCCGGCGGGACGTCCGGCTCCGGTTCAGGTAGTAGTCAGCCGACTTGGTTGAGAGCTTGCCAATGGAGATCATGGGCGCAGAGTGCGCCCGAGGGGTTGACGGCAACGTTGACGCCGATGTTGACAAATCTGCGACTCTGGCTGAGTCGCCCCCAGTCGCCCCCCCAGTCGCCCTGAGTCGCCCTCGTGCAACCGCAGGTCAGCAGGGGTGTCGAGAAATCGGTGCTGATGCGAAAATGATCCGGGAGTAGTGCACCGATGCGGGCGCGCGGGATCAGGGGTGTGGGGCAGAGCCCCGCTCGGGGCGCCAGCCCCGATGCT